>CADCBH010000001.1 GCA_902799655.1 uncultured Bacteroidales bacterium
TGTGGAGACAGAGGCTCGGACGCAACCTGTCGTAGTAGTAGTAAGTGCACTGAACGGCATCACCGACAAACTGATCGCCACATCACAGATGGCCAAGCAGGGCGATGACCACTATCGTGAGGAATTCGACGCGATGGTGACACGCCACCACCAGATGATCGAGGCCATCATTACGGATGACAAAAAGCGCATAGACTTATTTAATAATGTAGACCAGCTCTTCGACCAATTGAAGAGTATCTACTATGGTGTGTACCTCATTCACGACCTGTCAAAGAAGACAGAGGACACTATCGTCAGTTATGGTGAGCGTCTGAGTTCACACATCGTGGCAGCGATGGTAAAGAATGGTGTTCGCATGAACTCACGCGACTTTATCCGCACACAGAAGAAACAAGGCAAACACGTCATAGACGCTGACTTGACCACAGAACTGGTCAAGGAGTCATTCAAGGAGCTAAACGAGAAAACCATTTATGTGGTTCCTGGATTCATCGCACGTGACCGCGATACACACGAAACAACCAATTTGGGACGTGGCGGTTCTGACTATACGGCATCTATCATCGCTGCCGTGCTCAATGCAGAGGTGCTTGAGATTTGGACCGACGTGGATGGCTTCATGACTGCCGACCCGAAGGTCATCAAGAGCGCATATACCATCAACGAGCTCTCGTACATCGAGGCTATGGAGCTCTGTAACTTCGGTGCAAAGGTGATTTATCCTCCGACGATTTATCCCGTTTGTGTGAAGAATATACCAATTAAGGTCAAGAATACGTTCAATCCTGAACATCCGGGAACACTCATCAAGGCCAAGATTGAGAACGACCAGAAGCCCATCAAGGGTATCTCGTCTATCAAAGGGACTTCGCTGATTACCGTTACTGGTCTGTCAATGGTGGGTGTCATTGGTGTCAACCGCCGTATCTTCACCACCCTCGCCAATAAGGGCATCAGCGTGTTTATGGTGTCGCAGGCTTCTTCTGAGAACTCTACCTCTATCGGTGTGCGCGACGAGGATGCCGAGGCAGCAGCTGAGGTACTGAACGCTGAGTTCGCCAAGGAGATTGAGACGGGCGCCATGTTCCCCATGCAGGTGGAGAGTGGTTTGGCTACTATCGCCATTGTGGGTGAGAACATGAAGCAGACACCAGGTATCGCTGGTAAACTGTTCGGTACGCTCGGACGTTCGGGTATCAGCGTGATTGCCTGTGCCCAGGGTGCCTCTGAGACGAACATCTCGTTCGTGGTCGATGGCAAGTTCCTGCGCAAGTCGCTGAACGTGCTGCACGACTCGTTCTTCCTGTCAGAATACAAGGTGCTCAACATCTTCATCTGCGGTATCGGTACCGTGGGTGGCATGTTGCTCGAACAGATTCGCACCCAGCAGCAGTTCCTCATGCAGTCACGTCGCCTGAAGCTGAACGTGGTTGGTATTTCCGATGTCGACAATTTTGTTCTTGATCGTGATGGCATCGACCTCGACAATTATGAGAAGATTCTGCGTGCAGGTTTCAAGGCCGACACCGACCACATGCGCGAGGAAATCATCAAGATGAATATCTTCAACTCTGTCTTTGTTGACTGTACCGCCAGCAAGCAAATTGCAACGCTCTACCAGACATTCCTGGAGCACAATATATCAGTTGTTGCAGCCAATAAGATTGCTGCATCAAGCGATTACGACAGCTACATGAAGTTGCGCCAGACGGCTCGCGACCGCGGTGTATGGTTCCGCTACGAGACCAACGTTGGTGCTGGTCTGCCAATTATCGGAACTATTAACGACCTGTGCAACTCGGGTGATAAGATTCTGAAGATTGAGGCTATCCTTTCTGGTACGCTGAACTTCATCTTCAACGAGATTGCTGCAGATGTGCCCTTCTCTGAGACCGTTCGTCGTGCCAAGGAGCAGCGCTACTCTGAGCCCGACCCACGTATCGACCTCAGTGGTACTGATGTCATCCGTAAACTGGTCATCCTGACCCGTGAGGCTGGCTATAAGGTAGAACAAGCAGATGTAGAGAAGCATCTCTTTGTGCCCGACAGTTATTTCGAAGGCTCTATCGATGACTTCTGGAAGCGTCTGCCCGAACTCGATGCAGATTTCGAGGCACGCCGCAAGGTATTGGATGCAGAGAACAAGCGCTGGCGTTTCGTTGCTACAATGGAGGCCGACGAGCAGAACCCCTCATCTTTCAAGACCAGCGTGGCTCTGAAGGAGGTACCCTATGGTCATCCGTTCTACGGCCTCGAGGGTTCTAACAATATCGTGCTGTTGACCACTGAGCGCTATAAGGAGTACCCCATGCTCATCCAAGGCTATGGTGCCGGTGCTGCCGTTACCGCTGCGGGTGTCTTCGCCAATATCATGTCAATTGCTAATATCTAGGCCCAATAAGCCCTATAAGCCCAATAGGCCATATGAAACGAATAATCATTCTTGGTGATGGCATGGCCGACCTTCCCGTCGAGCGACTCGGTGGAAAGACCCTGCTACAATATGCCCATAAGCCCATGATGGACCAATTGGCACGTGAAGGTCGCTGCGGTCGCTTGGTGACGGTACCCGAAGGTTTCCCTCCAGGTTCTGAGGTTGCCAACACGGCTATCTTGGGGTATGATCTGAATAAAGTCTATGAAGGTCGGGGACCTCTGGAAGCTGCCAGCATTGGTTACGAAATGGCTGATGACGATTTTGCCATCCGCTGTAATATCATCACATTGGAGGACGGTAAGATTATCACCCACAACGGCGGTAATCTGGAGACCGACGATGCCCGCGTGCTCATCGACTATCTGAATGAACACCTCGCCAAACCTATCAACGAGCGCGAAGGCTGCGAGCGTGTGAAGTTCATCACAGGCATACAATACCGCCATTTGCTGGTCATCAAAGGTGGCAACAAGCACATCATCTGTGCCCCACCCCACGATCATCCCAACGAGCCATGGCGCCCCCTTTTGGTAAAACCTGAGGAAGGTTTGGCAGGCAGCGACTTTGTCGCTGCGAAAGAAACCGCCGACCTCATCAACGAGATGATTCTCCGCTCTCAGGAGCTCCTTGTCAAGCATCCCTATAATCTTGCAAAGGCTGCAAAAGGTGAGCGTCAGGCCAACAGCATCTGGCCCTGGAGTGGCGGTTACCGTCCCTCGATGGAGACGCTGATGGAGCAGTATCCGGAGATCAAGAGCGGAACGGTTATCTCTGCCGTTGATCTGATTCAGGGCATTGGCAAGTATGCAGGCCTGCGTATCGTCAAGGTGCCCGGTGCTACTGGACTGGCCGACACCAACTACGAAGGCAAGGCACAGGCAGCTATCGATGCACTTGAGCACGACGATTTCGTCTTCGTACATGTAGAGGCCAGCGATGAGGCTGGTCACGATGGCGACTTGGAACTGAAACTGAAGACCATCGAGTACCTGGATCAGCGACTCATTGCCCCGATTTATAATACGGTAAAGGATCAAGATGTCTGCATCGCCGTATTGCCTGACCACCTGACACCTGTCGAACAGCGCATCCACGTTGGTCAGCCCGTGCCCTTCCTGATTTGGCACAGAGGTATCGAGCCCGACAGCGTCCAGCAGTACGATGAGGTGAGCTGTGTAAGTGGTGCCTACAGCCTGCTGAAACTCAACGAATTCATGAAAACATTTATGAGCTTATGAAATACTACAGCACAAATGGTAAAGCACCTATGGCCGATCTGCAGAAGGCCGTGGTGAAAGGTCTGGCAGAAGACCGCGGTCTCTATATGCCGGAAGAAATCTATAAGTTGCCGAAGGAGTTCTTCGACGATATGGCGGGCATGTCTTTCCAGGATATAGCCTACACGGTGGCCTCCAACTTCTTTGGAGATGACGTTGACGAGGATGCCCTGCAAGACATCGTGTATGACACGCTCTCGTTCGACTGCCCTATCGTCAAGGTCGAAGACAACATCTACAGCCTTGAATTATTCCATGGTCCCACCCTTGCCTTCAAGGATGTTGGTGCGCGCTTTATGGCCCGTCTGCTTGGCTACTTCCTGCGTCGTGGCGATTCTGCAGGCAACAAGACCGTCAACGTCCTCGTGGCCACCTCCGGTGATACCGGTAGCGCTGTAGCCAATGGTTTCCTTGGTGTAGAGGGCATCCACGTCTATGTGCTCTACCCCAAGGGCAAGGTCAGCCCCATTCAGGAGTGCCAGTTCACTACGCTGGGCAAGAATATCACCGCTATCGAGGTAGATGGTGTCTTCGACGACTGTCAGGCACTCGTGAAGTCGGCTTTTATGGACGATGAACTTAACAAGCACATGAAACTGACCTCTGCCAACAGCATCAACGTGGCCCGTTTCCTCCCTCAGGCCTTCTACTACTTTAATGCTGTGGCACGCATTACGGAATTCGGAATTCAGAATTCGGAATTAGTAATGTGTGTTCCTAGCGGCAATTTTGGCAATATTTGTGCGGCTCTCTTCGGACATGAAATGGGATTGCCCATCAAGCGTTTTATTGCTGCCAACAATGCCAACGACGTCTTCTTTAACTACCTGAAGACTGGTAAGTATGAGCCTAAGGCCAGCATACAGACATTAGCCAACGCCATGGATGTAGGCGACCCCTCAAACTTTGCGCGCATCTACGACCTCTATGGCAAGAGTCACGAGCGCATCAGTTCGCTCATCAGCGGTGCCACATACAGCGACGAGCAGATTGCCAACACCATGCGCCAGTGCTACAAGGAAACGGGCTATGTCCTCGACCCCCACGGAGCCTGCGGTTATCAGGCCCTGAAGGACGGTCTGAAGCCCGGCGAGGTCGGCA
Organism: uncultured Bacteroidales bacterium; assembly: GCA_902799655.1. Classification (GTDB taxonomy): domain Bacteria; phylum Bacteroidota; class Bacteroidia; order Bacteroidales; family Bacteroidaceae; genus Prevotella. Next base: position 4,819 of record CADCBH010000001.1, read on the forward strand.
TCTTCTGCGAGACTGCCCACCCTGCCAAGTTCAAGGAGAAGGTGGACGCCATCCTCGGCACCAACATCGAGATTCCCGCCCGCCTGCAGGCCTTCATGAAGGGTCAGAAGCAGAGCATCCCCATGTCGAAAGACTTCCAGGACTTCAAGGCTTACCTCATGCAACAATAAAAAAGCATAGGTCGCCCCAATATCTTGAAATAAGAGACCGCTCAGGAATCATCCTGAGCGGTCTCTTGTTGTCTTTTTATGCTTAATAACCCTTCATTATTCGACAATGAGAGTGGGTTATCGCTCAATAAGCGTGCATTTCCTTCCAATTAAGGTCAGAATACTGAAATTTTGCAGCGCTGATATGTGCGCAAAAGATGGGGAAAAACATCGGAACGAGGGGTTCATACATGTCTTTTGAGGCCTTTTAGAGGAGTAATTTGATGCATTCTGTGCCCTTACCGAGTGTCGGCATCACAGGCGTTGTTGATTTTGAAATATCGTATCTCATTGATTTTCTGCTTTTTAGATGAATTATTACTGACCTGCCATTACAATTACAGTTATTACAGTTTTATTTTTGAGGTATCAGATTCCCTTCTTATTATATATAACTATCTATATATTAATTAGTTATAGAATATATTAGGGAAGGTGTCACTACCTTTTTTTAAATTGTAATTACTGTAATTGTAATTGACACGGCCATTGATTCCTCACTCTTCACTTTACCAGGCCCTCCAGCGCCCAAAGCAGTTCGGAACTGGTACATGACACCCCTTATATATTAATAATGGACAGTGAGTGAACGTCCGCAAACGTTAACGTCTTAAATAACGTGAAATTGAATACAAGTTCGAAAAATATTCACTATCTTTGCATCACTGAAAAACAAACTAATAAAAACAAAAGCAAATACGTTATGTTAAAGCCGTTAAACAAACACTTCGCTCCGAAGAGCGTGATGCCTGAAAAGGTGATTCAGTTTGGTGAGGGAAACTTCCTCCGTGCATTCGTTGATTGGATTATCTGGAACATGGACCAGAAGACCAATTTCAATGGTAGTGTTGTCGTCGTACAGCCCATCGACAAAGGTATGGCAGAATGGCTCAACGGTCAGGACTGCCTGTATCACGTCAATCTGCAGGGTCGTGAGAACGGTAAGCCCGTGAATACCCTTGAGCGCATCGACGTCATCAGCCGTGCACTGAACCCCTACTCTCAGAACGATGCCTTCATGGCGCTGGCTGACCAGCCCGAGATTCGCTTCGTCATCTCAAACACCACCGAGGCTGGTATCGCCTTCGACCCTGCTTGTAAGCTGGAGGACAAGCCTGCAAGTTCTTATCCTGGCAAGCTGGTACAGCTGCTGTATCGCCGCTGGCAGACCTTTAACGGCGATCCCACGAAGGGTCTGATCATCTTCCCCTGCGAGCTGATTTTCCTGAATGGCCACGTGTTGAAGGATTGCATCAATAAGTACATCGAGCTGTGGCAGTTGCCCGCAGACTTCAAGAAGTGGTTCGACGAGTGCTGCGGCGTTTACGCTACCCTCGTAGACCGTATCGTTCCTGGCTTCCCCCGCAAGGAGATTGCCGAGATTCAGGAGAAGGTGGGCTATCGCGACAACCTCGTTGTACAGGCCGAGACCTTCCACCTGTGGGTGATTGAGGCTCCGAAGGAGATTGCCCAGGAGTTCCCCGCTGACAAGGCTGGTCTGCACGTACTGTTCGTTCCCTCAGAGGAGCCCTACCACAAGCGTAAGGTGACCCTGCTGAATGGCCCGCACACCGTACTGAGCCCCGTTGCCTTCCTGAGTGGTGTCAACATCGTGCGTGATGCCTGCAACCACGAGGTGATTTCCAAGTACATCCACAAGGTACAGTTCGACGAGCTGATGCAGACTCTCGACCTGCCTATGGAGGAGTTGGAGAAGTTTGCCGGCGACGTGCTGGAGCGCTTCGACAACCCGTTTGTAGACCATCAGGTAACGAGCATCATGCTCAACTCATTCCCCAAATTCCAGGCTCGCGACCTGCCCGGCGTGAAGACTTATTTGGAGCGCAAGGGAGAGCTGCCTAAGGGTCTCGTCTTTGGTCTGGCTGCCATCATCACTTACTACAAGGGTGGCAAGCGTGCTGACGGCGTAGAGATCATTCCCAACGACGATCAGAAGATTATGGATCTGCTGAAAGAATTGTGGGCAACTGGAGATACCCAGAAGGTGGCTGACGGCGTTCTTGGAGCTGAATTTATTTGGGGTGAAAACCTGAACAAGATTGCAGGTTTGAACAATATGGTCAAGCTGTTCCTCGATATCATCCAAGAAAAGGGTATGCTCGAGGCCGTGAAGACCATTCTCTAAGAAGATTCATACATACAGAATCATAAATGAGGGCGCATCCATAGTGATGACGCCCTCATTTTCATTAGTATAAAGTTTAAAAAAGGAAAATCTATTTCTTGGCAGGTACAAAGGTCTCGTAGGTCTGATCATCATAATAAACACGAATTTCAGTGACCTTACGAGGCTCTTTGTCAACTATTTTCATTTCTTCGCGAACGATCTCAGGGCGTGTACTTTTTACACCTTGTGGAAAAGCAGCATGTGACCCATTCATTGGAGCAGAAAAAAGATTGGGTTGATCAAAATTGATCATCGATTCTTGAGATTCTCCAGCAAGTCCATCAGAGTCCATTTCTTGGGTAGCAGGGTGGGAATTATACATCTCTCCAGTACCCCAGAGTAGCCACTCAGTATTGATGTCAGGAATTTTCGTTTTGATAGATTCGACGATATTTAGTGTCGGACGAGTACGACCATTAAAAATGCTAGAGAGGGTAGCAGGGGATTGCTGAAGGAAATCAGCAAATACCTGTTGACTCATATGCTGGTCTTCCATGATGAGTTTGATGCGATCTTTTATTTGCATAGCGTAAAATAGGGGCAAAAATGCCGATTTTGTTAGATTTTACAAAGGTAAAGCATTTTTCTGACATGTGCAAGAAATCTAAAAGAAATTTTATTCTTTAAAGTTTTGATTTATGATTTAATACTCTAAAATGTAAAAGGAGAAATAACACATCTTAGGCTTTAGATATTCAAAGCTAAATATTTAGCTAAAAAGCTACCTAAAGTAAAACAAACAACAAATTGACGTAAATAATTGGGTATAAATAAGCTACTTACACACAAATCGTTCAATACAGACATATTATGCAGGTATGAGTACTATCATGGTGCCATAATTTATATATAAGAATAAACAAAACAATATAAATATTTGGTTTTCAGCTACTTATATATAAATAAAACGTCTTGTATTTCTATCAATACATAATTCTAATATGTAGATTTCGTGTTTATAAACACAAATTAATTGTATTTGATGCCGCTATAATTATCTAAATTTAAGGGTACAAATTATAAAGTTGATTAAATATTCTAAAACATTTAGACTCTCGAATTCAGTAAATAGAATGCTAAAATTACTTAAACCCAAATTTAAGGTGAGCAAGAAGACCCTTTTTTCGGATTTTCAGCGAATCTCTGAACGAATGGTCAATCAAACGAAAATACGCGAAATATGAGGCGTTATTTTTGGGCGAAACGCCAGTGTAGATAGGGCTTTAAGCCCAAAAATTTATGTACGAGAAAAAAATGATTCTAGAAAAAATGATGGGTAAAATCAATGAAATATAAAGAAAATTAACTCCCTCATGAGCTCTCCAGAGGGTGTATTTGGGTTATCCAAACCCTTACTTTTGGCATCAATTTCTCTTATTTTGGATATGATTTGCATCACTTTCATTCCGGTGTAATTTTGCATACCCGTCAGGTAGTCTTTGACATACCAGGAATTTTTCATATCCAACCATTGAGCCAAAGCATCCGGATTGTTTTTTTGGGGGCAATAATAAGCCACCATCAGGTTTTGGAAGTAATTAAAGACCAATGGGAGAAGCGCGTAGAGTCCCCCAGCCTTTGGATTTTCGTCAAAGTATTTGATTATCTGGTTTGCTTTCAGGATATTTCGGTTAACAATAGCATCGCGCAACTCGAAGGGATTATAGTCTTTGCTCACTCCGATTTGCTCCTCTACCACTTCTGGAGTCACTCTCCTATTATTTTCTGGCAAAGCGAGCAACAGTTTATCCATCTCACCCGTCAAACGGCTCAAATCCGTTCCGATAGCATCAGCTATCATCTGTGTAGATTTAGCGTCTATACTCGCTTCACGAGCTTTCAAATAGCTCTGAATAAAGCCTGGCAGCTCTTTTTCCTTCAATTTTTTGCTCTCAAAGAGCACGCCAGCCTCTCTGATGGCCTTCACATAGCCTTGTTTACGCCCATCTACCGATCCGTTTTTATGGCACATTACAAGCACCGTAGATGGCATTGGCGACTTAAAATACTTCTCCAAAGCCTCCGTATTCTTGATAAGCTGGGCCTCTTTCACAATGACGACCTGTCGTTCTGCCATCATGGGATAACGCTTTGCTGCATCCACAATCTGTGCAGCATTCACATCAGAGCCAAACAAAATAGTTTGGTTGAAATCACGTTCCTCTGGCTGTAGCACATTGTCAGCAATCCAATCACTAATCTTATCGATATAATACGACTCATCGCCCATCAGATAATACAGAGGGCGAAATTGGCGAGTTTTCAGCTCGCTCATGATGCTTTCAAAAGTCGCTGTTGCTTGAGCCATGCTGCAAAATTACGAAAAAAAAAGGAATAAAAGAATAAAAGAATAAAAAAAATAGTACCTTTGCAACATGAATGAACTTCATCTTCCCCCATTTGACGTTAAAGTGCGAGGCACAAAAGAAAAGCCTGAGATTTTCGATTTCCTGCGCAAACGGTATGTCGCGCTGACTCCCGAAGAATGGGTGCGCCAGCACTTTGTCCACTGGCTTGTTGAAGGCAAAGGCTATCCCAAGGGGCTTGTCGGCAACGAGGTGGCATTAGCATGTGGCGAAAAGAAGTTACGCTGCGACTCTATCGTATATAATAAGGAGGGCAGTCCGTTGATGATTATAGAATACAAAGCACCCACCGTGTCGTTGACACAGCGGGTGTTTCATCAGATTTCTGCTTATAATCTCCTACTCCACGTAGACTATCTCGTTGTTAGCAACGGACTACAGCACTACTGTTGTCGTATGGACTACGAAGCACAAACGTTTCACTTCCTGCAGGAGATTCCTGACTACGATAAGCTTTAAGCCTCTTCCTCAGGGATATCAACAGTATCCTCTGCCTTCTTGATAGTCTTGCGGATAGAGCGCTTACGTGTCTTCTTCTCTTCAACGCCTGTCGGTGCAATCTTGACACCAGCCAGTTCAGGATCGATGAGGATACGACCGCAGTATTCACATACTATCACCTTCTTATGCATCTTGATATCGAGCTGGCGCTGGGGTGGAATCTTATTGAAGCAACCGCCACAGGCATCACGCTGTACGTAAACGATACCCAGACCATTGCGGGCATTCTTACGAATACGCTTGAAGGAGGTCAACAAACGGGGCTCAATCTTCACCTCGAGTTCCTTCACCTTCAGGCGGAGTTTCTCCTCTTCAGCACGTGTTTCTTCCATGATTTCGTCAAGCTCAGTCTTCTTCATTTCAAGGGCCTGGCGACGATCATCTATAAGCGTCTGGTTCTGCTCAAGTTCAGCCTTTTTCTCTTCAATCTTGAAGTTGGCTTCTTTGATTTTCTTGTTGCAGAGCTCGATTTCGAGTGATTGGAACTCTATTTCCTTAGAGAGGGTATCGTACTCACGATTGTTCTTCACATCATTCAGCTGTGCCTTATAGCGCTCCACGCTGGCCTTAGCGGTCTCGATTTCACCTTTCTTCTGAGACACAGCACGCTGATACTCGTCAATGTCGGCCTGGATTTTCTCAACACGTGTGGTAAGACCTTCGATTTCATCTTCCAGGTCTTCTACTTCCAGAGGCAGCTCACCTCTAAGTGCACGCTTCTCATCAATGCTTGAGAGCGTAGTCTGCAACTGATAGAGCGTTTTCAGGCGCTCCTCTACTGACAGGTCTGTAGGATCTTTCTTTGCCATAATTTTACTTGTTGATTATTATTTTGAATTTCAATTATACATAAATAATAGGATTCGTATTTGTCTCTGCAATACAAACCTTGACATCAGGACATTCGCGCTGGATGATATCGCGAAATACCTCAGCAGTATACTGCTCACTCTGATAGTGGCCAATCACGCATATTTGAATGCGTTGCTCATAGCCAAAATACTGGTGATAGTGCATCTCGCCCGTGATAAATGCATCTGCACCAAGGCTTAAAGCATCATTAAGCAGAAAATCACCAGCACCGCCACAGATAGCCACCTTGCTGATTGGACGTGTCAGCAACTCGTTACACTGAACGCAAGCTACCTGAAAGCGCTCCTTCAGCAACTGGATGAAATCATGGGCTGCCATTGGCAAAGGCATCAGTCCTACAACACCACTACCTCCTTCATGGTCACCAACGTTTTTCTGGGCAAAGAAACTGCAGTTCTGCAAACCGAGTTTCTCTGCGATTTTCCAGTTAACACCATCTTTCGCATTATCCATATTGGTATGCATCGAGATGATAGCGATATCGTGCTTCAGGGCGCGGATAACCACACGCTGCACATAGTCGCCATCGCTGATTTGCTTCAATCCATGAAACAACAACGGATGGTGGCTGATAATGAGGTTACAGTCACGACGGATAGCCTCATCAACGATGGCTTCGTTGACGTCCAGACACAATAATGCCCCTGAAACTTCCGCCTCTGTCAGTCCCAATTGCAGGCCAGCATTATCCCAACTTTCCTGTAAGGGCAGAGGCGCGAATTGTTCAAGGGCGTTCAGCACTTGCTTGATTTTCACGCTTCTACGTATTATTTTGAGCTTGCAAAGTTACAAAAAAAAGGCGAACTACAAGAATCCGCCTTACTATTTTTACATTTTTTAATTTTCAAATTCCTACATTTTATGTAAACCACTTCTCATTATCCTTCTCATGGCAATAGCTTGAACCATCGAAGCAGTGCGTACAAACCTGATCTTTGGGAAGTCCTATCGACTCTATGAGATCTTCAAGAGTAGCGAATTTCAAAGAGGTCAGACCCAGTCGACGGGCAATTTCCTTGACCATGCGCTCATAGGCAGGCGTACCTGTTTTAGAATATTCTGCCAGATTCTTCTTATCATCGCCCTCAAAATCACGTATAATGCGTCTTGAGATGAGTTCGAGATCACTCTTACTGCTGGTGAATCCGATAAACGGACAGCCATAAACCAGTGGCGGACAGGATATGCGCACATGCACCTCTTTGGCACCATATTCGAAGAAGGTGCGCACATTATCGCGCAATTGGGTACCGCGCACGATACTATCGTCGCAGAACACGATGCGCTGGTCTTTCAGCAAAGCCGGATTGGGAATCAGTTTCATCTTAGCAACCAGATCACGACGGTTCTGATTGCCAGGAGTGAACGAGCGCGGCCATGTAGGTGTATATTTCAAGACTGCACGCTTATAGGGTATCTTCTTGCCTTCCGAGTAGCCCAGTGCCATACCGACACCTGAATCAGGGATACCACACACCAAATCAGCCTCGGTTTCATCTTTCTCACCCAACAGACGGCCATTCTTCTCGCGAACATATTCTGTATTGATGCCCTGATAGTCGCTGGCGGGGAAACCGTAATATACCCATAGGAAAGAGCAAATCTGGCAGCGTGTCAGCGGTTTCTGCAACACCTCAATGCCTGATGCGCGAAGACGTATTATTTCGCCAGGACCAACATCGCGCAACACTTTATAGTCAAGGTTGGGGAAACTGGTCGTCTCGCTTGATACGGCATAAGCTTTTACACAATAATCAGTACCGATGGGTGACAATTGGTGCGATTCTTTCTGTCCAATAACAATTGGCGTGCGTCCCAGGAAATCGCGTGCAGCGATGATGCCATCTTCTGTCAGAACAAGCATCGAGCACGATCCATCAATCTTCTGATATACCTTATTGATGCCCTCCACAAACGAGTTTCCCATATTGATGAGCAGGGCAACCAACTCGGTCTGGTTGATATTATTGGCAGACATCTCACTAAAATGCATGCGTGCCGACAACAATTCTTCAGCTATCTCTCTAAGGTTATTGATTTTGGCCACCGTAACTACCGCATAACGTCCTAAGTGGGAGTTAACGATAATGGGTTGTGGGTCGGTATCGCTGATAACACCTACACCCTGGTGTCCCTTGAACTGATCGAGCTCGTCTTCGAAACGCGAACGGAAATACTGGCGCTCAAGTGAGTGGATGCTACGGTGAAAGCCGCTTTCTTCATCGAACGTCACCAAACCAGCGCGTTTTGTTCCTAAATGAGAGTTGTAATCGGTGCCGTAAAACAAGTCGTTTACGCAGTCTGTTGTGGAGATTGTGCCAAAAAAGCCACCCATAATGTTTTTACCTTTTGTGTGTATAATACCTTTATGGGCTGCAAAATTACAAAAAAAATAGCAACTGCCCATAAGAGTTGCCAATTTTTTTTGAAATGATCTTCGTTTTTTATCCCTAGTCAAGGATAGATGGTCAGCCAATCAATACCACAATGCCCCCTAAGACCAGTAAGACCAGCCACAGCTGCCATTTCTTCAGCATCGGACGAAAAGCACGTTGCAGAGTGTGGCGCCAGAACGGCCAAAGCGACTGCCATTTTGTAGCGCCATTCCCCAAAAGATACTCTCTGAGTGAGTCATGCTGCTGTCGGTCCTGACGATAGGTCTTCGAACCGCGCAGCCAGGCATAATACCCTTGCCATGCCAATACAGCCACCAAGATTATAATATAAAGGGTCATCATAGCCTGATTGTATTTTCGTTCATACCATTACCAACAGCCAGTATAGTACATCCACGCTGAAGAGCTTCGGCCAGCATTGCGTCAACCTGCCTACGCCGTTCTTCGTCGAGTGTTTCATGCGGTTCATCGATAATCAGCAGCTGCTTACCGGCATTCACGGCTCTTTCCACAAGTTTAACGTAGTCGGTAGGATCCTCGTTGTAACCGTCAGGCACAGACAGATATTGGGGCACATAAGCCATCTGCCTTCTAAAATATGGGGCCGACAATGGTGTCAGCAGTTCACCATCAATGCTGATATGACCACCATCAATAGGAATCAGACCAATAATAGCGCGTAACAGCGTGGTCTTACCGCAACCAGCATCACCAGTCAGCCAAGCTATCTTTCCATCCATCAACGTCATCGAAAAGTCACGGATGGTCTGTCCTATCGTCACACTATGTAACTCTAACATCATAATCGACGGCAAAATTATAAAAAAACTACGAATTACACGAATTATACAAATATATTTTTGTACTTTTGCAGTCATGAAACAGAAAAATCGTCGCATGCAGGCCGAATGGGAGCCCCAAAGCGCCGTGCAGCTGACTTGGCCGCACAAGGATACCGACTGGGCCCCTATCCTACCTGAAATCACCGCTGTTTACGAAGAGATGGCCCACGAAATCAGTAAGCGAGAGCCGCTGATTATCGTTGACGACATCCCACACAACGACACGTGGGCCAGGGATCATGGGTTTATTTCCGTAGAAGAAACCTCACTCCCCACTTCACACTCCATACTCCTCCTTGACTTTTGTTTCAATGGTTGGGGCAAGAAGTTTGAGGCGACCCTTGACAATCAGATAAACTACCATCTCTACAGCCGTGGTCTGGTAAAAGGCATCTACGAAGACCATCTCGACTTCGTGCTCGAAGGTGGCAGTATCGAAAGCGACGGCAAAGGGACGATATTTACCACCGAATGCTGTTTGATGGCTCCCCATCGCAACCAGCCATTGACAAAAACAGAGATAGAGGAGCGCCTGAAACAATGGCTGGGTGCAGAACGCATCATATGGCTACAGCATGGCAGCCTCCTAGGCGACGATACCGACGGGCACATCGACACACTGGTGCGCATCTGTCCAGACGACACCTTATTATATACTAGTGGCGATGACGACCATCCAGACCTCGCCCTTATGGAACAAGAACTGCAGACACTACGCACCTTGGAAGGCAAGCCCTATCGTCTTCTCAAACTGCCTCTACCCCGTCCTATCTACGACGATGGCGACCGTCTGCCTGCTACTTACGCCAACTATCTGGTCATCAATGGGGCCGTACTGGTGCCCACCTATCGTCAACCCGACCTTGATGCAAAGGCGATGCAAATCATCCAGCAAGCCTTCCCAGACAGGGAGATTGTAGGCATCGACTGCTGTGCCGTCATCCGTCAACATGGGTCACTACATTGTTGTACAATGCAATACTATCTGTAAAGTCATTATGAAAATAGGTATCATTCAACAACACAACACAGCCGACGTAAAGGACAATGTTCTGCGGCTGGTCACCAAAATTCGTCAGCTCGCCAAACATGGCGCAGAACTTATCGTATTGCAGGAGCTGCATAACACCCTGTATTTCTGCAAGGAGGAACAAGTGGACCTCTTTGATCTTGCTGAGCCTATTCCTGGCCCATCAACGCAGATTTTCGGGAACTTGGCTAAGGAACTTGGCGTAGTTATCGTCATTTCCCTCTTCGAGCGTCGCGCTACAGGACTCTACCACAATACAGCAGTAGTATTGGAAAGCGACGGCACTATTGCAGGTACCTATCGAAAGATGCACATTCCCGATGATCCTGGTTATTACGAGAAGTTCTATTTCACACCAGGTGATCTGGGCTTCAAGCCCATTGACACCTCAGTAGGTCGTCTGGGTGTACTCGTATGCTGGGACCAATGGTATCCAGAGGCTGCCCGATTGATGGCCTTGCAAGGTGCGCAGTTGCTCATCTACCCCACTGCCATCGGTTATGATCCCAATGATACACCACAGGAACAAGAACGTCAGCGAATGGCTTGGCAGACCGTACAACGTGGTCATGCCGTAGCAAACGGATTGCCCGTCGTGACGGTGAACCGTTGTGGTGAGGAAGACGGCATCCCCTTCTGGGGAACCAGTTTCGTAGCAGGTCCACAAGGTGAACTGCTATACGAGGCTCCTATCATCGAAGAGATTTCCCGCATTGTCGACGTCGACCTGCAACGCTCTGAACAGGTGCGTCGCTGGTGGCCCTTCCTCCGCGACCGTCGCATTGAGGCTTATGACGACATCCTTAAACGTTTTATCGACTGAGAAAGACAAAAAACACGATTTATCTTCGCTATTATGCAAAAAATGTAGTAATTTTGCGGCCAAATTCACATAAACTATGGCAGATAACTTAAGATTTCGTGTAGTAGAAGAGGCCTTCAAGAAGCATGCGCTCGATGTCAAGGCCCCCGCGGAGCGTCCCTCTGAATACTTTGGCAAATACGTCTTCAACAAGGAGAAGATGTACCGCTATTTGCCAAAGAGCGTCTACGATAAAATGATTGACGTAATTGACAACGGTGCTTCGCTGGACCGTTCTATTGCCGATGCAGTGGCCGACGGTATGAAGAAATGGGCACTGGAAATGGGTGTAACACACTATACCCACTGGTTCCAGCCGCTGACCGAAGGAACTGCAGAGAAGCACGACGCTTTCGTAGAGCATGATGGCAAGGGTGGTATGATAGAGAAGTTCAGTGGAAAGTTGCTTGTCCAGCAGGAGCCCGACGCATCCTCATTCCCCAATGGCGGAATCAGAAACACCTTCGAGGCCCGTGGCTATTCGGCCTGGGATCCCACATCGCCAGTTTTCATTATCGACGATACGCTTTGTATCCCCACCATATTCATCGCATATACAGGCGAAGCACTCGACTACAAAGCCCCCCTACTCCGCGCTCTGCACGCCGTGGGCAAGGCTGCTACGGATGTTTGCCAGTACTTCTACGATGACGTAACAAAGGTACAGGTTAATCTGGGTTGGGAACAAGAGTATTTCCTCGTTGACGAGGGGCTCTACTCCGCCCGTCCTGATCTTCTGATGACTGGTCGCACGCTGATGGGTCACGAATCAGCTAAGAACCAGCAGATGGATGACCACTACTTCGGCACTATTCCCGACCGCGTAGTGGCCTTCATGAAAGACCTCGAGATACAAGCTCTGGAGCTTGCAATTCCATGCAAGACACGTCACAATGAGGTTGCTCCCAACCAGTTTGAACTGGCACCTATCTTTGAAGAGTGCAATCTGGCTGTCGACCACAACATGCTACTGATGTCGCTGATGAAGAAAGTGGCTCGCAAACATGGATTCCGCGTACTGCTCCATGAAAAACCCTTCGACGGCATCAACGGTTCAGGTAAACACAACAACTGGTCGTTGAGCGCTGATAATGGTGAACTGCTTCACGCCCCCGGTAAGACTCCCGAGGACAACCTGCGTTTCGTGACCTTCATTGTAGAGACACTAATGGCTGTCTATAAGCACAACGGATTACTGAAAGCCTCTATCATGAGTGCTACCAACGCTCATCGTCTTGGTGGCAACGAAGCGCCTCCCGCCATTATCTCAAGCTTCCTGGGTACTCAGCTTACGGAACTGCTCGACAAGATTGAAAAGGGTGAGAAGTCAGAAGTAAAAGGCAAGAAAAACATGGAGATTGATATCCCACAGATTCCTGACCTTATCGTCGACAATACCGACCGTAACCGCACCTCACCTTTCGCTTTCACTGGTAACCGTTTCGAATTCCGTGCCCCTGGTTCGAGTGTCAACTGCGCCTCAGCGATGATAGCCCTAAATGCTGCTATGGCCGAAGCCCTCAATAGCTTTAAACTGCGCGTGGATGCCAAGATTGCAAAGGGGACTGACAAGATACAAGCCATTTTGGAAGTACTGAAAGACGACGTAAAGACCTGCAAGCCCATCCGCTTCGACGGCAACGGTTACTCAGAGGAATGGGTCAAGGAGGCAGCCAAGCGCGGACTCGATGTAGAGAAGTCATGCCCCGTTATCTTTGAGCACTACCTCGACGAGAGCAGCATCAAGATGTTTGAGAGCACCAAAGTGATGAATAAGAAGGAACTGGAAGCCCGTAACGAGGTAAAATGGGAAACCTATGTGAAGACCGTTCAGATTGAGGCCCGCGTACTGGGCGATCTCGCTATGAACCATATCATTCCTGTGGCTACCCACTATCAAAGCAAGCTCATCAAGAATGTCCAGGGCATGAAGGACGTCTTCTCACAGGAACGTGCCGAACGTCTGTCAATCCGCAACATGAAGCTCATCGAAGAGATTGCCGAGCGCACGGAGAAGATAGAGCAGTTGGTAGAAGACCTGACGGAGGCACGTCGTGTGGCTAACCGCATTGAGGATATTCACCAACGTGCCATCGCCTACCATGATACGGTATGTCCCCACATGGAGGCTATCCGCAAACAAATTGATAAATTAGAGTTGATAGTAGAAGACGGCCTTTGGACATTACCTAAATACCGCGAACTACTCTTTATCCGATAGAAAAAGAAAAACGGCATTGCCAAATGGCAGTGCCGTTTCATTTTATCATTTCGCTGACATTAGATCTTCGACTCCAGTACAGCCTTCCAACGGGCATAAGCAGCCAGATACTCGTCACGACGGACAGCATCGGGTTCGATAACCTGTAGCTTATCCAAGGTAGCGAATGCCTCGTTATTGTCCTTATAGATGCCAGCACCAATACCGGCACCCTTTGCAGCACCTACAGAGCCATCCGTATCGTAAAGTTCAATGGTAGCGCCACTGACACCTGCCAATGTATCGCGGAACAGCGGGCTCAAGAACATATTGGCCTTGCCAGCATGAATCTTCTGGATATCCATACCCATCTGCTGCATGATTTCCATACCATAGCAGAATGAGAAGACGATACCCTCCTGGGCAGCACGAACCAAGTGAGCCTGATTATGCTTATTGAAATTCAGACCATTGATGGAACATCCGATCTCCTTGTTCTGCAGTACACGCTCAGCACCATTACCAAATGGTATAATCGTCACGCCCTCACTGCCAATGGGCACAGTAGCAGCAAGGTCGTTCATCTGGGCATAGCCCACCTCTGGTGTGATATTACGATGTGTCCATGCATTCAGGATACCCGTACCATTGATACACAACAGCACACCCAAACGGGTCTGCTCAGCTGTATGGTTCACATGTGCAAAGGTGTTCACACGGCTCTTGGGATCGTAGTTGACATCACCAAGCACACCATATACAACGCCTGATGTTCCACCAGTAGCGGCAATCTCACCAGGATTCATCACGTTGAGTGACAAAGCGTTATTGGGCTGGTCACCACCACGATAGGTAATAGGAGTACCGGCCTTCAGACCCAGTTCTGCTGCAGCTTCAGCGCTCACCTCACTCTGTACGCTGAACGTAGGCACGATGTCAGCAATCAGAGAGCTGTCGAAACCATAGTACTTCATCAGGAAGTCAGCCACCTGACCATTCTTGAAGTCCCAGAACATACCTTCTGACAAGCCACTGACTGTCGTATTGGCTACACCAGACAGACGCATAGCGATGTAATCGCCAGGCAGCATAATCTTATAGATCTTTTCGTAAGTCTCAGGCTCGTTTTCCTTAACCCATGCCAGCTTGGCAGCGGTAAAATTACCAGGAGAATTGAGCAGATGACTCAGGCACTGGTCAGCTCCCAGCTCATTGAAGGCCTTCTCGCCATAGGGAACTGCACGAGAATCACACCAGATAATAGCAGGGCGGAGAGCCTTGAGATTCTTGTCGACACACACTAGACCGTGCATCTGGTAAGAGATACCGATGGCCTTGACATCATCAGCCGTAGCACCGGCTTCTGCCATAATCTTCTTCAGAGCCAACTTAGCATTGTCCCACCACATTTGAGGGTCCTGCTCAGCCCAACCAGCCTTGACAGCCATGATGGGTGCTTCCTTCTCGGGGAAAAAGGCTGAAGCTACACATTTTCCACTGTCTGCATTTACAAGAGATGCCTTGACAGACGAGCTGCCGACATCAAAGCCTAATAATAAACGATTTGCCATAATTGATAATAAATATTTATGTTTTTCTATTATAGAAATTCATTTTACACCACAAATTTCCCTATTATTTTTATAAAAACCAACTTTTTTATATTTTTTCGATATTTTTTTATTTTTATTTGACTACAATTAATTTTTTTTTTTTACCTTTGCAAATTAGAAAAACAACATTTAGCTAAGGTTTGTTTGATTTATGAAAAAGAAAATACTGATACTTGATGACAAAGAGACCATCGCAAAGGTACTCTCCATCTATCTGATGAGCGACTACGACGTACAGTGGTTACCCGATGGTTTGCAAGGTGTAAAATGGCTTCAGGCAGGCAATACGCCTGATTTGATCATTTCTGATATCCGTATGCCTGGCATGCGTGGTGACGACTTCCTGGAGTGGATTAAGCAGAACGAATTGTTCCGCCACATTCCCGTTATCATGCTTTCCAGCGAAGACTCTACCAGCGAGCGCATCCGCCTCTTGGAGATTGGTGCTGTTGACTACATCGTCAAGCCCTTCAACCCCATGGAGCTGAAGATTCGCGTCAAGAAGATTCTTCCCAATTAAAAGAACCCCACATATTATATAATATATGATAGGTGTTGTTTACTTAGGTAATAACCCAAAGACCCAAGAACGTCTTAAATACATTCCTGGGCAGTTGGTCAGAATGACTAATGCCTATAAGGAGGCTGCGCAGATCTGCACACCGCACGTCTCAAACGAACACTTCCTAGTGTTCTATGAACGCAATGTACGCAGTGAGGACATCACGGCCATCACCTATCTTCGCAAGAAATGCCGCAACGTATATATCGTGCTGATGACCGACACGATGAACGATGAAGAGCGTGATAGCTATATCAAGTGTGGCATTAACGACACTATTCACCAAGAAGCTTCCGTGACGGAGATTAACAAGAAGATTGTTTTTATCTCCGAGCGCGAGAATGTGCTATTCTCTGACCAAAAGCCCCACTATGGCATGCTGAAATTCAAGATTCCTTTCTGGAAGCGCATGTTCGATATTGTATTCTCAGCACTTGCCATTATTTTCCTCTCGCCTATCTTCCTCATTACTGCAATTGCCATCAAATTGGAGAGTGAGGGTCCCATATTGTTCAAGTCCAAGCGTGTGGGCACCAACTATACGATTTTCGACTTCCTAAAATTCCGCAGTATGTATGTGGATGCTGAGCATCAACTGAAAGAACTCAGCAAGGACCACAATCAATATACCGAGCGTGAGGAGCCGAAGAACACCATCACCGCCCCATTGGGCGACCAGGCAGAGTTGGCAATGCTGAGTGGTGGCATGGAGTCGGACATGATGATTGGCGATGAGGAGATCATGCTGGTAGGCGACGATTTCGTAGTGGCCGAGAGTGATTTCAACAAGCAGAAGGAAGAAGACATCAACAATGCGTTTATCAAGATTGAAGACGACCCACGCATAACAAAGGTGGGCAAATTCATTCGTAAATTCAGCATCGACGAACTACCGCAACTATTCAATATCCTGAAAGGTGATATGTCAATAGTGGGCAACCGTCCTCTCCCCCTCTATGAGGCTGAGAAACTGACTGCAGACTCCAGCATAGACCGCTTCATGGCTCCTGCTGGCCTGACAGGACTGTGGCAGGTTGAGGAGCGTGGTCGCGGCGGCGCGATGTCGGCTGAAGAGCGCAAGCAACTCGATATCACTTATGGTCAGACGTATAGTTTCCTGCTTGACATGAAGATTATCCTCAAAACCTTCAGAGTTTTTAAGCAGAAAGGAAATGTGTAACTCCCTAATTATCCCACATCGCCTATGAATGCGTTCAGACAATTCCTCTTCACGACGGCACTTGCTGCAATGGCTTCTGTTTGTCATGCACAATATCATAATAGTGGTATCAGCGCTGGTTTCTTTGATTCCAGTGAAAATAACACCATTAACTTCTCAACCTTCCATCTTCCGCCTTTAGCAGTTCTCTATGAGAATGCCAAGCAGAATCCACAGATTCTGTCACTCAACAAGGCACAAGAGATAGCACAGGCTGAGGTAGCCAAGCAGAAACGCCATATTTTCTCTTATGTCCATGGCCATGCCAGCTACAGCTATGGCAAAACTGATATGTGGGGTAACAACAGTACGACACAAAGTTACACCACTATATACCAGTTCCAGGGAAGCGAACAGAGCTATTGGAATGTGGGCGTGAACGTCAGTGTGCCTTTGGAAGACATCCTTGACTTAGGCGCATCGGTGAAGCGTAAGAAATTGGAGGTAGATAAGGCACGTATCCAGAAAGATATCGCTTTTGATGAGTTAAAGCGCAACATTGCCTCGCTGTATATCAAGATTACCAATAATCTGGTAACATTGAAGACTGTCAGTGAGGGTGCTGCCATCTATCAGGGTGCTGGTGCGCTGAATCAGGAAGACTTCCATCAGGGCAACATGTCTATTGAGGCTTTTGCCGGTACCAAGTTGAATGAGGTGAGCGTTGTAAGCCAGTATCAGAGTTTGCAAACCACCATCACCACTGATATTATTACGCTGGAGTTATTGTCGCATACACCCATTCTGACCAATACTACAACAGATATCACCCTTGACGACGAGCAGTTGTCTGAGAAGGCCATCAGGAAGCAAAACCGTGAGGTGGCCAAAAGTATCAAGAAGGCTGCTGCTGAGGAGGACAAGCGCTATCGCAAGATGGAACAAGCCGAGAAGAGGATGATACGTAAATCGAATGGCAAATAATCAAAAGAATCTCTAACAAGCTTTCAATATGGATTTATTCAGATATTTCGTCCGTTTTCTATACAAGATACGTTGGTATTTAGTCATCATGCCGATGATATCTCTCATTATTGCGTGGTTTATGACTCGCAATATGCAGCGCATCTATGACACCAATACCACGATTTACACGGGTATGATTACGGGCTATAATATTGAAGGTGGTACAGGCACAGCTGGTGGTAACTCACAGACCAACATCACAAACCTTATACTGATTATTCAAACCGACAACACCATCCATGAGGTTGCACTCCGTCTGTTTGCCCGCTGTATGATGTATGGCAATCCCAACAAGGATAACAACTACATCTCTGCAGAACATTTCCGTCAACTGAGCGCCACTGTTCCTGCTGACGTGAAGGCACTCATCAATCACAACAGTGAGGCACAAACCTTTGCCAACTTGAAAGCTTACGAGAAGCCCTCACAGGACAATTACCTTTTTGGACTCCTCAATTACCATCCATATTTTGGAATCAATAGCATCACTAGTCGTCTGAAAGTCTTGCAGCTTCAGAAAAGTGATATTATCGATATTGGCTACTCAGCCAACGATGCAGGTATCGCATACAACACGCTTGATATTCTAAACGATGTCTTTGCCCGCCAATATCAGCAGCTGCGATATGGTGAGACCAACAATGTCATCAAGTTCTTCGAGCGCGAGGTTGCACGTCTCTACAAGATTTTGACAAGTGCTGAGGATGACCTTATCCGTTACAATGTCTCCAAGCGTATCATCAACTACGGTGAGCAGACCAAGCAGGTAGCATCTCTTGAGGCTCAGCAGCAAAACTTCCGCAACGACCAGTTGTTGAACTACACCACTGCCAAGGCACTGCTCGACTATTTGGAGCGTCAGTTAGGTAATCGTGCACAAGTCATCCGTTCCAACAAGGAGTTCACCAATCAGGTTCGTGACATCTCACGTATTCAGTCGCGTATCTCCAATCTGCGTCTGATGAGCAGTGAGGGTGGCGGCAACAACAATGAGTCACAGGAAGAACTGGCCAAAGCACAACGTGACCTCCAGCGGGCTACAGGACGTGTCAACCAGTTAACGCGTGATATTGAAGCCTCAACTTTCAGCACTGAGACAGGTGTCAAGGCTCAGGACATGTTGGGACGCTGGCTCGAACAACTGCTGCTATTGGAGAAGACCAAGGCCGAGATGACAGCTACTGATATTATGAAGAACGAGTTGGATCGTCAGTATCTGTTCTTTGCACCTATCGGTGCTACACTCGACCGTAAGGCACGTCATATCGGATTTATAGAAGGTAACTATATGGAGATGTTGCGCTCACTGAATGCAGCCCGCATGCGTCAGCGCAATCTTCAGATGTCTACCGCCACACTGCGCGTGCTCAATCCACCGATGTTCCCGCTGAACGCACAGCCTACCAACCGTCTGATGATTCTATTGGGTGCCTTCATGCTGACCTTCATGCTGACGACGCTCTACTTCCTGGTTATTGAGATGCTCGACCGCACACTGCGCGACCGTATGCGTTCTGAGCGCATCACCCAGATACCCGTTATGGGCTGCTTCCCCAAGGAGAGCAATCTGCGCTATCGCCGTTTCAACAAGACCATTGCAGACATGGCGATGAAACAACTCAGCAAAGCTCTGTTGCCCCACTTCAAGGAAGGTCAGCAAAATGTACTCAACCTGCTCTCTACTGATTCAGGCAACGGCAAGAGCTATATTGCCCAGGAACTGGAAAACTACTGGATATCCATTGGTTTACAGGTACGCCGTCTGACCTATGACGAAGACTTCCTGGCAGAAGACAGCAAATTTATCTTGGCTAAAGACATCAAGGACCTCTGTCCTGATATCTTACCAGAAGAGATTGCCATCATCGAATATCCTAACCTCGACGACTACTCTATTGCTCCGGCCCTGTTGAATATGGCGACTGTCAACATGATGGTGACACGAGCCAACCGAACGTGGAAGGATGTCGATCAAAAGGCTCTCAAAGAGGTGCAGGCAATGCTTGACGAAGAGCACAAGAATTCGCTCTATATGTACCTCACGGAAGCAACGCGCTACGCCGTGGAGGAGTTCGTCGGACAGTTGCCGCCATACACTAAGTTTAGCAACTTCGTCTATCGCATGTCACAATTAGGACTTACAGCTACAGAGAATCAACACGCCCTATAATGAACAAGATATCGTTCAAAGCATATACACAGGAGCACGGAGGAAGAGTATCACTACTCTTTCTCCTGTTTTTGCTTGCTTTGTACGAGTTTTATTCCGTGGGCTTCAACATGTTCGTCATCATCTGCCTGATTCCCGCATTGGTGGTGGCTACACTTGTGTTGTTCGAATATCGTATGCTGGCATTCTGGATGCTTATCGGTATCAACTATCTGATTCAGGCCAAGTGGCTCAATCTGCCACTTCCCACCTCTGTGCCTAATGAGTTGCTCCAGATATTGCTATTGGCTCTTGCACTGATTGACACCCATCACACCCATTTCGAGCGAGCCCTCAATCTAATGTTTCTGGCTGTGGGCACTTGGTGCAGTTTCTGTACCTTGGAAGTCCTCAATGACACTTGTGGCATCGGTGTTGATGTAGGTGCATGGTACACCGTAGCCCGTATGATTGCCTTCCAGCTCATGTACATCTTCTTGGTGTTCACCCTATACGTCACCACACCAAAGATATTGATACGCTACCTCATCGTATGGGGCTGTCTGGCATTGTTTGCAGTCTTCTGGGTATGGAAGCAGCAGCACATTGGTTTCACCGATTCAGAAAACGTCTTCCTGCAAGGTCGTGGACACTCGACCCACGTATTGATGGGCGGTACGCTTATCCGATATTTCTCCATCTACAGCGATGCAGCCAACTTTGGTATTGGTATTGCCTCTACGGCAGTAGCCTTCATTATCTTTGGTATCACGAGCAAAGTGCGCAAATACAAGATATTCTTTCTTGTTGCAGGCATAGGTTGTGCATGGGCCATGTTCATCTCTGGTACGCGTACTGCCATCGCCTGTTTCATGGCAGGTTTGATGTTGTACATCTTCCTGTCAAAGTCCTTCAAGATAGCCATTCCCTTCTCTATCGCCTTTGCACTCTTCGTCTTCATGCTGGCTTTCACCAACATCGGTAACGGTAACCAGCAGATACGACGTATGCGCACGGCTTTTGACAAGAACGACGCATCAGCTGCTCAGCGATCCGTCAACCAACAGGCGATGAAGAAATACATGGCCGAAGCGCCATGGGGTATTGGCATGAACGTTGGTCACAAAAATGCACCAGCCAACAACAAATACACCTTCATGGCTACCGTACCGCCCGACTCCGAGTTTGTATTTATCTGGATTCATACGGGCATCATTGGTCTCACGGTATTCCTGTCTTGTATGGGATTGATTCTTTTCGGCGGATGCCGCATCGTATTCTTTGTATTGAAGAGTCCTTCACTACGGGGTATCGGAGCGGGCTGTTGTTGTGCTTTTGCAGCCCAATTGCTGGGTGGCTACGGCAACCAGGTACTGCTACAGTTCCCCAACTGCCTGGTATTCTTTGGCGCACAAGCGATAGTTTATATTTTACCCTTCATTGAAGATGAATGGATGGCTCACGAACAGGAGCAACTAGCGATAGAAGCAGAGCAGAAACGACTTAAAGAAGAGAAAAAGCGTGCAGCAAGAGTGTAACATATCGATTATCACCGTCAACTACAACGGGTTGAAAGACACCTGTGAGTTGTTAGACCGATTGCCTTTGGAGGATCCCACTCTTGAGGTTATCGTGGTTGATAATGCATCGAAGAATGATGAAGCCACGATTCTCTGCGAACGCTATCCCTTAGCTAAAATTATTCGTAGTAACTACAATCTGGGCTTTGCCGGTGGCAATAACTTGGGCATTATTGAAGCCAGAGGACGTTATCTCTTCTTCTTGAACAACGACACATTGATTGACGATGTAGAAGGTTGCCTCAATGCCCTCGTGGCGTGTTTGGAGAGCAATCCACATATCGGTATAGTATGTCCGAAGATTCGCTTTGCCTGGGGGGAGCGTCCCATTCAGTTTGCCGGTTATACACCGCTATCCCCCATCACCATGCGCAACAAATCCATCGGTTTTGGTGAACAAGACCATGGGCAGTACGATACGCCTCACATCACACCCTACGCTCATGGAGCAGCCATGATGTTACGCCGTGAGACCCTTGATATCATTGGCCCGATGCCTATCTGCTATTTCCTCTACTACGAGGAACTCGACTGGTCAATGATGCTCACACGTGCAGGCTACGAAATCTGGTATGAGCCCGCTGCTACGGTTTTCCACAAGGAGAGCCAGACCACGGGACAAGACAGTCCGCTGCGCACCTACTACATTACGCGTAACCGTCTGATTTTCGTCAATCGCAACGGTCACCCTGTGAAGAAGTACCTCTCTTTCCTCTACCTCATCTGTGGGGTCGGTATCAGAGATATCATCAAACACCTCTGTCATCATCGCTGCGACTTGGCTAGTGCCACTTGTCGTGGTATCTGTGACTTTATAAAATAGTGAAGATATGGAATTTTGGAATATCATCTATTATAGCGACTTATCCCTCTTCGTTTTCGTCTGTCTGACGGTGACGTATATGGGTATTTTTGCCTTCGCCTCCATGTTCAGCCAGCATCAGGAGACTCCCAAAAGCCGTAAGGAAAACCGTTTCATCATTCTTATTCCAGCCTATAAGAATGGAGCCAGTGCCGAGCAGACTGTCAGTTCCATATTGGGACAGAGCTATCCGATGCGCCTCTTCGACGTGACGCTCATCGCCGACCAACTCGACGAGATGAGCAAGTTCCGTCTGGCACAACAGCCCATCACGCTGATTACACCCAACTTTGCCAAGAGTTCACGTTCCAAGTCGTTACAGCTTGCTATCAACAACCTGCCACAGTTCAAGCTTTACGACATTGCCGTTGTTCTCAATCCAGGCAGTATCGTTGAGCCGGACTTCCTCTCCCAGCTCAACGACGCCTACGAAGCAGCAGGCACCAAAGCCATACAGTGCCACATGGTCTCCCAGAACCGTGATACCATCCCTGCACGCCTCAGTGCCATCTTCGAAGAGATCAACAACTCTATCTTCCGTCGTGGCCACGTGGTATTAGGCCTCTCGTCAGCATCGTCAAGCTCGGCAATGGTCTTCGACTTCAACTGGTTCAAGGAGAACATTATGGCGACCAAGTCATCATGGGACGATAAGGAGTTGGAAGCCCTGTTGTTACGCCAACATATCTTCGTTGACTATTTCGATGACATCATGGTATTCTCTGAGAAGACGCGCCGTGCAGAGGATTTCAACCGTCAACGACGCCGTTGGTTATACTCCCATTTGAGAACCATCCTCCACAACATCCGCTTCCTCCCAGGAGCTATCCTCACACGCCACTACGACCTGATCGACAAGATTATCCAATGGACACTGCTGCCCCGTATGATTATGATGGCTATCATCATCGTCATGGGTGTACTCATGCCATTGTTTGCTTTCACATTGGCGTTCAAGTGGTGGCTGCTGTTTGCCATTGTGCTCTTCATCTTCGCATTGGCCACCCCCAACTATCTTGTCGATGACAAGTGGGACCGTACATTCTTCCTTATCCCCGTTATTTTCCTGGCGGCGATACTGTCGAAGACCCGTTTCGGTCAGAGATTGAAAACCATTACAAACAAAAAAATATAATCAATATCAATTCATACCTGTTATACCATTATGATTTGGCTTATTATTCATATCATTGAGATATTCCTCTGGCTGCTGCTGGCTGCATCTGGTGCATACATCCTGTTCTTCGCACTGGTATCGATGCTCTGGAAGAAACCCGTTTCACCGCTCTCTGCCTATTTAGAGGGCCAGATTCGCTCCTTACGCGAGCCACGCCAGAATACTTTTCTCATTCTCTATCCTGCCTACAACGAAGACCGTGTAATTGTCAACTCCGTACACACTTTCCTCGGACAGTACTACCCTTATAAGGGTTTCCACGTTGCCGTTATCTCCGACCATATGCAACCCGAGACCAATGAAAAGCTGGCTCAGCTGCCCATCACACTGTTGCAGCCCGTCTTCGAGAAAAGTTCAAAGGCCAAGGCCATGCAGTATGCACTGACACAGATTCAAGGTGTGTACGACTATGTGGTTATCCTCGATGCAGATAATGTGGTCGAGTCCGACTTCCTCGCCAACCTCAACGAGGTGTGCAACAAAGGCTATGAGGCTATCCAGTGTCACCGTTGCGCCAAGAACTCAAACAATAATATCGCTGTGCTCGATGGTGTCAGTGAAGAGATCAACAACACCATCTTCCGCAAGGCCCACAACCGCATCGGTCTCTCGTCAGCACTGATAGGTTCTGGTATGTGCTTCAGTTTCAAGTGGTTCAAGGAGAATGTCTATAAGCTCTCCACCGCCGGTGAAGACCGTGAGTTGGAAGCTCTGCTGCTGCGCCAGAAAATCCATATCCACTACGAGCCCACCATCCACGTCTATGACGAGAAGGTATCAAACAAGGACAACTTCCAGAAGCAGCGTCTGCGTTGGATGACCGCCCAGATTCAGAGTCTTTTCAGCCTGTTGCCTTACATACCACAAGCGATTGCCGAAGGAAATATCGACTATATCGACAAGACCTTCCAACAGGCACTGATTCCTCGTTCAATGCTCATTGTGCTCACCTTCATGTTGGCGGTGATTATCACGTTGCTGTCGCGTGTATGGTGTCTGAAGTGGTGGTTGCTGTTCCTCTTCATCTGTCTGTCACTCTACGTGTCGACACCAAAACAACTGCGCAGCCACTCCGTATTCGGCAAGCTGCTCTCTATCCCGTCGTTGGTATGGAAGATGCTGCTCAACATCCTGAAGATTGACCGCAAGAATACCGATTTCATTCATACCACGCACGACGCTGAGATGGAAAAAGAAAAGCCTAAGGAATGACACTATCATGGGAAACAGGGTACATAAGAGTATGTTGAATGCAGAGGTGAACCTTCTGTTCTACTTTCTGTCGCTCTTTCTTACCTTCTTCTCCCGCAAGATATTCCTCGACAACCTCGGTGCGGAATTCATCGGACTCACAGGAACCCTCAACAACATACTGGGTTATCTCAACCTCTCTGAACTTGGCATCTCTGCATGTATCGGTTATTTCCTCTTCAAGCCCCTGCAGGAGAATAACCGCGAGGAGATCCAGCGCATCCTGTCGCTGCTGGGCTACCTCTACCGCTGGATTGGCGGTATCATTATGGGTGGTGCGATGCTCATCAGCCTCTTCTTCCCGCTGATATTCACCGATTCCAACCTGTCGCTCGCCATCATCTATTTCGCCTTCTATTCGTTCCTCGGATCGTCACTTATAGGCTATTTCATCAACTACCGACAGATTCTGCTCTCTGCCGACCAGAAGAACTATCTGGTAGCCATCTATTATCAGTCGGCACGCCTCGTCAAGCTTGCTCTACAGATATACCTCGCCTACACTTACAAGAACCTCTATGTGTGGGTAGCTATTGAGTTCCTGTTCGCCATTATTGGCTGTATCATCCTCAATTGGAAGATCAACAAGGAATATCCCTGGCTGAAAGTCAATACCCGTCAGGGGCGCCAACTGCTCAAGGAGTATCCTGAGATTATCACGAAGACTCGTCAGGTTTTCATCCACAAGATCAAGGACTTCGTACTCGTCAAGAGCGACGAGCTCTTTATCTTCCTCTTTGTGTCGCTCAAGATGGTGGCCTTCTACGGCAACTACATGATTATCATCTCGAAGCTCATCTCACTGTTCTCTTCGATTACGGGCAGTGTGGGAGCCAGTGTGGGCAACCTCGTGGCTGAGGGCAACAAGCCCCACATGCTGCGAGTTTTCTGGGAGTACACCACTATCCAGCACACCATTGCTGCTACCCTCGCCTTCTCGCTCTACACACTCCTCGAACCGTTCATCTCCCACTGGATTGGTGCCGAGTACATCATGGACCACCGCATCCTCACGCTACTTGTCATCTACATCTATATCACTAATTCGCGCAACAGTGTTGATAGTTTCAACTACGCTCACGGACTCTATGCGGATGTGTGGTCAGCCTGGGCCGAGCTGATTATCAATGTCTCCGTGACGGTTATCTGCGGACTCCAGTGGGGTATCATCGGTATCCTGCTGGGCAAACTGGTGAGCCTCTTTGCCATCGTCGTACTCTGGAAGCCCTACTACCTCTTCACGGCAGGCTTCCACGAGCCCGTCAGCCACTATTGGAGCGGTGTATTGCGTAACTACGCCATCTCGGCCTTTGCCATCACCGCAGCACTCTATACGATGCGCCTTGTGCCCATCAGTCCCTATCATTCCATCTGGCAATGGGTGGCCTACGCTGCTATCAGCATGACGGTCTTCTTCGCCTACGACCTAACAGCCACACTGCTCTTTGCCAAAGGTGCCCGCGACAGTCTCACACGTATCAAAAATATCCGAAAGAAATGAAGTTCTCGATTATCACCGTCAATTATAACAACCGTGAAGGGTTGGAGCAGACCATCAAGAGTGTGGCCAACCAAACCTACCGCGACTACGAGTTCATCGTCATCGACGGTGGCTCCACCGACGGCAGTGCTGATGTGCTGCGCCAGTATGACAAGGACATCACCTATTGGGTGTCAGAACCCGACAAGGGTATCTACCAGGCCATGAACAAAGGCATTCAGAGAGCTACTGGCGATTATCTGAACTTCATGAACTCGGGCGACGCCTACTATGCCGATGATGTACTGCAGCAAGTGGCAGACAGCGCAACTGATGCTGACATTCTCACCGGACGCGACTACCACTACAGCGAACGTCGTCAACAAGGTCATGCCTCGATACTTCCGACACGTCTGACGATGGCCACCTTCTTCGTGGCTACCCTCGACCATCAGAGCAGCTTTATCCGTCGCTCGCTGTTCGACGGCAACCCATATCGCGAGGACTATCGACTGGTATCCGACTGGATATTCTTCACCGAACAGGTAGTCGACCGCCAGTGTAGCGTACAACTGCTGCCAATCATTGTATGCCGTCGCGAAGAAGGCGGACTCTCCGAACAGCAGCGTGAGCGCAACCGTAGTGAGATAGACCGCTATCTGCATGAACATCTCTCACCTGGCGTCTATGCCGACTACGCCTCTCTGGCTCGGCTCGACAAGACGTCGCTCTACCGCCTTTTCGACATCCTCGACAGCCCGCGCAAGCGCCGCTGGCTCATCCGTTGTATTAAAATGATAAATAAACTATTATAAATAAAATGATGAAAAAGATTTTGTTTATGCTTCTACTCTACTGTATGGCCGTTGCTGTGCAGGCTAAAGGGACAGAAGTGTACATTGGCGGCATCACATTTGAAATCAACGAAGAAAAGACCGAAGCCTGCGTGATGCCGTTGGGGAAGAAAGAAAAATATCAGGGCGATATCACCATACCTTCCTCCATCTACTATTTCGAAAAAGATATTCCTGTTACCCGCATCTACGACTACGCCTTCAACGGTTGTACCGACGTCGCTAATATCAGCATCCCGGCAAGTGTCAAGACCATTAGCAGAGATGCTTTCAAGGACTGTGCCTTCACTTCGGTAACGTATGAGTCTGAAGACCAGTTCTACAACACCGTCTATGAGAATACGAAATCCAATCCGCTGAGTTTTACCCAGTCACTCTATATCGGTGGGACAGAGATTACATCCATCACCATCAAGCATAATGTACCTGACTATGCCTTCTTTTACGCCACATGGCTGAAAGAAGTCATCCTACCCGATAGCATCACGACGCTGGGCATCGGAGCCTTTGCCTATTGTAGGGGGCTGACCAGCATCACGCTGCCCTCCAGTATCACGACGATTAAGGACATGGCCTTTAAGAGTTGTAATTTCACCAGTGTCGACCTACCCTCTCCCTGTAACTTGGGCATTGAGATCTTCGAGGATTGCAAGAAATTGGAAACGGTCACACTACCCGACAACATCACGACCATTCCCATGTCGATGTTCAATAACTGCAACGCGCTCAGGATTTCTACGCTTCCATCAAAGGTTGAAATTATCGAACAAAAAGCCTTCATGAACTGCCACAGTCTCACCCAATTGCCCACCACCAACAAACTCAAGAAGATTCTCAGCAGCGCCTTTGAAGGTTGCAGGGGACTCACGACTCTCATCATACCCGAAACCATTGAAGATATTGGTGAGAAAGCCTTTGACTGTAGGAATCTCAAGGAGGTATATTGCAAAGCAGAAGTCGTGCCCAATACGTCGGAAAATGCCTTTGGTAATAGACAGAATGAAATGACGCTCTATGTGCCTTATTCCAATTTGAACGAGTATCAAAATAAAGAGCCATGGGTCACCTTTAAAGTTGTCGAGGGCATTGCTCCGAGTCTTATTATCTTCTTCGTTGATGATGAAGAGTATTTCCGCATCTCCCAGAGAGGTGGTACTGTGGTCGATACCAAGGGGTTGAAGGATCCCGATTGCGAGATTTTCTCTGGCTGGGACAAGGAGATTCCCAATATCATGCCCAACGACGACCTGCTTATCTATGGTTATACGTCGAAAACGTATACTAAGGACAGCATCAATTATATCCTGCATCATCAAGAATTGAAAAATGGCAAGGATCTGCCCTATCGTGCTGAGATAGTGGGGCGTACCAAGGATTTCGCTCCCGCAGACAGTTTGTTGACCTTCCCAGAGTGTTTTGACTACGATAGCATCTGCTATAACGTTACCACCATCGCCAACGAAGCCTTCAAGGGCGACTCAATCATTAAGAGTGTCCGGCTTCACCATTACATCAACGAGATCGGTACGGCTGCTTTCAAGGATTGTGCCAACCTGACAAGTTTCAACATGTCCGCTACACTACTCGACTCGATACCCGCCTACCTCTGTGAGGGATGTAGGAAACTGTCCGAACTGGCGCTTCCGACAAATACGAAAAAGATTAACAAATATGCCTTCCGCGACTGTTTCGCACTCACCGATATGCCTGCCTGCAACAACGTGCAGGAACTTGGCGAGGGAGCCTTTGCCAACTGTAGGGGTTTCACCACGCTGCTTTTCAACAATGCACCCAACATCCGCAATATCTTCAATGATGCCTTTACGGGCTGTATGAACCTCTCTCTCGTCAATCTGCCTGTCAAACTCAAGATACTCGGAGATGGTGCCTTTGGCAATTGTCCGAAACTCCAGGAGGTGTATTGTCGTGCCGATAGTCTGTCCGAAACCCACGTCAACGCCTTTGCTGGTCGCCAGACGGAGATGACGCTCTATGTGCCTGCCAGTGCATCTGACTACTATCATTCCCATCTGCCCTGGTCCGAATTCCAGTCTATTCATAGTCGCATTACGAGCACGATAACCTTCTATGTCGATGACAAGAGCTACTTCCAAATCACTCAGGAGAGTGGCACTGTGGTCAATACGGCACAGCTGAAGGATCCCGATACAGGTAGCGACGGCATCTTCTCGGGCTGGGACAAGACCATTCCAGAGATTATGCCTAACGACAATATGACCATCTGTGGCTATATCGCAAGACAATATAGCAACAACGGCATCAAATACCTGCTTCATCCCAAGGAGGAGATGAACGGCACGAACCGCCCCAACCGTGCTGAGGCAGTGGGTCTGAGAGCAGGATTCACGCCCGAGGGTGGTGTGCTGAGCTTCCCCGACTCGCTCATCTACAGCGATTCCATTAAATTTGCTGTCACTCGCATCAACGACGAGGCTTTCAAGGGCGCTACTACCATCAAGAGCGTCACCTTCCCCAGTGGCATCAAGGAGATTGGTACGGCAGCCTTCAAGGGATGTACCAACATGACGAGCGTCAAACTACCTGATGTCATCATCACAGTACCCGACTACCTCTTCGAGGGTTGTAGGAAGCTGACTTACGTAACACTGGCCAAGAATACGAAAAGAATTGGCAAATACGCTTTCCGTGACTGTTTCTCATTGACCGATCTTCCTGTTGGCAAAAACATTGTCGAGCTGAACGAGGGAGCCTTTGCCAACTGTACGGGTCTCAAGACGCTGTTCTTCGATACCACCCCATCGGTGAAGTACCTCTATAAGGATGCGTTCACGGGCTGCACCAACCTCTATTCCGTCACGTTGCCTGACACCATCAAGATGATTGACCAAGGTGTTTTTGGCAACTGTCCAAAGCTCAAAACGGTGTACTGTCATACCCCGAAGGTTCTCAGCACCAACATCAACGCCTTTGCAGGCCGACAGACCGAAATGGACCTGTATGTACCTGATACGGCTGTCGTTGCCTACCAGCAGGCAGTGCCTTGGAGTACCTTTGCCAATATCTATGGTATCATCAAGGACAATGCCATCAACTACTTCGTCAACGACACGACCTATTATCAGGTTGAAATCAAAACCGGTAAGCGCGTCCAGTTCAGCAGACCCAAAGAACCCACCGATGGTGTCTTCTCGGGTTGGGACAAGCAGGAACTGCCCACCGTCATGCCCAACGAACCGATTAACATCTACGGTTATGTGTCGCATGAAGTCATCGACCAAGGCATCACATACCTGGCGCGACCTGAAGAGAGGCTCAACGGCAAAGACCTCGACAGACGTGCTGAGATTGTCAGTGCAGACAGTACCATCACCAGTGCCGTCATCCCTGACAGCATCAGCTATGAGGAGATTAACTACCCGATCACGGCAGTCCAGGATAGCGCCTTCACGAGTTGCTCACAGCTTGCTACCCTCACCTTGCTGGGCTCTACACTGCCCGAAGCCGTGAAGACATGCTTTAACGACTCCACGTATGCCAACTGTCTGCTGCGCACCGACATCGAAACGCTCACAGGTCCCTGCTGGCCACTCTTCCAGCATGTAGAACCCCTTACAGCCTCAGGCATCCACACTGTCAAGTCCGATGCGATACGCTCCGATGCACCTATCTACGACCTCAATGGGCGCTTAGTAGCACCTGCCGGCACCGCTTTACGCTACCTGCCACGAGGCATCTACATCCAGCAGAGGCGCAAAATCGTCATCCAATAATAAAATCTGAAATATTTTAACTTAATACACATTGCTTATGTTTAGAAAACTTTTCGTGGCGCTGCTCTGCCTGGCCGGTATGACCACCGCCCATGCACAGACAGAAATCCAGTGCCCGATGATCGAACTGGAAGAAGGTCTCGGCTTTGACGCCATCACCGAAGTGAGCGAAGACATCTTCGGAGTCAGAGACAACGACTACAAGTGGCAGTTCTACCACATCAGTGGCAAGCCGGTATCGCCCAAGAAATGGAAATACCCACGCAATGCCACCCCACTCTTCAACGGTGGTTTGTTGCCCGTACAAGATGACAACGACCGCTGGTATCTCCTTCGTAGCACCGGCACCGCAACCCCGCTGTCTGCCAGCTATTCTGTTGTCTCTACCTTCAAGGACGGACTGGCCATGGTAAAAGACAATGAATGGCAATTATTCTTCATTGACACCACAGGCAAGAAGGTCTTCCCTCATCTGAAACCGCAAGAAGTCTTGGAGCCTGGTGTCTCTCCGTTGCGCAGCGACCGCCGTCTATACCTCGATAAGGACACCTACCGCTACGGCTATATCGACAGCAAGGGCAAGATCGTCATTAAGGCCCAATATGCAGAGGCCCATGACTTCACCGACGGCTTTGCCCTTGTCAACAAGGAGCGCTATCCCGCCTCGTGGCAGGTCATCGACGTTACTGGCAAGGTTATCTCTACCGTTCCAGAGGAAATGGAGATCAAGGGCGACTTCGTAGGAGGCCGTGCTGTGGCCTATGTCAACGGCAAACACTGCATCGTCGATACCAAGCTTAACATCGTAGCCACCGTCCGCCAGTTTGCCACAGGCTTCTTCCGCGACGGAGGCACTGAGACCACGGCAATAGGTATACTCGACGATCCCGAACGCCCCGTACTCATCAATATCAGAGGCGAAAAGGTAAGTGAAGCCTTCATCACCTATAAACGCGATAGAGGCACCTCCAAGCCTGATCTCGTCATCTGCCACCCCCAAGGTCTCGACCAATGGCAAGACACCGGCTATAGCATCATCGGATACTCAGGCAACGACAAAGGCGCCATTCTCCATTACAAAGGCATTGTGGGGAATTTTGATTTCCTCCATGTCCAGCCTATCAGCATGCAGCGCAGCGGCTACGGCACCGCCCTTTGGTTCAACGTCACCAAGAAGCAACACCAACTCGACAGCAGCGACTATCACGAGCGCAAATCGAATAACATGCTCATCAACAGCAACGCTAGCCAAGCTCTCTGGCTAAAGACCAAAGGCAATTAAAAACCATGAAAATCCTGAGCTTTATAAGCCCGGGATTTTTCTTTTCACAGAGATTAACTAAAAACAACCTAGAGGTAACCTAGAGGCAACCTAGAGGTAACCTAGAGGTAACCTTGAGGTAACCTTGAGGTAACCTTGAGGTAACCCATCAAAATAGGATGTGCGCACCGACACTTCTGGTTTGATATGAAATTGTCTGTTGCAAACAGAGCAAAAAAAAGGCCTGCTTGTACATTCATATTTTATGACATATTGGGGGGGGGGTAATTCTGGAGAGGCAATGCTCTCTCCAAAAAATTAACTAAAAAATTTAAGCCTTTTTAACAAAATCTTGTCGTATTTCCTTGACAGAAATGAAAAAAATTATTAATTTTGCAGCAACTTAATAATGTACGCAGATAAAATTGCCGTGTTTAGGCATGGCCAAAGAGGAAAAAGTTAACAAATTTTTGGGTTTGACAATGATTAACTATAAAACCGCATATCGCCCTAGTCATCTGTTCGGCAAGCGTCGCGCAAGCATCCGTTGCGTGATGCTGGCTCTGCTGTTTGGCTGGGCTATTCTGGCGGTTGCACGCCCACGACTGATTCCGCTATTTGTTGAAGACGACGAGATCAACTACAACTGGTTTATCGACTGCGAAGAACCCATCGACGTGGACGATGAGCATTTCTACGATAACAGTGCTACGATCTTGTTCCGTGTCAACAAGTACGGATTGCCCAAGAACGATAAGACGCTGAACGAGCTGAAGGATGTTGTGCTGCCGCGTATCAATCAGGACAGTCTGGAGCTGATAGCCATCGTCATCCGTGGCGGTGCCTCACCCGAAGGTCCTTACTGGTTGAACAAACAGTTAAGTGAGAAGCGTGCCAAGGCGCTGACTGACTTCGTGACGTCACACCTGACCTATAATGCGCTCAACGACTCTACCAACGTCAACAGGAACCTGAGTCAGATTTACGAGGTTGAGGATTACCGTTCGCTTTGTATCATGATGAAGAAGGCTGCTGACCCCGACTACAGATTCGTCAAGGATCTCTGCGACAAGTATCTGGCAGACAAGAAAGAGGAGCAGTTGAAGGAGATACTGATAAAAGCTCAGGGAGGCAGGCTGTGGAACCGTATGCTGAAGCAGTACTTCCCGAAGCTGCGTGCTGCCCGCATCATGCTTTTCTTCCGCAAGCATCAGCCTAAGCCCGAAGTGGTTGTACCGCCGACGCCCGTTGTGCCGGCAGAGCCTTTGAAGAGAGACTCAGTAGTAGTACTGCCTCCCATACCCGTGGAGAATGTGGAGAGCACCCCAATCACAGAAACCCTGGAGCGCAAGAAGTTGTTGGCCATCAAGACCAACATGCTGCTTTATGGTGTCTATGTACCAGGCTATAACCGCTGGGCTCCCATTCCCAATGTCGCCGTGGAATACTATCCGCAGAAGGGTCACTTCACCTATGGTGCCTCGTTTGACATGCCTTGGTGGCAGGATTATAATGCCCATAAGTATTTCCAGTTCCGCAACTATCAGTTAGAGACGCGCTACTACCTCAATGGTGCCAACAAGTCCATTGGGGCCAATGGGGCCAATGAGACCAACAAGGCCTATAACCGAAAAGCCTTCATGGGCTTCTACCTCCAAGGCTACGCCCACCTGGCCGTCTTCGGTATCTGCTTCGACGAGAATCGAGGCTGGGTAGGCGAAGGTGTCGGTGCCGGTATCGGTGCAGGCTTCGTGACGCCCATCAGCAAGAATGGTCATTGGAAGTTGGAGTTCTCTGTACAGGCAGGTTTCTTCACTTGCAAGTACGACCCCTACCAGTTCGAGAATCCAGTGAACCCCGCATACCGCGACGGTCTCTACTACTACAAGTGGACAAAGAAGCCATCACTGTTCGAGAAGCGTCAGTACCGCTGGAACTGGATAGGTCCGACCCGCATCGGTATCACCCTGAGCTACGACCTGCTGTATCGCCGGATACAGAAGAAGGGCGCAAGCTTCATCAACAAAGAAAGGAGGGTGACGCCATGAAGAAGAGGATGATAAGTCTTAAAGGTCTCCTTGGTCTTATAGGTCTAATAGGACTGATGGGCCCCATTGGTTTCCAAAGCTGTAGCCCTGAGCCACCGTTGCACCTCTACGATGCTCAGGAAGCAGTCATTGAGTTGTCGGTTGTCGACCTCAACATGGAGGGTTATTGGGAAACTGTGATGGACCTGAACACCGTGATGGGCCTCGACACCAAGTGGTATTACGGCTGGGACGAAGTTGACGTCCAGACCCACCACAGCGATATCGGTTACAGCATCCCCACCATTTTCCAGGTGCGCCGCTACTATACCGGCGAGGTACCTTATGCCCCACATACCGGTGTGGTCATCGACACCATCCATGGCACCCACTATCAGGGCATGTTCGATTGGGGCTACTGGGATATGATGTTGTGGAACCATATAGAGACACACGATGGTGTGCAGAGCCTTGTCATCGACGAGAGCAGCTCGCTCGACTCGATCATCGCTTCTACCAACCAGACCATGCGCAGCACGCGCTTCAATGCGCCCAGCTATACGCATGCCTTCAATGCTCCCGAGCCACTGTTTGTCGCCTACGAACAGGCCATCGAGATCAACAAGAACCTGGATGGTTTCGTCTATGACGAGAAACGCGAGGCATGGGTGCGCACATTGAAGATGGTACTGAGGCCTATCACCTACATCTACCTCACGCAGATTATTCTGCACAACAACAAGGGCCGCATCACCAGTATCGACGGTAATGCCGACATCTCGGGAATGGCCCGCAGCGCCAATATGAATACGGGTGTGGCAGGCAATGATGCCATCACCGTGTATTTCAACGCCAATATGAAGAAAGACTGCGATATGGAAGGTGAACTGGTCGATATCATCGGCGGACGTGTATTGACCTTTGGTGTGACAGCCAACGAGGCCAACGCCATCAACAAGGCTAATGCCGCCAAGCGGTCAGGCGCGGCGAACAACAAGTTCCGCCACTATATGGACTTCACCATGCAGTTCAACAATGGTAACGACTCGACCTTCGTGTTCGATGTTACCGAACAAGTACAGAAGCAGCAAAAGGGTGGCATCATCACAGTCGAACTCGACGTCGACACCATCCCGATACCCTCTCGCTCAGGTGGCTCCGGCTTCGAT
This sequence comes from uncultured Bacteroidales bacterium, assembly GCA_902799655.1. GTDB lineage: Bacteria > Bacteroidota > Bacteroidia > Bacteroidales > Bacteroidaceae > Prevotella. The sequence continues at coordinate 40,208 of CADCBH010000001.1, forward strand.
GCCGTAGTCAAGGACACAGAGGACGGCGGAACCTGGGAATTTGATATGTAAGGCGAGCCCCATAAAACTCATAAGCCCAATAAGCCCAATAAGCCCCATGAGCCCCAAAAAAGAAAACAAAAAAGTATTGTAATATGAACAAAAAACAATTTATCTTAGCAGCTTTGGCAAGTGTAGCACTGACCTGCTGTACCCAGGAAGAGTTTGCAGGCGACAACAGCCGCTCTACCGAACACACCTCTGGTATGATCACCTTCAGTGGCGGTTCGAGTGCCATCACCCGTGCCGACCTCTATGGCGCCACCGCTGCTGAGAAATTGGGCAACAAGTTCGTGGTGTATGGCACAAAGCATGCTGCCGCTGAGGACAAGTCTGCCGATAACGATGCCGTGGTATTCAACAACTTCCAGGTAGCCTGGACGGCTAACACCGCCGGTCAGACAACCACTAACAGCAGCGACTGGGAGTATGTGGGACTGCAGGCATACGATGCTACGCCCTCTCAGCAAGGCATCAAATACTGGGACTATAGTGCCAGCAACGGACATACGTTCTATGCTTTCTCCAGCTCTGACATCTCGTATCCTAAAAACGAAGCCAACGACAAGGTGATTGTCAGCAAGGTCACTACAGATGCCAACTCGCTGTATAACAAGGGCTATGCCGTCACCATCAAGGAGGGTGCCACACTCGGCAATCTCTATTTCTCGAATCGTGTCCCCGTGGCTAAGGCTGACTATGAAAAGACCGTCAGCTTCACTTTCCGCAATGTGGGTACCTTGCTGCGCATTGGTTTCTACGAGACCATTCCTGGCTATAAGGTAAAAATCGACCGATTCTACATCGATGATAACGCAACGGCTGTTGTCACCAGCTTTGCTGCGATGAAAGATGCCAAGTCCGACGGTTTCTATGCCTCCTTGCAGAATGTCAAGAGCTCTACTGAGCAGACGATCAACGTGACCTATTACGACAATACCGATGCTGCCATAGAGAATATTCCCAAGCTGACCAATCCCACTGGCGGTTATAACTACGCACTGAAACTGGGTTCAGCAGCCAGCATCATCAATCAGGAGCTGGGCACCTCATCCTCTTCACCGACATGGGTCAACAGCGGATATGCTGCCGTACTCCCCTTTGAGGCGAATACCAACCCGCTGCTCTTGAAGCTCGACTTCACCATGTATGCTGAAGACGGCTCACCCGACGAGATCAAAGTACGTGGCGCACGTGCCATCGTTCCGGCAGAATATGTGAAATGGAAGAGCAATTTCGCCTATACCTATTTATTTAAGATTAGCGACAAGACCAATGGTACCACTGGTAACGTTGATGAGAATGGTGACCCCACAGACCCAGAAGGTCTGAAGCCCATCACCTTCGACGCCATCGCTGTTGATGTGACAGAAGCTCAGCAGCAGACCGTCTCTTCCGTCTCTACCAACAGCATCACGACCTACGCTGAGGGTGCTATTGCCAATGAATATACAGCCAGCAAGCCTATCTGCATAACTGTTTCTAACAGCTCGACAGGCGCAGTAATCACTCCTTCAGGCCTCGGCGAAACAGATGGTAAGGCTCAGGTCTATAAGCTCAACAAGGCCGCCACAGAGACTGACGTGCTTGGACAACTGACAGGCATGCCTATGGGCATCACGATGACTGCCGAGAGCACCACGCTCGAGACGACGGTGACCCTGGCCGATGGCAGTACGCCGGCTATCAGCAATGTGAAGTTCACGCCCTCTGCAGCTGACACCTATTATGCATACGTATATACGACGACAAAATATGTCGCTCCCACTTATCTCAGCCAGTCTGCTGGTACCTACGACTCCAGCAAGACCTACTACATGAAGACGGCCAACAACGTGTACTATGCCGTCTCAGTGCCCACAGCAGCAGCCTTCGACGAGCACAAGGCCCAGCTGTATATCATCGACTCTACAGCACCCGGCACACCTGGTGTCTATGACGTCAAAATCATCAAGGTCCAATAACACATAAACTAAAACGATAGTAACATGAAAACAATGAAACAGTATTTATATCTTGCAGCCGCCATCATGGCGATGGCCAGCTGCTCCAATAACGACTACGTGGGAGGCGACAGCGCTGTCAACCAAGACGGCTCTGGCGCTATTGCATTCGGCTTCGACATGCAGAATGTGACACGTGGTGGAGACAAAGTCGGTGCTGATGCTGCAACCGCCTTGCAGAACCAATTCATAGTATATGGCGCTAAGCATGCTGAAGCAGAAGCTGCTGATGCCAGCCATGATGTGGCAGTATTCCAGAACTACAAGGTAGAATATTCAGCTAATACTGCAGGTACAAAAGCATCCAACACCCATAACTGGGACTATGTTGGACTGACGCCGTATGCCAGCACTGTAGTATCTCCTGTCGCTACTTCCCAAACCGTCAAATACTGGGACTATAGCGCAGCAAATGGCTATACTTTCTATGGTATCGCATCAAAAGCTGACTTAGTAGGCGAGAAGGTAACCATTACCAAGACGACCACTGGCACTACCATTTACGACAAGGGTTATTCTATTGTAGTAAAAACCGGTGCCGACCTGAGTAACCTGTTTGTGGCAGATCGCAAGCATGTGGCAAAGGCAGACTATAACAAGCCTGTAACGCTGACATTCCGCAATATCGGTTCTCGTGTCCGTGTGGGGTTCTACGAGACCATTCCTGGCTACAAGGTCAAGATTGACAAGTTCTATGTTGATGGCGATGCAACAGCAGCTGTTACCACGTTTGGTGCCATGGACGTAGCAAATGCAACGAACTTTGCTGCTGCCCTGCAGAACATCAAGACCAATCCATCGACAAGCAACACGCTGGCTGTTTCTTATTACAATGGCACTGATGGTCCTGTGAACCAGATGAAGCTATCGTCTTCTACGGCTGAATACGACTACTCATTAGTTCTCGGAACAGGCGTTGTTGCTGCTACCGAGCTGGCCACCTCATCTGCTACGCCGACATGGGACAAGGAAGGCGGTGCCTATACGATGGTATTCCCCTTCGAGGCTAACGACAACCCCATGTTAGTCAAAGTGGACTATACCCTGACCGCTGAAGACGGTGGCGGTGAGACCATCGCGGTTAAAGGTGCTAATGTCGTAGTGCCCGCGCAGTATGTGAAATGGAAGGGCAATTTCGCCTATACCTATTTATTTAAGATCAGCGACAACACCAATGGTACCACCGACGGTACAACACAGGGCCTCTACCCTATCACCTTCGATGCCGTTACTGTCGATGTGGCTGATGACAAATCCCAGGAGACCATTACCACTTTCGAGGACTATTCGATAACAACCTACGCCAATGGCTCTAAGGTGACGACCAACCAAGAATACAAGGCTGGCGAGACCATCTATGTCGTTAAGACCAACAACGCATCTGCAGGTGCCGTAGTAGCTCCCACTGCTATTGGTGAGGCCGCTAGCAATGCACAGGTATATACAGCAACCACCACTGGTGATCCCATCTCAGAAGCCACTATCAAGGCTAAGCTGACTGGTTCTCCCAATGGCATTACGTTGACGGCTACCACCAGTGGTGAAGCAGCATCCCTCGTTCAGAACGTGCCTGCTGCTGATGCTTCAAACTTCGACTTTGGAGCAAATGGTGCCGTGAAATTCACACCTTCACCAGCTGCAGCCGCAACATACGTCTATGTATTCACCCGCACAGCCTATGTTGCTCCGACATATACTGCTGTTGGTGCTGCAACATGGACTGCCGGAACATACTATTTCAAGACAGACAATGATGTATATTATCCTGCAGCAGGCATTAGCGAGGCCAACTTCGACACCTACAAAGCTTCTCTATACACAAAGACTGCCAATGGCACAGCCGGTGAGTATGACATCAAGGTGATCACGGTGAATCCCTAATCCTCTCGAATCAGAGTTTTAATATCAAATAAGACAATCAAAAAAATATAGATAATGAAGACTAGACAAATCATCTACGCAGCCCTCGCCATCACAGCATTGGCAAGCTGCACCAGTAATGACTATGTGGGCGACCAGACCCCCCAAGGCTCTATTGGCACCAATGGAGCGATAAGTTTTAATATGAGTACGCCAACGCCCACCCGTGGTTCTGGTGCTGATGCTGCGACGGCACTGGACAATCAGTTTATTATATGGGGCGAGAAAAACGAAAATGGTGGAACAGCAGTCAGCGTCCCAAGTGCAAATATCGTATTCCCCAATTATCAGGTTAATTGGGTGAACTTGGCACATTCGACTACCTCTAATTCCTCTGGATGGGAATATGTTGGCTATACCCATAGCAATACAGCAAGTACTGATGACTATCAAGCAAACATCACTCCTCATCTTAGTGTTGCCCAAGAAATAAAGTATTGGGATATGTCCGCTTCGAATTATGTATTCACTGCAGTTTCTGCGAAGAAGGATGACATTAAGACTGGTAAGGTTCAGATTTCGAAAACATTATCCGGCGATAATCAGTATGCTAAAGGCTATAGTATTACAGTCGCTGCTGGTACAGACTTCGACCATTTGTTCTTTTCGGATCGTAACATTATTACGACAGGTTACGGAACGGCCCCTGTTACTATGACCTTCCGCAATTTGCTTTCACAAATTCGCGTAGGAATATACGAAACCATTCCTGGTTATGATGTATCTGCCATCAAGTTCTATGGGGCAGATTTCACAGACGAGAATGAATTTAAGGAGAGTACTACTTCATGCTTTGGAGCAACAGTTGACAATCTCAAGCCAGGAGCAAATACGCTTACTGTCACATATAATAATGACAACAAGCCTGTAGTATCTACTTCTGGAGCACGAGCAACCACTATTACGCTCGGTCAGAATTTCAACACCCTCTCTACTACCAGCGTTATGGCAAAAACATCTGCAGTTCCCACCTGGGAAACCGCTGGTGGCACATATACACCAGTATTCCCGCGTGAAGGAGTTTTAACAGATCTGACTCTGAAAGTAAAATACACCTTATATAATTCTGTTTCTGGAGAAACTATGGATATTACTGGAACAGCTCTTGTACCTGGTGAATATCTACAGTGGAAGCCTAACTTCAAATACTCTTATATCTTCAAACTTACCGATGATGCACTGACTCCTATCACTTTTGATGCAGTATCGGTAGAAACAGAAACTGGTAGTATTGAATACATCACGACTGTTGATAATCATTCTATCACCACATATCAGAACGGAACAGAGGTTTCATCACAAAGCGAGTACATTTCAAGTAAAGCTATTTATGTAGTCGTTGATGATGGCATATTATTAACCGTTGGTACAAATGCAAAACTGTACACAGCTACTGTTGAGGATGGTGCTTTGCAAGGCATCACAGAGGAGACTGTGGCTAACGCCATAGCCCAGAATAAGCCGGGATATAATGATGGAGAAGTTCTCACTTCAGGAACTAGCTTAAATGGCTATTATACAGAAAGTGCTGGCGTATATACAGCTTGTGATGATAATGCTACTGCAAATGGTACGACAAGATACTATCAAAAGACTTCCGATTATTGCGTGAAGGATGCCCTTGGAAAGAAATTAGAAATAAATGCTGCCACTGGTTTGTCTGCTATCACCTCAATCCCTGCAGCAGACTCACCCACAGGTGCTGACATCACTATCAATGGTGCCAAGTTCACACCGACAGCAGCAGGCACTTATGTCTTCGAGTACACAGACGGTAGTGCAAATAAGCACTATAAAGTCATCAAGGTCGTAGCTGCATCTTAATCCTCTCCTCCCCTCGCTTGGAAGAAGCGAGGGGGAAGGAGCAAGCGACGGACAAGCCCGATGGGCCCCCAAAGGCCCCATCGGGAACAAAAAACAAAGAAAGATAAAAAGAGAATAAACAACAGAATGAGCAACGACTGGAACGATATGGCGAATAAGGCCAATGGGGCTAATAGGGCCAATGAGGCTAATGAGGCCAATGGGGCCAATAAGGCTAATGGGGCCTATGAGGCCAATAAGCCCCATGAGCCCCATACCCCCCACAGGCCCTCCTTAGAGCCTAAGCCATTCTTGCCAAAGAAGGGCAACTATCGGGGGCTGCTGGTGTATCAGAAGGCGGAATGCCTGTATGATATCACCTTCTACTTTGCGCACCACTACTTCGTGGAGCGCAAAGACCGCACCATCGACCAGGTCGTACAGGCTGCTCGTTCAGGAAAGCAGAATATCGCAGAGGGCTGTGCAGCAGCCAGCACCTCTGCCGAGACTGAGCTGAAGCTGTTGGGCGTGGCTCGTGCCAGCATGCAAGAGACGCTGTTGGACTACGAGGACTATCTGCGCACCCGCCACTTGGAACAGTGGCCCTTAGACGATCCTCGTACGCAGCAAATACAGGAATACAGCAAGAGCCACAACCGTCCGGAGGACTATACGAAGGACATCGACAAGCGCTCACCCGAAGCCCTGTGCAATATCGCCATCACCCTGATCCACCAGTTCGACAACATGATGGGCAGGCTGATAGACCGTCTGCAGAAGGACTTCGTAGAAGAAGGCGGCATCCGCGAGCGAATGGCAGCCGCCCGCATAGGCTACCGCAATGAGCAGAAAGCCCGCATCACAGAACTGGAGGCGGAAACCGCCAGCCTAAAAGCCCGCATAGCGGAGCAGGAGGCAGAAAATACCAAACTGAAAATGCGCATCATCGAATTGGAAGTCGCCCTGCGACAGAAAGGAGGCATGCGATGAGACTGCTAAGAAGGCTAAGAAGGCTCATAGGGCCAATGAGGCTCATAGGGCTCATAGGGCTCATGGGCTGTTCCTCGGGGAACTCCGAGGAACAAGTAGGCCCAGGGCCAGCTCCGACAGAGGTGGCCATCACCTTTAGCGGCCATGAGGAGGAAGAGCAGGCTGTAGAGCGAGGAGCTAACAGGGCGGCCTATGGGGTCTATGAGGCTCATGGGGCTCATGGGGCCAATGAGGCCAATAAGGCCTATGCGCCCAATAGCAGGCGAGCCGGCACGCCTCTCAGCGAGAGTGCGACGACCTTTACGGTGTGGGGCTATAAGAACATGAGTGAGAGCGCTGGCGACTATAGCGGTCTGCAGACCGTATTCCCAGGATATACCGTCAACTGGATTAACGGCAGCGCAGCCTCTACGACCACGAACAGCAATGGCTGGGAGTATGTGGCTCAGCAGACCGGTGGTGACGAACAGACCATCAAGTACTGGGACTGGGGTGCCAAGGCGTATCGGTTCTTTGCGGTAACTGGGTGGAGCGGAACGCCCCCAGACCCCCCAGCTGCCTATGAGGCCCATAAGACCTATGGGGCCGATAAGGGTAATGGGACCTATGAGGTGAGCATGCTCGCTGACGCGAGCAATGCTACGGAAATTGCCGCTGCGCCGTTCTTCTCACACTTGTGGTTCTCGACGGGAAATGTGGGCGATTACCCCGACAAGCAGTTCGGCAAGCCCGTGATACTGGAGTTTCTGAAGCCCTTCGCGCGCGTGCGATTCCTATTTAATTACTCGTATGCAGCAGAAGGTGTAAAACTGACTGATGTCAAATTCAAGCCGACGGACAACTCCAAGAAGATAGCCCTCAAAGGCAGCGTCACCGTCAGCTACTCTCTGACGGGAACAGCAACAAGGGAGTCGTACGCCACGACGCCGAAGGCAGCCCCCACACCCCAAGAGGTGCTGGATGCCTTTACCGAGGAGTATATCCCCGAGGGCACTGAGAAATGGTATATCGTATTCCCTACCCTCTCACAAGGCAGCTATACGATGCACGTCACAGTCAACGGAACTTCGAAGACTGCCGTGGTACCTGCAGAATATATGAGCTGGAAGCCAGGCTACAGCTACACCTATATCTTTAAGATTACCGACGAAGGTGGTGTGGAGATCGACCTGGTACAATCAGCAGTCACATCGTGGGCGAATATGGAAATAGACCATACGGTGTATAATTGGTAAGAAAAAAGAAATGAAGAAAGAACAGCAACATAGAATAAAGCGGATGGGGCTCATGGGGCTCTTGGGGCCAATGGGGCTAATGAGGCTAATGAGGCTAATGAGGCCAATGGGGCTCATGGGGCTTATAGGGCTCATAGGGCTCATGGGGCTCGCAGGATGCTCGAAGGACGAGGCTGCAGAGCCGATAACAGAGAGGTCTGCGGAGGTGCAGTTAGCGGGCTATGTGGCTGGATATGAGGAGGCTATTAGGGCTAATAGGGCCTATGGGGCCTATGGGGCTAATGGGGCTAATGGGGCCTATGAGGCCAATGAGGCCAATGAGCCCAATGGGGCCTATGAGGCTCATGAGGCCAATCCCATTACCCGAGGCTGGATACCGCCTTCGGGGTATTCGGTGTTTGAGAATAGTGAGCAGTCTATCAGCGTGTTCTTTACCCAGGGCACGACTGCTGGTGACGAGAGATTCTTCTTCACGAATAATGGCAAGTGGCGTGTCAATGGTGAGGCTATTGCTGCAGGAACATACCAGTTCTATGGCTATGTGCCCCACGACAAGAGCATCACGACAACAGTGACTCACTTGGATAACTCATCGTCGTATGCTGACGGTGCTGTGCTGACGCTGTCGAACGTGCCTACCGTCACACCTTCCGACTACTGCGTGATGATTGGTGCGAAGAATGGAAAAGACGACTACAATGCCAATAACAACTATAGCATCACTGGTCTGCAGCGAGGCAATTTCCAGTATGTGGCCACGGGAGGCGGCAACAACTACGTGTTCCTACTGTTCGACCACCTCTTCTCTGCCATGCGCCTGCGCATGAGGGTATTACCAGACTATAATGCTGAGCGCACTATCAAGCTGAAAGAGCTGAAACTGAGGACGTTCGCCAATGAGACGCCCACCAAGAAGAAGACGACTATCACCATTACGCTGACAGCTAATAACGAAGCCAACGACCCGATTACGAACGTGCTATTCACACCGTATGGTGAGGCTACAGAAGCTGGCAGCATGTACATCTCGGAAGATGGCTTTGAGCTTACCGAGGATTTCCAGGAGTTCACTGGCCACTTCATGCCTCAGGGTGTTGACAAGGTTATCTTAGAGAGCACCTACGATGTCTATGACAAGAAGGGCAATCTTGTACGCCCAAGCTGCACAGCCTCGAATACGATTAACCTCAATATGTTCTCAGGACAGAGCGAGGCATTGCGAGGACGCAGATATACCGTCAATCTGACGATTAACCCGACATACCTCTATGTACTGTCGGAACCAGACTTGGATGATCCCACTGTAGTAGTTGAGTAAAAATTAGGAATTAGGAATTAGAAATTAGGAATTAAGAATGAGACGCGTTATTACAATATTGATAATGATACTCCTCACTACGACAGTGGTGCAGGCTCAGATTACTATTGGTGGTAACGTATATGGTGGCGGCAACAAGGGTAACGTTGGCGGAAGCACCAACGTTCGTGTACGCGCAGGAGACTTGAACAAGGTATTTGGTGGAGCCCGCATGGCCAATGTAGGCGGTAACACCTATGTGAACATCGACGGTGAGAACGCCACCGGTTACTCCGTTATCAACTATGTCTTCGGCGGTAACGATATTGCCGGACATATCGGTACAGCAGCCGCTGTAGGCGAATCGCTGCCTACCGAGCTGAATGGCAATACAGATGGTGTTGACAATACCTGGAACAGCTATGTACACCTCAGCACCAAGGCCACTGATGCCAAGAAGTTCTATATCGGACAGCTCTTTGCCGGCGGCAATGGCGACTACTATTATGAGCAAGTCCCTGGCCCGGACGCAGGCAAGGTCACCCATAACGTCTATCTGAAAGAAGGTGATGCCACACCGATTGCCACCAAGGTGACCGATGAGGGAGATACAGGTTTCAACCGACCGGAATTGGCCAAGACCTACCTGGATGTACAGGGCGGTTCTATTGTCTATGCCCATGGTGGTGGTAACAATGTGACGGTGACGGAAAAGACTGTCATTCACGTAGATAACCCCAGTAAGGTGGTGAACCATATCCTGGTTGATGCCGAAGGACTTGAGGCCAATGCAGCAACCTATGCGGCCTATGAGGCCTATTTGGCTAATGAGGGACCAGCCCCATCAGGTTATACCGACCTGCTCACCAATACCCGCTTCAAGGACGACATGGGTATCAATACCAGCTTCTCATTCCCCAGCAGTGGTGAGTTCCAGATTGGCCGTTTCTTTGGCGGCAACAACAAGGCAGAGATGCATATCCGTCCTACGTGGAACCTGCAGGGCGGTAAGATCCGTAACCTGTATAGCGGTGGTAACCGTGGTAAGATGACCAGTCCTGAGGGTCTGCTTCTGGAAATCAACCCGTTGGCATCGAATACCAACCCCCTGATTATCGACAACGTCTTTGGCGGTTGCCGAATGGCTGATGTCATGCCTACGGTGAATGGTGTCTATACGCCGTGTACCAACCTGCAAGACAAGGACGAGCATGGCAATCTGATCTATAAATTCCCCAACGAACTGTCAGCCCGCGTACTGGTGCGAGGCGGTGACATCAATAATGTCTATGGCGGTAACGATGTGACCGGTACGGTCTATGGCGGTAATGCCATCGGTATCTATACCACCATCCGCGGTGACGTATATGGTGGCGGTAACGGTGCCTATCCCTATACGGATATGGAGACCCTCCAAGGCGATGACATCTATGGCGACTTCTTCTATACCCAGGAAGGTTATTCAACCTCTATTGATGCACTGAACGCCTTCCGTCCCAATGCCGAGCAGGTATCTATCCGCTTGAGCGGTACCGATGCCGAGCACCCCACCGTCATCAAGGGTTCGGTATTCGTAGGCGGTAACTGTGCGACGCTGGCTACCAAGAAAGCCAACCCCTTGGTGGAGCTGAAGGTTGGCTCTCATGTGCTGGTTGACAAAGTCTTCCTTGGCAATAATGGTGAGAAGATGATTGATCGCAGCATTCTCCAGCATTATGCCGGTGAATATCCTGGAGCAGAGGGCTTCAGCTCGCTAACGAGTTTGAAATCCGACCCCTCTGTGTTTGCCAGCTATATGGAAGGTGTGGTTATGGACTTACAGCCCGACATTACGTTCGACAACACCGCGAATGGCGACCCCGGCACTTATGAAGACTATTCGAGTATGATTGGTTCCCTCTACTGCGGTGGTAACGTGGGTAGCATGGCCATCAAAGGCAAGAGTACCTATCGCCTTGACCATGGTCTTATCATCTTCGAGAAGTTAGTAGCAGGATGCAACAATGCTGATGTGAAGGCAGGAGAATATAATGCTTACTATGAAGGAGGCATCCTGGGTGCCAAGAATGAACGGGGAGCCCTGCCTGGCGAGTACTATACTGATAACGGAACTGCAACAGGCAAGATCAAGGACCGTATCGAGCTGAACCTCGACAATATGGTCGTTGAGCCCCGCCGCTGGAACGATACCTTTGAAGAGATAACCGCTGAAGACCTGACCGATGGCAAGCTGAAAGCCGGCCAGGAATATTACAAGACCAACCTGCGTTCAAGCAGATTCATTGCCGACGGCACAGAGGTAGTTGACCTGAACGACAACGACAAGTATTACAAACTCGTCACGAAAGGTGACCGACTGGAGTGGAATACCGCCTTGTGGAATATCGCTGAGGACGATTTCATGCGAACCGGAACAGACAATAATTCAGACGACAAGAACCGGCGTCTGATGGGTGGTAACATCTATGGCGGCTGCTACAACAGTGGTCACGTCAACGGTAATGTGACGATCAACATCAACCAAGACCTCATCAAGCGTGATGTCGTCTTTGCCCAGACCGATGGTGAGAACGAATATGCCATCAGCGGCGAACGCCGTTCCGGTGTGCTCCGCCAAGCACAGGCCGACGACGTGCAGGCAGTTGCCATGTCGGTATTTGGTGGCGGTTTCGGTTCTGATACCGAGATATGGGGCTCTGCTACCATCAACCTGAACAACGGCTATATCTTCCAAGCCTTTGGAGGTGGTGAGGAAGGTGTCGTCGGTAAGAAGAATGCCCAAGGCGACTATGTCTATAATGCCGCCTACAGCACTACTGTCAACCTGAAAGGTGAGAATGCCGGCTACTCTGAGGAAGAAAGCGGTTTACCGCTGGCTGAGGCCGTGTATCTCTATGGTGGCGGTAGCGAAGGCGACGTGCTCGGCGACTCGTATGTCTATCTGGGCAACGGTCGTATCTACGATGCCTTCGGAGGTGCCAGCAAGGCCAACATCTATGGTGGTACTGAGGTCCATATAGGCCACAATGGCGGTTTCCCATGGGTGTGTGACAACATCTATGGCGGCAACGACTTCGGTGGTATCGTCATGGGTAAGCGCAACCATACGATGGAGGTAGCCAAGACTGCCTTCGATGCCCAAATGCTGCAGTCCTCTACCTATGTGAAATATATCCAGGGCCGTGTTGACACTATCTTCGGCGGCAATTATGGTAATTACGACTATGCCGACCGTGTCTTCAAGTACTATACTGATAACAATGGCGACCCCAAGGATGGTTTCTCATTCCCATGCCTGGCAAACAACTCTTTCGTTCACTTCACACCTGAGGAGAACAGCAACAACAAGGTTAGCTACATCTTCGGTGGCAGTGAGGGTTATGCAGGTAATGTCAAGCTGAACAACACCATGCAGAAAGACTGCTATGTGCACATCGATGATACCAAGACCAAGGACGCCAACCGCTTTGCCAATGTGGACATCTACGGTGGTGGTGCCTTTGCCGGAGTTGGTACACTGGGTGATTCTCCTGAGGAAACCTTCCTGGGTGCTGGCCGCACGGCTATCGACCTGTATGGCGGCAGCTTCCACAATGTCTATGGTGGCTGTAACCAGGAGGGTCTGGTAGGCTACACGCGTATCAACGTGCCTTCGGGTTCTACCGTTAAGGTCAACGCCCTCTTTGGCGGTGGCAAGGGCTACGACGTCAGTCTTTTCGATACCAAGCCAGAGCTCGCAACCCGCTACTGCGACAACTATGTCACCTGTGTCGATTATCAGAGTAAGGATGCCATCGTGAACGATGCCATCTATGGCGGTAACGAGAACTGCCGCATCGCGTGCGATACCTATATCAATATTGAAGCGCCAGTGATGCAGAGCAGCGGCTATCAGGCTACCATCTATGGTGCCGGCTATGGTAAGAAGACCGTCTCTGGACGTACCAACATCTTCATGAACAACAACTCGAATGCCTATAATGTATTTGGTGGCGGACGCGACGGTAACGCCTTCAATTTTGCCACGATGACACAATGGCTGATTCGCCAGTACGATGCAGCCGGTGTAGCCCAAGATGCCATACCAGCCAGTGTCTTAGCCTATGGCAACATCCTGAACGTCTTTAGCGACTATCTTGCCGCTAACCCCATCAGCCTTCCCGAAAAGACTGGCACATACCTCAATGCCCAGGGTCAATACGACGGCACATACACCAACGATATTCTGCCGACGAATGAGAATCCGATGCCCGCCTATCACCAGACCAATGTCCACATCTTGGACGGTGGCAATGTGAGCGGCTACGCCTATGGTGGCGGTTTGGGTACCGATGCCGTCGTTGCCGGTAGCACCTTCATCGAGTTGAAGGGTGGCAATGTGGATAGAGATATCTATGGCGGCGGTCAGGGAGGTCCCGTGTTCGACGAGTATAACCTGGCTAAAGACAACGACGCCACCAACGACTTTGTCTGCACCACCAATGTCCTTATCGAGGGCGGTATGGTGCGTAACGTCTATGGCGGCGGTTACTTAGGTCATGTGGGTAAGCACTGCAAGACCGTCAACAAAGCAATTGTTGAAGCCGGCATTCACGAGTCTAATAACGACGACATCCCCGCTGTGGCCAATGTGACCATCGGTAAGTTAGACGGTACCAGCTTCTACAACGGTATTCCTGCCATCCTGCGTAACGTATATGGCGGTGGTGAGGGTGGCTCAGTCTATGGTACTGCCAACCTGACCATCAACAATGGTTATGTCGGCTATCGCTATATGAATACTGCTACATCGGGAGCCCCCGTGTACAAGTATGTCGAGGAACTTGACGACCAGAAGCCCAATGCCATCGAGCTGGCAGGTAATGCCTTCGGTGGCGGTTATGTGGTCAACAGCTATGTGGACAACACCAACGTGAAGATGTATGGCGGTACACTGCGTGGCAGCCTCTACGGTGGTGGTGAGATTGGTCCTATCGGACGTGGTACCATCAGGTACAAAGACACCTACAACACTGGTGTGGTGAACGGTAATGCCCGCATCTACAAGGCTGGTAAGGCCTGCGTGAAGATGTACGACGGTCATGTATTGCGCAACGTCTTCGGTGGCGGTCGTGGTAAGGACAGCTGGGGCGGCGACGGTACGCTGTATATGGACGAGGCATTGAAGCCCTCGTTGGACCTCAGATGTAAGGGTTACGTCTTCGGACAGACCGAGGTGAACATCTATGGCGGTGAGATTGGTACAGACGAGGGTGTTGCCAAGGGTTATGGCAATGTCTTCGGAGCCGGTGATATCGGTTGTGTCTATAGCGCCTATGAACGGGCAGACGGTACTCTATGTATCGGTAAAAAGTCGGGCACCCGCTATACGTCGGATGACGAGGGCTACTACTATAAGTATGAGAACGGCGCCTTCAAGACCGTTGGCGGTGAGAAGGTCCTCACTGAGGACTGTAAGGTGCTGGTAGAGCCCTGGTGTAAGGCCAACTCTTCCGTTACTATCGACAGAACCTATGATGCCGGTGAATACGTGCCCACATCAGCCCTCAACCTTTTAGGCAACAAGACTGCCAGCGCAGCAGATTGGACGGCTCTGGGTAAGACTGACATCAACAAGGAAGGTGTCATCATCCACAATGCCGTCTTTGCCGGCGGTAACACCTCTGCTGGTTCTACCGAGGTATATGCCAATGCCCCCACGGTATTCGGTAATGCCACAGCATCTATCCACGACGTCTATAACCGCGACCTCATCTCTATCGGTAGAGGTCGTGTGGGCGGTTTGTATGGTGACGGCAACCTGACGCTGGTCGATGGCTATCGCGAGGTGAACATCACCAACTACGGTACCGACTACTATCATATCAACCCTGAGATTAGTCTGACAGACTATAATGCCCTCCCCTTCCGCGAGGCTGCTTACTATGAGATTCGCTACAAGTGTAAGACAGAGTGTACCGACAAGAATGGCAAGACCTATGCCGTCGGGGCTACCATTACTGCCGATGAGATGCTGACCGTCTTTGAGGGAGTGAAGGTTGGCAATGAAGACATGATCCAGTCCGATGGCAAGCCATTGGCAGTCTACTGGGAAGAGAATGGTGTCTGCTCGCGCTATGCCGGTCGTCCTATGAATACCGTGCAGCGTGCCGACTTCTGCGGTGTCTTCGGTAGCCGTATGGTCATGCAGGGTGCTCAGGACCGTGTGCCCGAGACGGTGGACTATACCAACTATACCATCAACCGTGTCCGCGAGGTGTCGCTGAATAAGAAGGTGTCAATACGTCAAGGTGATGCCGACGATGCCAAGAACAAGGAGCACGGCAACTACTTCGGTATCTATAGCGTGGTGAACTATCTCGGCGCTCTGACCAGCGATGTGGACTTCCACAATGCCGTCCGTTCTACAGACAACTCAGATACTGGTACCTATCAGTGTGTGGCAGATGGTAAAACCTATGGTACTGCGACCTACTATGACTGGAAGAAAGAGTTCCACAGCGAGCGCAAGCGCAACAATGGCAGCAGCCATAACAAGGTGGCTCTGGCTTCTGGTGTCTATCTCGAACTGACTACTGAGAAGAGCACCGGCACCGGTCTCACCGAAAAAGACTGGGGTCCGATTACCGGTGTTGTAGAGCTCGACCTGATCAATGTGCAGCCTGGTATGGGTGGTGGCTATGTCTATGCCAAGAACGAGCATGGCACGCGTAGTAACACGGGTAAGACCCAGACCATTCTGACAGCCTTGAACACAGGTGCTGTTACCCAAAAGAGCTTCCAATATGATAACAGCTCTGTTTCTTACCAGAATGAATGGGAAGCCTCGGGTAACTTCGTACACAGTACACAGACCATTATCGACGACTGTTATAATATTGGCGGCAAGTACAAGGTTGGTGAAAGTCCTGTACCTGCTCACTACTGGTTCATCAAGGGTGCTGTCTATGTCTATGACCAGTATATCTCTGCCTACACCGGCTCGCCCAATGCCTTCAGCGAGACGGTGAGCATCCCGCTGACGATTACGTCGGCCTCTCACGGTAAGCTGACACTGCTCAACGTTCAGCCGAGCCGCTATGCTTACTATTCTTCTAACAAGGACAAGACGCCTCTCGGTGAAAACGAGAAGATAGAGCTTCGCGATGTATCATACGGTCGCAACGATGTCATCAGCTATTGGGACTACAGCCAGCTCAGCGCAGCAGAGAAGGGACTGTTTGAACCGGAGACCTACATCGTCATTGCCGACTGCCAGTTGGGCAACCAGACCTATAATGCAGGTACCGTGCTGCTGCCATCAGACTATGAGACGCTGAAGGCATCGGCTCCTACCAAGAAGCTCCATGAGGACGACTTGGAGCTGACACCTTACGTGCACCATGTCACCAGAAACGAGGATGTTGACTTCGACTTCGTCTTCCGTCCTTCTAACAATGTCAGCCACGATACTGGCTACATCCTGACCTACAATATCGACAACCCGAACCAATGGAGCAAGTGGTACACGAAGGTTGACGGTAGTGAGCCTAAGAACCAGACAGGTGGTTCAGGCTATGAAGACGGTCCGACCTATAAGCCCAACGCTACCGGTCTGTATGGTCAGAGAGATTACAGCATCGGCAACATCATCTCCAAGAATGACTATGACGCCTATCAGAATTTGCAGACCAATTACTCAGAGGTCATCCCTGACGGTCAGGCCACCTTCTACCCTGCATGGATAGTGACTGCCGACGACTTGGAGACCACCAAGGGAAGCACACCTCAGCTGCTTCACAAGGGAGCCACCCTCGCCAAGGAGGACTATGCTGACAACGTATGGAGCACCATGACAGGCAGTGTTGCCGAAGCCTACGTAGCTACCAGCACTATCCAGCTGAGCCAGACCGAGTTTGTCTATCGCAACACCTACTTGACGCAGGCTGAGATGACGACACTGAAGGACACTTATCCGTCTCTCTCGACAGAGATAGACAATGCCATGCAGCGTGCCTACTACTGTTCTACAGCCGGTAAGTATGGTGGCAACTACTATCAGACAGGCCATAACTATCGTGGTCTGACAGCCTACACCGCGATGTCTGAAACCGACCGTCAGGCATTCACCTTCAACTACGATGCCCTCGACCTGCTCATCGACCCGACCTATGGAAACAGCGAGGGTGCGAAGTACCAGTATGACGCTGCATCAGGAACCAAGGCTGACGCTGAAAGCAATGCCGCCCAGTATTCACTGCCTACACCTATCGACTATACTGCAACATACAAGGAAGGTGCACCTGACTTCACTTACAAAGCAGAGAATGGTGATGATGTAAGTACAGCCACACGCAGGGAACTCACTCGCACTGAGTTTGAGAGTCTGCCCAATGAGCAGTACCATTGGGCTCCTATCACGGTAGCTAATGCCGGTACATACTATGTTGTCAAGGAGACCATCGTGCTCGGTGACACACCATACGCTGCCGGACAGGTCATCACAAGTGATACCTATGACGGCCTGAGTGCTGACGACAAGGC
This sequence comes from uncultured Bacteroidales bacterium, assembly GCA_902799655.1. Taxonomy (GTDB): domain Bacteria; phylum Bacteroidota; class Bacteroidia; order Bacteroidales; family Bacteroidaceae; genus Prevotella. The sequence continues at coordinate 58,018 of CADCBH010000001.1, forward strand.
GAATGTGGAATCGCTGACCTTTGATGCGTCAGGTACCTACTACTACTGCCGTGAGGGTTATACCATCAATGCCAGCTACTACGAAGGCACAGATAAGACTGGTAAAGTAACTGATATCCATAATACGGAATATAAAACTGATGTGCCTGCAGGTACTGTCATTAAGGCAGAGACTGATGTTAATGGCTATGGTTATGATAATGTCATCAACAAGCAGACGAACTTCTCTATCCACGGCGTATCACCGACGGAGACCAGTTCGCTCTATGTGGCAGGCGGCTCTGACATCTTCAACCTCTCTTCCGAGAAGATTATCACCGTCATCTATCAGTATGACTACGTAGAGAGCGATATGTCTGGTCAGCACATCACGCCCGTCAGCGAGCGCCACGTGCTGAACATCCACTTGAACTTCAAGAGTGGTGTACCTACTGTGGAAGATATTCAGGCACCAGACATCATCCTGCCTGGTACCACCCTCAGCTTGCCTGAGCCATACGTCACGCCGGGTGCTTACGAGATTACCGGTGGCGGCTGGAAGCTCTTCGATACCGAGAGCGATGCCGAGAGCCATACCAATGGTGTTGACTATATCCCGTCAACCACCCCGCTCTATCTCTACCAGAACAAGCACTATCTGGCCTACTACGCCAAGACGTATCTGGGCGAGACCTTCTCGAACCACGTACCTGTGAGCGTGGCCAACTACCACGACCTGAAGAAGGTGATGGACGACAAGGCTCACCACTACTATATCGACCACCATGAGGTAAAGGTCGATCCGAAGATTTACATCAACGACTACAGCGGCAGCTCGGAGAATGGTCTCGACCTGCTCAAGAACCTGTACGACCTGAGTCTGTTGACAACGACTCCGACGGGTGCATTGGAAGGCCACAGCCTGCTGAACGATCGTGTCAAAGCTGGCGAGAACCTCGAGTTCTTCCTGCGTACCGATATCAACCATCCAGACGCCTGGACATCGATTGCCTCTGGCGAAAGCGACCCATGCTTCGAGGGTACGCTGCACGGCGACGGACATACCATCAGCGGTCTGAACAACTCACTGTTCGGCAAGCTCTGCGGTAGTGTCTATAACCTCGGTGTAACAGGATCGTTCACCGGTGCCGGTGTGGCAGACAGTGGCGACGGTTATGTAGAGAGCTGCTGGATCAACACGACAGGAACGCCCGACGGCAGTGTCCATGCAGTATTCGGTAATCCTACGGCTTCTGATGCCAATACAAAGCAGATTGTGAACTGCTACTACCAAGCCACAAAGAACTATTTGACCGATGCAAGCGTTCATGGCCTTGCCACGCCGATGGAAGAGCGTGCTTTCTACCATGGTGAGGTAGCCTACGACCTGAACAACTTCTACCTCTACAAGCGCTATAGCGATAAGCAGGTCAATGCCGGCGTAGCGTATAAGTACTGGAAGCCAGGCGAGGCAGAGCCACAGACCGGCTATTATGCTGCACATGCAGAGCACTGCTCATCCGGCTATAACGGCCTCAAGTATGTCGAGGACCGCTTTGCCGATGGCGACTTCCGCTATGCAGCAGGTACTATCCCCACTACAGAGGATGAGCGCCACTGGATTGAGACCATCACGACAGAGAACACGACCACCACGAATGACCGTTGGTCGCCTATCTGGCCTGACGACTATCTCTTCTTCGGTCAGAAGCTGAACTACGGCTATGCAGCAGACATTGCCCATCAGAATGTGCCGACTGCCGTGGCTAAGGAGAATGGTCGCCTGTCGCAGCACGCAGATGCCAACCGCGTCTATCGTGCTCCTGCCTACTTCCGTTCGAAGAACATGAACTACGCCCACTTCAACTCACAGGTTTATCTGGCTCAGAAGTCCAAGGACGGCAGCAAGGAGGTTTATCCTGGTCTGACGGCTATCGACTTTGCTGGTCACAATGACACGCATGATGAGGCCACTGATGCCGTCAAGCCTTATGAGTTGGGCATGAATGCCGGTAAGTTCTATGCGCCGTTGCTCGATGATGGCGGCCTCACCGGCATCACCAACTACGACGAGACCAAGAACCTGCTGGTTTATGCACCTGCAGAAGTTCCCGAGAGCGAGGGCAGCTATGCCAATAAGGCCACCTACGATGTGCTGACCAGCTACTTTGTAGATCCGGACTACAGCCACTACTATTCGGCTGACGACTATCGCAAGGTTGCAGATGCCACTCCGGCTACCTCGTCTATCTATGGTCACCTCGTGAAGGAAAACCTGATTGTTGACACCGACCATCTGCTGGTAGATAAGCAAGACTTCAACGCTCCTATCGCCTACCACTTCGATGGCAACCACCGCATGTGGTACCAGCGTAAGCCTGAGGAGCAGGAGTTTGTTGACCACACGAAGGGCTGGCAGGGCATCAGCATTCCGTTCACTGCCGAACTGGTCACCACCAGTGACAAGGGTGAGATTACCCACTTCTATGAAGGCAGTGCGACGAGTGCCAACAGCAACAGCAAGGTTGGTCACGAATACTGGCTGCGCGAGCTGAACGCCATTACCGAAGAGAACGTCAACGAGACGCGGGTTGCCAAGGCTGCGTTCCTCTATCCTGCCAACTCTACTGGTAGCAAGACATTCACCAACACCTTCTTGTGGGATTACTACTACAAGAACGCTGAAGTCCACGACCAGAAGGACAAGAACAGTGACTTCTACCAGACATACTACAACGGCACTCACACCTATACAGGCTATCCGTTGCTGTCTGCCGCCAAGCCGTACATCATCGGACTCCCAGGTCAGACCTACTACGAGTTCGACCTCAGCGGTAACTTCATTGCCAAGAATACGGCTGTTGCCATTGACAAACTTGGCAAGCAGACCATCACCTTCGCTTCTAACGTTGGCGAGGAGATTGGTGTGAGCGACGATATGACAGTAAGTATCGACAAGGCTGTAAGCGGTAGCAAGAACTATACGCTGAGCTTCAAGCCGAGCTATATGAACACCAGTCTGGAGAAAGGTACCAACAGCTATACGCTGAATGCCGCGGGAGACAGCTATGACAAGGTGCCCGCCACTGGCGACGCCATCAAGGTCAGCGCCTTCCGTCCGTTCTTCACGGCTAACGTCACTGCCAAGAGCCCAAGTCCGAAGCGTATCCTCTTCGGCGGCGACCAAGGCAGTCTCGAGGGAGAGCTCCAGTCGGGTCTTAACGGTGATCTCGAGATCTACTCTAAGGATCGTAAGATTATCACCACGTCGCACCTCAAGGAGGCTACCACTATCAGCATCATCAGCGTCAGTGGCGTCACTATTGCCAACTACGTGCTGATGCCAGGTGAGACGAAGGAGACACCAATCCACGTCGATGGCGTATATATCGTGAACAAGAACAAGCTATATGTAAAATAGAACCATATATGACACAAGATATGACAGAAACGATAATGAGCGAAAAAGACATTGATTGTGAAATAGCACAGGGAAATTGTCCCTGTGTTGAAAGCAAGAAGTCAGGCATAAGCCATGCTTTAGCCATACTGTTTGAGTATGGCTGGAGTATGGCTAGAGTATGGCTAGAGTATGGCTACACTATGGCTACACGCCTACGCTATGCAATGATGCTGGTACTACTGATGGCGGTTGGCATCGGTGACGCATGGGCGCAGCAGGACTTGTCAGGTGTCTATTATATCGCCAGTGACAATACAGCAAAAGGTCATACGGGAGTAACATATAGTAATGCTACAGATGATAGTGAAAAATTCTATCTTGTTCCCGCAGCTAATCCGGTCGCCGAAGATAATACTTTTAGTGGTGCTTACTATTCGCCAAACTATAACAGTGAAAATGGTGATCCCGAGAAGCCATTCTTGACAACTTACTATACCAACAAGGATAACAACTCTGTCTGGATAGTTAAGAAAACAGGTGATTATTATCATGTTATTCATGCTATCACCGGTAAATATGTGATTTATGAGGTTCCCCTACCGAATGTTCCGAATTCTAACAATAACGCAGATGAAACGAAGAATGGTAAGAGAAAGACCATGCACTTGCAAATGCCTGATAATGAGGCTTACAGTCTAAGTAGCAATGAGAACTTCAAGTTTACGATTACCCGTGACGACAATACCATCTATCGTCTTGTGCCTAAGAATCGTTCTGGATGGTACTGGAATCCTGCTAATTGTAATCAGACTTCATATTCAGGACTATTAAGCGGGACGGATCATCTTTATCAAATGGGGTTGGTCGGTGTTTATAATGGCCAAAACGATGGCGGTTCTAAGTGGCACTTTGAGACGGCTCTCCTTACTGCCCCCACTATCACTTGTACCAATGGTGTGGTGACAGTGTCTGACAATAACAGCCTGCCAGCAGGGTATAATATACGCTATACGATTGATGGCACGACCCCAACGGCATCCAGTACAATACTCCCTGTAGGTGGATATACCGTCATTGATCCTTGTACGTTCAAAGCAGTGATTGAGCGCTATGGCATAGTGCTGACTCAGGTGGCTTCAGAAGATTTAGAGCCTTTGGTCAGAAGAGCATCTTTTAACCTCAATGCTGATGGTTCTATAACAATATCTATCCCTGATGGTACCACTGTTTATTATACGACTGACGGTACAGAGCCTTCAACCTCAAACGGAACAGTATATACTGGTCCTATCTCTGCCAGTGATGTAGCAAATGCTACTACCTTCAAGGCCATTGCAGTGGATAACGCAAGTAACACTTCTGCTATCGCCACACAAGCATTAGCCAATTATACCTACCATATCGTCAACAAGGCAAAGGCGGTTGCCATTCAGCATACCGTCAAGCAGGCAGTAGGCAAGCCGTTGGGCGGTTACACCGACATCCCTGCTGACATTCGAAGCCCCTATCTGAACGGTGAGGAGATTAAGTTCTACAACAATGCAGATTGTGCCGATGAGCACCAGGTAACTGCCACACCTGCTACCACAGACATCTACGTGAGCTACACCACGGATCACCTGATGCAGAAGTTCATACATCTGAGAGGTGTCCGCCCATTGAATGTGACGGTGAATGGCGACTATATCTATGATAATAGTGGTGCCTTTGCACATAAAGCCAGTCCTACGGATGACGAGAAGGCATCCAGTCCCTACCTGTGGTACTTCTCAGGAGAAGATCCATACGCCATAGAAATCCGGAATGCCCAAACGAATAACTATCTGGGATATACCACTCCCTCTACCCTCTCGTTAGCGGCATCACCAGCCAACTTTATCCTCATGGCGGGCAGTACACCGGGTGATAATAGCACCTACGAGCAGTTAGAGCTGATGGCAGCTACGGGCGACGGTAACTATTATCGCGTTGGGCGTACGGGCGACGCCTTCAGCATCAGCACGACGGCTACGGGCCATGCCTCGCTCCAGATTCGCACCTACCCCAACAGTGCTGCTGTCAACTATTACCTGATTGACAAGTCGGGCAAGATATTGACAACTGTCTCCAACAACTCAGAGGCGGTGAGCCTGCCTGATCAGTGGAAGAGTCCGTTGGTATCGACCTATCATTATTGGAAAGCAAGTGCTTTCACTATTGATGGCAATGTCTATACCCTCAAAGAAAGCCCTGCTGAGTCCGACAGAATCAACAATATCACAGACGCTACTGACGGTAACATCTACGTCACCTACGATGTGAGCAATGAGGTTATCTTCGACACCACCGACGATGGTACAACAGGTGCCACCTACAGACTGCAATTCTTCAATGGCGAGACGTTCAATCAGGAGAACGGAAAGGATGGCAGGGAAGCAACAGCCACAAAGGGTGTATATCCCTACTTTAACGGTGATGCCATGCTCTTTGTCTATGGTGCTGACCAGTGGACCAAGCAGTTGAATTCAGGAGCCAGCACGCGTTCACGCTGGCTGTGGTATGTAGTCAGTCCCACCAGCGACCCCTACCATGTCAAGATCATGACCTATCAGGCTAATTCCAAGCCCATCGATGAGAGTCATGGCTACTTCCGCACATTCCCTGTATCCTATAGGGATCGCCAGACATCGACTGACGTGACACGCGTTGTGACGACTTTGACAACGAAGGAAAATGTTGCCAGTGCACCACCGACAGAGTATATGGTACTGACGGGTCAAGGCGGTCAATGCAAGTTGGTAACGAAGGATCCTATCAACGACGGTACCACCAACGTGCGTCGCACAGTAAACAGTTTTGAGCAGTACTGGAAGAACTACCCGACCATTCAGAACCTATTGGGTGGTTATAAAGTGAACGAAAAAGAGACGTACACTGATAACATCATCCTGACAGCAGAGCAAGAGGGACACCTACCTGCCAATTGGCATACCTATCAGATCTTTGCCAATTCTGCTCCATGGGTTGAGTGGATAACAGACAATACGGGTACCAGCAAGCAATACCAGAACAAGAACCACTGGTTCCAGACTGTCAGCATGTCAACTGCAGACGGCTCCGACGGCGAGTTCCGTTTTATTGCGACGACCCTCGACCCCCAGGTGATCCTCATCGACAACCACGGATGGGAAGTCATGCGTAAGCCCATGTACGACGAGCACGGTAACGTCAATGCTAAGTTGAAGCTGTTCGACAGCCCGATGGTGCAGACCTACCATTGGTATCCTACATCAAAGAAGATTGACGGCTATCACAAATACACCGTAGCCGATGGTGATGAGCAAATCACCATCTATCAGCAAAATGCTGCAGGCAAATGGGTGGATAGTGGTGATAAGATAACGCATACGTCAACCACACTCTTTGACATCCCTTATAACCATATTACTCCCGCTCAGGACAAGAGTGTGATGACCGACTTCTATGTCACCTACGACGTGAAGCCCGAATATGACCGTCTTTATACCGGTGCAGCCACAGAAGAAGACACCCGAGCCTCAGCATTCCTGGTCAAGCAGGGAGACAAGTATGCTAAGATCAATAGCAGCAATCAGCCCGAGGCTGTCGAAGTCAATCTGTCACAGTTAGAGGATGTCACCACAGACTTGCAATGGTATGTCAAGCCCAACTTCGACATTGACGCAGAGATGGGCTATGACTATGAGGGTGAAAATGGCGAGAAGAACAAAGCTGTTACAGATACTGACAACTTCGATGAGGGACGAAACGGTTTCGACCCCTACAACGTGCAGATTCAGAGTGTTCATAACCCCTTCTATTTCTTTAAGACCAGCACAACCGGCTCACACCTTAACAATGGTATCTGGGAAGGCACGTCAACAAACGTGGACTTGAAGAATATGTCTTCTGACAGACAGACTCATATTGAAGGCTACGACCAGACCGACCTGACCATTACCAATGCCACATTCATGGTGGTAGATGACGGCAATGGCCACATGCTGTTGATGCCCCGTTTCGACCAGACCAAGGTCGTCAACTCTTTCGAGGCACCACGCCTGTCTGATGCAGGTGCTGCTACACAGTATCTGGAGCTCACCTTGACGCCTACCATCGTTCACTCTTCCAGTGAACTGTCTGCTTTAAGCGGTCAATATACACTGGCTTCAGACTTTGTATTTGAAGGCGACTTTGAATCTCTTGGTACTTCAGAGAATCCCTTCACGGGTACGATTGACGGTGGGCTTCATCCGCTTTCAGGTCTTTCAACACCGTTGATAGCCTATGCTGATGGTGCTATCATCAAGAATATCATATTGGATAATGTCAGCATCAGTGGCGGTACCAATGCCGGTGCTATCGCTGCCAATGCCAAGGGTGAAACCCGTATCTTCAACTGCGGTATCAATAGCGGTAGCGTAGGTGGTAGCGGAGATGTCGGTGGTATTGTGGGTTCGCTTGAAGGCAGTGCCCGTGTAATCAACTGCTATAGCTATGCCACGATTACCGGCGGTTTAAACGTCGGTGGTATTGTGGGTAATAATAAAGGCACTACCACTGCAGCAAACATCACTACCATGGTGATGAACTGTGCATTCTACGGTGACATCACGGGCGGTTCAACGGTATCTCCCGTCTATGGCGGTACTAACATTAATAACTTGAATGGTGGTCTGAACACCTTCAATTATTACGCCTATGACAAGCTGAAGAGCAAGGCTGTTTCTACTTATAATTGTGCACTGGGTGTTCAGGATGTCTTTTGGAATCGTTTTGAACAATACCGTCAGCTGCTGAACAGCAACAAGAAGCTGGCAGCCAAATATGCCTCATCAACAAGTACAACAGTAAAAGCCGAGGATATGAAGAAATGGGTGTTGGAGACGGCAGACAGAACCATTGCCACTCCTAAGCCCTACCCTGTGCTGAAAGCACAAGGCTATTATCCTTCTATCATCAACTATGATACCAGAGACCTGGCAAACTATAGTGAGGAGAATCGTAACAAGGGTCTCAAAACCGGTACACTTGCTGTGACGATTTCTGGCGTAGGTAGCAATGCACCTGATGGTGCTACCATCACCAATGGCAATCTCACCCTCACCCGTACCGACAAGGACTTTGACCGCTTCAACTTCAACTACGACAAGGTGCAGCTGCCTTACTATAATGAGGTGGGCATCAAGAACTATACCGGCAACAAGGTTGTGACCGGTTGGAAGATTACCAGCATGGCTGGTGGTACGACAGGTTCTTATACCACCGGCGACAACTTTGGTGGTTATAACTTTGCCGACCGTAATTGTACAGCCAAAGACATTTATGATACGAGTGGCCGTGTATTCTCACAGGGCGCCTACTTTGATGTGCCCTATGGTGTGACGGGAATTACCATTGAGCCTTACTGGGGAGAGGCTGTCTATGTAGCCGATCGTTACTTGGATGTTGTCTATAATGCTGGCTATGGCAGGCAGGATGTTTCCCAGTTGCCGGAAACGTATGGCGCTGATGGCGTAGAGGTTTCTATCAATGGCAGTACCCAAAAAGTATGGCATACCATTGATACGGCTGTCGATAAATTAAGTACAGGTGGTACTGTTTATGACCATGCCGTGGTGCTTGTGGGAAATGTTCATTTAGAAGGGAATCCTCCTACGGTTGACAAGTCTTTCACAGTGATGTCTGCTGACCTTGACTTCGACAACGAGCCGGACTACAGTTTTATCTTTGGTCATAATAATCGACAGGCAGTTTCACCTATACGTTTTGACTTTATCAATATGCCAGGTATTGCTATGGCACAAAAACCGAACGGTGCAACGTCGTTCCGTAATGTGAGTATTTTCAAACCTAAGGGATGGTTCGAAACGACTAATACCTGTATTGCCCGTTTTGTGCAGTTTGAGTGTGATAATGGTAATAAGAGTGCAGCTCCTGTCATCCTGTTAGGTGGTATGATTGACCAGTTCGTTTCTACCCAAAAGAATTTTTCTGGAAAGACGACCTATCTGCATATAGGCGGTAACGCATGGTTTAAGGATTTTGGTAATGGTACCCATAGTGATGGTACTGCTTTTACACCTCACATTCCTATCTCAGTGACGGGTGGTGATTTTGATGGTTTCTATCTTTCTGGAACCTATCAGCCTGACGCCACTGTAAGAGCAGACAATGCTGAGTGCTATATCAGTGGAGGACGATTTAAGGAAGCAGCTGGTGCTGCCCAGCAACAAATTAATGGTAACGTACAGTGGCAGATATATAATGCAGACATTGACAACTTCTATGGTGGTGGTGTGAATGCCGGTAAACCTGTAACGGGTGATATCACGGTTGATATCATCAATAGCCATGTGGGTACCTATTGCGGTGGACCGAAGTTTGGTAATATGCAGTCGGATAAGACTGTTACCACCAATGCCACAGGAAGTACCTTCGACTACTACTTTGGTGCCGGCTATGGCGGTATCTCATACAACCGAGTAAGAACAAGGGATATTAGTACAAATGTTGATTTCGCTTCATGGCAAAATGATTATACGGGTAAACGAGGGAAGTACTATTCTGATAATAGGGGTATAGCAAGTGACTTTGACTATGAGTTCTTCGTTTGGTCAACTGGTGTTACTGGTGGTCGTTTCTATGTAAAATACTCATCGCTCTCAACAGCTCAGACCAACAACGTGAAATCCACGCTGACGAACTGTATTGTCAATAGAGATTTCTATGGCGGTGGTAGTTTAGGAAATGTTGTCGGAACGGCAACCTCTACGCTTGATGGATGTATAGTTGAGGGTAATGTGTTTGGTGGTGGATATTCTGCTAGCCAGCCAAAGGTACCTGTCAGAACAGGAGGTTTCAAATCAAATAAGGCTCCTAAGATTGACACGAATGCAGGTGTGTTTGACATGGGTGAGATGACCGATACCGAAGATTTTACATTGGTATACGGCACACTCACAAATAACGCAAGCGCAATTGACAATAATGCGAAGACTATTATTACTGATGTCGATTTAACCACTTTAGGACAGGTAACAAATACCGACCTGACGATAACAGGTAATACCACCGTTAAAGGACAGATATTTGATGCTGAAGGAAATGTTACAGAAACAACCGGTGGTGTGTATGGTGGTGGTGATATGTCTGCTGTCAATGGCAACACCAAAATAGATATCCAGAATACGGATGCCACAGGTGGTGTGCTGAACGTCTTTGGCGGTGGTAATACGGCTGATGTAATAGGTAACTCACAAGTTGACATGACAGGCGGTAAGGTTATCCAGTCTGTCTATGGCGGTGGTAAAGGCCAGACGACAATCGTAGGCGGCAATGTTATTGTGAACATGGGTGCCAAGGCGGGTGAAGCTCCAAGTATCACCTACTCTGGTACTGGCGTTGTGCAAGGCGACGTCTATGGCGGATCAGCCCTTGGTAAGGTAAATACGACAGCGGACAAGACCACAACTGTCAATGTCTTTGCTGGTACTGTCAATGGTAGTGTCTTTGGCGGTGGCCTGGGACAATTGGAAGTTGCTGCTGATCCTGGAAATAGTATAGAAGCGAAGGATGCTATCGTTGCAGAGAACCAGGGTAACACCACTATCAATGTAGAAGGTGGTACGGTACGTACTGCGGTCTATGGCGGTGCCAACGTCAATGGTGTTTTGCAGAAGGATGCTACCGTAACGATAACAGGCGGCACGATAGGCGATTCTGGAGCCCCCAATAGCGATATTGTCTTCGGTGGTGGTAAGGGTGAGCCTACCCTGGTGAATGGCAATGTCACTGTGAATGTTGGTACACAGGGACAAGATATCACCACTGGTGCTACCATCTATGGCCATGTCTATGGCGGTTCTGCACTGGGTAACACCAATGCCAGCAAGACAGGCAGTGACCCCATGGAATTCAATGCCGACAAGACGACCCATGTGAACCTCTATGCCGGTACGATTAACGGTTATGCCTTTGGTGGCGGTCTGGGAAGAAAGGCGGAAGATGCTGTTGCTGCTGTTGGAAATCCAGGTGATCCAGGATATGTTCCTGCTAAGGACGCTGTAACCGCTGTCAAATCCTTCGTGGGTGGCGATGTCAACGTGCTGCTCGAAGGTGCCAAGGTACAGCAGATCTTTGGCTGTAACAACCTGAACGGTACGCCAAAGGGACATGTCAAGGTACATGTGAAGCGAACGAATAGTTTCAGCGGTAATAACGACTATAAGAACAACAGCGCTACCGCACTCAATGACCGTACTACATACGATGTGACAGCGGTCTATGGTGGCGGTAACCAGGCTGACTATAACCCGACGAAGGCCACAGGCACAGAAAAGGACAAGAAGGAAGCCTTTGCCGAGGTGGAGATTGAGGGTTGTGATCAGACCAGTATTGAATATGTCTATGGTGGTGGTAATGCTGCCGCCGTACCTGCCGACTCCATCACTGTCAAGAGTGCTTATATCATTGGCCAGCTGTTTGGTGGTGGTAATGGTGCCGGCGATGGTAATCCTGGAGCTGACGTCGGTGTAATTGATAAGACTGCGTATGAGGCCAACCACGAAAATGGTATCTATGGTACTGGTTTGGCCAAGACGGTATTGATAGGTGGTCAGATCCGTTACGTCTATGGTGGCAGTAACACCAAGGGTAACGTACGCGGTGGTACTTCACTGAAGAGAAATGAGGCGAACAGCTGTACCTTGAAGATTCATGAAATCTATGGTGCCGGACAGGTAGCTCCTATGGATGGTGATGTCAATATCACGCTGGAGTGTATGCCCGAGGAGTTTGTCTCTCAGGTGTTTGGCGGTGCCAAGAACGCAACGATTAATGGTAATGTCTCGCTGACAGTGACCAGTGGTAAGTTCGGTCGCGTCTTCGGTGGTAACAACGAGGGTGGTAGCATCAACGGCTCCATCACGGTGAATGTCTATGAGCACGGCTGTCTGCCACTGATTATCGGTGAGCTCTATGGTGGCGGTTTCAATGCCCCCTACTCTATTTACGGATGTACTCAAAACGGTAATGATTGGACAGCCAACACGTCTGGTGACCTGCACTTTGACCAGGAGGCCCAAGAAAGATCTGCCGTTGAGGTGAATGTCTATTCTTGTACATCTATCGGTAGGGTCTTTGGCGGCGGATTTGGTAGCACTGCTCATGTTGTCGGTAATACCCATGTCTATATCAATATGATGAAGGGTATCGTCAATGACGTAACACAAGATAACATCGGTAAGATCGGACAGGTCTTTGGCGGCGGTAACCAAGGAATCGTAAAAGGTAGCACCTTGATTGATATCGGTACAGCATTGGCTAATGAGCCCAATGGTGTCAAGATAGAGAGCGGCGACGACTACCTCAGTGCGACATCCAATACGACCACATCCATCACTGCCGGTGTATATGGCGGCGGTAATGAAGCTGACGTTGAAGGTAATGCAACGTTGAATATCGGAACGCAGAATCTGCCGTTGCGTGTCAACATTGCAAGTAATATCTTTGGTGGTGGTCTCGGTGAAAACACCCATGTCACGGGCGATGTCGTCATGAACATCGGTAAACGAACTATTACCAATCAAGAGGGTCCCGTTTATGCCTATGACGGCTATGCTAAAATCACGGGTGATGTCTATGGTGGTAGTGCCAAGGGTAAGGTCAACTCTCATTTGGTAGAAAGCGTCGAGACAGCATCTGAGGGAAAGACGACGCAGGTGAACTTCTATGGCGGTACCATTAGCGGTAATCTGTATGGTGGTGGCCTTGGTGAAGACAACGAAGGAACAGAGAATGACCATGCTGCCGACGTCTATGGTCCTGTGACCGTAACTGTCGAAGGCGGTTATGTCACCAATGTCTTTGGCTGTAACAATGTGCTGGGTTCTCCGAAGAGCACGGCAACAGTCAACATCCACGGTACACCTACGCCAGAAGCTCCCGCAACATATATCATCCAGAATGTCTATGGCGGTGGTAACATGGCAGCCTACACGGGTACTGGTGGTGTCAGCGTTGCTATGACCAACGGCTTTGTCAACGATGTATTCGGTGGCGGTCTGGGTACAACGGCTACGGTGAACGGTACAACCACGGTAGGTATCTCCGGTGGTAAGGTCACTAACGACGTCTATGGTGGTGGTAGCCAAGGTAGCGTTACCGGTGCTGTCAATGTAACACTCAATGGTGGTACTATTGCACAAAACATCTATGGCGGTGGTTTGGGTGACCGTGCTTCTTTGGGTGAAGGTCATGCAGATGTAGCAGCCAACGTAGACGGTGCCGTGACGGTTTCCGTCATCAGCGGTTCTGCTACCAATGTGTTCGGTTGTAACAATGTCAATGGTATGCCAACCAGCACGGTGGATGTTGTCATCGGTACGAAGACTGGTGAGGCACCCAATATCACCTATAGCGGTACGGGTGTCATCTCTGGCAACGTCTATGGCGGTGGCAACATGGCAGCATGCTCCAGCACTCCTACCGTCAAGATATATGGCGGTACGGTGAATAATAATGTCTATGGTGGTGGTCTTGGTTCGACAGCCGGAACTGGCGGATCTGCTGTTATCATGGAAGGCGGTTTGGTCAAGAACGACGTCTATGGCGGTGGTAGTGAGGCTGATGTCACTGGTAGCGTCAACGTAAGAATCTCTGGCGGTACAGTCACCCACGATGTATATGGCGGCGGTGCACTGGCTAATACCAATACGGACAACTGGGATACCAACCATCTCGCCACAACCTATACAGAAATCGCCCACACCACTGCAAATCAGACTCCTGTAACGGGATTCTATACTAAGGATGGCGATGTCTATACAGAAGTGACGGCGGCAGATGCTACGGCAGTGGCGGAGACCAAATACTACACAAAGACAGAAACGGCCTGGGCTGAAGGAAAGAATTCTAATAGCAATACCACCACTGTTACTCTGACAGGAGGAACCATTGGCAATGTTTATGGTGGTGGTTTGGGTAGTGAATCAACAGCAGTATATGTCTATGGTGACATCACGGTTAATGTCAATAAGGCCTCAGATATAACTGCATATGGAGGAACAGGTGCAACCTTTACCCGAGAACTTGTAACTAACATTGAGGTTGCAGGTAAGAACTATCCTACTATACCTACTACCGGTAACATCTTTGGTGCCAATAATTTCAATGGTACGCCAAAGGGTAATGTCACGGTAGAAGTGTTCTCTACGAAACGAATAGATGGCAATAGCCACATCCTCGGTGAGTATGAGATTCAAGGTGTCTATGGTGGCGGTAACATGGCTAACTATTCGCCCGCAGCAGACAAGGTGACGAAGGTAATCATCCATGGTTGTGATAAAACCTCTATTGAGAAAGTCTATGGCGGTGGTAACTCAGCGTCTGTACCCTCTACAGATGTAACCATCTATGGTGCTTTTGACATTGGTTATGCTTTTGCCGGCGGTAACGGTAGTAAGCCTATCAAGAATAGTGCTGGTACTTGGGTTGCCAATGGTGGTGCTATCATTACAGGCGATGCAAAGATTTTTGCCAAGGGCGGTAGATTAGGTCAGGTCTTTGGCGGTAGCGATGCCAAAGGTGATGTTCTTGGTGCTGCGACAACTGATACCTCAACTGGTGGCGGCGAGTGTGACCTTACGCTGACCCGATTGTTTGGTGCCGGTAATGAGGCTGACGTCTCTGGAGATGTGAACATGATCTTGTCTGGTTGTAACACGTCTGACGCTATCCAATTCGTTCATGGTGGTTCTTATAATGCGCATATTACAGGTAATGTGAATTTGACGATTACCAGTGGTGTTTATACCAATGTATTTGGTGGTAACGATGCGCGTGGCAGTATTGGCGGTAATATTACTGTCAATATTGAAGAGACCGATGCATGTAAACCGATTATTATCCAGAATTTGGTTGGTGGCGGTAATGAGGCACCTTTTCCTGGTACGATGAGAAATGGCACCGAAATTGACCCTTCTGGAAAGAAGATCACGGTGAACATCAAGTCGGCAACCCGTATTGACAACATCTATGGTGGTGGCTACAAAGCCGACGTAAAGGGTGACACAGAAGTCAACATCAACATGAGAAAGGGAAGTCAGGCTGGTCAGTCTTATACTGTTCCAAGCAGTTATACAGGACTAACAGTTCCCAATATTCATAATAATACCATTGATGATGCCATCGGAACTATTGGTAACATCTATGGTGGAGGTAACGAGGGTAACGTTATTGGTAATTCGGTTGTTAATATCGGAACGGAAACCGAAATAGACATTCTGAAGCGTGAAGGCGATGTTGCTGGTGGTAAATTGATAGATGAGAGTGGAAATGATGTGTATGATTCTGAAGGTCACATTATTAAAGATGATGAAACTCCCCGTTCTGTTGCTTATGTAAAGAAGTCTGTTCTTGGTGCTCATATTACCGGTGATGTCTTTGGTGGTGGTAAATCAGCTTATGTCACAGGAAATACTACTGTGAATTTCGCTACTGCTATCTTCGAAGGTGTTTCTGTTGATAAGGGCAGCATCTTTGGTGGTGGCAGCATGGGTGATGTGCTTGGTAACACCAATGTCACGATGTCTGGCGGCTACGTCTTTAACGGTATCTTTGGTGGTGGCCTTTCCGGTTCGGTAGGAACATTCACAAGGTCAACTGAAGCAGAACATGTTAATATCTTCGGTCATACGGCTCATGCGGGCTGTATTGGTAAGCCTATTTTATGTGCAGAAAATACTGGAAAATGTACTATTGTTGTCAACGGTGGTCAGATTGGTCCCGTAGAGGTGGCAACACAGGGTATGACAAGACCTGCTAATCAAGGCGGTCCTGTCATAGAAGGCTGGATCTGGGGCGGCGGCCAAGGTTTGGTTGAAGACCCTGCAGATAACCCAGACACACACTTCACTGCATACGTTGGTAGTACCGATGTGACCATTGGCGGCACAGCCCTTATCATGGAATCCATCATCGGTGGTGGTGAGTTCGGACGTGTGCTTGGCAATACGTTGGTGAAGATACAAGGCGGTCAGATAGGTATTGGTGAGGCAATGGTGGATAACAACAATCAACCCATACGCTATACTGACGATCAGTTTGTCAATCCTCTCAATACGACGATCGACGCTGGTAATGCTTTGACTGAATGTTCGCATTTCCCCTACGGAAAAGTTATAGAAGGAAAGAAAGAATACCTTCCTTACGACCCCTATTACGAGGAGTATCCTGCATATATTGCTGCTCATCCTGAATTTGGTCATGCCAGCACTTCGAATCCTTCTGACGGTAAGACGTGGATTGGCTGTGTATTCGGAGGCGGCTCGGGTTATATGCCCTACAAGAAGAAAGACGGTTCCGGCTACGACTGGTGCCGTTCGGCTGGTCTGGTAGAAGGTAATACCGAAGTGCGTATCTCCGGCGGTCATATCCTGACGAACGTCTATGGTGCCAACGAGATTACTGACGTAATGGGACAATCTATCATTAAGATGACTGGCGGTACGATTGGCGTGCCGCGCACCCAGGCGCAGATAGCCGAGCACCCATTAACCTGCTACCTCTTTGGAGGAGGTAAGGGTGACGAGCGTCCTCGCTTCTTTGATTTCAACGATGTGGATAGTGTCGATATTGACATATCGGGTGGTATCATTTACGGTTCTGTATTCGGTGGCTCAGAGGATGGTCACGTTTTAGGCAATATTAACCTCACAATCCGTAAAGGCGCTGACTTCACGATAGGTAGTACGACTTATACCAATGGACCTATCATCGGTACCTGGGGCACCACATACGTTGAGGGCAACGTCTTTGGTGGCGGTCGTGGTTTCAGTGGTGAGACCCTGACAGCTGGTAGCACGGGCGGTAATGTGACGATGAGCATCGAGGGTGGCACCATGCGAGGTTCTGTCTATGGTGGCGGCCGTCTGGCATCAGTGGGTATCGGACTCAATCCGCCTGAGCATTTATATTATGGTCAGCTGAAAGATGAAACAGGAGGCAATAGTGATCCTACCTATGGTCATGTCACCATCAACATCAGCGGTGGTACGATTGGTAACGGAACTACAGAGGCCGGAGCAGGCCACCCAGTAAGCGGCAATGTCTTTGGTGGTTCAATGGGACGTATCACGATGCTCGATGGCAAGACACGTATTCCGTTATGGCCTAAACAGGCTGTAACCAAACTGTCAAATGTTACTATCAGTGGCGGTGAGATTTGGAACAGTGTCTATGGCGGTGGTGAGATAGGTATCGTACGTAACCATGCTACTGTCAATGTTTCAGGTGGTACCATCCATGGTAACGTCTTTGGCGGTGGATATGGTAGTGACGAGCAAGACAAGAAGACCATTTCTGCTGGTGGATATGATGACATTCCGACTGTATATTACACCTTCACCCCCATGATATGGACTGGCTGCGTATCTGGTGATACAGAAGTCAACATCTCTGGCGGTAAGATTGATAAGAATGTCTATGGTGGTGGTAACTTTGCTTCCGTCGGTCTGATGAACTACAACAGTAGTGAGGACGGAACAACGTATAACTACATCACCAAGCATGATACGAAAAATGGCTTTGGTCTGAGTTGGCCTTACGAATTCCAGTATATCAAGGCTGCACCAACAGATGGCGCACCTGGTGGTAATGCCATTGGCGGTAAGACAACTGTCAACATCACTGGCGGTCGCATCGGTACGACGGCTAATGCCGGTTACGGCAATGTCTTTGGAGGTAGTAAGGGAATGGTAACCTTCAAGAAAGAAGACAATGAAACCCTGATAACCGATGTGAACGAACAGCGCTATGCAGAGGCCTTCTGTGCCAATGTTCGTGAGACGGCGGTGAATATCAAATACACCGCAGAGACACCGTCAAGTGATGATGGCTCAACAACGCAGTGTATCGTTGGTGCTGTCTATGGTGGAGCTCAGGATGGTCACGTCTATGAGGATGCCAATGTAACCATCACCAATGGCTTGATAGGCTTGAGCGTTTATGGTGGCGGTCAAGGTGAAAGTACCTTCCAGGGTAAACTGAAAAACCAGAGTACTGGGGTATGGAAAGATACAACTGAGCCTGTCCATAGTATAACAGCCGGTAAGGTCTATGGAAACACTTCGGTAAGCATGACTGGCGGTACGGTCATTGGCCACGTCTATGGTGGTGGTAATCTGGCTTCCGTAGGTAAGGGTAACTATGCCGGTGGTGCTGACGACTACTATCCTGCCGGTTATGGTGAGAAGCTCACGGGTAATCTCTGGGATAATGTCAGCAATAACAGTAAGGCATTCCTCGGCAGCGGTAATGCTACTGTCACCATCACTGGTGGTAAGGTTGGAACACCTGGTGGCACATCCGGTAGCGTTTATGGCACTACTGATGCCACTCCAACTGGTTTGGTCTTTGGAGGTAGCCGTGGTCGTGCATCAGAAGATATCATGTTGGATCCTCGCCATGAGTATGCACCTGACTTCTACTTAGGATATGTGAACAATACTTCTGTTACTATTGGCTCTGCAGATGGTGCTCCTAATATCTATAGTCAGGTATTCGGTGGTGGTCGTGACGGACACGTACGCAACAATGCCCATGTTGTTGTTAACAATGGATTCATCGGTCAGCCATATAATGATTTTGGAAGTACTGAAACTGACGACTACCAGCGTTATCATCGTGGTAATGTCTATGGTGCCGGTTCTGGTCTGGGAGTATATGATGGCACACACCATGGTATATCTTCCGGTTCTGTAACTAACAGCACAACGGTGGACATCAATGGCGGTACCATCTATAATAACGTATATGGTGGTGGAGCCTTGGCTTGTGTCGGTCCTCCAAGACTTGATCCTGAGAAAGACTATGCCACTGCCTCCATATCAAAGTGTACTGTCAACATCAATGGTGGTACCATCGGAGAAGTAGATGTCTATAACAATCATAAGTTTGGTGGCACCATCTATGGCGGTAGCCGTGGTGACCGTGGCGGAAACTATAACGACTTGGCATCAGGTGAAACCATTGAAAACTATGCCAGCGTTCTGTGGACAGAGGTAAATATCAATCCTCATCCTACAAACCGCAACAATGATGCTGTCATTGCCGGTAATGTCTATGGCGGTGCCCGTGGCGGTCAGGTCAAGAAGGATACGAAGGTGAACCTCTTAGGCGGTGTTATCAAGCACAACGCCTACGGTGGTGGCCGCGGTACTACAGACATCGCTGCTGACGTCTTAGGCAATACCACGGTAGAGCTGAACAAGGGCGTTGCATCCACAGCCAAGGGCTGTATCGTTGACAAAGTCTTCGGTTGTAACGACCTGAACGGTACACCAAAGGGACATGTCTTGGTACATGTCTATGGTACTCAGAACAGTGGCAAGGATGATATGTCAACGAAAGTTGGGCCTCCTTCATACACTGCGGCTAAAGGCGCGGAAGAAGAGTATAAGGTATGGTTGAGGCGTCTGATTTCAGAAGCAACTGCATCCGGAGGACTTGCTGCTGAAGCATCGCAGATTACTAATGCTGAGTTGCTTTTGACCAGTTTGTCTGGTACTGAGGAAGCAAGTTTGACAGAAGCGAACAAGACCGATATTACCAATAGAGCAAATGACATCGTTACTGCGTTGAAAGCAATGCATAATTATGATGTAACTGCTGTCTATGGCGGTGGTGACTTGGCACCATACGTTCCAACTGTTGCTGAGGACAACACCGAAGTCATCATTGAAGGTTGTGATGTAACCAGCATCAAGCAGGTATATGGCGGTGGTAATGCAGCCTTTGCTCCTGCTACTAACGTACTGGTGAAGTCTGCCTATATCATCGATGAACTCTTCGGTGGTGGTAACGGTCTGGATAACTACGTGAAGGACGGTAGCTGGTATGAGAACCCAGGTGCCAACGTAGGTTATAAGCAGTTGGCATATTATGATACAGGTGGCTCACATGGTACTGGTGAGGATGACGCGAATAAGTACGCAGCTATTACTTATCCAGATGCAGTAACGAAAGAAGACCGAATAGCAAACTATTCGATTGGATTAGGTACTGCTTCGACAGTAGTCAATGGTGGACATATCCATCATGTGTATGGCGGTAGTAATGAGAAGGGTAATATTCGTGCAGAGGCTTTGCTACAGATTGAGCAGGCTGGCTCATGTACGCTGATAACTGACGAGGTTTATGCAGGTAGCAAGACCGCTTCCATCGACGCAGAAACGAATACAGTCCTTGACTGTGTAAGAGAGGGCGGTACGATATATGGTGGTTCTTACAATGCTGATATCCTCAATGATGTGCACATCCGAATTACAAATGGTCATTACGCGAAAGTGTTTGGTGGCAACAACCAAGCCGGAACAATCACCGGATCTATTACCATTGATGTAGAAGAGCATGGTTGTACACCTATCGTGATTGACGAGTTGTATGCCGGTGGCTATCTCGCTCCGTATTCTGTCTATGGTTACTCTGCTACGACAAGAGAAGTAAAGGATGAAAATGGGAACGTGATTACAGGAGTAACACAGCGTATTCCTTATAAGAAAGGTGACGCTGGCGCATTAGCTACGCCATCACGTGACCCACAGATTAACATCATCTCAGCCACAAAGATAGGTAAAATCTATGGTGGCGGTTATCAGGCAGACTTGATAGGTTCTCCGCATATTAACGTCAACATGACGAGAGGTATCATCACAGAGAAGTACGCATCGGAGTATCCTGGCAGTTATACATATATTACCGAAACAGATGCAGAAGGCAACAAGATTATCCCTGTCGGTACCATTGGCACTATCTTTGGCGGTGGTAACAAGGGTGATATCTATGGTGACACATACGTAGAGATTGGTACGGGTAAGCACCATACCTTTACCGGTGAAGAAGAAACCATTACTCCTGCTCGTAATGCAGCATATATTATGAGAGAGAGTACTGGCGGACAAGTCTTTGGCGGTGGTGACCAGGGTTATGTCTATGGTAACACGAACGTCATCATAGGTAATGGTTATATCTACGACCGTGTCTATGGCGGTGGCAACGATGGTACGGTAGGAACTGTTTCTACCCGTGCAGCGCTCCCCGCAGGCCATGCTTCTCATGCCAACTGTCTTGGAGGTAAACCAACGGCCTTTGCTGAGAATACAGGTAGAACGACTGTTACCGTTAGCGGTGGCTATGTCGGTCCATATAATTATGAAAGAAGCACCGGTGTGGCTACACCTACGTCTATGCACATGCCTGATGATTACGGTTATGTCTTCGGTGCCGGTCGTGGTAGGATGGCTAATCCTCATATACCAGGTAACGAGGATATTGAGTTCATGACCTATGTCGATAGCACCCGAGTAACGATTAGCGGATCAGCGCTGATTGCCGGTGGTGTATATGGTGGTAGTGAGAACGGTCGTGTATTACGCAATACCGGCGTTTACATCGAGGGCGGCCAGATTGGTCTCGGTGCAGGTCTGACTACTGCATACGCTGAAAGCGATTTCATTGATCCGACGACGGCTACGGCAGAGCAGATTACTACAAAAGCAAACGCCATGCCTGAATGTGCTCACTGGGCATACGGCATCGATACCAACGATGACGGAAAGAAGGATACTTGGCTGCCATACGATGAACATGCAGATAATGTTAATTATCAAAGAGAAACTTATGGTGCCGCCAGCACTACGGGTTATGACGGTCATACCTTCTATGGCAATGTCTTTGGCGGTGGATCTGGCTACTTCGCCTATGAGACCGAAACAGCAGGCGTCTATGAGTGGTTGCCGTCTGCCGGTCTGGTTGAGGGCGACACGTATGTGAACATCAGTGGCGGACATATCCTGACGAACGTCTATGGCGGTAACGAGATGACGAATATCACAGGTACTGCCCACGTCACCATGACGGGCGGTACGCTGGGTGTGCCCCGTACGCTGACACAGATTGCTGATCACCCCGTAACCTGCTATCTGTTCGGTGGCGGTAAGGGTGACCAGCGTGTACACTTCAACAAGAGCACCAACGTAGGACATGCCAAGGTGAACGTCTCTGGCGGCATCATCTACGGCTCTGTCTTCGGTGGCGGTGAGGATGGTCACGTGCTGGGCAATGTCGATATGAACATCAGCGATGGCGCCAAGATTGGTACGTGGGGTACCAGCTACGTCGATGGTAACGTCTTCGGTGGCGGTCGTGGATTCGGTGGTGATGCTTATACGGCTGGTAACGTGGCTGGTGCTGTGACGCTGAATATCTCTGGTGGTACGATGTTAGGCTCTGTCTATGGTGGCGGTCGTCTGGGCTCCGTGGGCTACGGACTGTTCAGCAAGGACGAAGAGGGCTATGGTACAATGCGTGCTGATAACATAACGGAGGATGGGTTTGTTCCACCTGGTGGACTCACGAAGGGCCGTGGACATGTGGTGGTTAACATCAGCGGCGACAACACCGTCATCGGTAACAAGTATGAGTATCAATACATATCGCCAGAAACAACAGGTGCTGCATTGGCTACGGCAAAGACCTATCTGCCAAGTACCCAGTTTGAGAGCAACAACCGTCTGAAGCATACCCGTGGTGGTAATGTCTTTGCAGGCGGCATGGGACGTTATACTCAGTTGGATGGCACAACGCCTATTTCTACTTACGATGGGTCTGGTAATTTGACCTCTCCTATCGAATGGAAGAAACTGGGTAACGTCAAGAGTACGAAGCTGACCATCAGCGGTAATCCTTGGATTATGGGTAATGTCTATGGCGGTGGCGAGTACGGTGCCGTACAGGGATATCACCAGCGTTACAATGGCGGGGAACCTATGGTTGATGCTGAGGACAAGCCTATAGTGGCCAGTACGGAGATTCTCTTCTCGGGTGGTACTATCGGTACGGAGATTACGACGGCTGCTCCTGCAAAGGAGACCGTTGAGACGACTGCTGCAAGGAGTATCGTTCAGTACACCTTCGGTAGCATCTATGGCGGTGGCATGGGTCAGGAGACTCACGATCCAACGGACAACCATGGCGGTGATGTGAAAGACAGTACCTATGTCAGCATCAGCGGCGAGAATACCTTGGTACGTGCCAGCGTCTTCGGTGGTGGCGAGATGGCTATCGTAGATGGCAACACGAACGTCAACATCAGTGGCGGTGAGATTGGACGTAACGAGGTGAAGCCTGCTGATGCTGATGATGATGATGCCGGCTACGTGCTGTTCGGTAGCGCTACGATGGGTAACGTCTATGGCGGTGGCAAGGGAGTATTAGAGCATACCAAGGCCGGACTGGTGAAGGGTAACACGAACGTCAACATCAGTGGCGGTAGCGTCTATCACAATGTCTATGGTGGTGGTGCCCTGGCCTCTGTGGGTACGTTCGACCTGTCTAATGGCACAGCTCCTGCCTATATTCCTATTGCCGGTGTGCCATACAACTGGACAGACAATACGGGTACAGCTACTGTCACCATTACCGGTGGTACCATCGGTATCAGCGGACGTGACAACGGACTGGTGTTCGGTTCGTCACGTGGTGACCTGTCGAAACCTACTGGAACACCTGCAACTGATCCATACGACCGTGTGGCCTGGGTAAATAAGTCGGTTGTCACCATCGGCACGAATGGTTCTGGTACAACGCTGAACACGCCGCTCGTCAAGGGCTCCGTCTATGGTGGCGGTGAGAACGGTCATAACGACCAGAGCGCTACGGTGAACGTGTATAGCGGTACTATCGGTGTAACAGATACTGAGGATCCCTGGTATTACTTCACGGATAAGACTCTGGAAAAGAGTGTTCAGTTATTACGCGGCAATGTCTATGGCGCCGGCAGCGGTACGGATACCTATACGGGTGATGACAGTCAACAGCACTACAACCCGAAGTCGGGTATGGTAGGCGGTAACACTATTGTCAACATCGCTGGCGGACACGTCGGGCGCTCGGTCTATGGCGGTGGTGCCATGGCATCGGTAGGTACGATTACGAGTGAGGTTAAGCATGAATCTATAGACAACGGCTTCGGCCTCAGCTGGCCGTATAAGTTCACGTTTGCGGCGAACACTGGTAAGGCTACCGTCAATGTGACGGGTGGTCATATCGGTACCCGCCAGCTGGAAGGCGGCGATGTCTATGGCAGCTCACGTGGTGAGGCCGGCGACCGCTATGATATGTCACACCTGGCATTCACCAACGAAACGGAGGTGAACGTCAACTATCCTACGACCATTGACATGCCAACGGTGGCTGACATCCAGAACGACTTCTCGAAGCAGTGTATCACCGGTTCTGTACATGGCAGTGGTGAGAACGGCTACGTCTATGGCGACACCAAGGTGACACTGAGCAACGGTCTTATAGGTCACTCGCTCTATGGTGCCGGTAAG
Source organism: uncultured Bacteroidales bacterium (assembly GCA_902799655.1). Classification (GTDB taxonomy): domain Bacteria; phylum Bacteroidota; class Bacteroidia; order Bacteroidales; family Bacteroidaceae; genus Prevotella. Next base: position 82,789 of record CADCBH010000001.1, read on the forward strand.
GGTAATGGTACCTATACAAAGGCACTGAGTAAGATTGGTGGCGGTGGCACCTACGATGCCAAGATATACAGCCTCATTGCCGGTAAGGTGATGGGTAATACCTCTGTCACCATGAACGGTGGCCGCGTAGGACGTAACGTCTATGGCGGTGGTAACATGGGCTCCGTTGGTAAGGGTAACTATACCGGCGGTGCTGACGACTACTTCCCTGCAGGCTATGGTGAGACCATCACTGGTAATCTGTGGGATAATGGCAGTGACGACAGTAAGGCCTTCCTCAGCAGCGGTAAGGCGACGGTAAATGTCATCAGCGGTACCGTAGGCTACATCGATGCTACGAATCCTGAGGTCAGCATGAAGAACCAGTTGCCATACGGTAATGTCATCGGTGGTAGTGCCGGTGAGGCTGCGCCCAACATTGGTGAAGATCCTCGCTACGAGTATAGTCCGGCATTCTTCTCTGGCTATGTCAATGAGACGGATGTCACCATCGGTGGCTATCGTTGTACGACGGCTTATGGCGATTATCAAGTGGGTGACTTCATCACGGCAGAAACCTTCAAGAGCGTGGCAGCGGGCGATGCCGGCAAGTGGGAGATTGTCGGTCCTAAGATCTACGCATCTGTCTATGGCGGTGGTCAGGATGGCCATGTACGCCGTGACACGAAGGTGACGGTCATCGGTGGTGAGATTGGTCTGCCTTACAATAGCACGAATCAGACACTCCTGCAGACCGACAACCTCGACAGCCCACAGTGGATGCACCGTGGTAACATCTATGGTGGCGGTTCGGGTATCACGAAGTACAAATATGACTTCAACTATGACGGTGACACAGCCGACAATGATGGTTCAGTAACCTATCATAGCCAGCCTGTGAAGGAAGAGGACTACAGCAGCTCGTCTGGTTCGGTGACCCGCTTCACGGAGGTGAACGTCATGGGTGGTACCATCCATCGTAACGTCTATGGCGGTGGCTCCATGGGTAGCGTCGGTGCTCCGAAGATAGACCAAGCTTATGATCCCTATAAGAAGAATCTGAATAATACTGCCACGCTTGGTAAGCAGTCACAGAACACGATCAATATCGGTGGTGGCACGAGTGTCGTCACGATTGGTACGCCGACAAACTACAACAAGGTTTATGGCGGTGATGTCTATGGCGCTTGCCGTGGTCAGGCAGATTTGAATGAGAACGAGTTTGCCACCTCTGTATGGACTCAGATAAACATCAAGGACAAGGCCAAGATCATGGGTAATGTCTTTGGTGGTGGTGACTCTGGTATCGTCAAGAAAGACACCGACATACAGATCGGTGCAGAGTGATATAAATCTAGGACTTCTCGCTTTTAAGTCCTAGATTTATCGCTAACAAATCCTAGGTTTATCGCTGATAAATCTAGGATTTATTTTATCGGTTCTTATTACGAATGAACCACTGGTGGGTGAAGAAATGATATAGCACCAGTGAAGCGGCTGTAAGGCCGAGAGCGGTATAAAGCAGGGTTACTGGCTGCTGGTAGAACAGCGAATAGCCCAGACAAAGACCAAGGGCGAGACCTGTCTCCCACCCCAGGAAGTAAGTGCTCTGTGAAGTGCCACGCTGACAGTGGCGGCTGAGCTTGATAAAGAACAGGAGGAAGCGCGAGCCCACGATGCCGGCACTAAGCCCGACAAAGATGGGGGCTACGGGTGAGGCCGGTGCCACAAACAGAATGCCGATGGCTGCCAGCAGCAGCGTGAGACCGGTGATAATCTCACTCTTCAGCTCGGCATCGCGGAAGACGAAGCGCTGGGCGAGCAGAGCCAGCAGGAAGCCACTCATCATCAGGGCATAGAACAGCGGCTCGAAAGGCATCGAGAGCAACAAACCGATGACGGTGGTGACCAATAAGAGATTGAGGAATAGCGGACTGCCATGAACCAGGAAGAAGCGGTCGAGGGATACCACATGCGTACCCTCCTCAGGGGTGCGGAAGGGGAAATTGACCATATTGACCAACAGCATCGCTACAAAGGTACAGCCCATGGCGCCCCATACCACACCATCCATACCGAAGAGCTGATAGACAATCAGTCCAGCCATCGGTCCCAGCGACAAGGCAAAACGTGCAAACCACGAGGCACTGTGGTTGGCCTCAGTGCGCTGGAACGATTCGCAGGTGTCGAGAACCAGTGTTGACGAGAGCACCATCTGAGCCAGTCCGAAAGCCGCTCCCAGCAGGAAGCGATGAACCATGATGATGGTGAAGTCGGCAAACAGACCTTGCAGGTTGTCGAGATGGAGCAGGACTGTCAGGTCGGCAATGATTGCCACTATCGCCCACAGACAGACCTTGTTGCGGCGGTAGTGCTGCACGAGCCATGAGCAGAGTGCTCCAAAGATATACAGTCCGAGTCCGAATACGCCCATACACCGGCCTGCCTCAACGGGCGAGAAATGCTCGACCTCCATCAGCCAACGCGGCATGACGGGGATAAACAGATAGACCGACATGGTAAGCAACAGCGAGCTCAAGGCCATCAGCCAGAACTCGCGGTGCCATAACTTGATATGTACTGGTGTGTTCAGTGTATTCATGAATCAGTAGGATTCGTTGGCATTGGGGAAGTCGCCACTCTTGACGTCTTCCACGTAGTGTCCCACAGCATCTGTGATGATGCTGTTGAGGTCGGCATAGCGGCGCAGGAAACGGGGCGAGAAGCCCTGCGTCATACCCAGCATGTCGGCAATAACGAGCACCTGACCGTCGCAGCCGTTACCGGCTCCGATACCGATGGTAGGACACTTCACCATCTTGGTGACCTCAGCAGCCAATGCGGCAGGCACCTTCTCGAGGGTGATACCGAAGCAGCCTGCCTGGTCGAGCAGCTGGGCATCGTGAATCAGCTTCTCGGCCTCAGCCTGTTCCTTGGCACGCACGGCATAGGTACCAAACTTATTGATGGACTGAGGGGTCAGTCCCAGATGACCAATCACAGGAATACCAGCGTCGAGGATGCGCTTCACGGTATCGAGAATTTCCTCGCCACCCTCCAGTTTCAGTGCATCGCAGCCGCTCTCCTTCATGATGCGGATGGCATTGGTGACACCCTCGGCAGCATTAATCTGATAAGAGCCAAAGGGCATATCGCATACCACAAGGGCACGCTGTACGGCACGGGCCACTGAACGGGCGTGATAAATCATATAATCGACGGTCATGGGCAATGTCGTACCATTACCTGCCATCACGTTCGAGGCAGAGTCGCCCACAAGGATGGCATCGACACCGGCCTTGTCAACAATACCGGCCATCGTATAATCATAAGAAGTAAGCATGGAGATCTTCTCGCCTTTCTGCTTCATCTCCATAAAACGGTGAGTCGTCACCTTGCGATTGTCGCTAACTAAATATCCTGACATATCTTTTAAAATTGATTATTGACAATGAATTATCTATAGGGTGGTAAAGTCGCTGACGACCTCGTCACAATAGGGACGGATGGCATCAGCGGGATTGGTCGTTGCCAGACCGACGACATACATGCCGGCAGCACGACCAGACTTCAGACCATTGAAGGAGTCTTCGAAGACCACACAGTCATCGGGCTGTACGCCAAAGCGCTGGGCAGCCTTCAGATAGCAGTCGGGATCGGGCTTGGAACGCTCGAAGTCCTCAGAGGTGAGGATGGCATCGAAGAGGTCGCGAAACCCGGGACACTTATGATAGACAGCCTCCATCTTCGGACGATTGCTGCTCGTCACCACTGCCGTCTTTACACCTTCGCTGTGTAACTTAGCGATGAACGCCTCGAAGCCAGTCACATAATCATAGTCCATCTGCTGCTCGAAATGATTGAGGCGCTCAGTAATCAGCGCCTGCTTGTCAGCCAGTTCACCCGAGAACCACGCATCATAGATCTGCACGAGCGTTTGTCCCTTGATACGGTGCTCCAGACCGGGCAACTCAGGATGGAACTCACGGCACTGTGCACCCCAAAACACGGTGTACTGCGGCTCAGTGTTGAACACGACGCCGTCGAGGTCGAATAAGGCTGCCTTTATTGCTTTCTTTTCCATAACTATTTGAAAAATCGGGTGCAAAGGTACTAAATTATTCATAATGAATCATGCTTAATTCAGTATTTTTTTCTAATTTTGCACCAAAATAGACATAAATCATGACTGAAAGACTCGAATTTACCACCATAGAGAAAGAAGAGACACTGGCATTATACCAGCAGATTCGCGAGGAGATAGCACCGTCGCTGCAAGAAGGCGACGAGGAGCGCATGCGACAGGATCTGATGAAGATGGTAGAGACCCACCAGCTGCCACGCAACGTCTTTGGCCTCAACCCTATCCTACTCTCGTTTCAGACTGCCCTGTTGATGGTTGAAGAGATTGGTCTGCGCCGCGATGCCGTGCTGGCAGTGCTGCTGCGGCCTGGTGTAGAGACGGGTCTGCTGACTATCGACGAGGTGGGCAGTCAGTATGGACTGAGTGTGGCTCGCATCCTGCACGGACTGCAGCGCATCCAGGAACTCTACCAGAAGAATCCCGTGGTCGAGTCGGAAAACTTCCGCAACCTGTTGCTATCGTTTGCTGAGGACATGCGCGTCATCCTGATTATGATAGCCGACAGGGTGAACCTGATGCGACAGATCAAGGAGGCCAGCGATGCCGATGCCAAGCGCGAGGTATCGCAGGAAGCCGCCTACCTCTATGCCCCACTCGCCCATAAACTAGGTCTGTATAAACTGAAGAGCGAACTGGAGGATTTGTCGCTGAAATACCTGGAGCACGATGCCTACTATCATATCAAGGAGAAGCTGAGTGAAACGAAGAAGAGCCGCGATGCCTACATCGACCGCTTCATCGCTCCTGTCAGCGAGCGACTGTCGGAAGCTGGCATCAAGTTCCATATCAAGGGACGCACCAAGTCGATACACAGCATCTGGCAGAAGATGAAGAAACAGAAGTGCCCCTTCGAGGGTGTTTACGACCTCTTCGCCATCCGTATCATTATTGACACACCGATAGAGAAAGAGAAGATGCAGTGCTGGCAGGCCTTTGCCATTGTCACCTCGATGTACCAGCCCAACCCCAAGCGTCTGCGCGACTGGCTCAGCGTACCCAAATCCAACGGCTACGAGTCGCTGCACATCACAGTGTTGGGACCTGAGCAGAAATGGGTGGAGGTACAGATTCGCACGGAGCGCATGGACGAGGTTGCCGAGCGAGGCGTGGCTGCCCACTGGCGCTATAAAGGCGTGAAGAGCGAGAGTGGTCTGGATGAGTGGCTCACCAACATCCGTTCGATGCTGGAGACCAGCGACGGCATGGAGGCCATGGACCAGTTCAAGATGGACCTCTACGAAGACGAGGTATTTGTGTTCACTCCTAAGGGTGACCTGTTTAAGTTTCCCAAAGGAGCCACTGTGCTCGACTTTGCCTACCATATCCACTCGAAGGTGGGCAGCTCGTGTACGGGAGCCCGCATCAACGGCAAGGTGGTGACCATCCGCCAAGCACTGCAGAGCGGTGACCAGGTGGAGATCATGACCAGTGCCAACCAGAAGCCCAAGCAGGACTGGCTGAACATTGCCCAGACCTCGCGAGCCCGTTCGAAGATTCGTCTGGCACTGAAGGAGACGCAGGTCAAGGAGGGTCTCTTTGCCAAGGAGATGCTGGAGCGTAAGTTCAAGAACCGCAAGCTGGAGATGGACGACAGCATCATGCAGCTGCTCATCCGCAAGTTGGGATTCAAAGAGGTCAGCGACTTCTACCGTCAGGTGGCGAATGGTGAGTTAGACCCTGCTGTCATCATCGAGAAATATATCGAGCTGCAACAGGGCGACCAGCCCGTCACGGGAAACAACGTAGCCGAGAGTGCTGCCAACTTCGTGCTGGAGAACTCGAAGCACTCGGTAGCCACCAACCAGATGGCAGACGACGTATTGGTGATTGACCGCAACCTGAAAGGCATCGACTACCAGTTGGCTCGCTGCTGTCAGCCCATCTATGGCGACAAGGTGTTTGGCTTTGTCACCATCAATGGCGGCATCAAGATACACCGCGAGGACTGTCCCAACGCCCCAGAACTGAAGAAGCGTTTTGGTTACCGCATCGTCAAGGCAAAGTGGAGCGGCAAGGGTGCCTCGCAGTATGCCATTACGCTGCGCATCATCGGCAACGACGACATCGGTATCGTGAACAACCTGACGAACATCATCTCGCGCGATGAGAAGCTGATATTACGCAGCATCAATATCGACTCGCACGACGGACTGTTCAGCGGCAACCTGACCATCATGATTGATGACAACACCCGACTGGAAGCTCTCCTGAAAAAGCTTCGCACTGTGAGGGGTGTGAAGCAGGTGGAGCGCTTATAACAAAAAAGAATGAGAGAGGTTGTCGCCTCTCTCATTTTCATTTTCAATTATCCTTGCAGGCTACCACACCCATCGTTGATGGGTCGAGGTAGAACGTCGTGCTGCAGGTATCATCGTCCAACAGATACTTGGCACGAATCAATAGCAGCATTGCACTGGTACGCTTCTGGAAGGTCACATTCTTGCCAGCCTGTTGCTGCAAGGCGTTGATGATGGAGTCGCTGAGCACCTTCGTGGAATCAATATCCGAGAATTCCAGATAATCGACATCACCCTGCTTATAGGTCTCCATAAAGTCCTTGACAACAGACTTGGCCTGCTGGCGCTGTCCGCACGAGGCGAAGAGCATCAGCACTATACCTATTATAAATATATATTTATTGACCATTGACCATTGAACATTAGACAGTGGGAATATTCTTCAGTACATCAAGCAAATGATCCCATACCATCTGCACTGTTGGGATATGCAGACGCTCCTCAGGAGTATGCACAAAACGCAAGGTTGGTCCGAACGACACCATGTCGAGGTTGGGATAGCGCTCAGAGAAGAGACCACACTCCAAACCAGCATGGATACCACGCACAATGGGTTCCTTGCCGAACAACTTGACATACGACTCTTTGACAATGCGCTGCAGGTCGCTATGGCTGCGCATCTTCCAAGCGGGATAGCCGTCGGAGTGCTTCACCTCAGCACCAGCCAAAGCGAAGCAAGCCTCAACGGTGGCACACATGTTGTCGAGGTTCGACATGACATTAGAACGCTGTGAAGAGACGATATTGATAGCCTTATTACCGGTCTCGATGCTGGCGATATTGCTGGAGGTCTCCACCATACCATTCAATGCGGGATCCTGACAGATGGCATAGATACCGTTATCAACAGCCTGCAGGGCGTAGATGAAGTTGCGGGCAACACTATTCTCGATGACGGGCTCGGCATCTGTTGACTCCATCGCCCATACCATCTGAGTATCTGTGACGCAGAACTCTTCCTCTACCTCAGCGGCAAAGACGTTCCAGTCGGCCTTGACATTCTCCTTGATGGCATTTGGAACGGCAATGACGAACATGCCATCACGTGGAATGGCGTTGTGCATCTTACCACTGTTGAACTGAGCCAGACGGACACCCTCGTAGCGGTTGATGGTCTGGAACAGGAAACGGCCCAACAGCTTGATGGCGTTGGCACGTTGCTTATTGATGTCATCACCAGAATGGCCACCGACCAATCCCTTCACCTGAGCACGCATAAAGAAATAGCCTGAGGGCACCTCTGTACGCTGGAAGGCAAACTTAGCAGTCGTGTTACGACCACCAGCACAAGAGACGAAGATCTCGCCCTCGTCCTCAGAGTCGAGGTTGATGAGATAGTCACCAGTCATAAAGCCTGCTTTCATACCCTCTGCACCAGTCAGACCTGTCTCCTCGTCGCGGGTGAAAACACACTCAATGGGACCATGCTCGATATCGTTACTCTCAAGAACAGCCAGCTCCATCGCACAGCCAATACCGTCGTCAGCACCCAAGGTGGTACCCTCAGCAGTCAGCCACTCACCATCGATATAGGTCTTGATGGGATCGGTATCGAAATTGAACTCGACATCCACCAGCTTGTCGCACACCATATCCATGTGACTCTGAAGAATGACAGTCTTACGATTCTCCATACCCGGAGTAGCAGGTTTACGGATAATGACGTTACCGGTCTCGTCGACGTTGGTAGCCAATCCGTGGCTCTCGCCCCACTCTTTCAGGTAGGCAATCATCTTCTCTTCACGCTTCGAAGGGCGTGGAATCTGGTTAATCTTCGCAAATTGTTCGAAGACTACTGCTGGTTTTAACTCACTTTTATTCATAATTTTAAGTTTTAATTTCTTATGTTTAATCTTTCTTCGTATCTTTGCACCCGCAAAATTAAGCATTTATGGTGAAAACTCTGCTATTGACCACGTTAATAATTGCTATAGGCATGTTATTTTTCTGTGTGAAACTCGTTTTCCGCAAGAATGGCAGCTTCTCGTCGCAGCATATCCACGACAGCAAGGCGATGAAGGAACGGGGCATCCACTGCGTGATGGATCAGGACCGCGAGATGCGCCGCAAAAGCCGCTTCGCGGTGAGCGAGAGGTCATGAAAGCGTCGAAATCTCGAAGCATCGAAACATCGAAAATAATAAATAATATAATAATAACAATGAAAAAGTACATGATGATGGCCGCTGCCGTAGTAGCACTGGCATCTTGCAACAATGCAAGCCCAAAGATGGACGAACAGCCTGCCGCAGCCGCAGGTGAAAACAACGACGGCATCAAGATTGCCTATGTAGAAGTTGACTCGCTGATGACTCAGTATGAGTTCTGCAAAGAGTTTACTCTCATTCTGCAGAAGAAGAGCACCAACGCTCGCAATACTCTGAACTCAAAGGGTCAGGCTCTGCAGAATGCCGCTGCCAATTTCCAGCAGAAGCTGCAGAACAACGGTTTCACTTCACGTGAGCAGGCTGAGAGCCAGCAGGCCGCCATTCAGCGTCAGCAGCAGAGCCTTCAGGAACTGCAGGTTCGTCTGGAGAATGAGCTCGCTAATGAGACCCAGAAGTACAACGAGGGTCTGCGCGACTCACTGCAGCACTTTCTTGCAGCATATAATAAGGATAAGAAGTTCGACCTCATCCTCACCAAGCAGGGCGACAACATTCTCTACGCTGCTAAGCGTTTCGATATCACCAATGATATCATCAACGGTCTGAACAAGCGCTACAAGTCAACTCTGAAGACTGAGGCCAAGAAGGAAGAGAAGAAGTAAAGAACCCCACCCCCTAACCCCTCCCGATGGGGAGGGGAGTTCGGTATGGATATTGAACAAATACTCCGAAAACTCCGCATCAGCGAACTCAACGAGATGCAGCAACACGCCGCCGAAGCCATCTTAGGCTCCGACGGTGATGTTGTTTTACTATCACCTACCGGAACGGGTAAAACACTGGCCTATCTCCTACCACTCGTTCAAAGCCTCACCCCTAACCCCTCTCCTAAAGACGAGGGGAACTCAGTTGCACCAGAAGCGCTGGTTATTACGCCTGGCAGAGAACTGGCACTGCAGTCGCATCAAGTATTGCAGAGCATGGGGTGCGGTATTCGCTCAGCTGCCTGTTATGGCGGACGCGCCACGATGGACGAACACCGCGTACTCCGCGACGTGAAACCACAGATTATCTTTGGCACCCCTGGTCGCCTTAACGACCATCTGGACAAGGAGAATATCTCGCGCTACTCTATCCGCTATCTTGTCATTGATGAATTCGACAAGTGTCTGGAGATGGGGTTCCAGGCTGAGATGCAGAAACTCATCAAGAGTCTCCCGGGTCTGCAGCGTCGTATTCTGCTATCCGCTACCAATGCCGAAGAGATACCTGGATTCGTCAACATGTCGAAGAAAGGTACGCTGATTGACTTCCTGCCAGAAGAGGAGCAAACCTCAGAGCGCATCACGCTCTATGAGGTGCACAGTCCAAAGAAAGACAAACTCGACACACTGCGCCAGCTGTTGCTCAGCTTTGGTGACGAAAGTACCATCGCCTTTCTGAACTACCGTGATGCCGTAGAACGTGTCAACGGCTATCTGCGTGAACAAGGCTTCACCACCAGTTGCTTCCACGGCGGACTGGAACAGCGCCAGCGCGAAGACGCCCTCTACCGTTTCAGCAACGGCTCGGCAAATGTACTCGTCAGCACCGACTTGGCTTCGCGCGGCCTGGATATTCCCGACATCAGCAACATTGTTCACTACCACCTGCCAGAGAGTGAGGAGGGCTATATCCATCGTGTAGGGCGCACAGCACGCTGGGATGCCAAGGGGCGCGCCTTCTTCATCCTGAACAGCGAAGAGCATATCCCAGATTATGTGGAGGGCGATGTTGAGGAGTATGTTGCGACTAAGTCGCAACCTACAGAACCGGCGCTCCCCCGTATGGCAACCATCTACATCGGCAAAGGCAAGAAAGACAAAATCTCAAAGGGCGACATCGTAGGATTCCTCTGCAAGTCAGGCGGACTGAAGGCCGACGAGATCGGACGCATCGACGTAAAAGACCGCTACGCCTATGCGGCTGTCAAGCGCGAAAAACTGCGTCAGGTGATTCAGCAGACCCGAGGCGAAAAGCTCAAAGGCATCAAAACAATCGTCGAAGAGGTACGGTAAATGCCATTTCTACTTGACAAAATGCAACGAAAAACGTATAATTTACTTAATTCTTGCTCAAATATTTGCCCAATTCAAATAAAAAGTGTAATTTCGCACCGCAAAAGAAATCAATAGAAACGTATCACAAATAAAAATCAATCAAAAATGAAGAAGTACAACTTTAATGCCGGTCCTTCAATGCTGCCCCGCGAGGTCATTGAGAAGACCGCTCAACAGTGTTTAGACTTCAACGGTTCTGGTCTCTCGCTGATGGAGATCAGCCATCGTGCTAAGGATTTCCAGCCCGTCGTTGACGAGGCGTGATTTTCCTGGGCGGTGGTGCCTCCTTGGAGTTCTGCATGATTCCTTACAACTTCCTGATTAAGAAGGCTGCCTACCTGAACACTGGTGTTTGGGCAAAGAAGGCCATGAAGGAAGCTAAGCTGTTTGGTGAGGTAGTAGAGGTCGCTTCTTCTGCTGATGCCAACTATACCTTCATCCCCAAGGGCTGGACAGTTCCCGCTGATGTTGACTATCTGCACATCACCACGAACAACACCATCTATGGTACTGAGATTCGCAAGGACCTGGATGTGAACGTTCCCCTGATTGCCGACATGTCATCTGATATCTTCAGCCGTCCTATCGACGTGAAGAAGTATGATGCCATCTATGCTGGTGCTCAGAAGAATCTGGCTATGGCTGGTGTGACCATCGTCATCGTAAAGGATGAGAAGCTGGGCAAGGCTCCCCGTGAGATTCCTACCATGCTCGACTACCGCACACACGTTGACAAGGGTTCAATGTTCAACACACCTCCTGTTGTTCCTATCTATTCTGCTCTTGAGACCCTCCGCTGGATCAAGAAGAATGGCGGTGTAGAGGCTATGGACAAGCTGGCTCAGCAGCGTGCAGAGATTGTATATGGTGAGATTGACCGCAACAAGATGTTCAAGGGTACAGCTGTTGCCGAGGACCGTTCACTGATGAACATCTGCTTCGTGATGGCTGACGAGTACAAGGAGTTGGAGAAGGACTTCCTCGACTTCGCCGTATCAAAGGGTATGGTTGGCGTAAAGGGTCACCGCTCGGTTGGCGGCTTCCGCGCTTCTTGCTACAACGCCCAGACCATCGAAGGCTGCAACGCCCTCGTTGCCTGCATGAAGGAATTCGAAGCTCAGCACTAATTGATAATTGACAATTGATAATTGATAATTATGAAGATTCTTGTAGCAACAGAAAAGCCTTTTGCAGCAGCTGCTGTAAATGGCATCAAGGCTGAAGTAGAAGCAGCAGGCAATGAGCTGGTACTGCTGGAGAAATATACTGAGAAAGCTCAGCTGCTGGACGCAGTGAAAGATGCCGACGCTATGATTATCCGTTCGGATAAGGTAGATGCCGAGGTCCTTGACGCTGCCAAACAGTTGAAGATTGTGGTTCGTGCTGGTGCCGGTTACGACAACATCGACCTGGCCGCTGCTACCGCTCACAAAGTGGTCGCTGAGAATACTCCAGGCCAGAACGCCAATGCCGTGGCAGAGCTGGTATTCGGTCTGCTGGTCATGGCCGTTCGCGGTTTCTACAACGGCAAGAGCGGTTCAGAGCTGCTGGGTAAGAAGCTCGGTATCCTCGCCTTCGGTAATGTAGGTCGCAACGTAGCTCGCATCGCCAAGGGCTTCGGTATGGACGTTTATGCCTACGATGCTTTCTGCCCTGCAGAGGTCATCGAGAAGGCTGGTGTTCACGCCGTAGCTAATCAGGATGCCTTGTTCGAGACCTGTGACGTCGTTTCACTGCACATCCCCGCTACTCCTGAGACCAAGCAGAGCATTAACTACGCACTGGTTGGCAAGATGAAGAAGGGTGGTATCCTTATTAACACTGCCCGTAAGGAGGTCATCGACGAGGCCGGCCTCATCAAGCTGATGGCTGAGCGCGAGGATCTGAAGTTCGTCACCGACATCATGCCCGATGCTAACGATGAGTTCGCTAAGTTCGAGGGTCGCTACTTCTCTACTCCCAAGAAGATGGGTGCTCAAACAGCTGAGGCCAACATCAATGCTGGTATCGCTGCTGCCAAGCAGATCAACGCCTTCTTCAAGGATGGCGACACCAAGTTCCAGGTGAACAAGTAAACAGTTATATATCAACAAGAAGAGCCTGACATTCTGATGTGTCAGGCTCTTTTTTTTTATATTATCTCTTGACGAACTTCCTCCCGTTACTGATGTAGATGCCCTTTTGCGGATGAGCAACCTGCTGCCCGTGAAGGTTATAGACACGACCGTCATCAGGCTTAAAGGTCAAGGGAGTAATACCCGTAGAACCGCTCTCAAGCACCACCTTCTTCAGCGTGATGCCATCGCCGTGAATAATCAGGCCTTTCTGAGTGAGTTGTGTATATACCGACTCACTAAAAGTGATAGTCGTCGTTGTTGTCCCAGTGCTTCCTGTAGGACCATAATCTCCTTGGTATGTAGTTGTTCCTATCACAAAAGGTACTTTTGCGGTCCAACCGCCATAATACAGTTGGATGTCAGCACCACTCTTGGTGGCGGTATAGGTCAGCACCAGCTTCACTGTCTTGTCAAAAGTAGAAAATAACGTATTGTTGATGATGACGTTGCCATTTCCCCACACCAATACTTTTTCCCCTTCGAAACAAGTGTAACTGCTCTGACTGGTGGCTGTAGGAAATTCAAAGCCTTCAGAACTGCCATAATAGGCCTTGATGATGGTTTCAGCCAAATCCGCCTGACTGAATACTGGGAAAGAACGGGCAGCGCCATCAGACAATCCCATCCAGTAGAATGATGCAATCCCCTTGGCTTTGGTCTTTTCAACCATATACTTGGCGAATTCAAGATAACGTGTAGGATATTTGTAATAATCTGGCTCTGCCGCATCAACATTGCTCGAACCCCATTCACCTAGGATAACGGGCCCCTTCGTCAGAAGATAGGACGACAGTTGATTGACCATATCATCTATCTCAGCCTTACCATTATCCAAGGTAGGATAAGCATGCACCTGAAAGGCAATATGACCTGCGCCGGCATCATCCTGCGGATACGTCATCTTTTTAATCGGATCTTGAAGATAGGTACTCCAACTTCCTCCACCATTAACGGCGGCATAGGTATTGACGACCAGATTGCGCTTGGCATTGTTACCACCGGTATTACGTACCGTAGTGACAAAACTCTGGGCATAACTATTGATGGCATTATAGGCATCAGCAGCTACAGTAGCATTGTATTTGCCCGACGTATTGAATGACGCAAAACACCATGAGTTATAGTCGTCGAGCATCTCGTTATAGCTTTCAAAGAGCAGATGATGATCATAGTCTTTGAATGTCTCAGCAATCTGCTGCCACAGATGCTCGTATCTCGCCTTGACACTGTTGTAGGTATTCATGCTGGCATGCAACCAATGAACACTACCCGCACCAGTATCATGGTGAACGTTCAAGAGACAGTAGAGGCCCTCATCAATGACATAGTCGACCACCTCTTTGACGCGCGCCATCCAAACAGCGTCAACATTGCCATCCGAATCCATATGGTTGTACCATGTCACAGGAACACGGATAGCTTTAAAGCCGGCCTTCTTCATCATCTGAATCAGTTCAAGCTTTGTAACAGGCTGTCCCCAGTAAGTCTCCGAATCCACGCCCTGTTGTACGCCATTGTTATGCGCATCCAAGGTATTACCGAGATTCCAGCCTACGCCCATATTCCTTACAGCCTCTGTTGCCGTTTCGAAATCCTGTCCATACGACTGCATCGCCAACAACATACAAGATAGCGTTATTAGAAGTTTTCTCATGTCTTTACAGTTTTTTATATTATTTCAACTGCAAAGATAATGATATTTCCAAAATTATTTGTACTTTTGCAGGAAAAATAGCTCAAATTAGTAATCATGGCAATCGTAAAACCATTTAAAGGAATACGCCCACCGAAAGAACTGGTGGAGCAAGTAGAGAGTCGCCCCTATGACGTCCTTGACTCAGAAGAGGCACGTGCAGAGGCCGGCGACAACGAGAAGAGTCTGTATCATATCATCAAACCGGAAATCGACTTTCCTGTCGGCACGTCAGAATATGACCCGCGTGTCTATGAGAAAGCTGCTGAGAATTTCCAGAAGTTCCAGGATAAAGGCTGGTTGGTGCAGGACGAGCAAGAGCATTATTACATCTATGCACAGACCATGCAGGGCAAGACCCAATATGGTCTCGTCGTTTGCGCCCATACGGACGATTATATGGCCGGCCGTATCAAGAAGCACGAATTAACCCGTCGTGACAAGGAAGAGGACCGTATGAAGCATGTCCGTGTGAACAATGCCAACATCGAGCCCGTATTCTTTGCATATCCTGACAACCAGGTGCTCGACACACTCATCAAGCGCTATGCGCAAACCGAACCTATCTACGACTTCATTGCGCCCATTGACGGTTTCCGCCACCAGTTCTGGATCATCAGCGATGCACAGGATATGCAGACCATCACGGCAGAGTTTGGCAAGATGCCAAGCCTCTACATTGCCGATGGTCACCATCGTTCTGCCGCAGCCGCCTTGGTAGGCGCAGAGAAACAGAAACAGAATCCTAACCACAAAGGCGATGAGGAGTACAACTTCTTCATGGCTGTCTGCTTCCAGGCTTCCCAGCTCACCATCCTTGATTACAACCGTGTGGTGAAGGATCTCAATGGTCTTACCAGTGAGCAGTTCTTAGCAGCATTACAGAAGAACTTCATTGTTGAGGACAAGGGTACGGATATCTACAAGCCTGCCAAGCTCCATGAGTTCTCATTGTACCTCGACCAGCACTGGTATAGTCTCGTTGCCAAGGAAGGAACCTTCGACAACAGCGATCCCATTGGTGTATTGGATGTGGATATCTCCAGCCGTCTTATCCTGGATGAAATACTGAATATCGGTGACCTGCGCTCATCAAAGCGCATTGACTTCGTTGGCGGACTGCGCGGATTGGGCGAGTTGAAGCGTCGTGTAGATTCTGGTGAGATGCGTGCGGCACTGGCCCTCTACCCTGTCACCATGCAGCAGATTATGGATATTGCTGACTCTGGCAAGATTATGCCGCCAAAGGCCACATGGTTTGAGCCTAAGTTGCGCTCTGGACTCGTGATTCACAAATTGTCGTAATATCGATATTTCGACACATCGAAATTTCGAAAGAATGACCGACGAATTTAAAACGATAAAAGAAACAAGCGAGGGATATTACACCGAGAAACGGAGTAAGTTCCTCGCTTTTGCACATCCCGTCAGCACTATTGACGAGGTGAAGGACATCATTGCGGGCTATCGCAAGAAGTATTATGATGCCCGTCACGTCTGCTATGCCTATATGCTGGGAGCTGAACGACAGGAGTTCCGCGCCAACGATGACGGTGAACCTTCTTCGACTGCCGGCAAACCTATTCTCGGGCAGATTAACAGCAACGAGCTCACGAACATTCTGATTGTTGTAGTACGCTATTATGGAGGCGTCAATCTTGGCACCAGCGGACTCATCGTTGCCTACCGTGAAGCGGCCGCAGACGCCATAGCCCATGCTTCCATAGAGACACGACAGGTAGAGGAGATCATCAAATACTCGTTCTCATATCCCCAAATGAACGATGTGATGCGCATCGTGAAAGATATGAACCCACGTGTCATCGACCAAACTTACGAGGGTACCACCTGTACCATCGTATTATCAATCAGAAAAGGCGAAGCCGACCAGCTTCGCGAAAGACTCTCCAAACTACTTTAGGTATTCAGCACACTGCTCAGCACAACGCTCACCATCGACACCTGCAGAGACTATGCCGCCAGCATAACCTGCACCCTCGCCACATGGGAAAAGACCCTGCAGGCGGATATGCATCAGTGTTGTCTGGTCACGAAGGATTCGTATGGGTGACGAGGTACGAGTCTCGACACCAATCATAATAGCCTCATTGGTCAGGAAACCATGGCTTTGGCGTCCAAACTGTTTAAAGCCTTCCTGTAGTCGATGGCTAATACCTTCTGGTAACCAGAAACTTAGAGGTGAAGATATTAAACCTGGTGCATACGATGAACGAGGCAAATCATAACTCAAACGCTTATTGACAAAGTCGGCCATACGCTGCGCCGGAGCAGTCTGTTTCCGGTTGCCTTGCTGCCAACAGGTACGTTCGAGATCTTCCTGAAAAGCCAGCACACGTAACGGGTCATCACCTTCAATATCCTCAGCTCGTAACTCGACCACCATGCCACTGTTCGACCACTGACCGCCACGATTGGAAGGACTCATACCGTTAACAACAATCTGTTCTGGTCCCGTAGCAGCCGGAATGACGAAACCGCCCGGACACATACAGAAGGAATAGACGCCACGACCATCCACCTGCGTCACAAATGAATACTCTGCAGCAGGAAGATATTTACCACGTCCCTGTTTGTTGTGATACTGTATCTGATCTATCAGTGCTGAAGGATGCTCCAGACGGACACCGACAGCAATACCTTTGGCTTCCAACTCGACATGACTATCAGCCAAGTAACGGTAGACATCACGCGCTGAGTGTCCTGTGGCAAGAATGACAGGACCATGGTACTCCTTGTCGGCAGCTAAACAGCCAACCACAGTATTTCCATTAAGAATCAGACGTGTCATCTTCGTCTGGAAATGTACCTCTCCACCAGAACGGAGAATGGTATTACGCATATTCTCAATAACACGCGGTAACTTGTCTGTACCGATATGAGGATGCGCATCAGCCAGGATATTGGTAGAGGCTCCATGTTGGCAGAACACATTGAGAATCTTCTCTATATTGCCACGTTTCTTACTGCGGGTATAGAGTTTGCCATCACTATAGGCACCTGCCCCACCCTCACCAAAGCAGTAGTTGCTTTCCGAGTCAACCTGCTGTGTCTTCGTAATCAACGACAGGTCTTTCTTACGTTCATGGACATCCTTGCCACGTTCCAGAACGATGGGGCGCAAACCCAGTTCTATCAGGCGCAAAGCAGCAAAGAGTCCGCCAGGTCCCGCACCCACGACAATCACCTGCGGACGGTCACTGACATCAGGATAGTACGTAGCCACATAGGCATCGTCTTGAGGAGGTTCGTTGATATAGACCCGAACCTTCAGGTTGACAAAGATAGTGCGCTGGCGGGCATCAATGCTACGACGCAGGATGCGCAATGCCGTCACCGTTCGTACGTCAAAGCCATACTCGTCAGCCAGCCAAGAGCGCAGCGCTTGCTCATTGGCAGCTACATGGGGCTGTACACGTATCTGATACTCCTGTGTCATTCTTCCTTGAAGAGGTCTTTGATTTCATCTATCTCATCTTCATCGAACCATTTGGAAAGACGGTCCTTTGCTTTCTGTTTGATGTCGGGATCAACATCTGTCCACACCTTCTTCAACACAAAGAGCAGCACGGCTAAATCGTCAGTCAGGCCGGCAATAGGAATAGCGTCAGGAATGACGTCGAGCGGACTAATCATATAACCCAGAGCACCAATAATCATCGCCTTATTGGCCGTGCTGATCTTGTCGCTCTGAAGGGTGTAATATAAGATTAAGGCTGCATAAATCAATTTAGCGCCAGCACGCTTGGCAATGTTGGCAATCTTTTCCACAAAGTCCGACTGTGAGAACTTGTTGGCATAATTCATGAAATCAGGTAGTTCCATATCTCTTTCTTTTAATTTTTAATTCTTATCACTCTTATTCCCGTATGGGTGGGATGTTTCTGCAAATACTGATACATCGTCATGGGCTCTACTACCACCTTCTTATGTAGTTGTGAGGCATTGAGCAGATGTAATCCGTCGGAGCGCCATACCGCAAACCCGAGATGTGCGATATCAAGTCCTTTCTTCTTGCAGGTGATGGCAATGATGTCACCATCATGAATGGCATCGCGTAGCACCTTGGTATCGCGTTGCAGTGCCGCCTTGGGGATATAGCGGAATGTCAGGCCAGTGAGTTTCTCTTCCTGCTCGCGGATGACTGGAATCCATTCAGGATGAGCCTTCAGGGCTTTATAGCCACTCGGATGGAAACTCATGTAGTTCACTTTGATATGCTGCCACCCATAAAAAGGCGGATTAGGCGTCTGTATCTCCTCAACGAGGTGCATGGCTGTCTTGTCAACAATCCAGTCGGTAAAATAGTGCAGGCGTGACGTATAGCCGTCGAGCACGCCGCCTCGATAGCGCAGCGTACGCAACATATCAATATAATCCGTCCAGCTACGCTTGTCCTGACGGGCACACAGGACCAAGGCTGTCACCGTCTCAACAAACGTGGTACAATCCAACTGGCGGGTATTGACTACCAACTGTTCCGTATCGTTGACCTCTAGCGTATGGGCCACATAGGGTACATCCAGAAAATGACGAGCAAACCATACTGGTGATGTCGTCTTCGTGGCATTACGCAACAGCTGACAGATTTTCACACTATCAACACGCTGATAGGTGATATCCTGAGCTGTAACCGTCAGACAGACCAAGAACAATAATATAGCAGTCGTTATTTTTTTCATTCACGTTTCTTTTTATAGGAAGACTTTAAACCGAAATTATATCCCACATAGATATTCAGGTTTCCAAAGATATTATTGGCAGCAAAGCGCGCCTGACGATAGTTGTAGGCTCGTACGATTGCTGATGCGCCAGCATACCAGCGCATATTATTATAAACCAGTGCGAAACGTCCAATGCCATCGATATTGACATTATTAATATCAAACTGGAATCTGCGTTTCTTCTCATCGGCTGCATCACCGCGGGCTCTCTTATACGCAAGGGCCAGCGACAGACTGGCACAGAACAGCCAATTACGCTTGAACACCCAGTTATAGGCATAACCCACAGAAGCACTGGAATTATAGTATTCCACACTATTAAACATCATTCCGCTATCCAGTTTGGCAACGCCTGGACCCAAGCGGTCATCAATCATATTCTGCAGCTTGTTATGGTCAAATTCAAGACTGTTGCGTGTATATTCCACGCCCACCATCCACGAACCACAGCTGATCTTTTGAATCGTGCTCTGAGCAAAGGCAGCCGGATAGGAGAAGCGCTGGTGATTGAAGATATAATACAGGTTGACACCTGTGATACTCACGCTAACGCCATCAAACGGCTCACCTTTCAACGCATCCGTGTTGATGTTTGGGCCTAAGTCCAAACTGCGAATCTTATAGTCGCTTCCCGTGCGACGATAATAGATGTCGGCACCAATCTGGGCACTATAGATGCTAAAGTCAAACTCCTGTTTCAACTCCTTGATTCCCACATCGACACGTTTCAGATCAAACGTATAACCCAAGAATATCCATCGCCAGCCAAAATACGGACCGACTTTCAGGTTCGGTGTCGGTGACAACCATATCGACTGACTCGAAGGGCCTGTGGTACCTATCCGATAATAGTCATAGGTGTGCGTTGCCTGCACCATGGCAGACCAATTATAATGTTGCGGCTCCACATAGTTCTCATCAATATAGCTGAAACCACGAATAGTACGGCGCAGCCAACTCATCTTCTTCTCAGGCTGTTCTTCTAACTGTTGTATAGTATCCTGTAGGACATTCCGGAGGGTATCCTGGAGGGGCTCACCCGCCAGCATATTCAGGCCTCCCGCCCACAGCGCTATCAACAACAGGATACTTCTCATAGATTCAGAACTTACCTAAGATACGATCAAGCACCCAGTTGACAGGCGTTGCCGACACACTGGTGCACTCACAGATGCCAATACCTTGCAGATGTTCGCAGACACACTTGATTAATGGATATTGTACATAAGGAGGATTAGGAACCTCCAACTCCTGTGTGCCATCGCTGGTATGCAGTCGAATGGGTTTATAGTCGAATACCGAGAAACTCATCAGACCCTGGTCACCGATTATCTCAATGCGGTCCTCGCGGGCCGACTCGTGAGCCACGAAACACCATGAGCCACTGCCTGGCACCCCGCTTTCAAACTCAAAGCAGGCGCTGACCGAATCTTCAGCCTCATAGAGCTGTCCACGGTTGGCACGAATACCACGCGCTTCGATAATCACGCCAAAGATATGCTGCATGATATCGAGCTGATGAGGTGCCAGGTCATAGAAATAGCCTCCTCCTGCTATATCCGGTTGCAAGCGCCAGGGAAGCTGCTCGGACTTTGAATAATCAAGTTCACGAGGAGGAACGGCAAGACGTATCTGAACATTGATAACCTTGCCGATGATGCCCTGATCAACGATTTGCTTGACCTTCTGGAAATACGGCAGATAGCGGCGATAGTAGGCTACGAAGCAGGGTACGCCGGTTTCCTCACTGATACGGTTTATACGGGCACAGTCTTCGTAAGAGGCCGCCAAAGGTTTCTCCACATACACGGGTTTGCCTGCCTTCATGGCCATGATGGCAAAGGTGGCATGACTACTGGGTGGTGTTGCGATGTAAATGGCATTCACATCTGGGTCGTCAATCAGTTCCTGAGCATCGGTATACCATTTCGCAATACCATGACGCTCAGCATAACTGCGGGCTTTTTGTTCCTGACGGCTCATCACAGCAACGACGCTGGAGCCCTCGATTTCCGAGAACGCAGGTCCACTTTTCTTCTCTGTCACCTCACCACATCCGATGAAGCCCCATTGCAATATCTTCATAATTGAGTGCAAAAATACGAAAAAAATATGAATTATGCATTATGAATTATGCATTATTTAGTACCTTTGCAGCAATAAATTTCATAAAAATGGAGAATCAAGAAAAAAACACCGTCCAAAAAGCCCGCAGTTATCGCGGGATATTGACTGCTGGTGTGTACCTTTATACGCAAGCCTTCCGCAAATTTTTCAAGGCTTCTTGGCTGATGGCTTTACTCTATGCTTTGGTATTTGGAGCCTGCTGTACGATGGCGGCCTTGAAAATACCGGAAATCACCGTGGCTGTCATGGCGCAGATTCAGAAATTCAACGGTATTTTCATTGAGCCGCTTGAACACTACGCCATCGATCTTGCCATCATCTTCGGACTGTTACTGCTCTCACTATCGGTACAGGCTTTAGCCAATGCCCCCATTCTGGTTCTGTTGAGAGAACATCAGGAGACTGGCACCATCACGTCTCCCAGCAGTTGGTTTAAACCCAATACACGACTGATGTTACGGTCACTCAAGGGCATTCTCCTAACTGTCGGAATTATCACTGTCTGTTTCATCATCATGATACTGATATTGGTTACTCTCGAGTGGTTAATATCCATCGGTTTAACCCATTCACCATTTACAACAACAGCTTTCCTGCTTATAGTGTCTGCTATCATCTTCGCATTTGCACTACCTATCATCAATGCCACCATGAAATATATCCTTCAGTCTGGTGGCTATTGGAAGACGATTGGTAGATACTATGGCTGTGGCATGCGTCATTGGGGCAGCCTCTTTCTGGTATTTTTTGTCAGTGGACTGCTTACCTGGTTGGTTGGGGTGGTCATCATGCTACCTGCGAACATTCTGTTCCTTGCCAATTTCTCTGCACAGATGGGGCAGCTATTAGGTGACCCGTTAGGTATGCCATCGTATATGCCTATACTGACCTACGTCACCTTTGTACTTTGCATATTCATCTTCTTTTATGTCAGCCTGACACTGATGCTACATAATTACTATACCTATGGCGCCATTGAAGCCAAGGAGGCTGAAAATGAACAACAGAAACTGGACATACAATGAAAAAGATACTCTTTATCGATCGTGACGGCACCATTATCCGTGAGCCGGCAGACGAGCAGATTGATGCTTTTGAGAAACTGCAGTTCGTACCTCGTGCCATCTCAAATCTGGTGTTTCTCCGCCAGCATACTGACTATCAGTTTGTGATGGTCAGCAATCAAGACGGACTGGGTACTGACGCCTTTCCTGAAGAAACATTCTGGCCCGTTCACAATTTCATCCTCGATACACTGAAGGGTGAAGGTGTGGAGTTTGACGACATTCTCATAGACCCCCACTTTCCCCAAGATAATGCACCAACACGCAAGCCTAACATCGGATTGGTAGAGAAATATATCAACAATCCTGATTATGACATCAAAGGCAGCTATGTCATCGGAGACCGTGAGACAGACCGCCAGTTTGCTCAAAACATCGGTTGCGGTTTCCTGCAGGTTGGCGACTGGGACAAGGTGGCTGAGATTGCCTATGGTGGGGAACGTACCGCAGAAGTGCGCCGCACCACTAAGGAGACAGACATTCTGGTGAGAGTGGATCTCGACGGCAACGGCCGCTGCAACATCCAAACGGGATTGGGATTCTTCGACCATATGCTCGAGCAGATTGGTAAGCACGGTATGATCGACCTTACCATCAACACCAAGGGTGACCTGCACGTTGACGAGCATCATACCATAGAGGATACAGCGTTAGCCCTGGGCGAATGCTTGCTCAAGGCCTTGGGCGACAAGCGCGGCATAGAGCGTTATGGCTATGCCCTGCCTATGGACGACTGTATGTGTAGTGTCTGTCTCGACTTTGGCGGCCGTCCCTGGTTGGTATGGGATGCAGAATTCAAGCGTGAGAAGATTGGCGAGATGCCCACAGAGATGTTCCTGCATTTCTTCAAGAGTCTCAGCGATGCTGCCAAGATGAATCTTAACATCAAGGCTGAGGGACAGAATGAGCACCACAAGATTGAAGGCATCTTCAAAGCACTGGCACGTGCACTGAAGATGGCAGTCCGCAGGGATGTCTACCACTACGAACTGCCATCGACCAAAGGGGCGCTATAAGGCTAACGCGCGGGCCATATCATTTCCATCGGATAGTGACTGAGCAGTCGCCACAGGTGTCGGTGACCTGCCATCACTTCGTGCAGGATGAAGCGGCCTTCATGTTCTTTTGGTGCACAAAGCATGTGTTGGCGGTCCAATGCCATCATCTCCTGCAATATCCACATCACGCCACCAGCAAAGCGTTCCAAACTCATCTTCCGCAATGCAGTCTCTAAGGTATCGCCATTCTTGAAGACTCCTGACAAGTCTTTTAGCTGGCTGATAACGAAATAATATTCCAGGAAATGCCGCAGCGTCGCCTCTCCCTTCAAGAAGCGCTGCTGCAGGTCTTGCAACATACACACGGCATTTATCATCAGCGAAGGCATTGTCAGTTCCTCATCATACTGGAACATCATATCCTTGTTTCGGCCAGCCCACTTCTGCATCTTCTTATTCGTCAGCGGGTTGCGCGCTGACAATAGGCGATAATGCAAATGCACAGGTGTATCATCCCATACAGTCAAGGGTATCTCAGTATAGCTATAGACGATATCCTGCTGTCCTGTCTGGCTGACAAACTTGACAGCACGGCCTAAATGACAGTCAACAAAGATGTCAATGGTGTCAATCTGCAACAACTGCAGAAGGTCGTTGCTACTATTCTGACGCATACCTAATCCGTTCATCACCGAAGAGCGAATTTTACGCTCTTCCAGTTTCTCCAACAACTTTTGGCAGCGCCTGTCTATCTGTTCCTGACGCTCACGAATCATTTCAGCATCAGCCATCCAGTCAAGGCTCAAATCTTGAGGAACACGCAGACCATATTCGAACAAATGTTCCACGCCTATATAACTCACTCCCGCCAAACCATGCTGACGGGCAGTCTCATAGATATCATTCCACTCTTCGGGAGAAGGTCCTCTGCTAAGACAGTCCAACTGCCCGGCAGCCACCTTCAAGAGTTCAAACAACATTTCGTGCATGAATCGTAACGTTTGGTTTCAGGTATTCTACTGCAAAAGTAAGCATTATTTTGCAAGTATGCATCATTTTTATCGTATTTTTTGTTTCATGCCTCCACTTTTCTTAAAAAAAGTAGTATCTTTGCAACTGCAAAAAGCAAAAAGACCGATGGACGACAAGATACAGAGGATGCAGACGCTCATTCGTGAGCTTAACAATGCCAGCGATGCCTACTACAACGGACAGGCTGAGCGTATGACAGACTACGAATGGGATCAGCGCTTCGATGAATTGAAGCGACTAGAACAGGAAACTGACACTACCCTGCCCGATTCTCCCACTCAGAAGGTATCCGAAGACACCATCAGCGGACAAAAGGAGGAGCATGAATTCGCTGCCCTCTCATTGGCCAAGACAAAGAAAGCCGACGAACTGGTAAAATGGGCTGAGGAACGGCCTATATGGATATCGTGGAAACTCGACGGACTGACCCTTGTCGTCACCTACGATAACGGCAAGCTCACCAAAATCGTCACGCGTGGTAACGGCCATATCGGCACCAATATCACCCACTTGGCTGATGCCATCAGCGGTATTCCCAAGACCATCCTGTCGCAAGGGCATACCGTCATCCGTGGCGAGGCCGTCATTTCCTACGAAGACTTTGAACGTTATCTGATGGAAAGCGGTGAGGACTATGCCAACCCTCGCAATCTGGCCTCAGGATCATTATCGGTCAAGGATGCTCAAGATATCAAAGACCGTCATATCCGTTGGATTCCCTTTACCTTAGTATATATGGAGGAGGACATTACCTCATGGGGTGAGCGTATGGACTGGCTTGACCGCCAGGGCTTCAACACCGTGGAGCGCCGCCTTATCGAACATCCCGACCTAGACTCTGTGGAAAGCGGTATTGCAGCTTTCACCGAAGAGGTGACCTCGAAGCATAACCCTTATCCTGTGGATGGCCTCGTCATCTGCTACGACGATACGGCATACGCCCAAACAGGTTCCATCACGGGACATCACGCTACACGCGCCGGACTGGCCTTCAAATGGCAAGACGAAGCCGCAGATACGACCCTTAAGGAGATTGAGTGGTCGTGTGCAGCCTCAACCATTTCGCCTGTTGCCATTTTCCAGCCTGTTGAACTTGAAGGTACTACGGTAAAGCGTGCTTCACTCTGCAATATCAGCGAGTGCGAGCGCTTAGGCATCGGGGGTGCAGGAACGGAGCTCAGCGTCATCAAAGCCAACAAGATTATCCCCAAGGTGATAGCCGTCAGCAAGAGCGTTGGTACGTTTATTGTGCCAAGTGAATGCCCCGTCTGTCACGCACCTACGGAGATTACCATTAGCGAGATAAGTGGCACCAAGACACTCCACTGTACCAACCACGACTGTCCTGCCAAGCAACTGCGTAAGTTTGCGCGGTTTGTATCGAAAGAAGGCATGAATATCGACGGCATCTCAGAACAGACCCTTGCCAAGTTCATCAATTTGGGCTGGATCTCGGAGTATGCAGATATCTATGAGTTGCGCCGTCATATCCTCGACCTCTCGCGCATGGAAGGCTTTGGCGAGAAATCCGCCTCGAATATCATGCGTAGCATTGACAAGAGCCGCGAGGTGGAAGCCCATCGGTTGCTCTATGCCTTGAATATACCGCTCTGCGGCCTCGATGTCTGCAAGCGTCTGCTCAGTGCATACAGTATTGACGAGTTGGTTCACGAAGCCACTAAGCGAGGCGATGACCTTTTCGCCCAGCAAGCGGAACCTGAGGAGGTATTCGCCCATATCAACGGTATCGGTCCGGAGAAGTCGGCATCGTTTGTCCGCTGGTTCCGTAATGAGAGGAACCTCGCCCGCTACAAGCAGTTGAAGGAGAAACTCTCCATCATTGCTCCCGATATCTCTCCATCTGGCGACCGTTGTCAAGGACTCACCTTTGTCATTACGGGCGATGTACACCACTACAAGAACCGCAACGAGCTGAAAGCCTACATTGAGTCACAAGGTGGTAAGGTCGCCTCAGCGGTCAGCGGCTCGACCTCATACCTCATTAATAATGATGTCACCTCGACATCAGGTAAGAACAAGAAAGCTCAGCAACTGGGCATTCCCATTATCTCAGAAGATGAATTCTTAGCGGCCTATGGCCTAGTTGAAAGTTGATAGTTAATAGTTAATCATTAAATATGGCACAAAAATTCAAACCCGCAACACTTTGCGTTCAAGGAGGATGGAAGCCGAAGAACGGCGATCCTCGTGTGCTCCCCATCATTCAGAGCACAACATTCAAGTATGACAACACGGAAGAGATGGCTGACCTCTTCGACCTGAAGAAGGATGGCTATTTCTACACCCGTCTGGCCAACCCTACCAACGATGCGGTGGCTTCGAAGATTGCTGCCCTCGAAGGCGGTGTGGGCGCTGTACTCACCTCGTCAGGACAGGCAGCCAACTTCTACGCTATCTTCAACATCTGTGAGGCTGGCGACCACTTCGTCACCTCTAACGAGATTTATGGCGGCACATACAACCTCTTCGGTGTCACGCTGAAGAAGCTGGGCATTGAGTGTACCTTCATCTCACAGGAAGCCTCTGAAGAGGAAATCGACGCCGCTTTCCGTCCCAATACCAAGGCTCTGTTTGGCGAGACCATCTCAAATCCTGGTTGCCAGATTCTCGACATCGAGAAGTTTGCTCGTATCGCACACAAGCACGGTGTACCCCTTATCATCGACAACACATTCCCGACGCCCGTGAACTGCCGTCCCTTCGAGTGGGGCGCTGACATTGTTACCCACTCTACCACGAAGTATATGGATGGTCACGCCACACAGGTGGGCGGTTGCGT
The DNA here is from genome assembly GCA_902799655.1 of uncultured Bacteroidales bacterium. Taxonomy (GTDB): domain Bacteria; phylum Bacteroidota; class Bacteroidia; order Bacteroidales; family Bacteroidaceae; genus Prevotella. The sequence continues at coordinate 109,988 of CADCBH010000001.1, forward strand.
CGTAGATAGCGGTAACTTCGACTGGGATGCCCATGCAGACAAGTTCCCGGGTCTCTGCACACCCGACGAGTCGTACCATGGACTGACCTATACCAAGAAGTTTGGCAAGATGGCCTTCATCACCAAGCTCGTGGCACAGTTGATGCGCGATCTGGGTAGCATCCCTGCCCCCCAGAACTCATTCCTGCTGAACCTCGGACTTGAGACACTCCACCTGCGTATGGCTCGCCATTGCGAGAATGCCCAGCGTGTGGCTGAGTTCCTCGAGAGCGACGAGCGTGTAGCTTGGGTACACTATAGCGGTCTGGCTAACGACAAGAACCACGCCCTAGCCCAGAAGTACCTGCCAAACGGCTCATGTGGTGTTATCGCTTTCGGACTGAAAGGAACCCGTGAAACCGCTATCAAGTTCATGGATTCACTGCAGATGATTGCCATTGTCACCCATGTGGCTGATGCCCGTACCTGTGTGCTGCATCCTGCCTCGCATACCCACCGCCAGCTTTCTGACGAACAGTTGCGTGAAGCTGGTGTGGCTCCCGACCTCATCCGTCTCAGCGTTGGCATCGAGGACTGCGACGATATCCTGGCAGATATCCGTCAGGCTTTGGATAAGATTTAACCGGTTAGCAAATAACCTGCCTTTAATCGGGAATAACATGCCCTTATTAAAAAATAACCCTTCGTTATTCGACAATAACGAAGGGTTATTGATAGATATCATTTGATTACTTCTGACGGAAGCGCTCAGCCTGCGACTGGATAAGCTCCTGATCGTCGAAGTAGTTGATCCGCATGGCACGACGCACCTCATCCATGGTCTGGGCTGCAGTCTCGCGAGCCTGTTCTGTACCTTTCTTCAGGATATTGTAAATCTCGGGAATATCCTGCTCGAACTCGTGGCGACGCTGACGGATGGGGTCAAGCATGGCATTGAGAATCTGGTTGAGGAACTTCTTACACTTCATATCACCCAGGCCACCACGACGGTAGTGATCTTTCAGCTCGTCAAGGTTCTGGTATTCAGGCCAGAAGTTGGCAAAGTCCTCAGGCTTCGAGAAGGCATCAAGATAGGTGAATACGGCATTGCCCTCAACATGACCAGGATCGTTGAGATTGACATGCAGAGGGTCGGTGTACATCGAGCGCACCTTCTGCCATACGGTATCAGCATCATCGGAGAGGTAGATGCAGTTGCCAAGTGACTTCGACATCTTCTCCTTACCATCGGTACCAGGCAGTCGACGGGCGGTAGCATTCTCAGGGAGCATGATATAAGGCTCGACGAGTACGGGACCATAGGTATTGTTGAAGCGGTTCACGAGTTCGCGCGTCACCTCAAGCATCGGCTCCTGATCCTCACCAGCAGGAACGGTAGTAGCCTTGAACAGCGTGATGTCGGCAGCCTGCGAGACGGGATAGCAGAAGAAGCCCAAAGGAATATTGGCCTCGAAATTGCGCATCTTGATTTCGGTTTTCACCGTCGGATTGCGCTGTACACGACTTACCGTGATCAGATTCATCAGATAGGTGGTCAGCTCGGCCAGTTCTGTAATCTGGCTCTGGATGAAGAGCACGCACTTCTCGGGATCTAGGCCGGCAGAGAGATAGTCGAGAGCTACCTCAATGATATTCTGACGAATCTTCTCAGGATTGTCGGCATTATCTGTAAGGGCCTGTACGTCGGCCATGAATACAAACATCTTATCATAGTCGCCAGCATTCTGCAACTCTACGCGACGACGCAGTGATCCTACGAAGTGTCCCAAATGCAACTTTCCAGTTGGACGGTCGCCAGTCAGTATAATCTTTCCCATATTCAATATATTGATTATTTATTTCGTTCTTATCAGTTTGAAGTTCTTGCCTTTTTCCAGTTTAAGAGTGAGGAACTTGCCGTCCTGGCTGATGAACATGGTATCCTTCTCGTTGTCCTTATCGGCCATGATAACCATGTTGTCCTTGACGATATAGGTGCCTTTCTGCGATGAGGGAGCTGACTTTCGTATCTTGCTTTAGCTCGATATTCTTATCGTCCTTGAACTTGACGGTGATTGCCATCTTCATGCCTTTCTTCAAAACCTCCATGTCGGCCAACTTCTTCTTAATTTCAGCATCAAGTTTAGCAATTTCCTCGTTAGTCAGCTTGCGGCCTTTCTTTTTCTCGACCTTGGCAATAGCCTTGGCACGGGCCTCGGCTACTTTCTTGTCCACATCCTTAGTCGCCTCGTTCATCATATCAGCTACGATATTCGGATGGTGATAAGTTCGACCGGCAAGGCTCGTCTGAGCACTTACCGTCATACTATCTGTCATCAGAAGGACCACCAAAAGGCCGAAAAGCTGTCTTATCATATCTTCAACTTCACTATTTGCATGCAAAGGTAGTGAATTTCTTGCAAACAATCGCATAATTTATTTGCAAAAGTGTGCAAATAACCCTTTGAGAACTTTTGCAAACCACTTTTCTTGGTAGGTTAGCGTTTTTTTCATAACTTTGCATCAACGAAAACAAGAGATTGAACATGACAACTATCCTGACCAACCGCGAGCTGTTTCTGCTCATCATCTGCACCGTGTTCTACATCACCTTATTTATAATGGTGCTGCAGGCCAACCGCCGAAAAATACAACTACTGCAGAGCCGACTGGACAATATCCACGCCATGCAGAAAATGGCGGTCATCGAGCCTAGAAAGGATGTGAGCAGTATCTTCTCATCACCAGTCTATCTGCGTATCAAGCAGTACCTGAACGAGGGGCGTAGCATAGCTGACGAAGACTGGACGGAACTGGCCGATGCCGTAAATGACACCTATACGGGATTCACTGAGAAACTCTTCAGCCTCTATCGCATGAGTGATCAAGACTACCATGTCAGCCTGCTCATCAAGATACGTCTGCAACCCAAGGACATCGCTACGCTGACCGCTCACTCCAAAGAGAGCATCGCCTCAACCCGCAGCCGCCTCTATCAGAAGGTATTCGGCAAGAAAGGCTCGACGAAAGACTGGGACGACTTTCTCCTCTCTATCTGATTGAAACATCGAAATAAAGAAATAACGACTTAAATTGAACGATTATGATTGATTACTTATTACAAAACATGTGGCAGGTTTGGGCAGTTATCGCCATCGTCTGCCTGATTCTGGAACTTACGTCGGGTGATTTCTTTATCATCTGCTTCTCCATCGGTGCTGTCTTTGCAATCATCTCGGCAGTACTTGGTCTGAACATCTACTGGCAGATTATCATCTTTGCCGTCTTCTCGCTACTCAGTGTCATATTCGTCAGACCTGTCGCCCTGCGCTATCTGCACAAGAACGAGCCAAATAAACCATCTAATGCCGATGCACTTTTAGGCCGTACGGGCAAGGTCACCGAAACCATCAAGGCCAAAGGCAGCGGCTATGTTCAGATTGACGGTGACATGTGGAAAGCTGTCAGCCAGTCTGACTGCGACATCCCCGTAGGCGAAACCGTACGCGTCATTGGCCGAGAGAGCACCATCATCACCGTGGAAATGCTCTGAGCTTCGAACCCTCGAAGCCTCGAAACATCGAAATATCGAAATATCGAAACATCGAAATCAACAATTAATATCAAAACATTATGGACATTATGACTTATGTATTGATTGCCATTATCATCTTAGTGGTAATCATCGCCAAGAAGGCACTTGTGATTATCCCTCAGTCGGAAACCAAGATTATTGAGCGTTTGGGTCGCTACTACGCCACACTGAACCCAGGTATCAACATCATCATTCCATTCATTGACCGTGCCAAGGAGATTGTGGTGCTTACCCGTGGACGCTATGCTTACTCTAACGACATTGATCTCCGTGAACAGGTGTATGACTTCCCCTCACAGAATGTGATTACCAAGGATAACATCCAGATGGAGATCAATGCCCTGCTCTACTTCCAGATTGTCGATCCCTTCAAGGCCGTTTACGAGATTTCAAACCTGCCCAACGCTATCGAGAAACTGACACAGACCACTCTGCGTAACATCATCGGTGAACTGGAACTGGACGAAACACTGACCTCGCGCGACACCATCAACACCAAGCTACGTGCCGTACTGGACGACGCTACCGATAAGTGGGGTGTTAAGGTGAACCGTGTAGAGCTGCAGGACATCATCCCACCCGCAACAGTATTGAACGCGATGGAGAAGCAGATGCAGGCCGAGCGTAACAAGCGTGCACAGATTCTGACCTCAGAGGGTGAAAAGGCTGCAGAGATTCTGGCATCAGAGGGTGAGAAAACCGCTATCATCAACCGTGCCGACGCCCAGAAGCAACAGGCTATCCTGCATGCTGAAGGTGAAGCTCAGGCTCGTATCCGTAAGGCAGAAGCAGAGGCCAAGGCCATTGAACTCATCACTGAGGCTGTAGGCAAGAGCACTAATCCAGCCAACTATCTCCTCGCTCAGAAGTACATCCAGATGATGCAAGAGCTCGCTCAGGGTGATAAGACCAAGACTGTATACCTGCCCTACGAGGCTACCAATCTGCTCGGCAGCATCGGAGGTATCAAGGATCTGTTCAAAGCGGAATAAATCAAGAAATCATAACGACAAGTGTCAGCTAATACGCAGACACAGCATCGTCAAATCGTCATTTGGCTCAGCATCGCCACGATGCTGGGCCACTTTTTCTGCCAGCGTCTCAATAACCTGACGGGCATTTTCATAACGGGTATCACGCAGCATGTGGAGCAGGCGTTCATCGCCAAATTGTTCCTGACTAGTATTCTCTGCCTCCGTCAGTCCGTCAGTATATAGGAACAACGGACGGTTCTTGATGGTATCCAACTCCTCTCCCTCATACTCCAATTCTGGCCACAAGCCAAGGGGAGCATTGGGAATAACATCCATGAAGTCGCCATCGTGCAAACCACCAATAACAGGAGGATTATGGCCTGCATTACAGAAAGAGAGATGGCCATTGGTAAGGTTGACAACACCCACGAAGAACGTGACAAACATACCCTGTTCATTGTCTTCACAAAGCACTGCATTCATTCGTGTACACATCTCGGCAGGTTTCATCTGCTGACCAGCCATCGTACGGAACAGACGCATCACCTGAGCCATGAACAACGAAGCGGGGACACCTTTACCACTGACATCACCCAAACAGAAATAGAGTGTATCGCTCTCCACCAGATAGTTATAAAGGTCACCACCCACCTCACGAGCAGGTATCATCGAGGCATAAAGGTCCAAGCCATCACGCTTGGGAAATATGGAGGGAACCATTGACATCTGGATATCACGGGCAATGCGTAATTCAGACTCAATGCGTTCTTTAGCAGCTGTCGTCTCCTCCAATTGATCGTAAGCAGTCAACAACTTGGCATGTTCCGTAGCCAGACGACGAGCAGCACGAAGACGGAAATACATAAAAATAACAAAGAAGAGGAAGAGTAAACTGACGGCAATGACAATGGCGATGATACGCTGTTGGGAGAGGGCGGCCTGCTGTTCAGCAATCTTCAATTCCTTCTCCTGTGTTTCATACAACACGGACAGCTGGGCAGCATCAGCCTCATAGCTGATAGAGTCGACACTGTTCAACGTCTCGACAATCTTCTGGGCAGTCTTCAAAGCCTTGGCACGATCGCCCATAGCCTGCTCAGCATGGAAACGCATGGCTGCTACCTGCTGCTGTTCTTTGTTGAAAGGAATACCTTGTGCCTGAGCCAAAGAGTCCCAACGGTCATAGATGGCCAAGGCATTCTTCCACTGTCCCATGTTCTCATAATAGTTCATGGGCGATATCCAGTCCTCACCACTGCGGGCAATATCCGTCTCCTGATAGGCCTGAAAATGCTTGAGAGCCTCAGCACGTTGGTCGCTCTTGGCATATATTTCAGCCTTCGTAAGTTCCAGCTTCGACAGACAGTAGTCCTTCATAGATGGTGGGATATCAGAAGCTTGCATAACTGCCTCAAAGGCTTCGTCCATACGTGGAAGCCACTCAATGGCACGAGGGACATCGCAGATAACAAAATGCTGTATCATCTCCCCCACAGAACTGTACCACATATAGACCTCGTTGAAACTCTTGCCGGCCAGTTTCATATCCTTGAAAATCTGATACGACTCCTCACAGTTGCGGAAGGCCTCCTCCATTCGTCCGATACGCATCTGAATCATCCCAATACGTGACAGAATCTTCGCTTCCTGCATACGAGCTTCAGGAGTATCATCCTGACGCATTTGTTTCAAGCAGTTGGTGGCTCTCTCCAATCCCTTCTTCATGTCACCATTATCCATCGCAGTAGACACAAGACTCTGACAGGTCTCATAATAAGCATGGGGGTCTTCTGTGAATAGATTGGTACCTTTCAGCGCCTTGGCACCATAATATTCGGCCATGCGATATTGTTGCAACTGGAAATATATCTTCGTGCGACGGGCATTAGCCACATTCTCCGAGAGACGGCCATTCTGTTCCAAACTGTCAATAGACAGCAACTGCTCTTCACCATCAGCATGACGCACGCGTTCTTCTGCCTTCTGACTCTCAGCAGACTGACGCTGAGAAACGCCACCTTTCTGACAAGCCGCAAATACGACTGCCAGAAATAGTAAAACAAAGCGAAAAAACTTCATATTACTTCTTCAAAGGAATGGTAAAGCTGAAGGTAGAACCCTCACCAAGGATAGACTCTACCATAGCGTCACCGCCATTCTTGCGGGCAAAGTCCTGACAGAGCTGCAAGCCAAGACCGGAACCTTCTTCACCGCCCGTTCCGTAGGTCGTCTCACCTTTGCGGAAGATGCTCTCTACGCGGTCGGCAGCAATACCGACACCATGGTCACGAACAGAGATACGCGCAAAGTCGCCTTCCTTCTTATAGAACACATCGATAGACTTGCCTTCCGGTGTAAACTTGATAGCGTTAGAGAGGAAGTTACGAATGACAGTCTTGATCATATCGTTGTCACCATGAACAGTCAGTTTCTCCTCAGCAGGCAGATACTGTAGGTCTATCTTCTTCATCTCAGCAATCATCTTGAAGATATCAACAACAGCAGGAACAATGTCATCCAGATCAACATCCTGATAAACCACATTCAGACGTCCTGTCTGACTCTTCGTCCACTTCAGCAGGTTATCCAGCAGGTCGTGGGTTTCTTCCGACTCACGATTAGCCTTATCCAAAAGTCCGAAAATCTCCTCACCCACAGACTCAGGCGACACCACATTGACAGCCAGATTGAGCACCATACGGATAGAAGCCATAGGTGAACGGAGGTCGTGGGCAATAACCGAATACATTTTGTCACGGTTAGAGATGGTACGCTTCAGCTCGATATTCTGCTGAACAATGATACGCTTGGCAGCTACCAGCTGAATCTGGTGCATCACACGCATCACCAACTCTTCCTTATTGAAAGGCTTGGTCAGGAAGTCGTTGGCACCCACCTGGAAACCTTTCACCAAGTCGGCAGGACTATTCAACGCTGTCAGGAAGATGATAGGAATCTCCATTGTCTCAGGATCCTTCTTCAGAATAACAGCAGTATCAAAGCCACTGATATCAGGCATCATGACATCAAGGAGTATCAAGTCGGGCTTCTCTTTTTTTGCCTGCTCGATACACTGATTTCCATTTGAAGCCGTACATACCTGGAACTTCTCGTTGGTCAACAAGATCTTGAGCAACAGCACGTTGCTGACCACGTCATCAACGATTAAGATTTTATAGTCACTCCGATTGATATGGGATTCGAAGGTTTCGTTAAGCTCCATTCTGCTAATAGCGTTTAGGGTTTTATAAGTATTTCAAAGTGCAAAAATAGCAAATATTTGGCATTTCACCAAATATTTGCCTCTTTTTTTACTCTACAGTCACTGACTTAGCCAGGTTACGGGGCTGATCGACGTTCTTTCCTTTGCATACTGCAACGTGATAAGCCAGCAGTTGTAAGGGGATGGTAGCCACCAGCGGTTCAAGGCATTCGAGCACGTCGGGCAGCTCAATTACCTCGTCGGCAATCTTGGCAATGGTATCGTCACCCTTGCTGACCAATGCGATGACCTTTCCCTGACGGGCCTTGATTTCCTGGATGTTAGAGAGCACTTTCTCGTACATGGCATTATGAGTGGCAATGACTACCACAGGCATATCCGAATCAATCAGTGCGATGGGACCGTGTTTCATCTCAGCAGCAGGATAGCCCTCGGCATGGATATAGGAAATCTCCTTCAGCTTCAACGCGCCTTCCAAGGCGACAGGATAACTATAGCCACGTCCCAGATACAGGAAGTTGTGGGCATAAGTGAAGGTACGTGCCAGGTCTGCCACCTTCGTGTTGGTTCGCAACACTTCTTTGATGACCTCAGGAATCATGCTGAGCCCCTTCACAATGCGCAAATACTCCTGGCGGTCAATGGTACCCTTAGCCTCAGCCAGAGCTAGTGCAAACATAGAGAGCACCGTCACCTGTCCTGTAAAGGCCTTCGTAGAGGCTACTCCAATCTCGGGTCCTACATGGATATATGTACCGGTATCAGTAGCACGGGGAATGCTTGAACCAATGGCATTACAGATGCCATAGATGAAAGCGCCTTTTTCCTTGGCAAGCTGTACAGCAGCTAATGTATCAGCCGTCTCACCACTCTGAGAGATGGCAATGACGACATCTTCTTTGGTCACCACAGGATTTCTGTATCGGAACTCGGAGGCATATTCTACCTCACATGGGATGCGACAGAAGGTCTCGATGAGCTGTTTGCCGATGAGTCCGGCATGCCAGCTGGTACCACAAGCCACTATCACAATGCGCTTGGCCTGAAGAAGCTGACGGCGATAGTCGATCAGTGCCGAGAGAGTCACATGGTCGCCCTCAACATTGATACGTCCGCGCATGCAGTTAGTCAGACATTCAGGCTGTTCGAAGATTTCCTTCAGCATGAAGTGGGGATAACCACCCTTCTCTATCTGTCCAAGGTCGATATCAACGGTCTTGACGGCCAGCTCCTGTTCTTCGCCAAGAATACTCATCACCTTCAGTTCCTCACCGAGTCGGATGAGTGCGATATTGCCGTCCTCCAGATAGACAACCTTATCGGTGTACTCGATGATGGGACTGGCATCGGAACCTAGGAAAAACTCACCATCACCGATACCTACCACCAGCGGGCTCTGCTTGCGGGCAGCGACTATCTGGCTGGGGTCACGCTTGTCGACAATGGCAATGGCATAGGCACCAATAACTTGATAAAGAGCTACCTGCACAGCTTCCAACAGTGTCAGTTGCTTCTTAATCATGATATACTCCACTAACTGCACCAGCACCTCAGTGTCGGTATCGCTCTGGAAGGTCACGCCCTTGTCTATGAGTTTCTGCTTGATGTCGGCATAGTTCTCGATGATGCCGTTATGAATGATAGCCAGATTATGCGACTGAGAATAGTGGGGATGGGCATTGCGCGAGGATGGTTCACCATGGGTAGCCCAACGGGTATGGGCAATACCCACACAACCGCTGACATCCTTGTCATTACAATACTCCGTCAGGTTATCAACCTTTCCTTTGGTTTTATAGACATTCAGTGCACCATCCTTGTTAATCAGTGCAACACCTGCCGAGTCGTAACCGCGGTATTCGAGTCTTCTCAAGCCTTTAATCAGTATCGGATAAGCTTCTTTATTACCAATATAGCCTACTATTCCACACATACTTTTATCTGTCTTCGTTCGTTTTTTCGGTGCAAAAGTACAAAAAAAATGGCTACCCTCATGCAGGATAGCCTATTTTTTTTAGTAGAACTTGAAATATCGTCGTGCATTATTGTACGAAATATCCTCGACCATCTTGCCCAACAACTCACGATCATCGGGCAGCAGGCCCTTCTCTACGTCATTTCCCAGCATGTTGCAAAGGATGCGACGGAAGTATTCGTGACGGGGGTAAGAGAGGAACGAGCGCGAGTCGGTCAACATACCGACAAAACGGCTCAGCAGACCCAATACAGAGAGGGCATTCATCTGGCGCTCCATGCCATCCTTCTGGTCATTGAACCACCAACCCGAACCAAACTGGATCTTGCCAGGCTCACCACCTTGGAAGTTACCAAGCATGGTAGCGATGACCTCGTTAGCACAGGGATTGAGGGTATATAATATGGTACGCGTGAGCTTGTCCTCCATATTAAGCTTGTTGAGGAACTTCGACATAGCCTTTGCAGTATTGAACTCACCAATAGAGTCGAAACCAGTATCAGCACCCAACTGATTGAACATCTTGGTATTGTTGTTACGGATAGCACCATAGTGGAACTGCTGTGTCCAGTCGGCATCAGCATCCATCTCAGCCATCACAGTAAGGAAACAGTGCTTGTACTGGCGAATTTCCAGGATAGAGAGCTGCAGACCGCGCATAGCCTTCTCGAAGATGGTTTCAATCTGCGAGTCGGTGTACTCCTCGTCATAGAACTCCTCGATACCATGGTCAGAGAGTTTACAACCATTGGCTTCGAAGAACTCATGGCGTTTCTTCAAGGCATCAACCATATCAGCAAACTTGGTGATGGCAACACCGCTCACCGTCTCCAACTGGTGTACATAGTCGGCAAACTCGGGAGCCTCGATATTCATGGCCTTGTCGGGACGCCATGCAGGAATCATCATGGGGTCATCAGCAGCCTTATGGCAGGCATACTCAATATGATTGTGAAGATCGTCAACAGGATCATCCGTGGTGCAGACGCACTCCACATTGTAGTGCTTCATCAAGCCACGCGCTGAGAACTCGGGCTTCTGTAACTTCTCGTTACACTCATCAAAAATCTCACGGGCAGTCTTAGGCGACAGCAACTTCTCAATACCGAAGGCCGTCTTTAGTTCCAGATGAGTCCAGTGATAAAGCGGATTGCGAAGGGTGTAGGGAACGGTCTCGGCCCATTTCTCAAATTTCTCCCAGTCTGTGGTATCCTTGCCTGTGCAATATTTCTCGTCTACGCCGTTGGTACGCATTGCACGCCACTTATAGTGGTCACCGCCCAGCCACAATTCGGTGATGCTTTTGAACTTGTGGTCGTTAGCCACCATTTCGGGGATGAGGTGACAGTGATAGTCGATAATCGGCATCTTAGCCGCATGGTTGTGGAACAAGTCCTGAGCAACCTCGTTGTCAAGCACGAAATTCTTGTCGTTGAATTGCTTCATAGTCGTTGAATTGCTGTTTTAATTGTTTTAGAGATAATCTTTTCTGTTTGCAAATTTAGTAAAATAATTCGATACAAGCGAAAAAGACGATGCATTTTATAGAAAAAGTTACGTAAACGTTGGCGGGAGAAAAAAATAATTCGTATCTTTGCAACATGCAGAGCAAGGTATTATTGATTTATACGGGCGGAACCATAGGTATGAACCGCAATCCGCAGACAGGAGCCTTGGAGCCCTTCGACTTCGAGCACCTGTTGCAGAATGTGCCCGAACTGAAACAGTTTGATACACAAATTGCCACTTATCAGTTTAACCCGCCTATTGACTCCAGCGACATGTCACCACGGATGTGGACAGACCTGAGCCACGTGATTACTGACAACTACGACAACTACGATGGCTTTGTCGTGCTCCACGGTACTGATACAATGGCATATACGGCTTCTGCCCTCTCCTACATGTTGGAGAACCTCACCAAACCAGTTATCTTTACGGGCTCTCAGCTGCCTATCGGACAGTTACGTACCGACGGCAAGGAGAATCTTATCACCTCGATAGAAATTGCCGCTACAAAAGATTCCGATGGCCATGCGATGGTACCCGAGGTGGGTATCTACTTCAACGGTCATCTGTTGCGTGGAAACCGTACCACCAAGCAGAGCGCTGAGGAGTTCAATGCCTTTGAGTCGTTCAACTACCCGCATCTGGTGGATGCCGGTGTCAATATTACCTATCATCGCCACCGCATGCTGACACCCGAGTGGGATAAACCCATGGTGCCTCACTTCCGACTGGACAACAATGTCATTATCTTCTCACTGTTCCCGGGTGTTCGTGAAGATCTCATCCGACATATCATCCACACGCCCAATCTGAAGTCGATTGTAATGCGCACCTTCGGTAGTGGTAATGCACCACAAAGTCCATGGCTTCTCAATGCATTAAAAGAAGGTACGCGCAACGGAAAGGTGATAGTCAACATCAGCCAGTGTTTGCAAGGCTGTGTAGAGATGGCTCGCTATGACACGGGATTTCGTTTGCAGGAGGCTGGTGTGGTGAGCGGCTATGACTCTACGGTAGAGAGTGCAGTCACAAAGCTGATGTTTCTCCAGTCGCACTTCGACGATCCTGAGAAAGTGCGCCACTTCATGAACCAAAGCATCCGTGGTGAAATCAGCTTATAGCTCCCCCATTCACCCCATTAGTCCCATCAGACCCATTATTCACCTAAAAATAAAATTATGAAAGATCTAAAAGGAACAAAAACCGAGAAAAACCTGCAGGAAGCATTCGCAGGTGAGAGTCAGGCACGTAACAAGTACTCCTACTGGGCATCAAAGGCCAAGAAAGACGGCTACGTGCAGATAGCCGCTATCTTCGAGGAGACCGCTGCCAATGAGAAGGAACATGCCAAGATGTGGTTCAAGCTGCTGGAGGGTGGTGCCATCAAGGATACTGCCAGCAATCTGGAGGCTGCTGCCGGTGGTGAGAACTTCGAATGGACGGATATGTATGCCCGTATGGCTCGCGAGGCTCGCGAAGAGGGCTTCGACGAGATTGCCGACAAGTTCGAGATGGTAGCTGCTATCGAAAAGCACCACGAGGAACGCTATCGCAAGCTACTCGACAACATCAAGAAGGAACGTGTATTCTCAAAAGATGGTGACGTCATCTGGCAGTGCAGCAACTGCGGTCATATCGTCATCGGCAAGAAGGCTCCAGAGATTTGTCCCGTATGTGACCACCCGCAGGCTTACTTCCAAGTTAAGGCCGAAAATTATTAAAAACAAAGAAGAGGGCGAGATGCCCTCTTCTTTTTAATTCCAGCTCTTCTTTTTATTTCAGTTGTTCCTTCAGGAAATTAAAGCACTGGCGGAACAGGTGGTTACGCGTATTACCGCCGTAGATGCTATGATTGCGGTTGGCGTAAACCTGCTGTCGATAGTCTTTGTCGGCCTCGATGAGTGCCTCGCAGTAATCAGCAGTATTGCGATAGTGTACGTTATCGTCGGCCAGACCATGACAGAGCATCAGGGCACCATACAGGTTCTTGGCACGCGTGATAGGATTGTCATCATAACCCGAGGGATTCTCCTGCGGAGTACGCATATAGCGCTCGGTATAGATGGTATCGTAATAGCGCCATGAAGTCGGTGGTGCGATGGCAATGCCACAACGGAACACACCACGGCCCTCAGACATCGACATCAGCGTATTGAAGCCTCCATAGCTCCAACCCCAAATGGCGATACGGTCTTTGTCGACATACGATTGCTGAGCGAGCCACAAAGCCGTCTCCACCTGGTCACGGGCTTCCTGCTGCCCGAGGTTCAGATAGGTGCTCTTCTCAAAGTCTGCACCACGACCTCCAGTACCACGGTTGTCAACACAGACGCAGATGAAACCCTGCTGGCAGAAGTACTGCTCAAGGGCTGCCCCCTGGCCTATCATACCAATGTCCCATGAGTCTTTCACCTGCTGGCTACCAGGACCACCATACTGATACATCACGACAGGATAACGCTTCAAGGCATCAAAGTTGGCAGGTTTCACCATCCAGCCATTGAGCGTCACACCTTCCGATGTGGTCAGAGTGAAGAGTTCACGCTGTCCGAGCTCAAGACCCCTGATGCGATCCTGCAGATAGCGGTTGTCAACAAGAGTCTCCAGCACCTTGCCGCTATTGTTGCAGAGTGTAACGACATGGGGTGTCTGCAAATTGCTCCAGGTATGGATGAAGTATTTGAGGTTACTGCTGAACAAGGCGGTATTCCAACCTGCTTTTTTCGTCAGGCAGTCACGTTTGCCATTCTCATGGGCCACCCAAATACGCTGGTCAGTGGCACCATTCTCGTGCGATGCGAAATAGGTATCACCAGTCTGTTCATCATAGCCATAGACAGCACTCACCTCATAGTTACCCTGATCTACCTGACGAAGCAGCTGACCATTGAGATTATACAGATACAAGTGCATATTGCCGTCACGATCGCTAGGCAGTAGGATGTGGCGGTCAGTAATCTTGACATTGCTGATAGCCTCCTCGCGCACGTACTTATTTATATTATCTTCAATAGAGAGCTTGCTGACGGTGGTCAGTGGATTGGCCATATAGATGCGCAGACAGTCCTGATGGCGGTTCAGCGTATAGACAGCCACTATTGATGAGTCACTTGTAGCCTGAATGCGGGGTACGTAGCCGTCTTTTTCGATAGGTACCTGCAACTGGCGGGTCTGACGGCTGGGCACATCATAGCTCCACACGCTGACTGTAGAGTTGGTCTCACCAGCCACGGGATACTTATAGGTGTAACCTCCCTCCGATGTGGGAATATAGCATTCTTTCACGGCACTCTCATCATAGCGCACCCAGACAATCTGACGACTGTCAGCCGTGAACACCATCGCACGGCTCAGGCTGAACTCCTCTTCGTTCACCCAGTCGGGGATACCGTTGATCACTTCATTCTTCTTGCCGTCCTTAGTTACCTGCACCTCAGCATTGCCATACAACAACTTGACGATAAAGATATTGCCATCGCGCACAAAGGCGATTTGCACGCCATCAGGCGAGAACAACGGGGTCTGTTGAGGTCCCTTGTCCGACAGGGGTACAATACGGTTGTTATGGATCGTGTAGATGTAGTAGTTTGCAGTGAACGAGTGGCGATAAATACGCTTCGTCTTGGTCTGTATCAGCATGCGCTTGCCATCAGGGCTCACAATATAGCCGTCAATGTTGTCGAGCTTGTCGCCCTTAACCGTGGCAACATCAAACAGCGTACCCAGCTCCTTACCGTTCTTAAATGAATACTGTATGATCCGACGGCCGTCATCACTCATTTTAGCATACGTCTCACCATCAGGCAGAGGACTCACGCCACTGACCGTTTCACTACGCAGGGTGCCACGCACCACATCTTTCAGATTCAGCTTATTGCCAGCCATAGCCGTCATAGTCAGCACCATGGCCAGAAGCATCATTACTTTTCTTTTCATCTTGTTTCAAGCTTTTACGTTTGCAAAGGTAATCATTTTCAATAAAATAGCGCACGAAAAACAAAGAAAAATGCGAGCGCTGTCATCACGACAGTACTCGCATCAACTTAATTGTATCAGAGTTTTTATGAAAAAGGGGAAAATAAATTCTTACCCTAAATCCAGCTTTTCATCGTAAACGAAATTAATTATTGATTGTTTGATGGTGCAAAGTTACATAAATTTAAGACATCTAGCGTGACAGAATTGCAAAAATTAGTCCCGAAATTGCAAAAATAGACTCCTAAAATTGCAAAAATCACTAACACTTCTTGCTAATTGGGCGTTTATTACGTATCTTTGCATAGTAATATGATATACCAGATATTCTCATCTCTACCTCTCATGGTATGTATGGTAATGGTCGTTCAGTTGTCACTTACCTACAGACGGCGCACAGACAAAGCAATACGCTGGTTGTTGCTATGGGCTATCGCCACATTACTATTATATAGTTGTCACTTTATCTATTTCAACCACTATATAAACCTGATACCGTTCAGTGATACCATCTATGTCACCATGAACTTATTGGTATATCCACTATTCCTATTATATATTAGTGGCATTACCGATCGCTCACCATTATCCCGAAAGAAAAGTTTCCTATTGTTGGTATTTCTCCCTCCCACAATAGCAGGAATCATCGTTGGCAGCCTCTATGCAACCATGGATCCAGATGAGATTAAGAAATTCGTCATCAACTATCTATACTATGGACATGAGTCATCACTGACTGGTTTAGCACTCCTTCAAGCATGGGTACACATCATCTGCCAAGTTCTCTTTGCCTTACAGGTGGCGATTGTCATCATCAGAGGATTCCGGCGCATCCGACGATTCAATAAGATTATTCAACAGTTGTACGCAGATACAGAGAATAAGGAGATAGAAGAAATCCCTACCATTCTCATCCTCTTTATTATTACCTCATTGATATCTAGTGTTGTCAACGTGCTTGGCCGACATCTTTTTGTAGACTCTATCATCATTTCCCTGCCGTCGCTGGCATTCTCCGCACTCATTTTCGCCTTAACATGGGTAGGCATGCATCAGGATTTCACTATACAAGACATACCTGAAGAACATGAGGAAGAAACAGACTACACTGAAGACATTGCTATTATGTCCAATAACAACAGTGCTAGCATCTATGAGAAGTTGGAAGCTATGATGAATGAGCAACAGACATTCCTTAAAAACAATATATTACTCAACGACGTGGCAAAATTGCTGGGAACCAACCGCACCTATCTCCTTCAGGCGCTTAACAGTTGTGCACACATGACTTTCAAGGAATATATTAACCGTAAGCGTATTGCTCATGCGGAACAACTAATAATCAACAATCCACATATGCCTAAAACAGAGATTGCGACTCAGTCTGGCTACAATAGTATGTCGGCATTCTATCGCAACTATGCTCTCTATCACCAGGATTAATCCATCAACACAAAAAGAACACCCACCAAAAGCTTTCAAATATAAAAGAAGCCCTCTCATCATCATTGATGAAAGGGCTTCAGGAAAAAAGTGGCGGCCTCCTACTCTCCCGCATTGCATTGCAGTACCATCGGCGCAAGCGGGCTTAACTTCTCTGTTCGGAATGGGAAGAGGTGGGACCC
>CADCBH010000002.1 GCA_902799655.1 uncultured Bacteroidales bacterium
AAATCACTCACTGGAACATGTGACAAGAAGACTGAGGAATTAAAGAAGGTGCTTAACAACAAGGGTATCTATCTTTCTTGGTGGAACTTCTGGGCAATGATTATAATGGCAATTACCAGTGTAGGCTATGCCATATATGCTGCATTCAACAGATGCCTATGGGATGAGTTATGGGAGAGACTGTGGTTTCCATTATTAGTGTTATTGTTCTTTGTTTGTTCAATAGGCTTAATGGTCTGGCTCAATCTCAGAGAATATAGAATCCCCAAATACTAAAGCCACTATCTGCAAACTCTGAGATTGCAAACTGCAAAATTAGGGCTCAGCGGATTTACCCGGTTGGTAAAGCTTGAGCTAATCAAGAATAAAGTGTCGCCAGCCTGTGCATAAAGAACTTGATGTCTCCGACTCCTCTGAACTGAGTTCTGAAAGCCTTGATTTTGGCGTTGAAGGATTCTGCTGATGCGTTGGTGAGCCTGTCTTGGAAGTAGTTGACGATGGTAGCGTTGTGGTTCTCAAAAGTCTCGATGACCTTGCTGAATCCGTCATCTCCGAAAGCCTCTACCTTATTGTACCATCTGGCCAGATTAAGCCTGGCCTCTGCTGGCTTGGACTTCTTGTTGAAGATGTCCACAAGCTCAAGATAGATGTTGTATGCTTCCTCCAGTTTGGGGAACATCCTGAAGAGGATTGCTGCCCTTTCCTGCTGCTGCGTGTTCCATTTGGTCTTATGCATGAGGATGATGTGACGGCTGCGCGCCATAATCTGTGGCTTTGTCTCTCCATTCTCCATCCGCACAGGCTCCCACTCACCGATAAGATCCTTCTCTGCTCTGTTATGTACAGCCTTGCGCTTGGCACGGTGTTCCTTGATGGCTTTGTTCTCCTCGGCAAGCACCTGCCAGCGGAAGCCTATCCTCATCTGGTCAATGGCATCCGTCACCAGCTGCTGGACATGGAAACGGTCGTTGATGAGCATCGCTTTTGGGAACACCGTCCTCACGGTCAGCATCATGGCCGAGGACAAATCGGTTGTCACGGTCTTTACCCTACGGCGAATCTCACGGGGGACTTTCTTCAGGATTTCAGATACCGTGTCGGAGGCAACGCCGCGTACCATCGCTGCCAAGGCCCCCTTGCCGCCATGAGCCGCCTTGTTGGTCAGGATGGTATAGACCTCACCATTCGACAGGCAGGTCTCGTCCAGGCTCATGTCATCACCGAAGTTGTAGGGGAAAAGCATGTACTCCTCAGCATGTTCCAACTGCTCCCAGTTGCGGTAGTCACTGATCTTCTCCTTGTACTGCTTGCGAAGAGTCTGACCGTTCAAACCATTGCGGGCTGCAAGCGTGGAAATGCTTATGGGCGTGGACTCAATCTCCCTCTTTTAAAAAAGAAACGAACTCCGCGTTCAGGTGCGTCTCGTCGTATTCGGACAACTCCCACTCGTAGCTGAATATCTCACCCGTGTCCTTGTCCAGCCACTTGCGCTTGCGGACATGGAGATAGGTAGCACGGCCTCGGATGGGAAAGTCCTGAATGGTATGGTACTCCCCAAAACCATGCGAGATGACGGAAGAGTTCTTCTTGTCCTCACGCATTTGGACCTTCTTCTCGTCGAGCCATATGTCAAAACAAGTATCGGTCTTCTCAAACTTGGCAACATCAAAATTGTCTATCAGCACATCGGGAAGGATGGCACGCAGCAATTGGGTATGATTCATGCTGCAAAGGTAACACTTTATTCTTGATTAGCCAAGCTTTCACCAACCGGGTAAATCCGCTGAGCCAAAATTAGGAGTCAAGGAACGCCAAAACAATAATTATCACGCCAAAAACACGCCAATTTGGTATAAAAGAAATCCGCTAAGTACTGATTTTCAGCGACTTAGCGGATTAATCTGTTGGGGTACCCGGACTCGAACCAGGAAAGGCAGGACCAGAATCTGCAGTGTTACCATTACACCATACCCCAAGCTGCAAAGGTACGACTTTTTTCGGAACTGACAAAAAAAAATGGCATTTTTTTATTAAAAAGCGCAAAAAAAAGACTTACGCCGCCTTTTTTCAGACAATAATTAGTATCTTTGTGCCTTAATAACCGGAATATTGTTAATGGAACAAAAATTGGAATTAGTAGACACCGTCGTCAAAGGAATACAAGAGAAGAAAGGACAGCGCATCGTCGTGGCTGACCTGACAGCTATTGATGGCGCTATTTGCAGCTATTTTGTCATTTGTCAAGGCAGTTCGCCTACGCAGGTAGAGGCCATCGCAGAGTCGGTAGGGGAGACTGCCAGGCTGACACTGGGTGAGAAACCTACCAAGGTAGTCGGCATGGGCAATGCCCAATGGGTGGCAATGGATTATGTGGACGTGATGGTGCATGTCTTCATGCCCGAGACACGCGACTACTACGATCTGGAGCATCTGTGGGAGGATGCCCCCATGCAGTGGATAGCTGAAGATTGAGAGTGAACAAGAACAACTATATATAATAAGGTAATAAGGAACATTGGAACAGAAGAATAATACACCGCAGCGACCTCGATTTAACATGTCGTGGATCTATGGTCTGGTAATCGTGGCTATCCTGGCCATCTACTTTACCCAAGGTCAGGAGAAGTCGAGCATCAATACCCAAGTGACCTACTCGGACTTTAAGGTCATGGTTGACAAGGGCTACGCCCAGGAGATCGTCGTCTATAAATACCAGAACATTCTGGAGATGTATGTCAAGCCTGAGCATATCCGTGATGTGTTCCACCAAGGGGTGCAGCAGACGGGTAATAATCCCAGTATCACTGTGGCCATCGGCAGTACCGACCAGGTAGAGCAGTTCGTCAACCAAGCCTGTGAGGAGAAGAAGTTCGAAGGAAAGTTCTCGTATGACAATACCAAGGACAATGACTTCTTCAGTTCACTGGTGATGAATGTGCTGTTCTTTGGCGGTATCATCCTGCTGTGGATGTTTATCATGCGCCGTATGGGTGGCGGTGGAGCCATGGGCGGTAGTGGCATCTTCAATGTCGGCAAGTCGAAGGCACAGATGTATGAGAAGGGTGGCGAACTGGGTATCACCTTCAAGGATGTGGCCGGACAGGCTGGTGCCAAGCAGGAGATGCAGGAGATTGTGGACTTCCTGAAGAGTCCGCAGAAATATACCGATTTGGGTGGTAAGATTCCCAAGGGTGCCTTGCTCGTAGGTCCTCCGGGAACCGGTAAGACACTGTTGGCCAAGGCGGTAGCCGGTGAGGCAGGAGTGCCCTTCTTCTCGATGTCGGGTTCCGACTTTGTGGAGATGTTTGTGGGTGTTGGTGCTTCGCGTGTGCGTGACCTCTTTGAGAAAGCCAAGACGAAGGCTCCCTGTATCATCTTCATCGACGAAATCGATGCTGTGGGTCGTGCCCGTTCGAAGAATCCAGCGATGGGTGGCAACGACGAGCGCGAGAACACACTGAATGCCCTGCTGACTGAGATGGACGGCTTTGGTACTAATAGCGGTATCATCACCCTTGCAGCCACCAACCGTGCTGATATGCTCGACTCGGCCCTGTTGCGTGCAGGACGCTTCGATCGTCAGATTCATGTGGATCTGCCCGACCTGAATGAGCGCAAGGAGGTCTTTGTGGTACATCTGAAACCTCTCAAGCTCGATAATAGCGTGGATATTGACTTCCTCGCCCGTCAGACCCCTGGTTTCTCGGGTGCCGACATCGCCAATGTCTGTAACGAGGCTGCCCTGATAGCCGCTCGTCATAACCGTGAGGCCGTCGGCAAGCAGGACTTCCTGGATGCCGTTGACCGTATCATCGGTGGTCTGGAGAAGAAGACCAAGGTGATGACGGAGGCTGAGAAGAAATCGATTGCCATCCATGAGGCTGGTCATGCCACCATCTCGTGGTTTACCGAGTTTGCCAATCCCCTGGTGAAGGTGAGCATCGTACCCCGTGGTCGTGCCCTGGGCGCTGCCTGGTATCTGCCCGAGGAGCGTGTGCTGCAAACCAAGGAGGCCATGCTCGACGAGATGTGCTCGCTCTTGGGTGGACGTGCTGCCGAGGAACTCTTTATCGGACATATCTCGACGGGAGCAATGAACGACTTGGAGCGTACCACCAAGCAGGCCTATGGCATGGTCGCCTATGCAGGTATGAGTGAGAAGCTGCCCAACCTGTGCTACTATAACAATCAGGAATACCAGTTCCAGCGTCCTTATTCAGAGACGACTGCCAAGATCATGGACGACGAGGTGCTGAAGATGGTCAACGAACAGTACGAGCGTGCCAAGCAAATCCTGGAGGAGCACAAGGACGGTCATGCCCAACTGGCTCAGTTGCTGGTTGATCGTGAGGTCATCTTCGCTGAGGATGTAGAGAAAATCTTCGGCAAGCGCCCCTGGACGAGTCGTGCTGAGGAACTGATAGAAGCCCAGCAGCGTGCCGAGGCCGAAGCCATGGCTGAGCGCCGAGCCAAGGAACTGGGATTACTGCCTGAGAAGCCAGCGTCTTCGGAAGAACCAGAGACTCCTGATACTCCTGAGACTCCAGATAGTCAGGCATCAAGCGAAACCAACTAATCATCAATATGAAAAACTTTATTGTCAGAACAATCACAGGCATCATTTTCGTGGCAGCCGTTGTCGCCAGTTTTCTGCGCCCAGAGGCCATGGTGCTGTTGTTTAGCATCGTCACGGGCTTGACAGTTTGGGAGTTTACCGGACTGGTCAATGCGCGTGAACACGTCAACGTCAACCGCTTCATCTCTACTGTGGCGGCAGTCTACTTCTTCTTTGCCATGACATACTATTGTAGCGATATGTATGCAGGCATTGCCAAGTCAGTGGTGTTTATCCCATATCTGGTGACCATCATCTACCTGCTGGTGGCCGAGCTCTATCTGAAGCAGGCCGACCCCATACAGGACTGGGCCTATACCATGCTGCCTCAATTCTATATCGCATTGCCCTTCTCGCTACTCAATGTGCTGGCGTTCAATGCCACCAGCGAGGGCTTTGTGACATTCAATACACTGCTCCCGCTGAGCGTGTTCATCTTCCTTTGGGTCAACGACTCGGGCGCCTACTGCGTGGGTTCGCTGATAGGTCGTCATAAGCTGTTCCCCCGTATCTCTCCGGGAAAGTCGTGGGAGGGTAGCATCGGTGGTGCCGTCTTCGTACTGGCGGCAGCCTTTGCCATCAGCTATTTCCTCGACAAGGAACAGATGCTTACGATGCCTGCATGGTTGGGACTCGGCCTTGTGGTGGTAGTCTTTGGCACGTGGGGCGACCTGGTAGAGAGTCTCTTCAAGCGTACACTGGGTATCAAGGACTCGGGCAACATCCTGCCAGGACATGGTGGCATGCTCGATCGCTTCGACTCTTCGCTGCTTGCCATCCCTGCTGCTGTCGTCTATCTGTACACACTATCCATGTTCTAATGATATGAAAAAGCTATTAACTATAATCCTTTGCGCAGTGCTGGCATGTCACGCCAATGCTGCCGAACCCGTCAAACAATATGGTCAGTTGCAAGTGAAGGGCAGCCAGCTATGCGACCAACAGGGCAACCCTGTCATTCTGAGAGGTGTCAGTCTGGGTTGGCACAACCTGTGGCCCCGCTTCTATAACAAGAAGGCGGTACAATCACTCAAGGAGGACTGGAACTGTTCGGTAGTACGTGCTGCCATGGGTATCATGATAGAAGACAACTATCTGGAGAATCCCTCATATGCCATGCAGTGTATGACCCCTGTCATCGAGTCGGCTATCAAGCAGAATATCTATGTCATCATCGACTGGCATTCTCATCTTCTGAAGACGAAGGAAGCTAAGGCGTTCTTTGGTAAGATGGCTCAGAAATACGGCAAATTCCCACATGTCATCTACGAGATATACAACGAACCCGTGGAGGACACATGGGCCGATCTGAAGAAGTATGCCGCTGAGGTGATTGGTGAGATACGAAAGTATGATGCTGACAATATCGTACTCGTAGGTTGTCCACATTGGGACCAGGACATCCATCTGGTCGCTGAGAGTCCGCTGATAGGCTTTAGCAATGTGATGTACACAGTCCATTTCTATGCTGCCACACATGGTGACTATCTGCGTGAACGTACAGAGGCTGCTGTGAAGAAGGGCATACCTGTATTCATCTCAGAATGTGGCGCCACCGAGGCGTCTGGCGATGGAAAAATCGACCCTGTCTCTGAGGAGAAATGGATACAGATGTGTGAGCGTCTGGGCATCAGCTGGGTCTGCTGGTCGCTGAGTGACAAAAACGAGAGCAGCTCGATGCTGCTGCCACGTGCCACAGCCACTGGTCCGTGGCCCGATGATGTCATTAAGGATTATGGTAAACTGGTGAAGCAGTTACTGAAAAAATACAATAAGCAATGACTAAGGAACAAGAGAAACTGGTGACGTCGACCATGGGATATGTGGTGACGCTGGCCCGACAATACAAGAGTGATATCCTCTCTACTGACGACCTGGTGAGCGAGGGTAGTATCGGTCTGATGAAGGCTGCGGAGAAATATGACCCATCGCGTGGCAAACCCTTTGTAACCTTTGCTGCGGGATATATCCGTCGCAGCATTGAGACTGCTATTGAAAAGGTGACAGTTGATGTCGAGACACGTTCTACCGACGAGTCAATTCCCATTGGCAGTCGCAATAACTATACGCTGCTCAACGTACTTGAAGACCACGATGCTCCGAAGGCTGACCTGATAGCTGAACAGACGACACTAAGCGATGACCTGTTGCGAGGATTTGGTGTGCTCAACGGACGGGAGCAGCAGGTGGTGAAACGCTATTTCGGTGTTGATGGCGAGCGACAGACGATGGCTGAGATTGCCGCCATTCTGGGACTGAAGCGTGAACGCGTGCGCCAGATTCGCAATCAGGCACTGCGTAAACTGAGAAAAGAAGCGAGGAAAGATTCATGATGAGACTGGTAGCGTTTGTATTTTTATATCTATTTGCCTTCTTGCCTTCCAATGCGAAGGTCATCAAGGTGTTGGCCATTGGCAATAGTTTCTCACAGGATGCTGTAGAACAGTATCTCTATGAGTTGGCTGCCGCTCAGGGTGACTCCCTGGTGATTGGTAATGCGTATATTGGAGGCTGTTCGATAGATACCCACTACGACAACCTGCTCAACGATAATCCTAACTACGTCTATCGTAAAGTGGTGGGAGGCGTCAAGGCTGTCAAAAATAAGGTCAGTCTGCGTGCCATCATCCGTGACGAACAGTGGGATGTCATCAGCCTGCAACAAGCCAGCCAATTGTCGGGTGTCGCTTCAAGCTATGGCAATCTGCCACAGCTGAAACGTCTGGTGCAAAGCTACACGACCAACCTGCATGTGCAGTTTGTATGGCACATGACGTGGGCTTATGCCGAGGATTTCTCTTCTGATCGCTATGCCCCGTATGACTACGACCAACGCAAGATGTATAGCATGATTGTCAGCACCATGCTTAACGTATTGCCTACTGTCGGCATCACACGTATTATCCCCAGTGGCATCGCCATCCAGCTGGCACGTTATCGCCTGGGTGATGTACTCAATCGTGATGGTTTCCACTTGTCATATACGTTGGGGCGCTATACAGCAGCCTGTACGTGGTGTGAGTGTCTCACGGGCAGAATAATAGACGGTAACCGTTATTGGCCGGCTACCGTCACTGAGGAAGAGGCTGTCATTTGCCAAGAGGCCGCTCATGAAGCCGTTTTCATGCAGCAGAGCGGCCGTTATATGGTCTTCTGAATCCTTACATGGTCCACTTGACAGCTAATGTCGGATTGACGAAGAACGTCTTGTCGTTATAGGCGTTGAAGATGAAGTTGTTCGAAATCTCCCACTCTGTACCTACGCTGAAGTGCTCGTTGAAGTTGTACCACAGCTGGGGCTCTGACAGGATGACCAGACAGCCATGACCATTGGAAGCCTTGACGCCACGCCAGAAATCGATGAATCCTGAGAAACGCAGCTTATTGTTGAAGAAGTTCAGTCCCCACACACCCGTCAGCTGACAGCTGGCATAGGCTTCGTTTTCGTTGTCATCCTTGAAGAAGTGCTTGTACAGCATCTGTACTGACCATGTCTTTGAGAAGTCTGCATTATGGCCATTGTAGGCAGCACCTAACAGGGCGGCCTGCTGATAGCCGCCAACCTTTGAGGCCAGACCTCCGTCGTACTCGATATGTACGGCAAATGGCGACTCTTTCTGGATATTGAACTCACGTGAGATCTCGGTATATACCGACTTCATCTCCTTGTTGGTGAAGTCGAAGTCGACAAAATAGTACCATGAACCCCACTGGTCGGCCTTAAACTGCTCCATGGTCAGTGTCACTTTCTGACGACCGTCTTCCTCGTTGGGATAGAGGAAACGTCCGAAATCGTAGTGGAGTTGGAAATTCTGTGCGCTGGCTGTCATACCGCCAACCAGCATCATCATAGAAAGAAGAATCTTTTTCATTGTAATGGTTATTGATTAATACTAAACACTTTGTTTTAACTTCTCAATTATCATACTTGCCGCTTTTCTGGGTGCTTCGCTGTCACCCAACAGGCGATGTATCTCCTGATAGTCGTCGAGCATCTGTTGGCGATGACTGCCGCCAGGTAAGATGACTTCGAGCTGTTCGCGGATATTCGTGACGCTGAAGGTCTCGGCCACGAGTTCTGTGACCACTTCGCGACCAGCAATCAGATTGACCAGTGAGATATAGCGTACCTTTAACAGATGACGCTTGAGGAAACCGATCAGACGGGCCAGCGGAGTCTTGTAGCATACCACCTGCGGCACACCGAACATGCAGGTTTCGAGTGTTGCCGTACCACTGGTCACGAGGGCAGCAGTAGCCTGGGCTAACAGCGGATATGTCTGGTTCTCCACCATGCGCACAGCACTATTCGTCAGGAAAGGCTTATAGAAGGCGGGATCAATGGATGGTGCGCCAGCCAACACAATGTCGTATTGTCCTACGAGATGCCGAGTCGCTTCAATCATGGCAGGTAGATTGTCTTTGATTTCCTGCTTGCGTGAACCTGCCAACAGTGCGATAATGGGTTTCTCGGGCTGCTCGCTCTGGTGTGTTGCCAAATACTCCCTGACCTCATGAGCTGTGGGATTGCCCACATAATGGATAGGGTAGTGGTGCTTCTTTTCAAAGAACGCTACCTCGAAGGGGAGGATAGAGAACAGTTCGTCGACGTCGCGCTTGATGTTCTTGATGCGATACTCTTTCCAAGCCCATATCTTGGGAGAGATATAATAATAGACAGGACAGATGGCATGGGCTTTCACATATTGTGCAATCTTGAGGTTGAAACCTGGATAGTCCACCAGGATGACCACGTCGGGCTTCCATCTGGCAATATCCTCCTTGCACATCTGCATATTGCGAAGAATGGTGCGTAAGTGCAGCAATACAGGAATGAAACCCATATAAGCTAACTCGCGGTAGTGTTTGACGCGTGTGCCACCTACATCCGTCATCAGGTCGCCACCAAAGAAACGGAATTCCGCATCAGTGTCCTGACGCTGCAACTCCTGCATGAGGTGCGAGGCATGCAGGTCGCCACTGGCTTCTCCGACAATCAGGTAATACTTCATTGCTCCCAGTTTTTCAATTGTTCCATGACCTCGTATGCTGTCACATCAACGCGTGTAGGCGTAATGGCCACATAACCGTGATTTAGTGCCCAGTTATCTGTGTCGGTGGCCTCGGGCTCGTCATTGGAATAGCTTCCTACCATCCACCAATAGTCGTACCCCCTTGGGTGGTGACATTTGGTGACTTCGTTAGTCCATGATCCTTTGGCCATACGGCATATCCTAACACCCTCAAAGGTCTGTTGCTTGGGGAAATTGATGTTCAGACAGACACCAACTGGCAATCCGTCGTGGAGCACTCTCTGTATCATCTCGCAGATATAGGGTTTCAAGGGGCTGAAGTCGGCATCGGGATGATAGTCGCACAAGGAAAAAGCGATAGAAGGGATATATTTCATACAACCTTCCATCGTGACACCCATTGTACCGGAATAGTGCGTGTTCACTGAACCGTTGTCACCATGATTGATGCCACCAATTACGAGGTCGGGCTTGCGTGGACATAGTTCGGCAAGCGCCATCTTGACACAATCTACAGGAGTGCCGTTGCACGACCAGACCTCTACGCCTTCTTCCTTGTGGCGTAGCGTCAGCGTCAGTGGCTTGTTGGCAGAGAATGCACATGCAAAACCACTACGGGCGCCATCTGGTGCGCACACCAAAACGTCGCCGTAGTCTTTTGCTATTGCTGTTAAATATTGAATTCCTTTAGCTTGAAAGCCGTCGTCGTTTGCAATGAGTATTAATGGTTTCACTTTTTAAAATAGTCGTTGTGCATCTTGATACCGAAGATGATGACACTACAGATGCAGGTGATAGAGTTTGTAATCATGAGATAATAGTTCCCACTGATGATACCCTGCACGATGAATGCAAAACATCCGATGGCCATAGAGATGAAACCAGGTAGTGATATACCGTCGGTATTACGTGTGCGAATAGTCTGAATGGCCTGCGGCAGGTAACCGAAAATGAGACCGAGCGTGGCAACCCAGCCACAAATCTCAAATAGTAATGTTGGTTGTTCCATAGTATTTCAATAAAAGTGTGAGTGCAAAGATATGGATTTTTTCGCTATCTTCCAAATATTTCGAATAAAAAAGTTTGGATAATATTTGGTTCTAAGCCAACTTATTCGTACCTTTGTGGGGTAAGAATCAGAAATAAACAAATACGATTATGGCAAAAACAGTAGATTTTAAGTATGCCCCAATGTTCCAGATGGGCCAAGACACAACAAAGTACAGACTGTTGAGTAAGGAAGGTGTGACCACCGCTGAGTTTGAAGGCAAAGAGATCGTAAAGGTGTCGAAGGAGGCACTGACTCTGCTTGCCCAGCAGGCTTTCCACGATGTGGAATTCATGTTGCGTCGCGAACATAATGAGCAGGTGGCTCAGATTCTGAAAGATCCTGAGGCCAGTGAGAATGACAAGTATGTGGCTCTCCAGTTCCTGCGCAATGCCGAGGTGGCTGCCAAGGGCATCCTGCCTTTCTGTCAGGACACTGGTACGGCTATCATCCATGGTGAGAAGGGTCAGCAGGTATGGACGGGCTTCGAGGATGAGGAAGCACTGAGTCTGGGTGTGTTTAACACTTTCACTCAGGATAACCTGCGCTATTCTCAGAATGCTCCTCTGAACATGTATGACGAGGTGAATACCCGTTGCAACCTGCCTGCACAGATTGATATTGAGGCTACAGAGGGTGCTGAGTACCGTTTCGTCATGGTGGCCAAGGGTGGTGGCTCTGCCAACAAGACCTATTTCTATCCTATGACCAAGGCTACAATTCAGAACGAAGGAACTCTGCTGCCTTTCTTGGTAGAGAAGATGAAGTCACTGGGTACTGCTGCTTGTCCGCCTTACCATATCGCTTTCGTGATTGGTGGAACAAGTGCTGAGAAGAACCTGCTGACAGTGAAGCTGGCCAGCATCAAATACTACGACTCGCTGCCTACGACGGGTGACGAGACTGGTCGTGCCTTCCGCGATATCGATCTGGAGAACAAACTGCTTGACGAGGCTCACAAGATTGGTTTGGGAGCTCAGTTTGGTGGAAAGGCACTGGCTCACGATATCCGCGTAATCCGTCTGCCGCGTCATGGCGCCTCATGTCCTATCGGTATGGGCGTCAGCTGCTCTGCCGACCGTAATATCAAGGCCAAGATCAACCGCGACGGTATCTGGTTGGAGCAGATGGATGCCAACCCCACGGAACTGATTCCTGAGGAGCTGCGCCGTCCTGGTGAGGGTGGCAAGGGTATCGAGATTGACCTCAGCGAGGGCATCGATGCTGTGCGCAAGGAATTGTCGAAGTATCCCGTCAGCACCCGCGTGAACTTGAAGGGTACCATTATTGTAGCTCGCGACATCGCTCATGCCAAGCTGAAGGCTCGTCTGGATGCTGGTGAGGGCCTGCCCGAATACTTCAAGAAATATCCTGTGCTCTATGCCGGTCCTGCCAAGACACCAGAGGGTTATCCCTGTGGTTCGATGGGCCCCACAACAGCTAACCGTATGGATCCCTACGTTGATGAGTTCCAGGCTAATGGCGCCTCACTGGTCATGATAGCCAAGGGTAACCGTTCTGACGTTGTGACAGAGGCTTGTAAGAAACATGGCGGTTTCTATCTTGGAACGATTGGTGGTGTGGCTGCTGTCCTCTCACAGAGTTCTATCAAGAGTATCGAGTGTGTGGAATATCCAGAGCTGGGTATGGAAGCCGTATGGAAGATCGAAGTCGAGGACTTCCCCGCCTTCATCCTTGTTGACGACAAAGGCAACGACTTCTTCAAGCAGCTGAAACCATGGTGTCCAAGAAGCTAGTCACTCTCATAGTCTTCGTCCTCACGTCTTTGAGCCTTATGGCTCAAGACGAGTGGACGGTGGTGCATGACGATTGTTTTGGCGGAGCGTCAGAAACGTTCCGTCGAGGTGCGTTGCGCAGGCTTCCCGCTATCAATAACGATTGGGATGCCAGCAAGACATATCATCAACTGGTTATCCTTGTCAGTTTCGTGGATCAGGCTTTCAGTAGTAATGATCCCAAGCAGTTTTACGATGATATGCTCAATAAGCCAGGCTATAATGAGCGCCAAGGCTTGGGGTGTATGGCTGAATATTTTCATGCACAGTCTAATGGATTGTTGAACCTTCAGTTCGATATCTTTGGTCCCTATGAGGTGAGCCAGGTTGCTCAACCTTATGAGAAACCTGACAAGAAAACGCGTAACTATGGTAAAGAGTCGTTTAGGGAGGCTATCGACAAATTCATAGAGGAGCATCCGAATTTTGATTTCACTCCATACGACTGGAATAGTGATGGTAATATAGAGCAGGTCTGCTTTATCTATGCTGGCTTTCCTGGCAATTTGGGAGAAAAGACCTATGGCTACGTCTGGCCAAATACCAGTAGCATCTCGACGATAACGACTCCTGACGGTAAGAAGATCAGCAACTATACGGCAAGTGGTGAGGTATGGCCCACGTCGAAGCCAGTATCGTGTGGTTTCGGTACTATCTGCCATGAGTTTAGTCATAGTCTGGGTCTGCCGGACATATACCCGACTAATGCATGGGCGTATAGCATCTGTGACGAATGGGACTTGATGGATGGTGGCAACTTTACCAACTATGGCTGGTGCCCGCCCAATTATACCCCGCTGGAAAAAATACTGATGGGTTGGATGACGCCACTGGAACTGACCGAAGCTCAGAGCATCACCAATCTGGAACCCATATCAAAGGGTGGCGCGACCTATATCATTCGCCATTCAGACACGGAGTTCCTGTTGTTGGAGAATCGTCAGCAGAGCGGATGGGATGCTGGCGTCCCAGGGCATGGACTCGTCATTTGGTATGTCGATTTTGACAAATCGGCATGGCGTGGGAATACGCCCAATAATAGAGAGAACAGTCCCCGATTCCGTATTATATGTGCTGATGGATTGGACTATGATGCATGGAGTAAGAAACAAGAGCAGGAGGGATTTACTACTTACCAGAATAGCAATCGTATGAACAAACGCTACTTCAGTACAGCTCCCTATCCTTTTGGGGAAATTAACTCGCTGGCTGAAGAGTATATCACTAATATCACTGAAAGTACCGACAGTCTTGTGTCGTTTGACTTCAAGGGCGGCGCATCAGGCATACGCTCTGTAAACACTCACTCTTCACCGCTCAGCTCTCAATACTTCGACCTGCAGGGGCGTTATGTGAAAGAACCTATCAAAGGGCAATTGTACATCGTGCGTAAGGCAGATGGAAGCAAATACAAAACTATTTGTAATTAATGAGGAGATATCGGTTAGTCATTACTAGTTTGCTGCTGTTGCTTGTTACACTGACAATAGCTCAGGAAAACATATCCCTACAGGGATGTAGGCGTGGTACGCCGCGTTCACAGGGTATGCTTCTTCGTCGTAGTGCCAGTGAGGGTAGGGTACCTGGTGGTGACTTCTATCATGGTGAACGTCATCAGTTGACTGTATTGGTGGCATTCAATGACCGCCTGTTCGAAGGCGACGAAACTGCTACGCTGACATATTGGAATAAGGTGTTCAATGCCAATAATTTGTCGGAGAGCCCTTTCAAAGGTTCCGTCCACGACTACTTCCTTGACCAGAGCTATGGTGACTTCAGCGTCATCTTCGACTTGTTTTACATGCAAGTCAGTGGCGATGCCAAGAAGTATGCCAGCACGAATGCCGATGATGAGAATTCGCAGTATTTGGTTGAGGACATTGTGGATATATTAAAGTCATATGACATCGACTGGGGCAAATACGACTGGAATGGTGACGGCTATATTAACCAACTACTCATCATCTATGCAGGGCATGGCATGAACGATACTAAAGGCTCTGACCTGATATGGCCTCACCAATGGTGGATGAGTGAACATTTGAAAGATCGCCAAAAGGATGTCTATTGTGACCCCATACCTGTATCTTCTGGTGATAAGGACTATCTTGTTGACTGTTATTGTGCCTTGAACGAGTTGGCAAAAGATAAACCTCACGGCACCTTCGGTACCATCTGTCACGAGTATTCCCATTGCTTCGGATTTCCCGACTTTTATTACGGTTATTCGACAACTTTGAATAAATGGGACCTTATGGATAGTGGCAACTACAATGGTGACGGACTACAACCTCCTGGCTACTCTGCCCACGAACGCTGGTTGATGGGATGGCTCAATCCGATAGAACTGAAAAGTACAACATCGATTGTCAATATGCCCGCATTGGCAGACAAAGGTAGGGCGTATCTTATCCGTAATGACGGATACGAGAATGAGTATTACATCGTAGAAAACCGCCAGCCGACGGGATGGGATGCCAGTCTTCCAGGCAGTGGCATCCTCGTTTTCCATGTTGACTATGATCCTTTTATTTGGACGAGCACGACAACTTATCCCAATTCTTCCACCCGTAAGCGCTATGAAGTCTTCCATGCCAATAATACGAGTTCTACGATGAGTGGATGGGCCTATCCATATCAGGAGAATAACTCGTTGACTAATACCTCTTCACCTGCTTCTAACTTGAATAATGCCAATATAGATGGGAGCAAGTGGATGTCGAAACCTCTCACGAATATGGCTGTCACTGGTGGCTTGGCATCGTTCGATTTCGATATCACTCCTACGGGAATTAGCGAGGTGACAACGGGTACTGAGCAGTTGCTCTACCGTATTGGTATGGTTGATATCGTACGTGATGCCAAAGGCAATATCCGAAAGATAATTAGAAAGTGATAGACGGGAAGAGGCATGCCACATTGGCCGTTGTCTGTTGGCATACCTTTTCTTCACTGACTCCATACGCTTCAGCCATTCGTGTGATGACGTGGCGGATATAGGCTGGCTCGTTGCGCTGACCACGCTGGGGTACTGGTGCCATATAGGGGGCGTCAGTTTCTAAGACAATGCGCTCTAAGGGTACACAGGCGGGTAATACTTCTGGCAGGTGGCTTTTCTTGAAAGTCAGAACACCGCCAATACCTAAGACAAAGTTGTCGAATTCCAACAGTTGGCGGGCTTCCTGTTCATTGCCCGTAAAGCAGTGGAATACACCACCTGGCAAATCATTTCGATATTTCTTCAGGATGCCCACCATCTCGTTTTGTGCCTTCCTGCAGTGTATCATCAGTGGCAATTGCATTTCTACCGACCAATGAACCTGTTCCTCGAAAGCCTGCAGTTGCTGTTCTTCATAGTCGCGACTCCAATAGTAGTCAAGACCTACCTCACCGATAGCAAGGATTGATGGCTGATGGCTGACGGCTGAGGGCAGAAGCGCCTTGATAATGGTCAGCTGCTCGCGCCAGTCGTCACGCACCTCCTCAGGATGAAGTCCTAGCATGGGATAACAGTAGTTGGGATAGTGCTGGCAGGTATCGAGTACCGTTTGGCACGAGGCCGCATCGATGGCAGGCAGGAAAATGCTGGTACATCCTGCCTCGCGGGCACGCTGCACCACCTCATCGCGGTCTTGGGCAAACTCCTCGCCATCCAAGTGGCAGTGGGTGTCTATGTAATTGAGATTCGACAATGGGAATTATTTATTACGGTGTAACAATTCGTCCATATAGGCACGCAACTGGGTCTTGCGCTCATCGGGCACATTGACTTCGTCGAGGGTCTTGCTGGCCAACTGGAAATAGTAGTTGATCTTCTCCTCGCAGAGTTGGCGGATGCCAATCTCGTCGTAGAGGCGTGTGACAGCAGCCACTTTCTCCGCACGGTCAAACTCCTTGGCAAGTATCCAGCGGTCCAGTTCTGCACTCTGCTCAGCATTGGCACGATTATGGGCGTTGATGAGCATGTAGGTCTTCTTGTTGGAGGTGATGTCACCACCAATGGCCTTGCCAAAGACCTTTGGGTCTCCATAGACATCGAGCAGGTCGTCTTGCAGTTGGAAAGCCAGTCCTACCTGTTCGCCAAAGCGGTAGAGACGATTGGCATCCTCCTGAGGAGCGTCGGCTAATAACGCACCGATTTTCAAGGCACAAGCCAACAGAACGCTGGTCTTCAGGCGAATCATCTCTATATATTCAGCCTCTGTGACATCATTGCGTGTCTCGAAAGACATGTCATACTCCTGACCCTCTCCAATCTCCAGTGCTGTCTCAGTGAAGATGTCGAGTACGGCAGGTAACTTGTCTGCTGGAACCTGTTGCATGCGTTGATAGGCCAATACCAGCATGGAGTCACCGGACAGGATGGCCTTGTTGGCATCCCAACGGCGATGTACCGTCTGTTGACCGCGACGCATGTCGGCATTATCCATCAAGTCGTCATGTAGCAACGTGTAGTTATGGTATGTCTCCAAACCTACGGCAGGCATGAGAATGCTTTCCGGATCCTTGCGCCAGAGGTTGTAGCCCATTAGCATGAGTACAGGACGTATGCGTTTGCCACCCAGCGAGAGTACATATTCCACGGGGTCGTAAAGTGACTTGGGTTGGCGGTTGTAGGGCAGCTTAGCCAGAAAGTCGTTGACGAGCTGCAGAATGTCGTTGGAGGATTTCATCATGATTCTTTTATTTTATTTTTTTCGATATTCCGATGCTTCGATATTTCGGGGCTTCGAGGCCTCGATGTCATAGCTTAAAGACGATGGGTATGCACACCTTCGTGCGGCAGGGCTGGTCGTGATAGATGCCTGGTTGCCAGTTGGGCATCATGTTGAGCACACGCAAGGCCTCTTTGTCACACTCAGGTGATAGCGATTTGGTGATTTTGATACCTGTTATGCTGCCGTCTTTTTCAACATAGAACACAGCGACTACTTTACCTTGTGTCTTGCGATTGCGTGCAGCAGTAGGATAACGTAGCGTCTTGGTGAGCCATTTTAGAAATTCTACGGCACCACCTGGATACTGTGGCAAGTCTTCTACGACGTGGAAATTGAGAGGATTCTGAGGATCTACCGTCAGAGGGGGCAGTGCCTTGTCTTCCTCTTGCTCTTCCAGCTCTTTCAGCAGTTCTTCATCGCTGGTGGTCTCGTTGTCATCCTCTTCTGTTTGCAGTTCTACGTCATCATCGACGATATTCAGTTTCTCAGCTTGCTCTTGAGGATGTTTCTCCTCCAGTTGTGCGATGGTCTCAAGATTCGACATGGGGACCAACTCGCTCTCGTGCATCAGGTCACTCAGGTCAATGGGGTCGAAACCGTCATCACTGGGCGTGCTGTTCCATTCCAGAGCAACATAGCAGAGCGACAGTACAAAGATGAGCCCCAGGAGGAATCCTGTGGTTCGTCGTTGCTCCATATCGGCCTGTCGCGTCTTCTTGAGTTCCATAATCGCCTGCAAAGGTACAAAATAATTCATAATACATCGTTCATTATTCGCAATTTATCATGCATTATTCAAAATAATTTCGTACTTTTGCCGTTTGAAATGAGATGAAGAAAGGTTTCTTGGTCATAATAGGCTTGTTGTCAGTCCTGTCGGTGAGGGCTCAGGAGAGCGAGGAGGTTTACAGCTTTCTTCGTTTGCCTGTCAGTGCTCATGTGGCAGCAGTGGGTGGTGATAATATCTCCCTCACAGATGATGATCCTACTGTGATTTTCCACAATCCAGCCTTGTTGACGGGTGTCAGCGACAAAAGCCTTAACTTCAATTTTATGACCTATATGGAAGGGAGCAAGACGGCTTCTGCCTCTTTCGTCAGAGCCTATGGTGAACGTGCTTCATGGGGTGTCAGTGGTCAATATATGTCGTATGGCTCCATCAAGGAAACGACGGAAGAGAATGTAGAGACCGGCACTTTCTCGCCTCGTGACATCGCATTGGCTGGCAGCTTTGCCTATCTGTTGGGCAATCGCTTCAGCGGCGGTATCACTGCCCGTTTCATCTCGTCAACGATTGGCAGCTACAGCTCAGCAGCAGTTGCTGTTGATCTGGGCATCAATTATTTCGATGACGAACGCGGTTGGTCACTATCCGCTGTCGCCAAGAACTTAGGCGGACAGATCAAAGCTTACAATGAAGAGTTCGAGCGTATTCCTTTCGACCTTCAGTTGGGCGTCAGCAGACGCCTTGTGGCATCGCCGTTGACATTCCATGTCACACTGTCGCGTCTTCATAACTGGGATCAGGCCTTCATCAAGCATCTTGCTATTGGTGCCGACCTGTCACTGTCATCCTCTATCTTTGTGGCTGCAGGCTATAACTTCCGTCGTGCCAATGATATGAAAATCAGTGAGGGCGATGATACGAAATCGAATCATGGCGCAGGCCTCTCAGTCGGTGGCGGCATCCAGTTGGAACGTTTCAAACTCCAGGTCGGTTATGCCAAATACCACGTCTCGGCCTATTCGCTATTGTTAAATGCTACATACTGTCTATAATATATGAAGAAGATTACCATTGCTATTGACGGCCATTCCTCGTGCGGTAAGAGCACGATGGCCAAGGATCTGGCCCGTGAGGTGGGCTATGTATATGTTGACACGGGTGCGATGTACCGCTGTGTAACCCTTTATGCCCTGCGCCACGGCATCTTTACCCCTGACGGCATCAATGAGGATGCTCTGCGCCAGGCGATGTCTGACATCCAGATATCCTTCCGCTTCAATGCAGAGAAAGGACGTCCAGATACCTATCTGAATGGCGAGTTGGTCGAAGACAAGATCCGTACCATGGAAGTGTCGAACCACGTCAGTCCTATTGCCACGCTCGGTTTCGTCCGTGAAGCCATGGTAGCCCAGCAGCAGCAGATGGGCAAGGACAAGGGAGTTGTTATGGACGGTCGTGATATCGGCACAGTGGTTTTCCCTGATGCTGAACTTAAGATATTTGTTACAGCCTCTGCAGAGGTTCGTGCCCAGCGTCGTTATGATGAATTGAAAGGAAAAGGTATGGATGCCGACTACGAGGATATTCTGAAGAATGTACAAGAGCGTGACTATATCGACTCTCACCGCGAGGTGTCCCCATTGAAGCAGGCCCCAGATGCCATTCTGCTCGACAATAGCCAGATGACCATCGCCGAGCAGAAAGAGTGGTTGATGCAGCGCTTCAAGGAAGCGAGTCGATAATAGCATCGCGGCATTGTTCCATCAGCCACTTCGGTGTGCTGGTAGCACCACAGATACCCACAGTCTTGACACCCTCAAGCCACTGTGGGTTTATTTCGTCGGGTCCCTCAATCAGGTGGCTGTTGGGATTGACGCGCAGACACTCGTTGTAGAGTACCTTGCCATTCGAACTTTTACGACCGCAGACAAAGAGGATTAGGTCGTGGCGTGAGGCAAACTGCGAGATGTTTGGCATGCGGTTGGCTACAGAGCGGCATATCGTATCAAAACTCCGGAAATGGGATGCTGGCGAGATGTGCTGCTGGATGTATTCAATGATACGATGGAATTCGTCGAGCGACTTGGTAGTCTGCGAATAGAGGTAAATATCGCGTGTAAAGTCCAGTCGTTCCACCTCATCAAAGTTCTCGATGACGATAGCCTCCGATTTCGTTTGGCCGACCAGTCCCAATACCTCGGCATGACCTTTCTTTCCGAAGATGACAATTTGGGGGGCATGATCACTCCTTACTCCATCTTTCTCACTCCTCGACTCGTCGTATTGTTTTTTAATGCGCTGTTGCAGTTTCAGCACCACAGGACAGGTGGCGTCAATAATCTCAATATTGTTCTGCCGTGCCAGCTCGTAGGTTGTGGGAGGTTCGCCATGGGCACGCAGCAGTACCTTTACATCGTGGAGTTGGCGGAGGTCGTCGTGATTGATGGTTTTCAGTCCCATCTCACGCAACCGCTCACACTCCATACCATTGTGTACGATATCTCCCAAGCAGTATAGCGTGCCACCCTTGGCCAGCTCCTCCTCGGCTTTCTGAATGGCTGTGGTCACTCCGAAGCAGAAGCCGCTGCCATTGTCAATCTCTATCTTAAGCATTCTTCAGTTCATTAAAATAACGGTCGAGCAACTGTTGGGCAGCTGTAAAACTCGTTTGCTGTCCTGCCAGCACCGACTGCTCGGCATGGCTGAGTTGTTGTTGGATATCAGCGTTGTTGTAGAAGTTGAGGCGTAGCTGCTCGTTGATGGTTTCATACATCCAGTATTTCGCCTGCTCGTTACGACGGTAGTCGAAATAGCCATTGGTCTTGACAAAGTCGATATACTGGTAGATCATGTCCCATATCTCCTTGATGCCCGTGCCGAAGAAACCACTGTAGCACAGCACCTGAGGCATCCAGCCGCTTTCCGACTTGGGGAAGAAGTGGAGGGCGTTGCGATAGTTGGTGGCAGCCATGTGGCAGCGATCTACATTGTCACCGTCGCACTTGTTGATGACGATACCGTCGGAGATCTCCATAATACCGCGCTTGATGCCTTGCAACTCGTCACCTGTTCCCGCTACCTGCAGCAACAGGAAAAAGTCTACCATTGAGTGACAGGCCGTTTCACTCTGTCCGACACCTACCGTCTCTACGAATATCTTGTCGAAACCAGCGGCCTCGCAGAGGATGATGGTTTCACGCGTCTTGCGTGCCACACCACCCAGCGAACCTGCCGTTGGACTGGGACGGATGAAAGAGTCGGGATGTATGGAGAGCTTCTCCATGCGCGTCTTGTCACCCAGAATGCTTCCCTTCGAACGTTCCGACGAGGGGTCGATGGCCAATACTGCTAACTTGCCGCCATAGTTCTCCAGCACATGTATGCCAAAGGCGTCGATGCTGGTCGACTTTCCTGCTCCTGGCACACCGCTGATACCCACACGGATGCTCTTGCCACTATAGGGAAGACACTTGTTGATGACTTCCTGGGCTTTCTGCTGGTGAGCAGGATTCACGCTCTCCACCAACGTCACGGTCTGCGAGAGGATGGTGACGTCACCTTTGACGATACCTTCTACCATCTCAGCGGCAGACAACTCCCTGCGACGGAAGCGGTTGCGCTGCAGATAAGGGTTGATAATGGCTGGCTGCTCAACACCACTGTTCACTTGCAGACCAGCATATTCAGAACTGTTTTCCGGATGTTCCATAAACTACTTTGCATTAATGGTGATGGTGACCTTGGGTTGGTCGGGATCATTGGTGATCATCAGAATACGTGGACGCGTACGCACTTTCTTCAAATCGTCGCGTATAGCCGTAATCTTCAGCTTGGTGCTTTCTCCTGGTTTCAGACGGCTTTGTCCGAGCGATACCTGTAAGCCACCCGTAAAGAGCTGCAGGGATGAGATATTCAGTTCGGTACGTCCTTGATTGCTGATTTCAATGACATCTTTCTTCTTTGACTTGCCTGCAAACAGAATGTCCACCTGCTTCTTTGACAGCAACATCTTGGGAGCATATTGCTTCTGGGCAGCTGTCACCCCTACAAACGAAGGCAGCAGTACGGTGGAGACAGGAATTTCATTGTCTGCGCTGACCTTGTCGCCGGGATTGCCGGCCAGATAGACAGAGGTCTGTGTCAGACCATAGTCGTGTATCTTGGTAGAGTTGAGTGTTACCGTCATCGTTCCGGCATGCCCGGGGGCGAGGCGCTCAGGCACCATCACTGCCGTCAGGTAGTCTGGCAGGTGCATCAGGTTGGGCTGATAGGTCTGGTTGCCACTGTTGTAGATGTTCAATGTCTGGACCTTTTGGTCACCCCGGTTGATGTCGTCAAACTCTAAATCGCTGCGGTTGAGCAGCAGATCGCCCATCTCGATGGGATAGTTCTTGCTGAGGTCCTGATACTCTGCCAGCACAACACCCTTCATTCGCAGATAGAGTGGTTTCTTCATATTGCTGGTGAGGATGGCACATTGCTTGTCGAAATGTCCCAGCTGGCGGGCATCGTAGGTCATGCGGATTTCAAACCTCTCGCCGAGGTCGCCCTTGGGATAGTCCACCTTCGTGCAATTACAGTCGGGCCTGACCGCCTCAATCTTTACCTTGCGGTGTCCTTTGTTACGGAACTCGAAGACGGCGGTAATGGGCTGTTGATAACCCGTCTTGCCAACGTCTATCGTCGTCTTTTCGATGGTTAACTTCTGGGCGCTGGCAGACCCGATAGCTGATGCCAGCAAAAGGGATAATATGATGTTTCGCATAATTCTTACTCATTAACTCTTAACTCCATCGACGGTGCCGTCGCACGGTATTCGGGTGCATAGGCGCAGCCTACGGTACAAGTGCCAGTGTTATACTGTCCGGCACGGTCGATATAGTAGGTGGTCTCGATGACGTGCTTTCCTTTGGACAATCCGCGGTAGAAGTAATGGGTGGCATTGTCCTTGGGAGAGACATAAGCACCTTGTTGGTAACCTGACAACTGGCGGATAGGCTCCATGCAGGAGGCACGACGGTCTACAACCTCTACGAAGTCCAGGTCACGTTCGGCCTCGATCGTGATACGAACACGGATGCGTTGTCCCACCTTGAGGTCACCGGCATCCAACAGTTCGCGGCGCACGCTGATGCCACTGCCGGAAGCCTCGATGTCGGAAGTCTTCTGCAGGAATTGAGCATAGACGGCACCCCACGAGGTTCCTTCGCTGGTCTTGGTGGCTGTGAAGGTATGCTCATCCTTGTAAGCACGGGCGTTCTTTACGTAACCGATACCGGCAGAGCCTTTACCCGTGTCAACGGAAACACCATCGACCGCGAGGGTGGTGGCGGGCTGGCTGGTCGTCAGCGTGCTGCTCTGTCCGTTCAGGAAGGCATAGATGGCATTGATGCTGTTGATGGGAGTGTCCCAAACCTGAGTGCGCTTTTCCTGCAACAGCCAGCGACGCATCTCATCGACCGTCTGCTTGTCAGTGGGCGTCACCAGTTGGATGGCCTCAATGGCAGCCACCTCGGTGGGTATCTTGTAGTCGTACCAGGAGTAGGAGGCCTTGCGCGTATCGTAGTAGCGGCCCATCTCTTCGGTATAGACCGTATATTCTTTCAGGCTCTTCACATATTCTGCGGCCTTGGTCTGTTCACCACGCTTGGATAACACGACAGCGGTCATCGCTTTCTCGTAGATGGTCTGCCGCTTGATGTCTTTCTTCAGTAGGCCGATGAGGTAGTCGTTGGCGCTTTTCACCGATGCCGACAGCTTCTGACCGTCAAGGGCACAGAGATAGAGCCAGCGCAGTGCCGTGATTGACGGGAAGGTCTGACGATGGCCTTTCTTCTCTTCTTTCTTCATGCGTGCCACGAGGTCTGTCATCTCCTTGCTGAGATAGTCGAATGCCTTCTGATGGATTTGCTTGATGTCTTTCTGTTGACCGGCCATCACGTTGAGGCGTACCAGCATCTCTTCGATGGCAACGGTGATATAGGTGCTGCCCTCCATGCCCGGATACCAGGAGAAGGAGCCGTCAGCATTCTGCAATTTCTTCAGTTTCTCTGTAGTGGTCGCCAGTCGGTTGTTGATTCCATTTTCGTCGAAGAAGTCGGCGATGCGCTGGCGCTGTTCACTCTCACGGTCGGCAGCAGCCACCCAAGGTGTTTCTTCGAGCAACAGGTCTTTCAGCTCCTGATTCTTCTCGAGCTGGCTCATCAGTGTGGTCTCGTTGCCTGTTTCGCGACGCCACTGTTCGAAGGTTGCCTTAGCCTGCGGACTCTGTTGCATGAGAGTCTTGGCCAGCAGGTTGCTATAGTACGATGCCGCCTGGTCAATGGCACTGTGTTCCCAAGGCTGGCCGAGGGTGGGCAGCGACTGTACCATCAGCCACGCAGGGTTGTTGGTATATTCGATGGTCAGCTTCTTCTGACTTGTTCCCTGTGGGAAGAGTTTCTGCAGGTCGATGGTCTTCACACCAGCCTCATGTTGGGTATAGGAGATGGTTTTGGTGACATATTCGCGGTTCGAGAGTACAGGCAGATAGTGCTGTTCACCATCGCTGAAGCCGTCGCCTTGAGCTGTCACCTTGCAGATGAAGAGGGATGATTCAGGCTTGACAATCCACAATTTGTAATGGGCAGAGGTGGAGCCGTTGGCATCGATGGCGAAAGATGATGACATCTCGTAGATCACCTTGTTGGTCTCTGGATCTATCAACTGTAACTTTGCTGTGCCGCTGACGCTGTGGTCGGTGGTATTGAACAGTCGTGCAGAGATAGTGGTTTCGTCACCATCACGGACGAAGCGCGGCATATTGGGCTGTATCATGACATCCTTCTGGGCGATGGCCTCACCGTCGATGTAGCCATACAGCATGTCGGCAGTGTTGGCAATACCCATGAAACGCCAGGTGGTCAGGCTCTCCGGGAGGCTGAACGACATCGAGACGTTGCCATCGCCATCAGTCTGCAGAGTGGGGTAGCAGAAGGCGGTCTCGTTAAGGTTCTCACGCACCTGTACCTGTTCTTCTTCGGCAGCGTCAGCATCCTGCCCCTTTACTCCGTAGCCAACTACAACGACTTCTTCTTTAGCACTTTGTACCTCTTCCACGTGGTCATAAACTCTCGTATCTTCCACGGCCATGGCTGCTGGGACAGCAGCACTGGCTTTCATGAGCACGTTGCGTCCACGGACGCGGATAGAACGGTAGTAAACCGGGAAGATGCTCTCGTCGAAACGGCTGAACAATAGCTCGTTGACATCCATGAACTTCATCTCTTTGATGGCTGTGGCCCTGACATGTCCAAACGATGCATACCCCCAATTGGTACTCGGCTGGGGGAGATAGGACGATGGTGTGAACGACCACTGATGTGAGGTCAGGGCATCGAGACTCTTGTCGTAGAGTACGGCCATGAAACTGGCGTCGGCAGCAGCACCGTCGGGCTTCTTGATGGTCAGTTGCCACTGCTCCTGCTGACCTGGTGTCAGACGGTCGCGGAAGGTGGTCCACTGCATCTTCAGTTTCTTGTCGGGCATCGGACGACGAATGACCTGCTGGTGGCGATAGCACTCGCCATTCTTCATCCATGCGAAGGTCAGCAACAGGCCGTTGCCGTATTCTTCCCGATAGCTAAACTGGCGGTTGATGAGCTCACCATTTCTCTTGACGGCACCTTCCTCTATCTTTTGTCTGCCGGCAAAGATGCTATAAACAATATAGGTATTGGGGTCTGACGAGCCAACCTGCACCGTGACGGGACTGCCATCGGTGGGGAATTGCACGTCAGAAACGTAGAACCAGTCGTGTGTCTCCGTAGCCGGACGCTTGTCGGTAAGACTGAACACCACAAACTGCTGGTCGATGCTGTCTTTGGCGCAGATGGCTTCCAAGCGGTGCTTGCCGCTCTTTAATTGATCATTGACAATGGACAATGGACAATTGGCGGAAGCTTCCTGCC
This sequence comes from uncultured Bacteroidales bacterium, assembly GCA_902799655.1. GTDB lineage: Bacteria > Bacteroidota > Bacteroidia > Bacteroidales > Bacteroidaceae > Prevotella. The sequence goes on from CADCBH010000002.1 coordinate 25,887, forward strand.
ATTTGCCACCATCGATGCGGTAGCGCAGCTTACCGGGAATCTCCTTGCCGGCAGCATTGCGACGGGTGAAGGTGATGGTAGGCAGTTGGTCGTTGCGCACCTTTTCGGGGATGTTACAGGTCAGCGAGGTAGCCTTGTTACCCAATGGTAGCGACATTGTGCCGTGGTGGGTCTCGCCAGCCTGGTCGGTGACGTCGGCATCAACGACGAAATGGTAGAACATGGTGTGGTGACCTAAGTCATCGGGCATCGTTAACGGCATGTCAATAGCGAATGAGCCATCGTCAGTTGTCTGCGTATCACCCTCGCTGATGATGATCTCACGGAGACCGTCTCCGAAGTAGCCTGCCTGCCAGTATCGGCTGTAGGACATCCACCAGAAGGCGACACGACGCTTGACGGTATAGTGTACCTTCGCATCCTGAATAGGTACACCGGCATAGCTCGTAGCCTTGGCCTTGGCATGGATGGTGTCGCCAGCCTGATACGACTCCTTATAGTCGTCGAACTCAACCTGGAAGGCAGGACGCTTGTATTCCTCGACACGGAAACTGACGCTACCGTTCTTGGCACGGATAGAGTAGCGACCGTTCAGCTGTCCTTTAGGCAAGGTGAACTGTACGCTACACTTGCCAAAGCGGTCGGTGGTGGCTTGCTGCTCGGCCACCAACTTGTAGTTGGCATCGCGCAGTTCAAACGTCACAACCTTGCCACTGACAGCGGCATTCTCGAGTGCCGACAGCTCTTTCCATGCGATAGCGGTGGCATAGACCGTCTGTCCGGGACGGTAGATGGCGCGGTCGGTAAACAGGTTGGTATGCTCATTGTTGTACTGGCGTTCGTAATAGCTGTAGGCACCAGAGGCATTCTGTGTCTGGCAGTAGTTGTCATTGGCGGTATATGCAAAGACGGTAGCTGGGCGCTGTTCGCCAGTATAAACAGCCTCACCCTGACTATTGCAGGTGAGCACACGGGTAGTCTCAGGACTATTCCAATTCTTGCGGAACGACAAGCGTATCGAGGCATTCTTGACCGGCTGTCCTGTCGTGGCGTCAACAACCACAAAGCGGCGGCTATTGTCGGGTTGAACCTGTTGCAGGATACGAATGCCGGAAACAAAATACAACTGGCGCGATACCTCCGTTTGTGGCTGACTGGCAAACTCCAGCAGATAGACGCCGGCGGGCAGTCCTTGCAGCTGCAGGGAGTCGGTGAAGATGTCATAGACAGCGTGTCCTGAGAAGGAGATGGTCTTTGTCATCTCTGTCAGTTCTGCCAGTCCCGCTTTCATCTTCTTGTAGTCGTCCTTGTCGTTGGGATTGAGCTTGGTATCACCCTGCAGCTGGGTGCGATAGACGCGCATTGTCAGCTGGTTGATGTTACGCAGCTCTTTCAGTGCCACGGTCTGTGACTTGCTGATCTCCTGAACGCGACGCTCCACATAGGCAGAGAACTGAGGATTGGTGAGTTCCGTCAGATGATTGCGCAGCACATTGGCCCGTTTCCACTTGCCCCAACGTTTGAGGGCCTGTTGCAGCCATTGGTATTTGTCGGCTGCCGTGAAACGTTTGTCGGACATCATCTCATAACGGCGGATGGCCAGTTCGCAAGCCTCGTCGTAGTCACCATACACGTTGAGCAGCGAGTCGGCACTTTCCACGCTTTGAGGCACGTTGACAATAGCCAGACAGGCTGCCCTGCAGTTGCCCACACTCTCGTAGTAGTCGGCCATCCATTGCCAGGCCTCCAACTCCTGTCCGACGATGCTCAGCAGGTCGTGACTATAGACTTCGCTGTCTTTCTCCTTGATGACGAAGGGCACGTAGCTGTCGGCTTTGACCTTGGCCAATGCCTCTGGATGAGCCAGTGCCATCGCCTGGTATCGGTCGCTCTTGCTGGCGTAATCTTCCAGTGTGCGGTTATTGCGGTAGATCTTTGCCAGCGTGGCTGCATAGACCGCCTGTAGGGCCGCCTCGCGACAGTTGGCCGTCTGCTGCTCCAGTCGCTTCACGGCAACAGGCAGCGAGTCGGGCGCTATCTCGGCTTGCAGTCTGGCCCCCAGTAGCGTAGCCTTCAGCAGTTGGCCGTAGGCATTCTCCTTGGTGGCCTTAGCCTCTATCTTACGCACTTGTATAAGAGCAGTCTGTGGCAGATCTTTATCCTGTGCTGCCTCCACCTGTTTCCACATCGAGGCGAAGGTCTGGGCATTGATGCCAAGCGGTAAAAGCAGGCATGCAGCCAAAATCATCCAGTATTTTCTGTTCATAGCATTCCGTTTTTTGATGTATTCAAAGTACAAAGATACGCAAAACCCGTTAAACAGCCAAGCCATTTAACGAGTTTTACCAACTAATATGTTTCTTTTTCACGTCATTCCTCGCAGCAGTGCTCATGATGATGTTCGTGTGCCATAATATTTTGCTTTTTTGTTTGAATTCTGCTGCAAAGGTAGGCAAAACTTCCTGCAACCGAGTTGCAATCGGTCAGAAAGTGTTGTTTTTTGCAATCCGGTTGCAAAAGAGCCATGTCTGTACAATACCGCGAATGGCCAGATAGACAATCATCGACAGCCATAGTCCATGATTGCCGATAGGCCCTGTCAGTGTGGCGACACCGCCGAAGAAGACGATGGCAGCCAGTACCGACGATAGCAGCATGCCTCTGGTGGCCGTGATGCCGATGAAGATGCCGTCCCAGATGAAGGCTCCTACACCGGCTACGGGCAACAGATAGGCCCACCCGACATAGCTTGCCGACGCTTCTACCACGCTGGGCTCGTCGGTCAGCAGGTGCAGGAAGGACTGACCGCCCACGACATAGACGGCGGTGAACAGCAGCGTCATCCCTGCTCCCCAGCGAAACAGCCGTCTGACCACGTCGCGGAAGGCCTCGCCCTCGTGGGCGCCCCAATAGCGGCCACCCAGAGCCTCACCGGCATAGGCAAAGCCGTCCATGATGTACGACAATAGGAGGTAGAGCTGCATCAGCAGCGTGTTGACCGCCAGGATAACAGCGCCCTGACGGGCTCCTGCCGAGGTGAAATACAGGTTGACAGCGACGAGGAATAGGGTGCGCAGGAAGATGTCGCGGTTGACGCGGAAAAAGTCGCCAGCCGATGAGAGCGCCGTCTCCGACGGGATGTTCACTGATGGGCCGAACACCTGCCGGTAGTGGCGCCACAGAAAGACCAGAGCCACCAGCAGTCCCGCATATTGTGCGACGACGGTTCCCAGGGCGACACCCTCCACCTTCATGCCCATGGCATAGACCAGCAGCAGTGATGCTGCGATGTTGATGATGTTCTGCAGGATGCTGATGAGCATCGGGATGCGCGTGTTCTGCATGCCGATATACCAGCCTGTCAGCGCAAAGAGCGCCAGCGAGGGTGGGGCACCCCATACAACAATATAGAAATAGGTAGCGGCCCATGGTCGCACGTCGGCAGTAGGACCTATCAGCGTCAGCATCAGTTGGCACAGCGGTCGCTGCAGGATGATGATGAGCAGGGCGATACCTACGGCGATGGCCAGTGCGCGCTTCAGCAGCCGTACAGCGTCGGCCATGTTCTCCCGACCATAGGCCTGTGCAGTCATTCCACTGGTGCCCATGCGCAGGAATCCGAATACCCAATATACCAGATTGAAAATCATCGAGCCCACGGCTATCGCCCCTATATAGACAGCATCGCCCATGTGTCCCACAATGGCGGTGTCAACCAGTCCGAGCAGCGGCACCGTGATGTTTGTCACGATGGCGGGGATGGCTATCTGTAGTATCTGACGGTCGCGCTGATGCATCATTTCAATGCAAAATTACAAAATATTTCGCAAATCATCATTTAGAATTCATAATTATTTGTATCTTTGCAGAAACTTAAAACAACAAGCTATGATTAACCGAGAACTCTTGGCACCACAGTCTATCGTGGTCATTGGCGGCTCCAACAACGTTCACAAGCCTGGTGGCGCCATCGTGCGCAATATCCTGCAAGGCAATTATCAAGGTACACTGCGTATCGTCAATCCCAAAGAAGATGAAGTACAGGGCATCAAGGCTTTCCACGATGCCCGCGAGATACCTCCCACCGAACTGGCTATCCTCGTGGTGGCTGCCAAGTTCTGTCCCGACTATGTGGAACTGCTGGCCAAGGACAAACAGACGCGCGCCTTTATCATCATCTCTGCCGGCTTTGGCGAGGAGACCGCTGCGGGTGGCGTTCTCGAACAGCGCATTCTCGATATCTGTGCACAGTATGATGCGGCACTCATCGGTCCCAACTGTATCGGTCTGCTCAACCGCTGTCATCACAGCGTGTTCACCAAACCCATTCCCAATCTGAATCCGCAGGGTGTCGATTTCATCAGCGGCTCGGGAGCTACGGCAGTCTTCATCCTGGAGAGTGCCGTCATCAAGGGCCTGCAGTTCAACAGCGTGTGGAGCATCGGCAATGGCAAGCAGATCGGCATCGAGGATGTGCTGCAGTATATGGATGAGCACTTCGATTCTGAGAAGGACTCGAAGGTGAAACTGTTGTATATCGAGAATATCTCCAACCCCGATAAGCTGCTCTTCCATGCCTGCAACCTCATTCGCAAGGGCTGTCGCATTGCTGCCATCAAGGCGGGAGCCTCGGAGAGCGGCTCGCGTGCGGCATCGAGCCATACCGGAGCCATCGCCTCCAGCGACTCTGCCGTTGAGGCTCTGTTCCGTAAGGCGGGCATCGTACGCTGCTTCTCGCGAGAGGAACTGACCACCGTGGGCTGTATCTTCACACTGCCACCTCTGAAGGGTCGCAATTTTGCTATTGTCACCCATGCCGGAGGCCCTGGTGTGATGCTGACCGACGCCCTCTCGAAGGGTGGTCTGCAGGTACCCAAGATAGAAGGTCCGAAGGCCGATGAGCTGAAGGCTCTGCTCTTCCCTGGCTCTGCCGTGGCCAATCCCATCGACATCCTCGCTACCGGTACGCCCGAACATCTGGGCATCGCCATCGACTATTGCGAACACCACTTCGACGACATCGATGCCATCGCCGTTATCTACGGCACTCCCGGACTCACCCAGCTCTACGAGGCCTACGACGTGCTCGACCAGAAGATTCGCGAGTGCACGAAGCCCGTGTTCCCTATCCTGCCCAGCATGCATACCGCCGGTCCTGAGGTCGCCGAGTTCCTGGCCAAGGGGCATGTCAACTTCAGCGACGAGGTGACGCTGGCTACCGCCCTGTCGCAGATTATGAGTACGCCGCCACCCGCTTTCCCCGAGGTGCAGCTGTATGGCATCGATATCCCCGGTCTGAACAAGATTATCTATCGTGAGACCAACCGCCTGAAGTTCGAAGGCAAGGAGCGCGACTATCTGGCACCCGATGTGGTGCGCGAGATACTCACCTGTGCCGGCATCCCGTTGGTTCCCGAGATGGTAAGTATGTCGAAAGACGAACTCATCGCCTTTGCCGAGCGGGTAGGGTATCCCGTCGTCGCCAAGGTGGTCGGTCCCGTGCACAAGAGCGATGTGGGCGGAGTGGCCCTCAATATCCGCACTGCTGAACATCTGGCTTTGGAGTACGACCGCATGATGAAGATACAGGATGCCACCGCCGTGATGGTGCAGAAGATGCTCAAGGGCACCGAGCTCTTCATCGGTGCCAAGTACGAGGAACGCTTCGGCCATGTGGTGCTCTGTGGTCTCGGCGGCATCTTTGTCGAAGTCCTCAAGGATGTCTCGTCAGGTCTCGCCCCGCTGTCCTACAACGAAGCCTATAGCATGATCCACTCGCTGCGTGGCTACAAGATACTGAAGGGTACGCGCGGTCAGAAGGGCATCAACGAGCAGCGCTATGCCGAAATCATCGTCCGTCTGTCCACCCTCCTGCGCTTCGCCACCGAAATCAAGGAGATCGACATCAATCCCCTCCTGGCCCACGACAACGACGTCATTGCCGTCGATGCCCGCATCCTTGTGGAGCGTTAGGATGTGGCAACTCATATTTTGGGGAACTTGGGTCGGAGATACTTTTTTATTAACTTTTTCGGGAATAATCCTTGGCGATGTCGGAGAAATTTGATAATTTTTTTGGCTCGTAAACGGAAGTGGTATGGAGAACGAAGAAAAGGACCAGAAAACCATCTTTGGGAAAGTGGCAAACTACAAGGAACTGCACGTCTACCAGAAGGCAGAGGTGCTGGTTCTTCTGACTGATGTTTTCTGTAAGCGCTTTCTGCCGCTATATGGCGACCGCCGTGTAGACCAGATGAATATGGCGGCGCGTTGTGGCAAGCAGAATATCGTGGAGGGGTGCGAGGAAGGCCTGACAAGCAGTCAGATGGAAGTGAACCTTGTCAACGTGGGTAGGGCCAGCTTTCAGGAACTTCGCGAGGACTACGAGGATTATTTGAAAAGAAACAGCCTTGCCGTTTGGGACGTGAATCACCCACGTTTTGGGAAGATGGTGGAGTTCTGCCGTACGAACAACACGTGGGATGCTTATAAGGACATCGCCACGAAATGTGCTGCCGAAGAATTCTGCAACATGGCGCTCACCCTTTGTCATATCACCGACAGGATGTTTGAGGGTTACCTGAAACATCTGGAGAAGCGCTTCATAGAGGAAGGCGGCATCAAGGAGCGCATGCATGCAGCCCGCACGGGCTACCGCGAAGGCATCGACCGCCGCCTCCGCGAACTGGAGGCCGAAAACCAGCGGCTAAAAGCCGAGAACGAGGAGCTGAGGAGGAAACTGGCTGGGGCCAGTAAGGGCTAGTAAGTACTAGTATCACTAGAAGTCCTAGTTTCACTAGTAGAACTAGTATCACTAGAAGTACTAGAGAGACTAGCAATGTCTTTACACTATTTTTTCAACTTTTCTGCATGATAGCGCCCGAATATCAAGATTGTTTTGTAAATTTGCAGAAAAATAGGAAAAAATGGAAAGAGCGATTAATGCATGGAAAAGATACTATCAAAGTAACTTTGATTTTGAAGAAAATAAGGGTGATGAAGATATCGACTGCATAGCTTATGTGGTTCAGGAGTTTCTTTATACCGATAAAGCTTCTTTTGAGAACTTTAACTGCAAAATGACTCGACGTATTAAGCTATTTGACTTTATGACGTTAGTTAGGCATTTTATGATTCCTTTATTTTCTGATTTCTACAAATCTACCCTTAGTGAATATGTTGTAAACCTTCAACAAAAGAGGTCAATGTCCGAACAATATGATACGATAGAATATATCAATAACAATGATGGGATGGTGGTTTATAATGCCTCATCAGAATTAATATTGTCTTTACTTTGGACGGTGTACATTATCGCTTATACTCACTATTTAACGGAAAAAACAAAATCATGGGAGGATAAGACTGATGCGATATATAAGATGATAAGGGAAAACTCTCCCTATGTAGAGTCTTTTATCAAAGAACAGTCTCCTTTAAAATATACACAGGAAGCTATAAGAATGTTGTCGAAAAGAGTACACAACAAAAGAGAGCAGGAAAAACAGGAACCAGAAATGAGTGAAACAAAGCTCGATGATACTGGCAAGCTGAATGCTCGTATTGCGGAATTAGAGGAGAAATGTAAGCAGCAGACTGAAAAGCTAAAGGAATACGAGGAACCTGTCGAACTACTTACCCCTCATGACAAGGTGAGACTCGACATATTGCTCGGCCTCATGGAAAACAATGGTGCCAACCTCAATAAGCATGGAAACAAGACAAAGGCAGCACAACTTATGAAAGCTATCACCGGCTTACCCTTTCAGACATGCAAGAATTATTGTTCGGATAGAAATGTCAATACCAAATTGCATGAAGAAGAGGTGCTCAAGATAAACACTCTTTTGCAGGCTCTTGACATGAAAATCAGACTTTAGCTTAGTACAAACCTTAGTACAGCAAAATACTAACTTAAGCAAAACTTTGTATTTCTGTTATTTTGAAACGGCCATAGTGTATTAGCTGTAATTTTGCAGCGTCAGTGAGAGCAATAAACTCCGCTGAAGCATCGAGGCAATGCCTTTAGGTTACCTCTAGATTACCTCTAGGTTACCTCTAGATTACCTCTAGGTTATGAACCTCAACTAAAAACGATGCTAACAGCTGAGTAAGTCTTAAAAACACTGACACATATCACTTATGGCAAAATCAGCCAATTTTTATGGTCTGCGTAAGGGCAGCACCAAGTCTCACACTTACAGTGTAGTTGATGGTAAGCAAATTACCAAGGACCGTGTTGAGGGCGGTAAGAACCCTCGTACTCTCTCTCAGATGACTCAACGTTGTCTTATGTCGACTTGCTCAGCAGCTTACTCGGCAATGAAGAGCATCTGTAATCACTCGTTTGAGGAAAAGACCGCAGGTATGCAATGTATGCGTGAATTCTGCAAGCAGAACTACAAGCAGCTTCGTCTTGCACATGAGTCAGGCAATGGCTTCTTTGGATTCAACAACTACAAGCAGTCTGGTCTTGTTCCTGGTAGCTACATTATCTCTGATGGCTCGCTTCCCGAAGCACTGGTCGATGCTCAGGTCGATAGTGTCGATGTCACCAATAAGAAGGTGACTTTGACCTTGACAACTGCAGCCAATGGTACTATTGGCGAGGTGGCTGCCGACATGGGATGTCGCATCTTCGGTGACATGTGTACTGTAGCAGTGATGTACCCAAAAGCCGATGGAAGCTATGGCTTTGGTGCTGTACGCTTCACTTACAAGAGTGGAGCAACAGTGCTGGACTCATTTGATGTGGCTGTTGCTGGCGATGCTGTATTTGCTACGCCCACATTTACGTCAAACACGCTGAAGGTTGAAGTGCGTATGGCGTATGGTTTTGCAACAAGTGCCACAGCAGCCAAGGTTTTCATGGCAGCGATTACTTCACGCAAAGTAAATGGTAATTGGCTTCGTAGTAAAGCACAGTTCACCGTCACTACTTCTGCACCAGCTTTTGCTCAAGCCATTGTGACCTATCCCATCGGTCAGGAACGCTTCCTCAATGGTGGTACCAACATCTCTGATCCATCACCGATTGGTGGTAGCACCGACACCGGAGGTTCTGGCAACACCGGCGGCACTACTGGCGGTGGCGGCACGAACCCTGGCGGTGGCGACTACAACGAGGGCGACTAAGCCGTTGGCAGGTATCTAAAAAGTATTCAGGCGGGCACCGTAGTGGATGTCCGCCTGAATGCCGACATTATCGCCTTCCCATCTCCACTGCCTGATGAAGATACGGAAAGCTCTTTTCCCCCACTTAACCTTTAACATTGATCTCTGGAAACATTTTTTCAACCCATTCGTCTGGGGCAATTTCGTCTGCTTCGTCTTCACGTATTGCTTGGTCGAAGTCAAAAGCCTCGTCATCATAGGGGTAGGGCTTACCGATCATATAACCTTCGCTTTCCAATTCCGCGGCAATCTCAGGAACACAATACTGTTCGGTCTGTTTTTGGGCTTGAGTAAATCTTTCTGCAAAAGATTCGCTATCCTTTGGGGTAATAACAGCATAAAGCTGTTGGAGTACGGCCACGTCTTGCTCGTTCTCCACCTTATCTACGATATAGTTGCGCAGGTGGGGAATGATGGAATTTGTATATGATTTAAGCAATGGTTCTTTGGCTTTCATGTGGATGCGTTCTTTATGACGTTGCAAAGTTAGGGATTATTATTGAAACTTCCAAATGTTTGGCAAAAAAGTATTCAGGCGGGCACCGTAGTGGATGTCCGCCTGAATGGTGTTATAGGGTAGGGAGTGATTACTTCTTGGTAATCGTGTAAGTCGGGTTGAGATGGCTGATGGCAGTGTGCAGATCAAGAGTGATGTGGTAGGTGCCTGCCTCTACAGCAATGTTGGCACCATCCTTCTGCAATCCGCCTTCCTCACCGTTGCCGCCAAAGTTGAGAGCCCAGTCTTTGTCAGCGCGGAATTTCAGTTCACCTGCTGCCAGTTCGAAGGTTCCTTCCAGCACCTTGGTGTCGGCATTCCATGTAAGATCGTAGTCGGTACCCCATGAAGTGTCTCCACCTACAGCGCTGCCAACAATGCTCCAATCGTGCTTGGTCATCTTCAGGGTCAGCTCGTCGATGTTGGCGGTAATCTCATACATACCAGCTCCGGGCTTGATGTTTGCACCACCAGGTTCCAAGGTTGTCAGGTCGGCAGAACCCCAGTTGCTATCCCAGCTGCCATCGGCAATCTTGAATTCATCATCATCAGTACAGTACACCCAACCGGTGTATGTGCCTTTCTTGCTCTCATCGATAATGACGTTGTCTTTGGTTGCAGGATCCCAGCCGTTCAGAGTGCCTGGCAGACTCAGGAAATTGTAAGGCTTGTTGTCTATTTCAGAACCGGCAAACAGTGTATAGGTGGGATAACCGTCCATAAATGACAGTGTTACTGTGTATTCACCTGCCAGTGGCTTAATATTACCACCATCCAACTTCAAGTCACCTGGGTCACCATCATTATCACTACCGTAGTTAGTACCCCAATCGTGGTTAGCACGGAACTTGAATTCCCCTTCACCAGTAAACTTATAAGTAGCACGATACACATTATTAGCCTTGTCGTATTCCATGTCTAAGTCTTTATCCCAACCACCGACGGCATCACCGATAAGACTCCAGTTGCGTATCTCCATAGAATATGTAAGGGCTTCTGTGTCAACAGTGATATAGTAGCATCCTGCTTCAGCCACATAGATGTTTGAACCGCCAGGCTCAAGGGTCTTACCATCTGATGAACCCCAGTTGACATCCCAGCTGCCATCAGCAAACTTGAACTCTGTTCCTGCATCCATATAGATATAACCAGTATAAACGTTAGGCTTCTTGCTGTTGGTAGCATACAGAGCCTGAGCATAGTTTGCCGGATCCCATCCCTGGTGACTACCAGGAACAGCCAGTTTCGGATAATCAACCTTTCCAGCATATGGGGTGATGGTCAGCTGGATGACGTTTGTATTCAGTCCAGCAACAATCTCAGAGAATTCTGAGAAGATGCGGATGTCGACAGGCATTGGCTCGTAACTGGGCTCTGCATCCTTCCCATTCTTCTTTTTCTGTAGTTCTAACACAGCCTTGTTCAGGTCGTTACCAGTGAAAGTCACAGTTGTCTTAGTGGTTGCAGCCATTGTATATGCATTGGTGAAATCGCCACCACGCACGTCAAGCATCACTTGATAATTGACCGCTACAGACTGACCGAAATCAGACTTTCCCCATTCTAGGGTGAGCACATTACTCTCTTTGTTGGCAGCGGTCAGCACGATGTCTGTCACACCGCCATCTACAGTCAGTGTACCCGGAGTAGAGCTTTCCGGATTATAGACCACCTTCTCCAGGTCGCTGTCACACGCAGTCATTGTCAGCAGCAATGCAGCAGCAGCCATGAAATATCTTGTAATCTTCATAATTTGTCTATATTAAAATGATAGTATTATTATTCCGTAGTGGTATTACTCTTCATTAACATATCCTTTGTTCTGCTTCAGGTTTGGGTTTACCGTCAAGTCTGTTGCAGGAATAGGATAGATGATATAGTAATCTTCAACATTAGTACCGGTGTTAACGCCGCCCTTGAAGTCCCAGTTGTAGCCTTTGGTGAACTTTCCGAAACGGATGAGGTCTGTACGGCGAGTACCTTCCCAATAGAGCTCGCGAGCACGCTCGTCAAGAATAAAGTCCAGTGTCATGTCAGCCTGGCTGATATTACCGGTTGTTCCAGTGTACCCGCGTTTTCTGAGGTTGTTGATGTAACCTACTGCTGTGCCGGTGTCACCACCTGTGCCACCACGCAGGACAGCTTCAGCATACATCAGATAGACATCTGCCAAGCGGAACATGGGGAAGTCTGTGTCTGGCCATGCATCGTCATTGACTAAACCTGTTGAAGTCTGGTTACGGAACTTTGTAATTTCCCATCCTTCTGAAGCGAAAGTTGCCTTGGGTGTCGTCACAATATGCTGTTTGCGGTCGTATTCTTTTACTTTTTTAGTCTCAGGATCTTCACCTATACCTTTGTCACTGCACAAGAGTCGTTTATCCTTTACAGTGGCAGCTGTGGGGTTAGCGTCATCATCAAACTCAAAGATGTCAATAAACTGTCCGGTAGGACGCATGCCGTCCCAGCCACTATTTACACCCTTATATTCCTTCATGTCGGTTTCTTTACCGCCAACACTTGCCATGATGAGGAAGGTCATGCCACCCCATGTCTTTGTAGCGGCTCCGTCGTACACGATGGGGAAGATAATCTCGTTCTTGCAGGTTTGGTCGTTGTCGGCCATGAACAGGTTCTCATACTTGGCAGACAGCGAATAGCCTCCGGCAATGACACGCTTACAAGCTTCAACACAGTCGGTATAGTGATTTTCACCTGCATAGATCTCAGCATTCAGGTACAAGCGAGCCAGCAGGAAGTCGGCTGCACCCTGGTCTGCATGACCGTAGACACCCTTGCCTGCAGCAGGAAGATTAGCCTTGCACTCGTTCAGTTCAGTGACAATCCAGTTGAAGAGAGTGGGGTTGATACCTTTTTCTCTGTCACCAACAGGTGCGGGAGAGTTGCTGTAGTTGCTTTCAGTGATGAACGGCGGATTACGGAACAGGTCGAGAAGTACACTGTATGCCAATGCACGGCAGAAACGGGCCTCGGCGATATATTGTGGCTGCTCGGCAAAATTAGCTTTGGATACCTGAGTGATATACTCGTTAGCCAGTGCTACGATGAACATAGAACGCTGGTAGGCACCTTCGATAGCCTCGTTCTGCATGGTGTTCCAGGTAATGCTGTTGACAGCTGTTACCCAATCGTCTCCCCATGCATTCTTAGCTTCATCAGTGCATACCTCATTCAGATTCCACCAGCTACGCATCAGCTGGCAGTTACCGGCATCAAGTCCAGAAATGTCTGAACTGCCTTCACCGTCCTGACCACTCATAGCCCATACGGAGTAGATTTTGTTCAATCCCCGCAAGTAGGCATCATCGCTGCTGGCATAAGCCTTTTCTGCCGTCATGACGTTGGGGTCGAGCGGCTTAACATCCAAGTCACCAGTGCAGGAACTCATAGTCAGGACCGCTCCTGCTGCAACGGATAATATATATTTCTTGTTCATGGATTCTTAAGTTTTAGAAATTGAGATTCAAACCAATCGTATAAGTGCGAGGACGTGGCCACATGGTGTAGTCAATACCATTGCCGCTAGTCTCGGGATCAAGACCGCTGTAGTTGGTAATGGTGAACACATTCTGTACAGAGAGGCTGATACGTCCGTTGATGCCTTTGTAGTTACCACTCTTCAGCAGTCCGCTGAAGTTGTAGCCAATAGTGATGTTATCACACTTCAGGAAAGAAGCATCCTCCAGGAAGTAGTCGGAAAGCTGGCCTTGCAACTCTGGTGTCAGTGTGTAACCGGTAGTCAGTGCTTTATCAAGAACGTTGCTAGCGTAACCCTGATCCCAGAAACTGTGAACCGATGAGTTAGCAGATGCCAATGCGTTGAACATATAGTTACCTATGTTGGCACGCAGGTTAAATCCGAAATCAACATTCTTGTAACGAAGCATAGATGACAATCCCATGAACCATTTCGGAGTGGGGTTCTTGTCGGTCATATAGCGATCGTCAGGAGTGATCTGTCCGTCACCATTCAAATCCACAACGGCATTCTGGATGGGATTGCCATTGGTATCGTACAATTGCTTATACAAGTAGAACGTGCTGGGAGCATAGCCTACATTATGCTTCTGGGCATAGTTACCAGTACCAAAAGAGACACCACCGGTGTTGATACCGGGATAGTCAGGATTATTGGCTGCTGTCAGCTTGGTAATCTTGCTTGTATTCCATGTGACGTTGTAGTTCAAATCCCAGTGCCAATCCTTAGTCTCCAGGGGAACGGTATTGATAGATAGCTCAATACCTTTGTTCTCCATCTCGCCGATGTTACCGGTAATCTCATTGGTGAAATTCGTACCAGCTGGGCTTGCAATTGTATTCAGCAGGTCCTTTGTCTTCTTGACATAGAACTCGATAGAACCGTTAATGCGGCTATTGAGGAATGCATAGTCAAGAGCAATGTTGTAGGTCGTCGTTTCCTCCCACTTCAAGTTGGGGTTGTAACCATTAGCCTTGATGAGATAGGTGTTCAAGTACATAGAGTTGGGGTTGGTGCTGATGACGTAAGAAGGAATGTAGCTGTAGAAGTCGCCAATATCCTGCTGACCAGTAACACCATAACCTAAACGCAGACGCAGATTGTCGATGAAGTCAACATTCTTTAGGAAATTCTCGTTTTTGAGTGTCCATGCCAAAGCAACAGAGGGGAACGTACCCCAACGGTTATCCTTGGCAATCTTCGATGAACCGTCTCGACGGATAGTAGCTGTCAACATATACTTCTCCATTAAGGTGTAGTTCAAACGTCCAAAGAACGAAACTAGATAGTTCTCCCAAGGCTTGCGGTACATACCATCCTTATAATAATAGTCATCGTCGCCAAGTGTATAACCGACGGGATCCTTTGCAAGGCCCATCTCGGTTTTAGTCTGGTTGCTCTTGTAGATAGAAAGGTCTGAATAATAGAAGTGCTGCCATGAGTAACCGGCTGTCAAATCAACACGGCTCTTGATTGACTTGAACTCGTTATTGTAGTTCAAGTAGAAGTCCAACAGGCTGTTTTTACGGAAATTCTGCCAGTCAGTGTTACCTGAAATACCGGGGAAGTCAGTGTCCTTGACTGCCTGATATGAACCAATGGCATTGCCGCTATTGCCCTTGCCTTCTGAAATGTCAAGACCGACATTTAGGTTGGCACGCAACTCAGGCAGGAAGTGCATCTTATAGTCGAATTGAGCATTACCAATGAAACGCTTAGTCTTACCGGTATTGCTGTAGTCATAAATTTGTGACATAGGACTGACTGGAGCGAGTGAATTATATTTGCCGTCAGAGCCAGTCCAGTTGTACCATCCATTGTACAAGCCTGCCTGGTTGGCAACATTGTCGTTGCGTACGGGCTTGGATGGATCGTAGAATACCGCAGTACCAATGGCACCTTCAGCACCATATTTATTCTTGGCAATGCTTCCTTTAGCATTCAATGTAATAGAAAGGTGGTCATCGAAGAGTTTTGGGGTTAGCGAGATGCTACCAGTGTAACGCTCAAAGTTAGACTCTTTCAGCGTACCGTCTTCATTGTTATAACCAACTGATGCACGGAAGGGCACGCTACCAATCTGGCCAGAAACGCTAATGTTTTGGTCCATCTGGAATGCTTTGTGGAAAATTTCGTCCTGCCAGTTGGTGTCGACACCCTCATAGACGTAGTTGCCGTCAGCATCCTTGGTAATGGTGCCGTTTTCGCTGAATATTGCCAGCAGACTATTGCCGGCAGCAGTTAGTTTGCCATCAGCGCCTTCATATGACTTTAGCATAGCAGGAACCAGCTGCTTGGCACTTGGCACACCTAACTTCTTATAGGGATCTTGTACACTGAATGTTCCAGAATAGCTAACTTTTAGTCCCTTTGATCCTTTCTTGGTGGTAATGATTATCACACCGTTAGAAGCACGGCTACCATAGATAGCAGTGGCGGAAGCATCCTTCAAGACAGAGAACGACTCAATGTCGTTGGGGTTAATCGAACTCAATGCATTGCTCATACCAGGAGCTGCGTCGTTAGATACGGGAACACCGTCGATAACGATTAACGGGTCGTTTGAAGCATTCAGAGATGCTCCACCACGGATACGCATCGTAGAACCGCCACCAGGAGCACCAGTGCTGGGCTGAACGAATACACCCGACACCTTACCCTGCAGCATTTCCTGAGGAGAGGTAATGGAACCGCGATTGACATCATCTGCTTTTACCTGAACGACAGAACCTGTCAGGTCGCTCTTCTTCATAGTACCGTAACCAATTACCACCACCTCATTTAAAAGTGCTGCATCTTCCTGCAGCGTAATCTCTAAAGAGGGAGCGGCTTTCACCGTAGCTTCCTGATAACCGACATACGAAATAGTGATGTCGGCACCCTGATTAGCCTTCAGCGCGAAGTTACCGTCGAAGTCACTGACGGTTGCGGTCTGTGTGCCTACAACACGTACTGTGGCGCCGATGATGGGTTCGCCCTGAGCATCCTTAACATGGCCTTTAACGTCGATTTGCGCAAAGGCTCCTACCGAAAGGAAGAGTCCCAGCATGAGGACAAACATCCTAAACGGATTTCGAATGTTTACTTGCTTCATCATTTGTTTATTAAGTTAGTAATATAATAATGTAAACTCTATTCTCGTTGAGTCGTATGATGTGATTTTCGGTGCAAAGTTAAGATTTGTTTCAATTCGTTCATACTAATTTTGGGTTAAATTCGTTATTATGATAGTGCAAACGTTTGCACGCTTGCCGAGTGATAAAATTTCCGTATGGGAGAGCACCCTATTTAACTTTTCCATATCTTTGTATCGTCAAAATCCTACTGACCTGATGAAAGACAAGACACCACTGACAATGAAGGACATAGCCCGCGAGCTTGGAGTCTCGGTGGCTACGGTTTCGCGCGCATTGAAGGACTCGCCGCGTATCTCTGCCGAGCGCAGGGCGATGATCCAGCAGTATGCCCGCGAACACGACTTTACACCCAACGTCCTTGCAGAGTCGTTGCGCTTTGCACGCGTGCAGCCAATCAAGATTATCGGTGTCATTATCCCAGACCTCGTTCACTACTATTTCGCCTCGGTGCTGGCAGGCATTGAGGAGGAGGCGAAGAGCCGTGGCTATCTGGTCATCATTGCGCAGAGTGGTGAGGTCTATGAGAACGAGGTGCGCATCTGTCGCTCGCTCTACGAGAGCAAGGTGTGTGGCATCATCGTGTCGCAGACGAAGAATACGCGCCAGTACGACCACTTCAAGCATCTGCTGAATAACGGACTGCCTCTGGTGTTCTTTGACAGGATATGTACGGGTGTGGATGCCAGTCGCGTGGTGGTGGATGACTACACGGGTGCCTTCAATGCTGTGAGCTATCTGATAGAAACGGGCAGCACACGCATCGCTTTCTATAGCTCGACCATGAATATGGAGATTTCCAAGAACCGCTTCAATGGTTACAAGGATGCATTGCTGAAGCACGGCATCGAGTATGATCCTGACTTGGTCATCATCTGCGACAACCGTGCCGATGCCGAGGCGATGACTCCTGACATGCTGAATAAGGATGTGCCCCCCAATGGCTTTTTTGCCATCAACGACGACACGGCTATCGGTATTCTCTATACCGCCAAGCGCATGGGTTTCCGTGTGCCCGAGGATATCCAGATATGTGGCTTTACGAATGGCTATCGAGCCATCGCCTGTGACCCTATGCTGACAACTGTCGAGCAGCGTGGGCGCACGGTAGGTGAGGAAGCAGCCTCGATACTCATTGACCAGGTTGAGGGCCGCATCCCCTCCGACAAGGTCGTCAAGCGCGTCGTCAGGACGAGACTCATAGTCCGCGGTACAACGAGGTAGGGTAGTACTCTCACTAGTAGCTCTAGTAGCACTAGTATCACTAGAAGAACTAGAATAAAACAAGATAGAATATGAAACAAAAACCGAATCTTCCGTTTTGGAGCCTGTGGAATCTGAGTTTCGGATTCTTTGGCGTGCAGATAGCCTATGCCTTGCAGAGTGCTAACATCTCACGCATCTTTGCGACGCTGGGTGCCGACCCCCATTCACTCAGCTACTTCTGGATACTGCCCCCGCTGATGGGTATCATCGTGCAGCCTGTTGTCGGTACGCTGAGCGATAGGACATGGACACGCTGGGGCCGTCGTATACCTTATTTATTTATAGGAGCTGCTGCTGCCGTACTCGTAATGTGCCTGTTGCCCAACTCGGGCTCCTTTGGACTGACGGTAAGTGCTGCCATGCTCTTCGGACTCATTGCCCTGATGTTCCTCGATACCAGCATCAATATGGCCATGCAGCCCTTCAAGATGATGGTGGGCGATATGGTGAACGAAGAGCAGAAGGCCAAGGCCTACAGCATCCAGTCGTTCCTGTGCAATGCCGGCAGTGTCGTTGGTTTTGTATTCCCCTTCGTGCTGACTTGGATTGGTATCAAGAATGTTGCCGAGAAGGGTGTTATCCCCGACAGTGTCATCTGGTCGTTCTATATCGGTGCTGCCATCCTGATAGCCTGTGTTATCTACACGACCTTGAAGGTTAAGGAGTGGAATCCGCAGGAGTATGCAGAGTATAATGGGGCCAATGAGGCCAATGAGGCTCATACGCCCAATGCGCACCATGAGGCCAATGGGTCGGGCAATTGGCTAACCCTGCTGAAGAATGCTCCTGCGACATTCTGGAAGGTCGGACTGGTGCAGTTCTTCTGCTGGGCTGCTTTCCTCTATATGTGGAACTACACCACGGGAGCTATTGCCGAAGTGGTTTGGGATACCACTGATCCTGTGAGCGAACCCTTCCAGGAGGCTGGCAACTGGGTGGGCATCCTGTTTGCTGTTCAGGCCATGGGCTCTGTGGTATGGGCTGCCGTACTGCCTCAGTTTAAGAATACCAAGCTGGCATACGCCGTGAGCCTCGTCATTGGTGGTATCGGCTTTGCCATGATACCTTTCTTGCACGACCAGTATCTGCAGTTCATTCCCTTCCTGCTGATTGGCTGTGCCTGGGCTGCTATGCTGGCTATGCCGTTCACCTTCGTCACTAATGCCTTGCAGGGCTACGGACACATGGGTGCCTATCTGGGACTCTTCAACGGCACCATCTGTATTCCGCAGATTGCCGCTGCCCTCTGTGGCGGTCTCGTCCTGTCGCTCGTCGGTCATCACCAGTCAACCATGATGATAGTGTCGGGTGTGCTGCTGGTTATCGGTGCTGCCTGTGTGACGGTCATCAAAGAGAAAAAATAAAAGAGTATGAACTAAACTAAAAACGATAGATTACTATGAAGATTTTTTTCAACCTGGAATACCAGACTACCTTTGGTGAAGATCTGGTTCTGAATATTCTCTCTGGCGACGAGAGCCAGAAGGTGTCGCAGCATAAGATGACGACGCTCGACGGTCTGCACTGGTTTGTGGAAGTGACAAAGGCCGTGAAGACGGCTACGTTTATCGATTACTACTACAGCCTCTGGCGCGGCGATGTGGAAGCCCGTCATGAGTGGCTGGTGATTCCCCACCGTTTGGAGTTCGCTGCCCAGCAGGCATCGCGTTATGTGGCTTACGACCACTGGATTGATATCCCTGAGGATGCTTATATGTACAGTTCAGCACTGACCGAGTGCGTGATGCCCTCAGAGCGCAAGCTCAGTGAGCCCACCGACTATCAGCGCACAGTACGCCTGAAGGTGCGTGCTCCCCAGATGCGCATGGGTGAACGACTGGCTATTGTCGGCTCTCCCGAGTCATTGGGAGCTTGGGATACGCAGAAGGCTGTGCCCATGAACCAGCACGAGTGTCACGAGTGGGTGGTAACCCTCGACGCCTCGCTGTTGCCTGCCGACCGGTTCGAGTTCAAGTTTGTCATCCTCGATACCGAACCCGACTATACCCCGTTGTGGGAGGATGGCGCCAACCGCTCTATCGAGCTGCCCAATATGGAGTGTGGCGATGTGCTGGTCTATGAGTTGCCACGTACCTATTTCCCCATCTATCCCTGGAAGGCTGCCGGTGTCGTGATTCCCATCTTCTCGCTACGTACAGAGGGAAGCTTTGGCGTGGGTGACTTCGGCGACCTGAAGCAGATGGTGGATTGGGCTGCCAAGACTCAGCAGCGATTCATTCAGGTGCTGCCTATCAACGATACCAATATGACGGGTACATGGCAGGATAGCTATCCCTATAACAGCATCAGTATCTATGCCCTGCATCCGCAATATACCGACTTCCGCCAGTTGCCGGCTATCAAGGACGAGGCTCAGCGTGCTGACTTCGAGGCGCTGCGCCTTGAGCTCAATGCCCTCACACAGATTGACTACGAACGCATGTTCAAAGCCAAGATGGACTATCTGCGCATCCTCTTCAAGCAGGAGTGGGCTGCCGTGAGCCGCCGAGCCTCTTACAAGGAATTCTTTGCACAGAACAAGGAGTGGCTTGTGCCTTATGCCGCTTTCTGCTATTATCGCGACAAATACGGCACGGCTGTCTTCTCAGAATGGCCCAAGACGGCTACCGTCAAAGCTGCAGGTACCACCTCGAAAGAGATACAGTTCTGGTTCTACGTACAGTACAACCTCGACCAGCAGATGCGTGCTGCTCATGAGTATGCCCGCAAACACCGTGTCGTGCTCAAGGGCGATATCCCTATCGGTATCTCGCGCGACGGTGTAGAGGCTTGGGTAGAGCCCAAGTACTTCAATCTCAACGGACAGGCCGGTGCGCCGCCCGATCCGTTCTCTGCCGATGGTCAGAACTGGGGCTTCCCCACTTACAACTGGGATGAGATGCTGAAGGACGGCTGCTCATGGTGGGAGCGCCGATTCCGCAAGATGGCACAGTATTTCGATGCCTATCGTATAGACCATGTACTGGGCTTCTTCCGCATTTGGGAGATTCCTGTGCCCGAGAAGTCTGGCTTGATGGGACAGTTTGCACCTGCCCTCGGTATGAGCCGCGAGGAAATAGAGTCGTACGGCATCTATGGCCATGATGACCTCTTCCTTGTCGATCACAAGCGTAGCGACCGTTGGCACCCGCGTATCGCCGTCCAGTTCCAGGAGGCCTACCAGAAGCTCAACGATGGCGAGAAGTATAACTTCAACCGTCTCTACAACGACTACTTCTATCGCCGCAACAACCAGTTCTGGTATCAGGAGGCCATGAAGAAGCTGCCTCGACTGACACAGGCTACCCGTATGCTGTGCTGTGCCGAAGACCTCGGTATGGTGCCCGACTGCGTGCCCTGGGTGATGAACGAGTTGCGCATCCTCTCGCTGGAAATCCAGTCGATGCCCAAGGATCCTACTACCCGTTTTGGCAAGCTGTCGCACAATCCTTATCGCAGTGTTGATACCATCAGCACGCACGATATGCCTACGCTCCGCCAGTGGTGGGACGAGGATGAGGAACGCTCACAGGCCTACTTCAACACCACACTGCGTCGCAGTGGTCCGGCACCACGTCCGCTCCCAGGCTGGCTGGCCAAGGACATCGTGAGCCGTCACCTGACATCACCCTCTATGCTCTGTCTGCTCTCGCTGCAGGACTGGCTCTCTATCGACGAGAAACTGCGTCTGCCCGACGAGAATGCCGAGCGCATCAATATTCCTGCTAATCCACGCCACTACTGGCGCTATCGCATGCATCTTACTATCGAGCAGCTGCTGGCTGCCGATGACTTCAACAACGAAGTTCGCACGCTGATCACGCAAAGTGGCAGAAAATAAAAAGACATGATGAAAAAGAATCTGATCGTATTATTGTTGACGTTGCCGTTAGCACTATGGGCCACAGAGGTGAAATCGCCCAACGGCAATGTCGTGCTCAACTTCACGGTAGAGCAGGGAAGACCTACCTATACCGTGACCTATAAAGGAAAAGATGTTATCCGCCCGTCACACCTCGGATTGGAACTCGCCAAGGATAAACATGCCTCGGCAGGACTCAACGAGCGAGACCTGATGGACGAATTCCGACTGGACAAAGAGCAGACCAGCACGTTTGACGAGACGTGGCAGCCCGTATGGGGTGAGACGAAGAACATTCGCAATCACTACAACGAATATGTGGCAACGCTCTCACAGCAGTGGCTCGAACACGTCAAGTCCAGAAGGCCTGGCATGCAGCCGCAGCCCCGTCGCCATCACCGTACCATGCTTATCCGCTTCCGTGTCTATGACGATGGCGTGGGCTTCCGTTATGAGTTTCCGCAGCAGGCCGACCTCAACTACTTCCTGATTAAGGAGGAACGCTCTGAGTTTGCCATGGCGGGCGACCACAAGGCGTGGTGGCTGCCAGGTGACTATGACACCCAAGAGCAGGAAACACAGGAAACAAAGCTTTCTGAAATTCGCAGTCGGATGAAGGAAGCCGTGAACTGGGGCAACTCGTCGGTGGCTGTATTTTCAGAGACTGGCGTACAAACGTCTCTGCAGATGAAGACCGATGATGGCTTGTATATCAACCTCCACGAGGCTGCCTGTGCTGACTATGCCACCATGCATCTTGAACTCGTTGATGCCCAGACCAAGGCGCTGACAACTAAGCTGGGCGGTGGCAGCAATGCCTATACGCCTAATCCCAAACCATCAGTATGGCCTATCCCTGCCCCCCTTACCTTTGTCAGCCATCTGACACCCGACGCTACGGGTCTGAAGGGTGCCATGCAGACACCTTGTGAGACACCTTGGCGCACGATCATGGTCAGCGACGATGCCCGTGATATGCTGTCATCGAATCTGATTCTTAATCTCAACGAGCCCTGTGCCCTCGACGATGTAAGTTGGATTCACCCCACAAAATACTGTGGTGTATGGTGGGAGATGATTGTAGGTCGTGGCTCATGGCACTATACCAATGATTTCCCCAGCATCAAGCTCGACAACATTGACTGGAGCAAGGTGACGCCCAACGGAACGCATAAGGCCAACAACGAGAATGTGAAGCGCTATATCGATTTTGCTGCCAAGAACGGTCTCGATCAGGTGCTCGTTGAGGGTTGGAACGTTGGATGGGAAGACTGGGCGAACATGTGGAAACGCGACGTCTTCGACTTCGTGACGCCATATCCCGACTTCGATATCAAGATGCTGAACGACTATGCCCACTCGAAGGGTGTGAAGCTGCTGATGCACCATGAGACATCAAGTTCTACGCAGAACTATGAGCGCCATCTGGAAGATGCCTTCCAACTCATGAACAAATACGGCTACGATGCCGTGAAGACAGGTTATGTGGGTGATATCATCCCACGAGGCGACCACCACTACTCGCAGTCGATGAACAACCACTATCTCTATGTTGTCAAAGAAGCTGCCAAACACCATATCATGGTCAATGCCCATGAGGCTACACGTCCTACAGGCCTCTGTCGTACCTATCCTAACCTGGTTGGTAACGAAAGTGCCCGTGGTACCGAGTACGAGGCCTTTGGCGGCTCACGTCCCGACCATACTTGTATTCTGCCGTTCACTCGTCTGCAGGGCGGTCCGATGGACTATACACCAGGTATCTTCGTCACCCAACTCTCTGAGTGGAGTAATAACCCCTCGTGGGCTCGTATCACCCTGGCCGGTTCGCTGGCCCTCTACCTCACCATGTATTCACCTCTGCAGATGGCTGCCGACCTGCCCGAGAACTATGAGAAGTTTGACGACGCCTTCCAGTTCATCCGTGATGTAGCCTGCGACTGGGACGAGAGCATCTATCTTGAAGCTGAGCCTGCCGACTATATCACTGTAGCCCGCAAGGCCAAAGGTACCGACAACTGGTTCATTGGCGGCAAGTGCGACGAGAATGGTCATAAGACAACTGTCAAGCTCGACTTCCTCGATAAGGGCCGCAAGTATGACTGTACCATCTATGCCGACGGCAAGGATGCCCACTACGAGAAAAATCCACAGTCCTATACCATCACAAAGAAGGTGGTCAAGGCTGGCGATGTACTGAAACTCACAGAAGCCCCAGGAGGTGGCTTTGCCGTATCATTAATAGCCAAGTAAATGAAAAAGATAGCTGTAACAACTCTGCTGATGACCACGTTGGCGACAAGTATCCAGGCACAGGAGTTTAAGTTTGACGAGATGACATACTCGCCCGAGCAGACCACTTTTAAGCTTTTTGCTCCTAATGATGCCAAGTGTACCGTCAGGGTCGGTAAGAAACGGGTGAAGATGACCAAGATGGGCGACTGTCTGTGGACTGCTACCGTCAAAGGTGATCTGAAGGGACAACCCTATGTGTTCAACACCGGACATGGCGACACCCCCGGTGTCTTTGCCAAGGCCGTGGGTATCAATGGCAAGGAAGCCTATATCCTCGATATGCGCGATACCGACCCGGAAGATTGGGCGAACGACCGCAGACCCATCACCAAGACTCCTGCCGACCTCATGGTCTATGAGCTCCATCACCGTGACTTCTCCATCGCCCGTCAGGATGCGAAGTACCCGGGAAAGTTCCTCGCTCTCACCGAATCGTGGGCTATTAGCCACCTGCGCCATCTTGGTGTCAATGCCGTGCATATCCTGCCCAGCTACGACTACGGCTCCGTCGACGAGACACGTCTTAACATGCCTCAGTACAATTGGGGTTATGACCCTGTCAACTACAACGTCCCAGAGGGTTCCTATAGTACCGACCCCTCTCAGCCCGATGTGCGCATCCGTGAGTTCAAGCAGATGGTACAGGCTCTCCACAAGGCAGGTATTCGTGTCATCCTCGACGTGGTGTATAATCATACCTTCGACATCGACCACTCTAACTTCCAGCGTACTTATCCCGACTACTATTACCGCAAGAATGCTGACGGGTCCTACAGTAACGGTTCCGGTTGTGGCAATGAGACGGCCTCCGACAAGCCTATGATGCGCCGTTTTATGATTGAGTCGGTGAAATACTGGGTCAATGAATACCATATCGACGGTTTCCGCTTCGACCTGATGGGCTGTCATGATATTGAGACGATGAATGCCATACGTAGGGAACTCGATGCCATCAATCCCTCTATCTTTATCTATGGTGAGGGATGGAGTGCTGGTGACTGTGCCCTGCCTGCCAAACAACTGGGTCTGAAGGCTAACATCCCGCAGATGCCCGGCATCGCTGCTTTCAGCGACGAGATACGCGACGCCCTCCGTGGTCCGTTCTCCGACGATACCAAGCCAGGCTGGCTGGCTGGTGCTCCCGATTGTGAGGAGAGCCTTAAGTTCGGTATCGTGGGTGGTATCGCTCATCCACAGGTCGATATGAGCAAGGTTAACTACTCCAAGCAACCGTGGGCACTAGAACCTACGCAGATGATGTCCTACGTGTCATGTCATGACGATATGTGTCTGGTTGACCGTCTGAAAG
This sequence comes from uncultured Bacteroidales bacterium, assembly GCA_902799655.1. Lineage (GTDB taxonomy): Bacteria > Bacteroidota > Bacteroidia > Bacteroidales > Bacteroidaceae > Prevotella. The sequence goes on from CADCBH010000002.1 coordinate 50,922, forward strand.
CTTCCGTACCAGGCATCACTGAAGAGGAACTCATTCGCCTCGATTTGCTGGCTCAGACGGCTGTGTTCACCTCGCAAGGCGTACCCTTCATGCTCAGTGGCGAGGAATTGTTGCGCAATAAGAAAGGCGTGCACAACTCTTATAATTCGCCCGACAGCATCAATCTTATAGACTGGAACAATACCAAACGCTATCCGCAGGTGCTGCAATATTACCAGCAGTTGATACGCATGCGCTATCTGCATCCGGCCTTCCGTCTGGGTAATGCGGATCTCGTGCGCAAGCATCTGGAGTTTCTTGATGCCCCCAAGGGCGTGGTGGCTTTCCGCCTGAAGAATTATGCCGGACGTGACGGCTGGCGCAATATCATCGTGGTACTCAACGCTACGCGTGAGGAGCAGTCCATTCAGATTCCACAGGCTACCTACACGGCTGTCTGTGCCCGTGGCGTCATCAGTCTGTTTAGCCGAGGCTTGTTTACCTTCACCGGCTCGAATACGGTTGTCGCTCCGCAGTCTGCTCAGATTATTCACGACTGATAGCTGTAAGGACACAGTCATCATGTGACATCTCATAAATGATGGGCTCAACGCAGAGTCCATCATTTTTTATTGTCTTTTAACTACTTTGATTGCGTTTTTTCGGATTGTTATTCGTAACTTTGCAGACGAAAATCAATAAATAACCATTAAAGTGGTGGATTTCATAGGTAAAAAGAGGGTTCCAATGATGATGGCAGCGCTGATGGTAGCACTGCTGATGGTGTTGTCTGCTCCGTGCATGTATGCTGCGGAAACAGATACAGCCAAAGTTCCAACAGACAGTATGGTGATGCAGGGTGGGGGCGACCAAAGCTCGGACATCGACATGCTGAGGTCACAGAACAAACTATTGCAGGAACGTTCGCGCTTTACCACAGGTGGCGTGGCCATGATATTAGGTATTGTGGCACTGTTGGCTTTCCTGGCTTTCAACGGGCGCTGGACACGCAGGTTGGAAATCAAGAACAGACAATTACAACGTGAACGCAATGTGGTGGTGGCTCAGAACAAACAACTGGCTATTGAGCGCGACCGTGCTGAGGCTGCCTCGCGGGCAAAGACGTCGTTCATCCAAAGCATGACACACGAAATCCGTACACCGCTGAACTCAATTAGCGGTTTCACTCAGTTGCTGACGATGCCCGGTGTGGAGATTCCCGAGGCTGAGCGCATAGACTGCTGCAAACGTATCGAGGAGAATACCAGGATGCTGACCACCATCCTCGATGACCTGATCTTTATCTCTGATGTGGAGAGCCGGACCGAGCTGCCACCAGCAGAGCCTTGTCTGCCTGCTACTATTGTTGACCAAGCTAGAGAGATCGTCAAACCGTTGCTGGCTGAGACGGTGTCACTGAACTTAGAGAACAGTATGTCTGGTGAACTGTTGGTCAATACCTATCCGCACATGATTCTGACTATTCTCACCAAGTTGCTCGATAATGCCGCAAAATTCACGAAACAGGGTTCTGTAACTCTTCGTGTGGCTAATGATGACGAGTCGATGTACTTCTCTGTCATCGATTCAGGCCCTGGCATTCCTGCGGACAAGAAGGATTATATCTTCGAACGCTTTACCAAACTCGACAGCTATGTTCAGGGAACGGGACTCGGACTGTCCATCGCACGCATGACTGCCGAACATATGGGAGGCACCCTGACGCTCGACACGGATTATCGTAGCGGTGCGAAATTTGATTTGGTCGTTCCAATCCATAAAGCTTAATAGATACAGATGAAAGCAAAGCTCTTATCACTCGTGGGATTCTCCCAGCAACAGCATAGTGTGAAAACCGAAGTGCTGGCGGGCATCACCACGTTTACCACCATGTCGTATATCCTCGCCTTCTTGCCCGCTATGTTCGTGCCGTTGGCCAGTCATGGTTTTCCTGTTGATGCGATGCTTACCTCCACCATTCTTGCAACCATCGTCGGTACATTGTTGATGGCCTTTCTTGCTAAGCGTCCCTTTGGACAGGCACCAGGGTTGACCCTCAACGTGTTTTTCGTAGAAACGGTATGCCTCTCGCTGGGCTATTCGTGGCAGTTCGCATTGACCGCCGTGTTGATAGAAGGTCTGCTCTTTGTGCTGCTCTGTATGAGCAACCTGAGACAGATTCTCTTTGAGATGATGCCAGCCTCACTGAAGTACGCTATAGCAGCAGGTATAGGCTTTTTCATTGCTACCATAGGTTTTAAGAATAGCGGACTCCTGGCTGAGGGTACCATCTTCAACCACATCCAGACGTTGGTCAGTCCCAACTCCATGCTCTTCTTATTGGGCTTGGTACTGGTGGGCGCATTTACCGTACTCCGTTTTCGTGCCGGTATGCTGATGAGCATTCTCATTGTCACAACAATAGGTATCCCGCTCGGTGTGACGACAATACCCGACAAGCTGTTCTGTATGCCTACTTCCCCAGCCCCCATGTTCTGCCAGTTTTCGTGGGGCGACCTGCTGACACCCGACCTGTGGGTGTGTGTGGTCACCATGCTTTTCTTCGACGTGTTCGACACACTGGGCTCCGTGGTGGGTCTGATGGCCAATAGCGGACTCATCCGAAAGAACGGACGTATCCCCCATATGCGTAATATCATGCTTTCAGACGCTATCGCCACTATGACGGGCGCCTGTCTGGGAAGTAGCACAGTGACAACCTATGTGGAGAGTGCCACAGGTGTAGCTGTTGGTGGTCGAACGGGGCTTACCGCATTGACCATCGCTATGTGCTTCGTGGTTAGTCTCTTCCTGGCTCCCCTGTTCCTCGCTATTCCTGCCGCAGCAACAGCACCTGTCATGGTGATGGCGGGTTTCTATCTGTTCGGCTCTGTGCGGCATATCCATCTCTCGCGACCCTCGGAGGCAATTCCTGCCTTCCTCACCATTCTGCTGATGCCCGTGACAGGCAGCATTACGGATGGCATCATCGCAGGGTTGTTCACCTTTGTCATCTTCTCATTCGTAGAGGGATGGCTGAACAGACGAAGGGACAAGGATGAAGATTGGGAAGAGAAGAGTTAAGAATTAAGAAAAATAGCAGAAACGGGTATGATAATTTGGTGTTTTGCTCACTAATTCGTACCTTTGCAAACCATTTATACACAACAGTAAACAACAGACAGACAAAACAATGGAAAGAGACAATCAGATTTTCGAGTTGATTGAGCAGGAGCATCAGCGCCAACTGAAAGGTATCGAGCTCATTGCCAGTGAGAACTTTGTTAGCGACCAGGTAATGGAAGCCATGGGTAGCTATCTGACCAACAAGTATGCCGAGGGCTATCCTGGCCACAGATACTATGGTGGCTGTCAGGTAGTCGACAAAGTGGAACAGCTGGCTATTGACCGCGTATGTGAGCTCTTCGGTGCTGAATATGCCAACGTGCAGCCTCACTCTGGTGCACAGGCCAACGCTGCCGTGCTGCTGGCTGTGCTGAAGCCCGGTGACTGTTTCATGGGTCTGAACCTCGATCACGGTGGTCACCTCTCTCATGGTTCACTGGTCAACACCAGCGGTATCCTCTACAAGCCCGTAGGCTATAACCTGAACAAGGAAACGGGTCGTGTAGATTATGACGAGATGGAACGCCTGGCTTTGGAGCACAAGCCCAAGCTGATTATCGGTGGTGGCTCAGCTTATAGCCGTGAATGGGACTACAAGCGTATGCGTGAGATTGCTGACAAGGTAGGCGCTCTGCTGATGATTGACATGGCTCACCCCGCTGGTCTTATCGCTGCCGGACTGCTCGAGAATCCTGTGAAATATGCTCATATCGTAACCTCTACGACCCACAAGACCCTGCGCGGTCCCCGTGGTGGTATCATCCTGCTGGGCAAAGACTTTGACAACCCCTGGGGCTACACAACACCAAAGGGTGTCGTGAAGAAGATGTCAGCGCTGTTGAATAGTGCTGTATTCCCTGGCCAGCAGGGCGGACCGCTGGAGCACGTGATTGCTGCTAAGGCTGTAGCCTTCGGTGAAGCTCTGAAGCCCGAGTTCAAGGAGTGGGCCAAGCAGGTGAAGAAGAACGCTGCTGTGCTGGCTGAGGAACTCGTAAAGCGTGGCTTTGGCATTGTCAGCGGTGGTACCGACAACCACTCGATGCTCGTTGACTTGCGCTCTAAGTATCCTGACCTGACAGGTAAGGTGGCTGAGAACGCTCTTGTTGCTGCTGACATCACCGTTAACAAGAACATGGTGCCCTTCGATAGCCGTAGTGCCTTCCAAACTTCTGGTATTCGCCTGGGTACTCCCGCCATCACTACACGTGGTGCCAAGGAAGACCTGATGATTCAGATTGCTGCCTGGATAGAAGAAGTACTGAACGATCCTGAGAATGAGCAGGTTATTGCTAAGGTTCGCGGTGAGGTCAACGAGACGATGAAGAACTATCCGCTCTTCGCTTATTAAAAAAATCGCATATCATACATAAAAAATTGAGGGCGAAGCATTGCGCTCTCAATTTTTTTTTGTATCTTTGCCACAGAAATAGGGAGCTGTGCTGGTTCGATCGGGATACTCATCAAATTACATCGAAAACCGAGCTGACTTCTTTTGCTAATGGCGGGCCACAATAAAAGCCGAAAGGCCGGTGGATTACAAAGGCGGAGAGTGCTCAAATCTTTTAACAAAGGAGTTTTCATCACATCACCGGGCGGCGTCCCTTTTCTTTGTAGTTGAAAGTTGATAGTTGAAAGTTGATAATTATGTTTTCCGGCATTATTGAGGAGTTTGCTACTGTTGTAGCTATCCAGAAAGACAGAGATAATATTGATTTTACCTTGCGCTGCTCGTTTGTCGACGAGTTGAGCATTGACCAGAGTGTGGCTCATAACGGCGTATGCCTCACAGTCGTCCGTATTGAGAACGGTACCTATGTCGTCACTGCTATGCGTGAGACACTGGAACGTACCAACCTTGGTCTGCTGAAAGTAGGCGATAAGGTCAATGTAGAGCGCTCGATGCTGATGAATGGGCGCTTAGATGGGCATATTGTACAGGGGCATGTCGACGGAACGGCGCGTTGTACGGCTAAGGAGGATGCCAACGGCTCCACCTATTTTACTTTTGAATATAAGGAGGACCTCGAGATGGCCCGTCACGGATACTTCACTGTTGATAAAGGCTCTGTCACCGTCAATGGTGTCTCGCTGACGGTCTGCAACCCCACTCGCAACACCTTCCAGGTGGCTATTATCCCCTATACGATGGAGCATACCAACTTCCAGGATATTCAGGTGGGAAGCGTGGTCAACATGGAGTTTGATATCCTCGGAAAGTACATCGCACGACTGCAACAGTTATAAGGTAACTTGTTTGCGGTAAGAATGTCTATCAACTGGCAAATCCTATAGAGGCTTTGCCGGTTTTCTTCGACTGTTTCGACAAAAATACTTAAATTATTTTGCGGTTTCGTCGATATTATATACTTTTGCATCGTGAAAATCTTATAATTTTTGCACGAAATGAAGAAAATATTGACAATGATGGCTGCGATGATAAGCCTGCATGCCTTTGCTCAACAGCAATGGACACTGAAAGACTGCATCGACTATGCCTTGCAAAACAACATTACGCTGAAACAGGCTCAGTTGAGCAAACAGTCGGTAACAGAAGATCGTCGCCAGTCGCAGGCCAGTCTGTTGCCTTCCTTGACTGCCAACACCAACCAAAGTCTGGGATACTCGCCTTGGACGGAGAATACAACCGTCGACAAGAGCTACTATAGTGGTACCTACAGCATCAATGCCTCGTGGACGGTATGGAATGGTAACAAAAACCGCAATACATTGAAGCAGAGTAAGTTGAGCGAACAGCAGGCTGAACGCTATGCTGAGGAGACGGCTAATACCATTCAGGAGAAGATAGCCCAGCTTTTTGTACAGATTCTCTATCAGAGCGAGACAATCATCGTCAACCAGCAGAGTCTGGAGGCCAGCAAGAAGAATGAGGAACGTGGCCAGCAGATGCTTGAGGTAGGCAAAATGTCTAAAGCCGATCTCGCCCAACTGACTGCCCAGCGTGCCACCGACGAATACAATCTCGTCTCAGCAGAGAGTAGTCTGGCCAACTACAAGTTGCAGCTCAAACAACTGCTTGAAATCACCGACGACCGTCCCTTCGACATCGCGATACCGACAACCAGCGACCAGCAGGCCTTAGGAGTGATCCCTTCGTTGGCCAGTGTCTATGAGCAGGCGCTGCTGATCCGCCCAGAGATCAAATATACTGAGCTGGCCCTTCAGTCGAGCGACCTTGAGGTCAAGATGGCCAAGGCTGGCTATATGCCTACGGTCAGTGTCACTGGCGGTGTAGGCACCAACACTTCTTCAAGAAGTTCAAACTCGTGGGGTTCGCAGTTTAAGACTAATTTCGACGCTAATGTCGGTGTCGGAGTGAGCGTGCCCCTTTTCGACAACCGTAAGAACAAGACGGCTGTCAACAAGGCTAAGATCAAGCACGAGCAGGCTTTGCTCGATCAGCTCGATGAGCAGAAGCAACTTTACTCAACTATCGAGGGGTTATGGCTTGACGCCCAGACCAACCAGCAGAAGTTCCGTTCTGCCCAGCTTAGTGTTGAAAGCGAGCAGCAGAGCTATGACTTGCTCAGCGAACAATTCCAGCTGGGACTGAAAAACATTGTAGAACTGTTGAATGGCAAGACCAACCTTCTGAAAGCCCAACAGAACAAGTTGCAGTCGAAATACACCACCATCCTGAATCAGCAGCTGCTGAGATTCTATCAGGGAGAGGTGATGAGCATTTGAAGAATTGAAATAAAGAAGAATATAAAAACGAGATATGATGAAGAATAAGAAAGTATGGATAGGCGTGGGTGTTGTTGCCCTCATTGCCATCGTCGTCTGGCTGTTGTCTGGCGGCAAGAAAGAAGAGAAAGTAGAGTTTGAGACCGCTAAGGTTGAGTATCAGGACATCCATACCACGATTACCGCGACAGGTACTATTGAGCCTGTGACTTCAGTGACTGTAGGTACACAGGTGTCGGGTATCGTCTCGAAGCTATATGTTGACTATAATTCAGTCGTTAAAAAAGGACAGGTTATTGCCGAACTCGACAAGACCAATCTGACCAGCGAACTGAACCGTGCCAAGGCCGACCTGACGTCTGCTCAGAGCACGCTGAACTACGAAACCGCTAACTTCAACCGCTATCAGACACTGTTTGATAAGGGGCTTGTCAGCGCCAACGACTACGAGAGCGCCCGTCTGTCATATGAGAAAGCCCGTCAGACTGTTGCTTCCAGTCGTGAGAGCGTACAGAAAGCACAGACAAATCTGGGCTATGCCACCATTACCTCTCCCATCGATGGTGTTGTGTTGTCAAAATCGGTAGAAGAAGGCCAGACCGTGGCTGCTTCGTTCAATACCCCTGAGTTGTTTAATATCGCTCAGGACCTCACCGATATGCGTGTGATTGCCGATATCGACGAGGCTGACATTGGCGGCGTCAAGGAAGGTCAGCGTGTGTCGTTCACCGTCGATGCTTTCCCAGATGATAAGTTTGAGGGACAGGTGACGCAGGTGCGCCAGGAAGCTACCACGACCAGCAATGTGGTGACCTATGAGGTGGTCATCAGCGCTCCCAACAAAGACCTGAAGCTGAAGCCCGGCCTGACAGCCAATGTTACCATCTTTACATTGGAGAAAAACCACGTGCTGGCTGTTCCCGCCAAGGCACTGCGCTTCACGATCAACGACGCCTTGTTGAAGCCCAACCAGAAGATTGAGGATGTTGAGGCTCCTGCCAAAGTGTGGACACTCGAAGGTGACACCTTTAAGGCCCATGCTATACAGATGGGTACTACCAACGGCATGATAACTGAGATATTGGGCGGTGTCAGCGAAGGCACCGAAGTCTTGGTAGACTTCAAACTGAGTGGCGGCGATGGTGATCAGGCTGGTCAGCAGGCTCAGAATCCCTTCATGCCACGTCCGCGTAACAACAACAAACAACAGAACGGTGGCAGCCAGCCGCAGCGAAAATAATGAATATGGACGACAACAGAAAAGTAGTCATCGAGCTGCAGAACGTGAAGCGCTACTTCCAAGTAGGTAGCGAGACTGTCAAGGCACTGCGTGGTGTTTCGTTCAAGATCTACGAGGGCGAGTTTGTCACCATTCAGGGTACTTCGGGAAGCGGTAAGTCGACGCTCCTCAACCAGTTGGGGTGCCTCGATACCCCCACTTCGGGCGAGTACTTCCTCGACGGCATCAGCGTGCGCACCATGTCGAAGACCCAGCGTGCCCATCTGCGCAACCAGAAAATCGGCTTTGTGTTCCAGAACTACAACCTGCTGGCCAAGACCACTGCCGTAGAGAATGTTGAGCTGCCGCTGATGTACAATAAAAAATATGATGCCCGTCAGCGTCGCGAAGCTGCCATCAAAGCCCTGCAGGCAGTCGGCTTAGGCGACCGTCTGGAGCATAAGTCCAATCAGATGTCGGGTGGACAGATGCAGCGTGTCGCCATCGCCCGTGCACTGGTCAACGATCCTGCCGTGCTGTTGGCTGACGAGGCCACCGGTAACCTCGATACGCGTACCTCTTTTGAGATGCTGGTACTTTTCCAGGAACTGTACCGCCAGGGGCATACCATCATCTTCGTCACCCACAATCCGGAGATTGCTGAGTATTCAAGCCGTAATATTAACCTGCGCGATGGTAAGATCCGCGAGGATACTATCAACGAGAATATCAAGTCGGCTGCCGAGGCACTGGCCAAGTTGCCTGCGCCAGTGGATGATTAAGCAAACCTCGAAAAAAGAAAACAATGAACATAACGAACCTATTTAAAATAAGTATCCGTGCTGTTGCCAACAACAAGATGCGCTCATTCCTCTCAATGTTGGGTATCATCATCGGTGTGGCAGCCGTCATCATCATGATGTCTATCGGACAAGGGTCCAAGGAGAGCATCCGTCAGGAACTGTCGACCATGGGTACCAACCTGCTGACGATTCGTCCTGGTGCTGACATGAGAGGTGGTGTACGTCAGGATCCTTCAGCCATGCAGACGCTGAAGATGGCCGACTATGAACGCATCATGCGTGAGAAGAAGTTCGTGACCAAGGTGTCACCCGAGGTGACTGCCAGTGGTCAGGTAATCTATGGTAACAACAATACCAATACCTCGATGTATGGTGAGTCTACCGATTATCTCGATATCAAGCTGTGGACAGTTGAAGAAGGTGATTGCTTCACTGAAGAGGATGTCAAGAAAGCCGCCAAGGTGTGTGTTATCGGTGCCACGATTGTCAAGGAACTCTTCAACGGCCACGATCCCATCGGTAAGACCATCCGTTTTAAGTCCATCCCCATGCGTGTCGTGGGTGTGCTGAAGTCGAAGGGTTATAACTCGTGGGGTATGGATCAGGACAATGTCATCATAGCCCCTTATACCACTGTTATGAAGCGTATTGCCGCCCAGACTTACTTCTCGAGTATTGTCTGTTCGGCCATCACTGAGGAACTCTCTGATGCCGCCATCGAAGAGCTGACGCAGATGCTGCGCGACAACCACAAACTAAAGGGTGAGGCTGCCGACGACTTTACCATCCGCTCCCAGGCCGAGATGATGGAAACCATGTCATCGACGATGGATACCGTCACACTCATCCTCGTCGTTGCCGCAGCTTTCTCGCTGTTGGTGGCTGGTATCGGCATCATGAACATCATGCTTGTCTCGGTGACGGAACGTACCAAGGAGATTGGCTTGCGTATGGCAGTAGGTGCCACAGGACCAGTTATCTCGCTGCAGTTCCTTATCGAGTCGGTACTGATATCCGTCACCGGCGGACTCATCGGCATCCTGGTGGGCTGTTCGGCAAGCGGCTGTCTGGGTATGCTGGGCATGCCGTCGAGTGTACCTGCCTGGTCTATCTATGTATCGTTCTTCGTATGTGTATGTATCGGTGTGCTCTTTGGTTACATCCCTGCCCAGAAAGCCGCTAACATGGATCCTATAGAAGCCATCAGGCATGAGTAAGTATAATTTTGAGTTCTCTATGAATAAGCACTTGGCAGGTGCTTGTCATATTACGCTGTGGGCATTCATGTTTCTCTCGCCTCTGACCTTTTGGAGAGGTACGGGTATCACCTTGCCCCACTATATCATGCTGTCTATGCAGCCACTTTTGCTGATGGTCGTGTTCTATCTGAACTATTTCTATTTGGCACCCAAATACTTTGTGGCAGGCAAGCATCGCTACGACTTGCTGATTAACGTAGTACTCATTATCGTCCTGGGCACTTTTTTGCACTATTGGATGGATTGGGCTAATGACCTCTACATGCCTTATTTGAATAGGAATTATAATGATGTCTTGGGTACCATTACATATATTCTGCGCGATAGTCTCAATCTGGCCGTCTTCGCAGCAGGTGCCACCGCCTTGGCCTTGGCACGCCGTTGGGTGACTGCCGACCAGAAACTGAAAGCGACCGAAGCCGCCCGTGCACAGGCAGAATTGACCAATCTTCGCAACCAGATCAATCCCCATTTCCTGCTCAACACGCTCAACAACATCTATGCCCTCACTGCCTTTGATGCGACGAAGGCCCAGACGGCTATCCAGGAACTCTCCAAGATGTTGCGTCACATCCTCTATGACTACCAGCAGCCTACGGTACCGCTGAAGGATGAGGTGGCCTTCCTTGAGAACTACGTCAATCTGATGCGTATCCGGCTGTCGACTGCCGTGGATATCAGGTTTAACACCAAGATGTCCGTTTCCAATTCGATACAGATTGCTCCAATGCTCTTCATCTCACTAATAGAGAATGCCTTCAAGCATGGCATCAGTCCTACGGAGCCCTCGTTCATCCATATCGACATCACTGCCGATGATCATACACTTGTGTGTGACATCAGTAACTCTAACTACCCCAAGACTGCCCAAGACCGAAGCGGTCACGGCATCGGCCTGCAGCAGGTGCAGCGCCGTCTTGAATTGTCTTACCCCAATCGTTATATATGGGAGAAAGGGGAGAGCGACGATAAAAAAGTATATCAATCCCAAATTACTATTACACTATGATGATTAACTGCGCCATTATCGACGACGAGCCTTTGGCAGCAAGTCTGCTGAAGAGCTATGCAGAGAGAGCTCCGTTCCTTAACCTCATCGGTACTTACGGTAGCGCTATAGAAGCGATGAAAGAGCTCCGTGAACACCCAGCACAGCTGTTATTCCTTGACATTCAGATGCCAGAGCTTTCAGGCATCGAATTTGCTAAGATTTTGCCTGAGGGGACTAAGGTCATCTTTACCACCGCCTTCCAACAGTATGCCATTGAAAGCTATAAGGTATCGGCGCTCGACTATCTGCTGAAGCCTGTGTCATACGATGATTTTCTGAAGGCAGCCAACAAGGCCCTCGACTGGTTCACCTTTAAGCAGAAACAGCAGGCTTACGCCAACGACCGCTTCATGTATGTCAAGAGCGACTACAAACTCATCCGTGTGGAGCTCGACGATATCCTCTTTATTGAGGGACTCAAGGATTATATCCGTTTCTACCTGAACGACGGAAGAGAGGTGATGACTTTGATGAATATGAAGAAGATTGAGGACTATCTGCCCCGTCCCGAGTTCCTGCGTACTCACCGCAGCTATATCGCACACATGCCCAAGGCGAAGTCCATCGAGCGTTTCCATATCGTATATGGCGAACATCGCATTCCCATTTCTGACAGTTATAAGGAAGAGATACAACAATATTTCGACGTTCATACGTTGTCATAATAAAAAAAAGTTGTACCTTTGCAGCCAGTATGGATATAAAAGGTAACGATATACTGCTTAAGAATGTCACCCTGCTGTCCCGTCATACCGAACAGGAGGTGAGCATGATGCCTGCCACAGAGGCTCCCCTGCCGTCTGTGGAGCAAGTAAAACAGATTGTGTCGCTGGTGAAGACCATTATCTTCCCCGACTATTTCAACAAGCGACAGCCCGACGAGACGCTGCGCTCGTACAACATCGGCGTGCACATGGAGGAACTGTGCCGCTTGCTGATTAAGCAAATTGCCCATGGTCTCCAGTTTTGCGACGATTGTACCTCGACAGCTACTAAGCAGACGGTCTATGCTGAGGCTGAACGGTTGGCATTGGCGTTTATTGATACACTGCCCGAGCTGAAGCGTGTGCTCTATACTGACATCCAGGCTATGTTCGACAACGACCCTGCTGCCCCCAACTATGGTGAGGTAATTTTCTGTTACCCCGTGGTTAACGCAATGACGCATTATCGTATCGCCCACCGCCTTCATGAACTGAAGGTACCCGTTATTCCGCGCATTATCACCGAACAGGCCCATTCCAAGACGGGTATCGATATCCATCCAGGTGCTCAGATAGGTGAGTACTTCGCTATCGACCACGGTACGGGTGTCGTTATCGGAGAGACCTGCATCATCGGTTCTCACGTTACACTCTATCAGGGTGTTACGCTGGGTGCCAAGAGTTTCAAGTACGATGCTGACGGCAACATGCTCAACGTACCGCGCCATCCTATCATCGAAGATTATGTGACTGTCTATAGTAATGCCTCTATACTTGGACGTATCACCATCGGACACCATTCTACCATTGGTGGTAACATCTGGCTCACCCACGATGTACCGCCATATTCGCGTATTCTCCAGTCAAAAGCCGTTGATGCCTCCTATGAGGGTGGTCTCGGCATCTGATTAATCTTAAAACTTCATTGCTGCGATGATGAAATTGATATCATGGAACGTGAACGGCTTGAGGGCTTGCGAGGGCAAGGGTTTCAGCGAGATTTTCAAGGCACTTGATGCTGACTTCTTCTGTCTGCAGGAGACCAAGATGCAGGCGGGGCAGCTCGACCTTCAGTTTGAGGGCTACACTTCCTATTGGAACTATGCCGAAAAGAAGGGCTACTCGGGTACCGCCATCTTCACCAAGCACCAACCACTGTCAGTAGAATACGGCATCGGCATAGATATCCACGATCACGAAGGACGTGTCATCACGCTTGAGATGCCCGACTTCTATCTCGTGACATGTTATACACCCAACTCGCAGGATGGTTTGAAGCGTCTGGAGTACCGCATGTCGTGGGAGGATGCTTTCCGCAGCTATCTGAAGCGTCTCGACCAGCAAAAGCCCGTCATCCTCTGTGGCGACCTCAATGTGGCTCATAAGGAGATTGACCTGAAGAATCCGAAGACCAATCGCATGAATGCGGGTTTCACCGATGAAGAGCGCGAGAAGTTCAGCGACCTGCTGGCCTGTGGATTTATCGATACCTTCCGTACGCTGTATCCTGAGCAGGTCACCTACTCATGGTGGTCGTACCGCTTCCAGGCCCGCCAGAAGAATGCCGGGTGGCGCATCGATTATTTTGTCACCTCCGAGCGCCTGCGCGAAAGTATTGCCGACGCCTCGATACATACCGAGATTCTCGGTAGCGACCATTGTCCTGTGGAGCTGCTGCTGAAATAAAAAGACTGCCTGTGTAGATTTCTTTTCCTGGGCAGGCTTTTCAACGCTGAAAGGTCAGCGTGGTACCCTTGTCACTGACGACCATGTGTAGCTTGCACCCCTCAATCATTGGATAGTTCAAACCGCTATGATGTCCCACGGGGAAGTCATAGCATACAGGGATGTCATAGTGTTGCAGGTATTCGTGCAACATGTCGTACATACTGGTAAAACCGTTCTCGGGGCTCTTGTATTTCGAGAAGTGTCCCACCACAATGCCTTTCAGGCGCTGCAGAATGCCACGAATTTCCAGATGATGCAGCATGCGGTCAACCTTCATCATCCCTTCGGCCATATCCTCTATAAAAAGAATAAGCCCCTCGTTTGCACGGTTCAGGAAGTCATAGTCCGACCCCGCTAACCCTTCGAATACCGAGAAGTTTCCACCCACCAGTATGCCTGTTGCCTCACCCTGCTGATTCAGCGGATGGGCGGGAACCTGGTAGGTGGGCAGCTCTCCGCGTAATAGCCGTCGTAGGATGCTGTTCACCTTGTCGCGCTCACCACGCATGGAGATGCCGTCACACATCGAACTGTGGAGGCTCATCACGCCTGCCGACACCTCTGCACTATGCAGGGCTGTGACGTCGCTGAAGCCCATCAGCCATTTGGGATGCTGGGTGAACGTAGCCAGTGGGATATGCTTGAGTACCTGTACGGCACCATCGCCGCCACGGCTGCATAGGATGGCTTTTACCGTTGAATCCTTGAGTGCCCATAATAAGTCTGCCGCCCGTTCGTCTGCTGTTCCCGCAAAACCATGATATTCGTTCAACGCATGGGTACCCACTATAGGTACATAACCCCATTCACGCAACGTGTTACAGCCCTTGGCAATCGTCGCAGAGTCTGTCGCACTCGAAGGTGACACGATGGCTATTGTGTCACCTCGCTGTAATGCTGCAGGCATGACGATGCGCTGTTGTGCACCGGCAGTCATTGTCACTACCATACAGGTTATCCACGCAGGCAGCCTCATGAAAAGGGTATGCCGCCTCCATCTAATCATGTTTCTTCTCATAGATTTTCGATATCAGAAGGGCTATGGCACCATCGCCCGTTACGTTGCAGGCCGTACCAAACGAGTCCATTGCGATATAGAGCGTTATCATCAGTGCTTGCTGGTCGGGGGTGAAACCGAGGATGCTCGCCAGTGGTGCCAGTGCTGCCATGATGCTGCCGCCAGGGACTCCAGGTGCTGCAACCATGACGACACAAAGCATAAGGATGAAGTGGAGGAAGATACCGAAGTTGTATGGGATGCCCTGTAGCAAACAGATGGCCAGCGCGCACGACACGATCTTTAGCACTGATCCCGACATATGGATGGTCGCCCCCAGTGGGATACAGAAACCGGCTATGTCCTCACTCACCCCGTTCTTGATAGTCTGGCGTAGCGTCACGGGAATCGTAGCTGCTGAACTGCTGGTACCCAATGCCGTCATGTAGGCAGGCAGCATGTTCCATAGCAGACGCAGTGGATTGCGGTGCACGACGACACCTGCCACAACATACTGATAGAGCAATACAAAGATATGGAGGGCAAAGATAATCAAAATGACACGTGAGAATACGGAGAGGATATGCCACACTTGTCCCGTGAATGTCATGGAGAGGAAGATGCCGAAGATATAGAGCGGCAATAGCGGGATAATCAGATAGTGGATGGTTCTGGTCACCACCTCGCGGAACTCCTGGGCTCCAGCCTTCAGCGTGGGTAGTTGGCAGTAGGCGATGCAGATGCCTGAGATAAACGAGAAGATGAGTGCCGCCATGATATCGACGATAGGGGGAATCTGTAGCTGGAAGTAGGGAGCGATATTGCCTGAAGCCCCTTCTACGCCTGTTGTAGCCACCTGTCCCACCATGGCAGGGAAGCACAGTTGTCCGACACCATACGACAGGACGCCACAGAATACCGTATCGGCATAAGCGATTGCTATCGACACCAGCAACAGTTTGCCTGCTGTCCGTCCTATTTCTCCAATGGCAGGGGTCACTAGTCCGATGATGATGAGTGGAATGAGGAATCCCAGCAGTTGACTAAACAAACCGTTAAAGGTTGCAAAGACGCGTACTATGGGCTCGCCCAGAAATAGTCCTAGTACGATACCCAATACGATAGCCAGCATGATGCGTGGCAATAGTCCTATTCTCTTTATAGCTATCATGCTGCAAAGATAACTATAAATCCTGAGAAAGTAGTGTGAAAATTGGAATTTATTTCCGATTTTCGTTGAATAAAACGACCGGTTCGCTGAAAAGATTTGGGGAACATCCAGTTCTTTGTTACCTTTGTGGCAAATAAATAATAAATAGGTAATCACAAAACAAATTGCAAAAATGAAAAAGATCATGATGATGTCAATGCTGACAACTGCTATGGTGGTGTTGGCGGCATGTACGAAAGACAATGCGAATGATTGGTATCAGGGAGGTATCATTAATAATGGTGGCGGCACGACAGGCGGTGGTGCTGTGACGGAGGCTACAGGTGAGCTGAGCACCTTCGATATCACCATTGACAAGACAACAGCGGAGCCTTCTGATGTGGCGACAGCCACCTATCCCGAAGCCAACGACGCCATCAGCACGCAGAGCTTCACAACAACGGTAGCTATCGATATGGCTAACCCTGTGGAGAAGACGGAGAACGGTGTAACCATCACTGTTACCGATGGCAAATACGTCACTGCAGACCATGGCAAGACAACGGGCGTCTGCTATGTGGTGAGTGGTACAACTACCGACGGTTCGTTGACCATTGGAGGCAGTGCCGACTATGAGGTGAACCTGAATGGTACGAACATCACCAATTCGCAGTCGACAGCGCTCAATCTAGACAGCAAGAAGGCTGCCTATGTTGTGCTGACGGGTAGCAACACGCTGACTGACGGCACTGTTGAGGACCATAAGAGTGCTCTCTATGGCAAAGGCAAGATATTGTTTAGTGGTACAGGTTCGCTCACTGTGAATGCCACCTACAACAACGGCATCCATGCAAAGAGCTATGTGGTATTCGACAAGGGCGTCAACGTGTATGTCAATGCTACTAACCACGGCATTAAGGCGTCGGATGCAGTTATCAACGGTGGTATCATCAATGTGGAGACGGCTGGACTGGGAGCAAAGGCTATCAATTGTGACTATAACATCACCATCAATGGCGGACGTACTACCGTGCTGGCTACAGGCAATGGCGAGTGGGACGAGGAAGACATGGAAACAAAGGCGGCCTGTGGCATCAAGTGTGACAGCGTGCTGACCATCAACGGTGGTGAGGTATATGCTAAGGCAACAGGCAGTGGCGGAAAGGGCCTGAAGGCTGACTGGGAGGGCTACATTAACGGTGGCAAGATTCGTGTTATCACCACTGGTGGCCTCTACTACAGCAATGGCACCACTGAGAATCACAACTACAAGGGCAATACCGACAATCTGGACGATGCTTACACCTCGTCGCCTAAGGGTATCAAGATCGGAACAAAGAACGAACATGGTGTGCTGAATATCACGGGTGGAGATGTGATGGTACGTACCGCAGGCACCAACGGTGAGGGCATCGAAAGCAAGGGCACACTTGATATCACGGGAGGCAGTGTAATGGTAGCAGCTTACGATGATGCCATCAACTCATCCGGCGACCTCACTGTCAGTGGAGGTACTGTGGTAGCTGTAGGACTCAATAACGACGGTATCGATGCCAACGGTAACCTATATTTCAAGGGAGGTACCATTATTGCCTATGGTGCAAGTGGCACTGAAGCCGGCATCGACTCTGACGAGAGCCATGCGCTCTACATCACAGGAGGTAATATCTTTGCTATCGGCGGACGCATCGATGCCAGACTCGGCTCTACCTCACAAGGACTAGTGCAGACCTCTGGATCGGTCAGTGCCAACAGTACCGTCACCATTGCCAGCGGTTCGACAACTTTGGCAACCTTTACCATGCCGCCATACTCCAATAGTAATGGCACCATTCTTGTGACGGCTCCAGACATGAAGAGTGGCAGTAGCTATACGCTGACATTGGGCAACTCAACGCAGAATGTCACGGCCTCAAATACTATCAGCAGTCAGATGGGCGGTGGCCCTGGCGGTATGGGTGGTGGCCCTGGTGGCAGATGGTAAGTGGTTAATTATGACTTGAAACAATACAATAAATCTGAAGATGTTGCGTTTATTTCAATGCATGAAGATACAGTCGCGACATGAGAACGTGATATACTTGGCACTCTGGGGCATGCTCTTTGCTGCTCCAGTGCTGACGTTGTATCTACGTACCGTTAGCGATACCGATATCACCTTCGATTGGAGGGAGATATGGATGATATGGCGCCTCTTTGCGGTATTCCTCGGTATCTTCCTCGTCCATAACTTCTTCCTGGCTCCCCTCTTGGTCTATCAGCAGAGACGCATTCTCTATGCCTCACTGGTGGGTGCTATACTGACGGTCTTCGTGGCCTATCAGTGTACGCACCGCCCGCAGATGATGAAGCGCGACTTCCGTCCACATAAGATGGAGCAGCCGATGGATGGTGAGCGTCCGCCCTTTGCAGAAGAAGGCAAACTACCAAGAGAGCCACGTGGTGAGTTCCGTCCGCGTCGCCACGTGCCACCGGCATTTATCGGTCAGCATGACATTGTGGCCGTGGTCATCCTCGTCCTGATGTTCGGCATGAACCTTGGTGTGAAGTTCTTCTTCAAGAACCGCATCGACCAGAAGAAACTCGTCGCCCTGGAAAAAGAGAATCTGGAGCAGCAACTGGAGTATCTGAAGTATCAGATTAATCCCCATTTCTTTATGAACACGCTCAACAATATTCATGCATTGGTGGACATCGACCCAGAAAAGGCCAAGACCACCATTCTGGAATTGTCGAGAATGATGCGCTTCATTCTCTATGAAGGTGACAAGAACGGGGTGCCTCTCACACGCGAATTTGACTTCATCCGCCACTATGTCACGCTGATGAAGCTACGCTATACCGATAAGGTGGACATTCGTGTCGATTTGCCTGCTGAGGCTCCAGACAAGACGGTGCCACCACTGATGCTTATCAGTTTCATTGAGAACGCCTTCAAGCATGGCATTAGCTACCAGCATGCCTCGTTTATCGACATCCGTGCCGATGTTGATAACCACCAGTTGCACTTCGTATGCCGTAACTCCAAGGCTGACACTCCCAATCAGGAAAAGGGCGGGGTAGGGTTGGCCAATGTTAAACAACGTCTAAACCTGCTCTATGACAATAACTTTACGCTAAATATAAACGACGCCGACGGCGTATATTCCGTCGAACTAACACTCCCGCTGACATGATACGATGCATGGCCATTGACGACGAGCCTCTGGCGCTCCAGCAGATTGCTGCCTATATCGGCAAAGTTCCCTATCTCGAATTGGCTGCCCAGTGCCAGAGCGCTCTTGAGGCACGACAGTTTCTGATGAACGACACTGTCGATGCCATCTTCTGCGACATCAATATGCCCGACCTCAATGGCATGGATTTTGTCAAGTCGCTCTCGGCACCGCCACTTATTGTCTTCACCACCGCATATGCTGAATATGCCGTAGAGGGTTTCAAGGTAGATGCTGTTGACTATCTGCTCAAGCCCTTCGGCCTGCAGGACTTTCAGAGAGCGGCATCACGCCTCAAAGAGCGTCTGTCTCCTAATTTAGGAGGAGGGGGGAGCGATGATACTATCTTCCTGAAAACGGAATACCGCATCGTAAAGGTCTCTATCCCTGCTATCCGCTATGTGGAAGCCATGAGCGAGTATCTGAAGGTGTATATCGATGGAGAGGCCAAGCCCATTATTACCCTGCTCTCGATGAAGAAGTTAGAGGAACGGCTGCCTGCTAATTTCATGCGTATCCACCGCTCTTACATCATCAATCTCGACAAGATTCAGGAGGTCAACAAAAACCGGGTCATCATGGATCAGGAGACCTTCCTGCCCATTGGCGATATGTTTAAGGAGACGTTCCAGAGTTATCTCGATGCCAAATTTCTTGGCAAATAATTTTGGTTTTCGCTCATTTTGCATTATCTTTGCAGCCAAATAAGCTAAACAAAGGATAAAACAACATGAAGAAACTATTTACATTGATACTGATGGCAGCACTTGTGATGCCTGCCTTCGCACAGTTTAATACCAACCGTAGCCGTAGCCGCTACAATCATAACGATACCGAAAGCTATTATGGCGTCCGTTTAGGCCTGAATGTTGCGTCATTATCCAGTGATATGGCGGAAGTCGATACTGACAGCAAGACGGGTTGGGCTTTCGGAGCTGTCTATGGCCATCAATTGGCAAATTCAATGCCTCTGTGGCTGGAAGCTGGTATCATGTACTCTGAAAAGGGTGGTGAGAAAAGTATCAATGACAAAACAGTTGAGAAGATCACTTATCGACTGTCATATCTGGAAGCACCTATCGTCGTAAAATACGGCTTTGATATCATTGACGACTTGTATGTGATGCCATTCTTTGGAGGATACTTCGGATTGGGCATCGCTGGACAGACCAAGACTTATACACGTAATATCGATGACCGTTCTTCTGTATCATCATACAATCATTTTAACCGTTTCGACTGTGGCTTGCGTGTAGGCTGCGGCCTTGAATATCAGATGTTGTATGCAGAGATAGGCTTCGATTTCGGTATTACCAATATTGGCAAGAGTGACTTTGATGCAGTTCGCAATCGCAGCCTCTTCGTCAATGTGGGTGTGAACTTTTAATCTTTCATCTTCGAGACATTACAGGGGCTAGGCCTCATAGGGCAGGGTGAGCACAAACCGCGCTCCTGCTGTATATGCTGTATCGAGACGGATATCACCTCCGATACGGCGAGCCAGTGATCGTGCAATGGTCAGACCGACACCTGTACCGTTGTAGTACTCGTCGAGCTGGATAAACTCCTCGAAGATATGCTCTGCTTCGCTCGCAGGAATACGGGTGCCCGTATCCTCAATGGCAAAGAACACCTGCTTGCCGACTACCGAAATAAACAGCAGAGCGTTCTTCTTTTGTAATTTGTCGTGATGCTGTTGCGACTCAGGGGGAGCTGTGAATTTGCGCGCATTGTCGAGCAAGAGGGAGAGCGCACGGACAGCAGCTGTCTTGTTGGTCTGAAGCTTGATGGACTTGGCCTCAGGTGACAACTGAAGGTCATAACTTAAGTGTGGAGCCTTGGCGATACCCGATCTGTCGGTAGCATCGACGGCAATTTCCAGAGGTGTCACGGTGTCGGTACGCTCGATGATGGTCTGACTCTTTGCATCAGAGAGTTCCAGCACTTTATTGACCATACCTGTGATGCGGTCGGTATTCTCCGTAATCTGGCGGTTGATGTCTGCGCGGGTGGCATCATCAAGCTCCATATCGGGCGAGGTGATGATCTGGGCAAATCCCGACAGAATATTCAGCGGCGTGCGGATTTCGTGGGAAATCTGTTGGATGAAATCACTCTTCATGCGTGATGACTCCTCTGCACGGGCGTTAGCGGCCTCCAGATGGCGATAAGCTATCTCCAGACGCATAGCGGCACGATGGCGGAAATAGATGAAGAGCGTCAGACCGACAATGACCAGTACCAGTGTAGCAAGTGTCATCCATAAGCGCTGCTGGGAGAGTCGTGCGCGTTGCTCAAGGATCTCAGTTTCCTTCTGTTGGGTATCGTAGATGGTCGCCAACTCCAGAGAGGTGTTCTGGCGTTCCCATACCAAGGCAGAGTCGAGCATCGCACAGATGCGCTGACCGGTGGCAATAGCTGAGTCGATACGATGGGCACCGACGTTAGCCATATACTTAGGCACCATGTAGGTCTGGATATTGTCTAAGGTCATCTTGAGATCGTAACGCGTCAACTGGGTTTCTAAGACCTCGAACATCTTGGCAGCTTCCTCCCAGCGCTTGGCTGTCATGAGGTAGTTGGTTGCCTCAATGTTGCCATCATTGGTCTTGGAATACTGTGTGGCCTGAGCTACCTCATAGGCTTTGGCGGCTTCCTCATGACGGTTGAGGCCCTCTAGGGCACAACCGCGGTAGTAGTTCAGACGCGCCCACTCCTTATCTATAAATATAGTGTCGGCCAGCGGATGACGGCGGTAGTGTGAAAGCATACTGTCCAACCGTTCTGTCCAGATGTAGGCATCAGTATAATGCCCCGTCTGAGCATAGGAGTCGGTGATGGTAATCATGCCGATGATTGCTGTCGAGATATTGCTGATCGGCTCTTCTGACGCTGTGATGCGCAGATACGACTCATAGGCCATTGAATAGCTGGAAGAGGCTTCCTGCAGACGGCCTAGTTTCAATTGGCAGTTGCCAATGAATGTCAGCAGGTTTGCATAGTCAGAATTATCGGTGTAGTCGCGATTGTCCATCAGTTTCATGGCATGAACGGCTACTTTGATGGTGCCTTCGAAGTCGGACTTCAGAAAAAGGAGACTTGCCAGACGATTCGCAGTCTTGGCATAATATGCCAGATCTTCGATGTTGTCGATGGACTTGGAGGTGGCTGCTTTCCACTCCATCTCTGCCAGGCGCATCTTACGCATGCGCGAATAGGCATAGCCGCGCCAATAGAATGCTTTCTGGTCGGAGAGCGTGCCTTTATGCTGTAAGGTGTCTGCAAGGTATAGGATGCGTTCGTAGTCATGTGCCTTGTAGGCGGCATTCACCATACTGTCGGCTTCACTCTTTTGCGTCACCACATGGTGCTTTTCCTCGCAAGAAGTGAGCATCAGAACAGACCACAAAGCTACGAATGCGAATAACTGCAGCAAGGGTTGGAGGATATCATGCTTAACGTTCTTCATCGGTTGAATTGATTTTGTGGGCAAAATTACACTTTTTCTGCGACATAAGCGATACCATTTGGTACAAAAACATGTCGTTTGATACAAATACTAATCCTAAAATTTAATGCATAATACCTTTTTTTTTGCCTAAAGTGCTTGTAATCAATGAAAAAGTTGTATATTTGCAGACATAAAGCATATTTGTTATGGACAATTACTATTGGTACGGTTTGGCGGCACTGATGTATTTGCTGACGTGTTGGGTGTTTTCGTTTGTTAGAGCATTCCATACATGTCAGATTCCCAAGAAACTGGTTGATTACATCTGGCCCGACCGTAAGGCGCAGATTATTATCTATGCGGGAGCAACGGTGTTGCTGCCCTATATCTACAACCCGACCAGTGAAGCGGCATGGTTGATGGAGAAAACGTATTTCCCTTGTACTTATTACTTCTATTGCGGCTTGTTGCTTTACTATTTCTTCGGAACGGTGAAACAACGCAACGGACTGTGGCGCAGGGTGACCCAATTGGCAGGATGTCTCATGTTGGTAGCTATGGTGCCGCTGATAGCTCATGCATGGCTGCGCGGGGGATTGTTTACACCTTCTGGAGCCCGCTTGTGGAGTCAGGTGTGCTGTGGGGTGAGCCTCATACTGATGGTTTATGCAGGATGGTCTATGTGGAAGATGTGGCTATGGATCAATGAAGCCCGCGACGAAAACTACTCGAACCCCGATGACTTCCCTATCGACTATGCTCGTAGGGTATGGTTGTCGCCAGTATTGTTTACACCTTTGCTGTGGCCTCCCTATCTGCTCGACTCACCCGATGTGATGGCAGTGATGAATGTGCTGCTGGCTATCTCGAATATAGCACTGCTGCTCTTTGTAATGCCGGCCTGGCGTAGAAAGTTTACCATGGTGGCCACTGACGATAATGAGCAGGAGGAGGAACAAGACGGGCTGGCAGAAGAACGTACCAACCGTATTGCTGCTGAGATAGAGTTGTTTGTGAAAAACAGGGAGGGCTATCTGAATCCTCACCTGAGGCTTGAACACGTCGTGGCTCGTTGCAGCTACAGCAGGTCATACGTATCGAAGGTCTTCCAAGATCGCTTTGGCGGTTTTTCCAACTATGTCAACGGCTTGCGCCTTGAGCATTACGAGAAGTACATCAAGGAACATCCTGAGGCAACCATGGATACTGCTGCCCAAGCCAGCGGATTTACGACCTACAGGGCGTACTATAGAGCTAAGGAGAAGGTTAGAACGGATAGCCTATAGCGAAGTGCAGGGTGTGGCTGTTCTTGAAGCTCGGCACATTATAGAAACCTGACTTGCCGGTGTCGTAAGGCATGTGTAGCGCTATACCCCAGTCGAGACGGAATATCAGGAAATCCATGTCATAGCGTATTCCCAGACCAGTGCCTACTGCCATTTGACTGAACAGATTCTTGAGCTCGAAGCGTGTGGTGGCGTCCGTTTTTGCCAGCAGGCCATTATCAGTCTCGCGCATTGTCCACACATTACCACCGTCCAAGAATACGGCACAATGGAGACTGCCAAATAATTTCCGGCGATATTCCAGATTCATGACAAACTTGATGTCACCATTCTGTACAAGGTAGCTGGCTGCCTTGTCCTCAAGTCCGGGAAAACTACCAGGACCGATGCCGCGTACCGAGAAGGCACGGATGCTGTTGGCACCGCCCACGTAGAAAAGTTCGCTATTGGGTGCCCAGTCGCTGTTGCCATAAGTGTAGAGGATACCGGCATTGACATGTCCGACGAGTTTGGAGTGGCTATCGAGCGTCCATGTCTTGGTGAGATCGGTCTCGAGTTTAAGAAACTGTGAATAGGGATTCTTGAACATGGTCTTACCCTTGTCATTCCATTGCTTACCTGTGATGACATCATAGAGTGCTACGCCATTGCCCGACTCCGACACCGTGGTCTCCCAACGCAGAGGATGTATCGATGAGGAACTGTTGGAGTAGGTATAGGTATAGCGCATCTCAGGAATGAAGTAGTCTTGCATCGTGGCCCACAGATAGGGATTCTGCTGCATCACCCTGTCGAATTCTTCTGTATGGCTGTTCATAAATTGATATTTGACGGTGAGCGGTGAGAACTCATGACGGCTGTTGGCAGAGGTCTGCCAGCGGTAGGTCCATTCACCACTGACCACATGCATCTTGTAGTAGCCAGGACGATAGATGATGTTGGTAGCAGCCTTAGCCAGTGTCGTTGGCGTGCTGTAGAAGCGGCGACGACGAATGATACGACCCTGTTTGTCGCGCCGTACGGGTGAATTGTTGCTGCTGATAAAGGGAGCAATGATGCGTGGGAACTGTACCGAGGCGTCAGCACCATATTCATAGTTGTTCATTGACGAGCTATTACCGGTGGCCCACTCATAGGAACCATGGATATTGACATCAATTTTCTCACCACCTCGGAAAGCGTTGCGGCGTGTGACACCCATCTTGAGCTCAGGACCCATACGTCCGATGGTGCGTGCATTGAAGTTGGTCTCGACATAGAAGTCCCACGGCTTATCAAAGGTACAGTTGAGTGTAAGGTCGAGGGTATCGCAAGCGGCTGTAGTGTCACGTGGTGCGAAGGAGAACTCAGTCATTGAGAACAGTCCCATGGCATTGATCTTGCTCGAACTCTCCAAATAGTCGGAATAGCTATAGGCCCGACGTGGGCGCAGCTTCAGGTCGGCCAGCAGAACACGTGGGCGGATGGGTGGCTTCTTACCCGAATAACGGATGGTGAAGAAACGGGTGCGCATCGAGTCGGTGGGCTGTTCCATGAACGACTTCTTCATATTGATGTTGATGCGTCCGATATACCACGGATGTGTGGCTGCAACGGGTACATCCTTAGCCAGACGGAACTGCAGTTGTGCCTTGCCATCGACGACAAAGGTGTCTGCGAGATAGGAGGCGTAGTCGGGCTGATAGTAGTAATAGCCGTTGTTGCGCAAGAGCGTGCTGATGCGCTGGCGCTCAGCCTCAAGGCGCGAGACAATAAACGGGTCGCCGCGATGGATATATGCCTCGTTGAGGGTTGACTGTATCATGCTGTCTGCCTCGGCAGGAAAGTCGAAATAGCCAACTGAGTCGAGCTCATAGAGACGTCCTGGTGTGACGGTATATTGTATCTTGGCGGTCTTGGGATTCTTTTGTTGGATGGTTTCGTAATCTACATGTCCGTGGAAGTAGCCGTGGTTGCGCAGTACATTCTGAGCCACTGAGGCACGCAGTTCCGGATTCACCCACGACATGAGAACGGGTTGGCGACCGAAGGTCTTGGTCATCCAACGTGCAAAGCCACTATCCTTCTCGGCATATTTGTTCCATACGGAGACACCGAAGGAGAAGGGCAGACGATAGTAGCTGCTTCCAAAGAGTGCACCGTTGGGGGCTGTGGCCAAAGCTGCTTCCACCTCTTCCTGTGTGGCAATCAGGTTGTCGCTCTGCTGGGCATCCTGCCACTGAATGGTCTTCAGACCAGTAAAGAGCTGGTCGCCTTCAGGGATATCCTTGGTCATCGAACAGGACATCAACCAAAGCGATAGGGTGAGGAGAAGATATGATGTAAGCTTATTTCGTGTCATGGGTTGTCGTTTTTAGAGAGTCGGTGGCTATGGGACGCTTGATGGGCATCGGGAGCGTCGTGTCATCTTTTAAGCGGAAGATGTCCTTGAAGTTCTGCAGCGTGCGACGCCAGATGAAACCGCCGCCATACTTCTGCGTATAACCGTCAAGCCAGTCGTATGAGTTGTTCTGGAAGAAGAGGCTGAGATACTTGTTGGCAGTATCGTCGAGGCGATATTCGAGTGACACATTGTCGAAGAACGAGTTGTTGCGTCCTCCCGGCATGTCGGCGGCACCTGTGGTGACCTTTCCTCCTACCGCCAGTTTCAGGCGGTTGTTGAGGAATCGCTTGGCAAACTTGAACGAGTAGTCGGTATGTGTCTGTCCTGTGGCATCTGTAGAGTTGTCCATGCCGAACGAGAGATCGAGGGTGCGAAGGGCATTACCCGTAAGGTTGCTGATCTCCGAACTGAGGAACGAACTGAGTGCCGAGTTCATAGAGAAAGGCTTTGTATTGCCATCAGCGAGATACATGCCTGTGGTGAGCATGGTAACAGCCAGTTTTCCACGCTGTTCAGCACCCATTGTCTGCAACTCGCCGTGTAGCTGCATGTCTTCTGGAGCATCGAGGGTAAACTCCAGACCCATATCGTTGAGTGTACGCGTGATGTTGACGCCACAGTTGAAGTCGACACTGCGCCCTACACCATTGGAGCCAGTCACGGTTGACTTGATGCGCTCGGTGGCTGCGATGTTCAGTGTCGGGTTCATCGGATCCCCATTGAACTCGATATATGAGCCGTCTTGGATGGTAAAGGTCTTCAGCGGGATGATGGGAAGTGCATACTTCATCTCACCGTTGGAGAGCGTATAGCGTCCTGTCAGTTGCAGGTTGTCAGCAGGACTGTAGAGCATGCGCAAGGTACCGCCACCCATCAGGTCTACATAGTTCGAATGGTCGGCATTGAGGTAGGCCATGATATGTGCACCCTTGGAGACATCGAGTGTCATATCCATGCGGAAACCGTTGATGGGCGGGCGCTGGACAACGGTTTGTGTCGTGTCGCTGAAGTCGGTAAACTTCACCAGGTTGTCAAGCTGGTTGTCCGTCGTGATGGGTGAGTCGCGGAGGATATAACCCAAATCGGTAGCACCCAGCACCTCCAGGCGACCACGCATGTTCAGGTTGTCCAACGCTCCCTTCACATTGGCAAAGACATTGACGAAGGCCTTGCCGTAGGCTACACTCTTGGCATGTTCCTTGGTGCCTATAATCTGGAAATTCTTGGCCTGCATACGCATATTGACCATGATGCGGTCAAGGTTGCTGAAGTCAACATTACCCTGCACATTGAGTGGGTTGTCATTATGGGCATATACCGTGAAGTTCTCAAACAACAGGTTGGAGTTCTGGATGCGTACTGGGTCGTCATCGAAGCGCAGTTTAACACCATAGGGTATGCTTTCCAGATAAGACTCTGAGAGGAATATCTCTCCATTTACCACAGGACGCGACGGCGTACCCTTTACGCTGAGCTCACCCTCACCATAGCCTTGCAGACCGCAGAGCTGGTCGGGCACAAAGCCGTTGACAATCGATAGTGGCAGGTGTTCAAGCATCAGACGGGCATCCATCGAACCCTCACCTTCATTATAATAGGTACCCGTGAAGCGCCCGATTTCCTTCTCGTCCAGCATCAGCAGAGCTTCTACGGCATGGGCGTTGTCCTCCTTCTGGAGATAGACCATCTCCGTGCTGATATTACCAATGGGACAGCGTTCGTAGGTCATATTGTTCACAGCCAGGTCACTGACAACGGAAATCTGACTGTTGGCATCCTGGATGACGTGGAAGTCACCATTCAGTGTACCCGCCATGCGTGGTGCATAGGGGATGACGGAGGTGATTTCGTCGAGGTTGAACTTATGGAGGGTGACGGTGAGGTCTTGCAGGGCCGTGGGGTCGGTTTCTTCGGAATAGATCTTCACACCCATGCCGTCATCGGCTCGCAGGTCAACCTTGGCCTTCACCTTGCCTGAGGCACCCAGGAAGATATAGTTGTCCTTGTTGACGGCAAACTCCTTGTAACCTAATGTGGGACGCTCAGGAACGAGGGTGATGTTGATACCTTGGTCGACTACCTCGGCCTTGGCACCCAGACGGGCTCCCATCTTGCCATTGGCATCGTAATAGCGCACGCCCATCGTGGCACCACGTTCCTGGATGATGCCGTCAAACAGTGCATTGAAGACAAATTGAGGATTCTTCTTGTTGTTGCATACCTGTCCACCGAAGGATAGGCGCTCTTTGCGCTGCGTCAGGTTGAAGGTGATGGTGTCGAGGCGTATATCGCTGACAGTCAGCGAGTGTAGGTATCCTTTTCCGTTGATGCCATCAGTGGATGACATCGAGATGTCAAAGAGCAACTCGCGGAAGTCGACATCGGCGCTGCTCTTCAATAGTGTGACTACTGGGTTGTCGCGCTGGCTCTCCACATGCATCTTCATGGTGGGCAGCAAGTGGCGCAGGGCAGGCTGGTCAATGGTCTTTCGCTCCAGCTGGGCCATTGCCGAGTCGCTCAGGATGGTAAACTGGCGCAGCAGATGTTCATAGCCGTCGCCTGCGTCAACCTTGACAATGAAGTCACCGCTTTGGGCATGCATATAGGTGGTATCGGGTGTCGTCCTCAACAGCATCTCTACAGCTGTCGGGCGATAGACGTGGTCGGAATCGCTGATGGTCAGGTCATTGATGAGGCCTGTCACATAATGGGTCTGATTGAGGTCGGATTCAACATCAAAATGTCCGCACATTCCGATGGTGAGAGGCTTTTCTACAAAGCCGAGCTTATAGAGGTCGAGCTTTTGGAAGTCGGTAGACAACGTGCCGTCGAAACGCTTTGTTGACAGTAGGGCATCGAAATTGACACCACCGTTGAGCAACGGGTTGCGACTGACGAGGTTGGCATGGGCCTTACCGTCGCTCACAAATGCGTAGGCGGTGATATGGTCGAGATTCCACTTGCCATAGCCGATGTGATGGATTGTGCCGTCGGCCACCAGTCTTGTCTTAGGCGAGAAGAAGTCGGTGCCCTGTCCGTGAGCTGTAAAGTCAGCACTGACGGTATAAATGGAGTCGTGGGGCATGAAGTGATGGACATTCAGGTCGCGTATGCTGATATCTGCGTCGTAACGCATAGCGGCAGCATGGAACGATCCCTTGGCCTTTACCGTTCCCTTACCCTCGTGAGCGATGATGTCGGCAAAATACTGCTGACCATCGGCCTTCACGCGTCCTTGGGCTGAGAGTGGCGGGATGCGATAGTTGCGTTGCATGTCCCGAGGTAGCATGGCCATCACGAAGCCTAGGTTTTGGGTGCGTGCCGTAAACTGCACATCAGCACGCAGGCGCTCTGGATCGTCAAGGTTAGCCGCGAAGCCGCGGGCAGTTGCCGAGAATGCAGTAGGCAGTGATATCTCCAAATCTTGGAAATCCATATGCTGCATGTTGCCGCGTACCAGTCCGCTGACGGTCAATGGGTATTGTGGCCAGTTCTGTTGGAAAGCAGGTGGCATATCGGCCATGAAGCGCATCAGATCTTGCTTGCCCAATTGGGCATTCAGGCGCAGGCGCATCTTGCCAGGGTCTATCTTCTCCATGAGCGACAGAGGCATGTCGAGCTCTACGTCGATGTCGCTGTCTGGGGTGGAGAGACGGAACTTAGGCAGACGGACAGCACCGTTTTCCATCACAATCGGGCCTGACAGGTGGGTCACCTGCAGACCGCTCTTCTCCTTGAGGGCTACCTGGCGCATATGGAGCCGTAGGGTGGGGTCGTGGTAGTAGATGGAGTCGATACCAATTTGGATGTCGCTGAGGTCGATATGGTTGTAGTCGAGACCTTCGATGCGAGGCTCGAAATTCTGGTCATACTGCACACGGCCATGTTCGAGGTCTACGCTGCCAACGGT
Source organism: uncultured Bacteroidales bacterium (assembly GCA_902799655.1). Classification (GTDB taxonomy): domain Bacteria; phylum Bacteroidota; class Bacteroidia; order Bacteroidales; family Bacteroidaceae; genus Prevotella. Next base: position 80,888 of record CADCBH010000002.1, read on the forward strand.
ATAGGTCTGACTCTCCAAGTCGATGTATGCCTCGCGGGCGGTGAGGGTTCCCAGATGGGTGTTGACGCTCATCGTGTCGCCCGGCATGTGGAGCACAAGGTCGGAGCGTACGACAGCGATGCTGTCAATATGTATCTTCCAGAAGTTCTCGCTGGTTGTGGTGTCTTCTGGCACAGAGTCGTTGAGCTGCACATCGAGGAAGGCCTCCTCCAGACGTGTGCCGTTGAGCTCCACTGTCTGCTGGTCGAGGTCGATGCCCTTGCTGGTCATAAAGAGACGGCTGAAGCGTCCCTTGACGTGTGCAGCAGCTACGAAGTCGCTGGTATTCAGAGAGGTATTGGTGACTTCCAGTTCGTTGATGACCACCTTACTGCTGATGAGGGGCAACAACTGCACATCCACCACCATGCGCTCTACATCGGCAATGGTATCGGTTGTCTGTACGACGCGGAAACGGTCGATAGAAAGGTCAAGGGGGAATGACAGGTCGACATGCCCCACAGTAATCTCCATACCTGTTTTCTCTGAGGCGATGGCGGTGACCTTGCCTACTGCCCAGTTCTGCACAGGTGGCAGGTAGAGCAGAATGGTCAATATGACAAACAGCAGAATGGGACTCAGCAGGATGCCCAATATCCACCAAAACACTTTCTTCATAACCCTAACGATTTATGTTCATACTCGACCATAACGGGTCGGCAGGCAACGGAGACTCGATGGTTATCAACTCCTTCGATACGGGATGGATGAACTCCACACGCCGTGAGAGCAGCGAGATGCTGCCATCTGGATTGCTACGAGGTGCACCGTATTTCAGGTCGCCTTTGATCGGACAGCCGATAGTAGCCAGCTGACAGCGGATCTGATGATGGCGGCCTGTCAGCAGTTGCACTTCGACCAGCGAGTAACGGTCGGAGTGGCCAATGACGCGATAGCGCAGCACAGCCTTCTTCGAACGTGGCACCTCATGGTCGTAGGCATACGACTTGTTTTGCTGTTCATTGCGAACCAGCCAGTGCTCAAGTGTATGCCATTCCTCACTCGTCACTCCACACTCTTCACTCCTCACTCCACGCTCCTCGCTCCTCAAGGACTTTACGATTGCCCAGTAGGTCTTGTGCACCTCTCCGTCGCGAAACATGTTGTTCAGACGAGTCAGCGCTTTCGAGGTACGTGCAAAGACCACCAGTCCTGAGACTGGACGGTCAAGGCGATGGGTCACACCCAGGAAAACGGCTCCAGGTTTCTGGTACTTCTCCTTGATGTAGGCCTTGACGGTTTCCGACAGTGGCGTGTCGCCCGTCTTGTCGCCCTGCACAATCTCACCGCTCTCTTTATAGACGATGATGATATGATTATCCTCGTAGCATACTCGCATAACAGCTGCAAATTTACAAAGAAGGAAGGAAACTTCCAAATTTTAGACAAAAAAATGTCAGGCAACAGCCTTTTGGCGTGCCTGACATAATGAAAAGTGAGTATCGATGTTATTGTTCTTGTTCTTCTACTTTCTCCTTATTGAAGGCTTGGAAAATCTTCTTCACAATCCACCAGAGAATCCATATACCTATCAGACAAAGAGCAATAGTCCATCCGAAAGCCTTACCGGCTGCTGTTCCTGTTCCGAAACCACTCGTCAGGAAGCGAAAAAATCCGTTGTTAAACATTGTGATTTATTTTTTAACGTGATAATTATGCTTCAGTATTCTGTTGAGCCATAGCGGTGGCAGACTCCTTTGGTGCAGGCTTGATTTTCTTGAACCAACCCGACCAGTTGAAGTTCTCAAAGAGACCATAGGCCGTCTCGACAGTCATGATGACGGAGGAAACGAAGCAGAAGATGAAGGCACCAGCAATCATCAGACCCACCTTGAGTACGATGATGATGATGTTGCCTGGGTCTGACTCGGTATGTGTCGAGGTAGAACCATCTGTGTAAGTGGTCTTCACCTTGTAGTCAGGCAACAGACTCATAGCCAGTCCAGTACCGAAACAGAAAGAGGCGATACCGAAGCCTATCTTTTGGAAGATGTTCATACAGCCTGAGCGGCGACGATGGCGAGTGATGGAGTAGCCGTGAGGATACCCCGTGATGATATACAGCGGAATGAGTATCAACAGGTATATCATATAGTTTCTCAAGGTGTTACCATGCGATACCTCGCTGTCTACGCGTCGAGCCAAGTCGGCTTTAGCCATCTCATGCACCTGTGCGAAGTCCATTGCATTGATAGAGTCATACTTAGCACGGTTCTTGGCGGCAGACTCTTCATAGTACTTCACCTGCTTCAGATACTTCTCCTTGTTCTCCTCAAGCTTGGCAGTATCGGCCTTCTGCTTATATTCGCTGACCTCTCTCAAAGAACTCTCTGTCCTCTGCTTGTAGTCGATAAGCGTGTACATCTTGTACTTCTCAGCGGTACTGAGACGCAGTGTCCAGGCATCGTTGGCATGCTGGTCAGGACATTTGTCATAGGCTGTTGGTGCCACCTTGACGGTCTTCCACTGCTCAACCTGCTCGCGTTCAGCTTTGGCACGAAGAATAGAGTCTTCCTGATCACTCTTGAAATAGTAGAAGATGCCGGCACCCAGCAATGCACCGCAGATCAGACTCCACTTCCACGTGCTATGGCGCTTCAATGACCAGTCGACGATCTCGCGCAACATACAGTAACGCTCGTTATACTTCTCGTCGTTGCGGTCCTCGGCCACCTGTTCGGCACGATTCAGCATCTCGTCCATATACTCAGCCTCGGCCTTGGTGCGCGGATAGATGTCGTCTACGTCTTCCACTCTACCGTTCTGACGCTCCTTATCACTGATAAGTGAGGAGGTGAACATCGCCTCGTCCAAAAAGTCAAGGGCTTCTTCGTTCAGTACTTTTTCTTCATCCATAGTTATTGGTTTTGTTTCGTTTTGTTACATATTCATACCACCGTCGACCTGAATGACCTGACCGCTGACATAGCTTGACAAGTCGCTGGCGAGGAAGGTGGCTACATTGGCGATATCTTCGACCTGACCACCACGGCGCAGGGGAATCTTCTTCTTCCACTCCTCGCGAACCTCATCGGGTAGGGCAGCAGTCATGGCTGTCTCGATGAAACCGGGGGCGATGGCGTTGGCACGGATGCCCTTCGGACCCATCTCCTGGGCGATACTCTTGGCGAGGGCAATCAGACCAGCCTTTGAAGCGGCATAGTTGGCCTGTCCTGCATTACCGTGAACACCTACAACAGAGGCCATATTGATGATTGAACCACCACGCTGGCGCATCATAATCGGTGTGCAGGCATGTACGAAATTGAAGGCCGACTTCAGGTTAACGGCAATCACGGCGTCCCACTGCTGCTCAGTCATGCGCAGCATCAGACCGTCTTTTGTAATACCGGCGTTGTTCACCAGGATATCGATGCTGCCAAACTCTTCCTTCACGGCCTGCACGACCTCCTCAGTCTGTGCAAAGTCTGCAGCATTAGAGGCATAGCTCTTGGCCTTGACACCCAGGGCGGCAATCTCTTTCTCTGTCTCTTCATTGATCTGCAGGTCGGTGAAGGCGATGTTGGCACCCTCAGCAGCAAACTTCAAGGCAATAGCCTTACCAATACCACGTGCAGCACCTGTAATCAGCGCTGTCTTTCCTTCTAATAATCCCATAATTTTCTTTTTAATACTTGATATTTATTGTTTGAATGTCTTATCGTTTTATCCTTTTAGCTTCTTGCCCAGCGCACTATACACAATCTTCGCCACCTGTGGCTTGGTGTCTTCTTCCTTCATGCCGTGGGCAATACGGCCGTAGATGTAGGGCACCTCCAGACCTTTGATACAATAGTGGGTGATGTCGGCTACCAGATCCACATTGTCAATGTCGAACTCGCCATCCTCCTTACCTTCGGTATAGACCTTGCGAAACAGCTCAATCTCGGCATCATCGAAATTCTTGCGAACCTTCTCCACCATCCAGATGTTACGGAAGAACTCGGCACGTAGGTTGCCGTTTCTCACTACCGTTTCACGGATCATGCTCAGGTGAAGGTATATCAGCTCGATGATTTTCTCCTGAGGGGGAATACGCTTGGTTGCCACCTCGTCGAGTTGGTCTGACAGGCGTTCTAACTCTGATTCAATGACCGCATAATAGATGTCGTCCTTGGATTTGAAATAGGTGTAGAGCGTACGGCGTCCCTTGCCTGAAGCTTGCGCGATGTCGTTCATCGTTGTATTCTCCAGACCGTTCTTGGCAAACAGCTGACGTGCTACATCCACCAGTTTTTGTCGTGTCTTTGATATGGACATGCTTTTATTCCTCCTGATTATTCATGAATTGCACATAATATGTACGATGTGCAAAATTAGAAAATACTTCCGAAATAGCCAAATAATTCTGTCATAAAAGTGTCAAAATACCAATTTTTTGCGATTTTCCTGCAAAATATTTGCATATTCCAAAAAATAGTCGTACCTTTGCAGCCGCTTAAGAAAAAACATCGCGGAGTGGAGCAGTTGGTAGCTCGCCAGGCTCATAACCTGGAGGTCGCACGTTCGAATCCTGCCTCCGCAACTAACAAAAGTGAAGTCCGATTCTGTCGGACTTCTTTTTTTATTTCAACTCCTGCATCTTGATAAAATGCGATGAGGTCGGATCGAGGTTGTGCTCATGGAACACGTCGATGATGTTCTTGTGCAGTTCTGAATAGACATCAAACAGGCGTTCCGTCTCTGTTGTATAGCCATTGATTTCGTAACGCGTATAGAAGTCTTCCAGTGCGGTGTATAGCACGAAGGGCTTGGGTTTCTTCAATAGTAGTTTGCAGCGTTCGGCTCCCTCCAGCAGATAGCTCTCTACCGTCTCACGCGGCACATGATAGGTGAAGGTGAATGCGGAGTGTACGATGCTGCCCTTGCCGTGTCGCACCGCTGCGGTATAGTTTACCGTTTGCATCGACAGTATCGAATTGTTGGGAACGGTCACCAGATTACCCTTGATATCCTTTAGTCGCGTGATGAAGGCGTTTTTCTCGATGACGACACCCTCTTGTTCTCCAATGCGCACATAGTCGCCTACCAGGAAGGGGCGCATATAGGTGATGATGATACCGCTCACCAGGTTGCCAATGGTTGTTGTCGATCCCAGCGAGAAGAGGGCAGCGACAAAGATGCTGACGCCCTTGAAGATACCCGACTCCGAACCTGGCAGCCAAGGCCAGATGACAACCAGTGAGAAGGCGATGATGAAGATGCGGATAATATGATAGGTGGGCTGTGCCCAGTCCTGATAGAATCCCTCAATCTTGAGTCGTCCGTTTGATATCTCGTCGAAGATATGGCGCAAGCCTCTTGTGATATAGCGCACCACAAAGATGATGACCACGATCTTCACCAGATTCGGGAAGTAGCGAATCAGCGATAAGGCGATGTCGCGCAGCGGACTCCACACATAGTTGATCATGTTGACGGTAAACTTCTCCGTCTCAGGGAAGATGCTGAACAGCAGGGGCAACGAGATGAATAGCTGGACAACTACCAGCCAGACCTGCAGGACGCGGGTCAGAAACAGCAGGATGCGCTTCTGCTGGTAGATGTTCAGCAGTTCGTAGCCTTTGATGATGAGTGGCTTCAGACGATGGTTGATGTCTGTCATGATGCGCTTGCGCAGATAGCGGCACAGACGTGCTGTCAGGATGAAGAACAGAATCTGGACCACAATCAGGAAGATCGCCCAACCCAGTCCTGTCAGCTTGGCTTTCAGACCGTAGTCTGCGTGCAGACGCTCTATCTCTACAGCGAGAATCCTCATCTGTTGCTCGGCCAGCTCGTGGCGCGTCATGCCGTTCCATAGGGCGTCGAGGTCGCTCACTCTGACGAGTACCACCTCGCCACACATCACGTCGGCAGTATATTCGCTCTCGAAGATATGCATCGAGTCGGTGGTGAGCTTCAGACTCTTGCCAATGAGCAGTATTTTGCGGGCTATCGACTCCACACGGTGGGTAGCATCCTCGCCACCCAGACTGGCATATATATATAATAAGGTGTCACCCTCGATGACCAGAGGCACACCAGGTGTTACCTGGCGCAGCGAGTCGATGCGTGCCTTCTGCTCCACCTTGCGGATAGAGTCTTCACGCTCCGTACGCCCGCTCTCGTCGAGGGCGGCCTGCATCATCATCTCCTTGACCTTCATCTCCTGGATGACGCGCACCAGCGAGTCGGTGTTGTGTTGTATGGTATCAGCCTCTTGGGCCATACCCAGCATCGCGCAGCTGCACAGGAGTACCATTGTGATGGTTCGTATCCAACCTTTAGTCATACGGCTTTCATCAGATTAGTTTCCTGCAAAGGTAGTATAAAACGAGCGAAACTCCAAATATATTTGCATTTATTTCTAAACGACAAAATGACAACCCGATACGCCATTATGTCAGATATCGCCTTTCGGCACAGAGTTTGAGCGTCTGGTTTTCAGAAATAAATAAAAAAATAGGAGGACAAAACTATGACATTAGACAAGTTTACCATCAAAGCTCAAGAGGCCGTACAGCAGGCTGTCAATACTGCCCAGATGAACGGCCAGCAGGTCATCGAACCTGTACACATATTGAAAGGTGTGCTGGAGAAGGCACGCGACGTGACCAACTTCATTTTCCAGAAGCTGGGCGTCAACGGCCAGCAGATCGACGTGCTCGTCGATCAGGAAATCAAACATCTGCCCAAGGTGCAGGGTGGTCAGCCCTATCTCTCCAGCGACAGTAACAATGTACTCGTGCGTGCTCAGGAGATCGCCCAGAAGTGGGGCGATGAATTTGTTGCGTGTGAGCCTGTGTTACAAGCTCTATTAACAGTCAGCTCTACCGCAGCCCGTATTTTGAAGGATGCTGGTTGTACGGAGAAAGATATGCTTCAGGCTATACAAGAACTGCGTCAGGGACAGAAGGTGCAGTCGCAATCGGCTGATGACAACTACCAGTCGCTCGAGAAGTATGCCAAGAACCTGGTCGATATGGCTCGTCAGGGCAAACTCGATCCTGTCATTGGACGTGATGACGAGATTCGTCGCCTGTTGCAGATTCTCTCGCGCCGTACCAAGAACAACCCCATTCTGATTGGTGAGCCTGGTACGGGTAAGACTGCCGTTGTCGAGGGCCTTGCAGGGCGTATCGTGCGTGGCGACGTGCCTGAGAACCTGAAAGACAAGCAGCTCTATTCGCTCGATATGGGTGCGCTGGTGGCTGGTGCCAAGTATAAGGGTGAGTTCGAAGAGCGTCTGAAGAGCGTCATCAATGAGGTGACGAAGGCTGAAGGCCGCATCATCCTCTTCATTGATGAGATTCATACGCTGGTAGGTGCAGGCGGTGGTGAAGGAGCGATGGATGCTGCCAACATCCTGAAGCCTGCTCTGGCTCGTGGCGAGCTGCGTGCCATCGGTGCTACCACGCTCAACGAGTATCAGAAATACTTTGAGAAGGACAAGGCCCTCGAACGTCGTTTCCAGACGGTGATGATTGACGAGCCCGACGAGCTCTCTGCCATCTCTATCCTGCGAGGACTGAAGGAGCGCTACGAGAACCATCATAAGGTGCGTATCCAGGATGATGCCTGCATCGCTGCCGTCCAGCTCTCTGAGCGCTATATCAGCGAGCGTTTCCTGCCCGACAAGGCCATCGACCTGATGGATGAGGCTGCTGCCAAGTTACGCATGGAGCGCGACAGCGTCCCTGAGGAACTTGACGAAATCACCCGTCGCCTGGCTCAGCTCGAAATCGAGCGCGAGAGCATTAAGCGCGAGACCGGCTCTGCCGGTAGTGTGCCCAGCGGTTTTGCCGCTGGGGATAAGCTCGCCCAGCTCGACAAGGACATCGCTGAGCTGAAGGAGCAGGAAACCCAGTTCCGCGCCAAGTGGGAGGGTGAGCGCCAGCTGGTCAACAAGATCCAGCAGGACAAGCAGGAAATGGAGAACCTGAAGTACGAGGCTGAGCGTGCTGAGCGCGAGGGCGACTATGGCAAGGTGGCTGAGATCCGCTACTCTAAGCTGAAAGCCCTCGAGGACGACATCGCTGCCATCCAGCGCCAGCTGGATAGTGCGTCCAGCAGTTCTGCCGCAGGGAGATTAGTCCGCGAGGAAGTCACCGCTGATGATATCGCCGAGGTGGTATCACGCTGGACGGGCATCCCCGTTACCCGCATGCTGCAGAGCGAGCGCGAGAAACTGCTCCACCTCGAAGAGGAGCTCCACCGTCGTGTCATCGGACAGGACGAGGCTATCGTGGCCGTCTCTGATGCTGTGCGCCGCTCGCGTGCTGGTCTGCAAGATCCCAAGCGACCCATCGCCTCGTTTATCTTCCTCGGCACTACGGGTGTTGGTAAGACGGAACTCGCCAAGGCGCTGGCTGAATACCTGTTCAATGACGAGCAGATGATGACACGTATCGATATGTCCGAATATCAGGAGAAACATACCGTCTCGCGACTGGTTGGCGCTCCTCCGGGCTATGTAGGCTATGACGAGGGTGGTCAGCTGACTGAGGCAGTGCGGCGCAAGCCGTATCAGGTGGTGCTCTTCGATGAGATCGAGAAGGCTCATCCCGATGTCTTCAACATCCTCCTGCAGGTGCTTGATGACGGACGACTGACAGACAACAAGGGACGTACTGCCAATTTCAAGAACACCATTATCATCATGACCTCTAATGCTACGCGCGAACAACTCACCCATCTCATGCGTCCTGAGTTCCTCAACCGTATCGACGAGATCATTACCTTCCAGCAGCTCACCCAGCAACAGATTGCCGATGTGGTGCGCCTGCAGATGAAGAAGGTCATCGACATGCTCGAACCGCAGGGCATCCGCCTCGAGATTACCGATGCCGCTGTCAACTACCTCGCTCAGGAGGGCTACGACCCCGACTTTGGTGCACGTCCTGTCAAGCGAGCCATTCAGCATCTGGTGCTCAACGACCTGTCGCGGCGCATCCTTGCTGATAAGATAGATCGCTCGAAGACCATCATCATTGATGAGTTTGGCGAAGGACTGGTATTCCGCAATTAATACTGTCGTGAGAGAAAAACTGAAATAAATTTGGTTTTTCTCTCATTTTTTTGTACCTTTGAGATTACATCTCGAAAGTACTCTCGCTCGAAAATATCCAAAAATATTTGGTATTTTGCTCGTTTTTTCGTACCTTTGCATCCGCATTTGCAAAGGAGAGGTGCTCGAGTGGTTGAAGAGGCACGCCTGGAAAGCGTGTAACCGGCAAAACCGGTTCGCAGGTTCGAATCCTGTTCTCTCCGCAAGACGAAAAGGATTCAAAGCTTCGAGGCAAATCGAAGCTTTTTTCGAATCCTGTTCTCTCCGCAGGAACAGGTTCAAAGCTCCGAGGTAAAACCTCGGGGCTTTTCTGTTCTCTCCGCAAATAAATACCCTTATTTTTTCAACGAATTTCGATTTTACCCTCACATCCTAACATGACAGGCCTCAATCCCTTATATACAGGGCGTTTGAGCCACGTGAGGGATATTGATTCTCCCTCCCGTCTCCCTCCCGTCTTGGGTCCCGTTTCGAATTGATGGGAGTGCTCAAGGCCAGAAAAGGGAGGGTAACGGGAGGGACATTTGTTCTCCCTCCCGTGCCCTCAGCCCTTTGTGCATCGGCATTTGAGAGGGGTGACGGGAGGAAGGGAGGGTAAAATTGCGCAGTCAACAATAATCAGGGTTCTGTCAGAGCGAGAAGTAGAGTTTCTATCAGCGAGAAGTAGAGTTACTCTCAGCGAGAAGGCTTCTCTCTCATCGAGAAACGACGAGTTACTGTTCGAGAAACGACGAGTTGCTGAAAAGTACGTCACTTCTCTGACCTAAAGGTCTGAGTGTGGCGTTGCATTAAGGGTCGTTTGTAACGTACATTCGACCCGTTCCTACGTCACTTTCGGGTCGTAGATGCGATACTTTCCCCCCCAAAACCATCATCGGAACGGGTCGTAAGTGACGTAGGAAGCAGTGCAAGATGACGTTGGAACCACTCGAAAATATCGTCACTTATTAGGAAGGAAGAAGCAAGCCGGTCGCTTGCTTCTTTCTCGCGCCTCGCTTGCTTCGAGCAAGCGCCTCGTCTGCTTGAAGCATGAATAATTAGAAGAAATCTAGGATTTAAGGGCCACAAGTCCTAGATTTATCAATGACAAATCCTAGATTTACAAACCACTCAAATAGGATATGCTTCCAGTTTTCCTTTTTTCCTCGTTTTTAATCGCCCTTCCCATAGTGTAGCCATACTCTTCCCATACTCATGAGTATGGCTAGAAGCAGCCTAGAGTATGGCTAGAAGCAGCCTAGAGTATGGCTAGAAGCAGCTTAGAGTATGGCTATGGTATGGCAAGTTATGTCACATACCAGCAGACACAACCAAGAAATTTAGCGATTGGAATTGGGCATAGGCAAACAATCGTTTGGGCATAGGCACGCGATTGTTTGGCTATAGGCGCATAATCGTTTGGCCTTAGGCAAACGATAGCAAGAGGCCGTTTCTCTCCCTGCAACCCTTAGATTTTCTCCCTGCGAGAACGAATCTTTCCCCTAATTTCTTATTTGTTACTTCCTCAGACCTTCATGGCAGAGCAAGTGACCAATCCTTTTTTCTCGCAAAACCAAATTTCTCTTCCTTTTTCTTCTTTTTGTGCAAAATAGTCAGTAACTTTGCATTCAGGTATGGAAACGGACAATTCGATAGAATCACAGATAGCAGCTGTGCTGAACGATATTCATCAAAAGGGATATTCTTCTGCACAGCCATTCAGTATAGGTAAGGTAGAGCAACGGATGTTGTTATTTGCTCAAGCAAATGCTGTTGTCCTCGCTAGCGACGAACTCTATATGAGTGCAAAACAGTTGCAACATTGCATGAGAGCATCAAAAGCAACGAAAGGCTTAGTAGTAGATGATATAGACCTGATTAATTTCCCTCAGAATCGTTTCCAAATGGAGCTCTATTACGATGGTGAATGCTTCATCTATACTGACGGACAGTCGAAATTCATAGTTCATCCTAACTATATGATGAAGATTTGTCGTGAAGTGGTGGCTCAAGTAAATTTCATCACAGCCACAAGAATGAAAGACCCTGCTGAGTTTACATTACCCAAATATCAGAAAATATAAAGCTGGCCATACGTGACCAGCTCTGTATCCAAAGTGAAGGAAACCAAGCGGCAAGGTCGAATTGCTCATCATCTCTGCGTTTCCGCAGCCATGCCACCGTTCCGCACATCGTGGCTCTACTTGGTTTCTCCTTTCACACTGCAAAGATAGGAACTATTTTTGATATTTCCAAGCATTTATGTCTTTTTCTATACTTTTTTGCATTAATGCCCCACATTTCCTTTTGTCTTGGAGAGTAA
>CADCBH010000003.1 GCA_902799655.1 uncultured Bacteroidales bacterium
GCCTTCGGCAAGAAGGTGACGCTGGGCAACGGCTACTACAAGGAACAGAAGGGTGCCAAGGCTCCCCTGATCCCGCTGGGGGCTAGCAGCAGTAGCAACCCCTCTCCTGACTCCCCCGGGGGGGAGAGTAACGGCGGCGGTACAACCCCAGGCGGCGGTGAGTACAACGAGGGGGATTAGCAGCCTACCCCCTGCCCCCTCCCTGAGGCCTACCCCCTGCCCCCTCCCTAAAAGGAGAGGGTGTGGATCGCAACTCGAAAAACATTACTAACTAAACAAAAACGGAAGAACGATGAAAAGAGAGACTTGGAAAACGATTGTGCAGATTGCGATCAGCATTCTGACAGCACTGGCCACCACACTGGGTGTAACCTCGTGCATGGGAAACTGCTAATAGAAAAAAGCGAGCCGCAGGGCCCGCTTTTTTCGTTTATAATAATCCTTCGGCATGGTATATTGGGTGAAGGAGAGATGAGTAAGCTGACGCAGCTGAACTCCTCGAAAAGTTGGACAAGGAGGGCGTGGTAGAAAAGCATATTTCTTACGAAGTCGATTTGATATGAGATTTACAGCAGTGGAGTCATATATAGTGGCAAATAAACCAAGCCATCCTTCACCTCAACATCTTTCGTGTGCAACACATAAGGAGTAGAGAGATACGGTCCAAACTTTTTCAGGCATTTTTTGATGGATGTAAGTGTGTAGTTTGTGCCACTCTTTACTTCGATAGGCGATATGTTATGGCGTGAGGTCACTACTTCTTTCTGAATCAGGAAGTCCACCTGCATCCTGTTCTCAGCATCCTCCTTGTCATAGTTTGAGTAGAAGAATAGTTCGTTGCCTGCTGCCTTCAGCATTTGGGCCACAACATTCTCGACCAACATACCCTCATCCACCTCCAGCTTGTCGAACATCAGCTTTTGGTATATCTCGTTCGTCACGATTCCTCTGGCGCTGAATGCCAGCGAAATCAACAGACCCGTATCACAGAAATAGCATTTAAGCGCCGTCCTGTCCTCATTCAGTTGCAAGCCGATATTCGGTGCCGTCGTATTGTAACTGATATTCACAATCTTCGAGTCCTCCAGCCAAAAAAAGGCACTGTCATACTCACGCATACGGGCTTCGTCCTTCAGGGCTGAGAGTACGAATTTCTTTTCTTTCTTCTGCAGCTGTCCGGGGATGGCGTCATAGATAGCACTCACCCTTGCCGTAGCACCTCCTGCGTATTTTTGAATGTCATTCTTGTATAATCGCAGAATCTGGCGCTTGATGGAGTCAACTTTTGTGAAGTCTCGTCCACTTGCGTACTCAGCCACTGCTTGCGGCATCCCGCCAACAATCAGATACTGGCGGAAATAGTGCATCGCCTCGCGATGAAATTCGCCCATCGGCTGTCGCTTCTCATAGTGGCTCCGGATATACGGCATCATCATCTCGTTGCCCATTGCCCAGAGGAATTCCTCAAAGTCCATCGGATACATTTCAATCCCATCCTCCTCAGATGGTATCAGAATATTGTCCACGTTCTTCTTTATTGAAATGAGTGATCCTGTCTCTATGTAGTCAAACCGATGGTCTGCCACCAGTGCCTTGATTGCCTCACGGGCACGGGGACATTTCTGCACCTCGTCAAAGATGATGAGCGACTGTCGGGGTGTCAACTGTTTTTTGTAGTGCAGTTGGATGTTCTGCAACAACGTGTCAACATCCTCCAGATATTCTTCAAACCATCCCTTCACACGTGACGGTGCCTTACTGAAGTCAATCAGGATATATGAGACATACTCATTGCGGGCAAACTCTTCTGCTATATAACTCTTACCGATACGTCGTGCACCTTCTATTAGCAAGGCTGTAGTGCCTTGCTTCTCCTGTTTCCATTTCAGCAGATGATCATATATCTTCCTTTTCATACAAGATGGTAATAATTACACGTTTCCGCGTTTTTTCAGAGCGTGTTTTATACACATTTCCGCGATTTTTGTTATTCGCTGACAAAGGTAATAAAGTTGTTTGATAATAGCAAACAATATTCGATATTTTTATTCGGTGGCATCAAACAAATGGCGCAAATCGATTAAACAGCTATTCCAAAACCAGAATAAGGCTCCTGTAAATTTTTGATTAGATTTTTGAAAGATTTTGAGCGTAGCGACCCTCAAATCAAAAACAAAAACTAAAAAGCTATGAAGAGAGAGACTTGGAAATCGATTCTGCAGATCGCAATTAGCATTCTGACAGCACTGGCCACCACACTGGGTGTAACCTCGTGCATGGGGCTCTGATCTCGACAAAAATCGCCCATTTCATCGGGAAAAATCCGATTGCGGAGCATTTTTGCCTCCGTGTCGGCCCCGAAGTGGGCGGTTTTTGTATTTTATGCTTTGAAACGTTGGATTTTGATGTCAATCGGTGATGATTTTACTCATTTTAACGGTTCTGACTTTCGAAATCTGCAATTTTCTTTCAAAATTAGCAAAAATTGCAGTTTTGGTAAGAAAAAACACGTTTTCATTTGCTTTTTTGCTAACTATTTCGTATATTTGCCCACATTACTTATTACTTCGATTTAAAACAACCTAAAAAGACAAGCAAATGAAACTACGATTACTGATATTTGCCTTTACATTTCTTCCTGTATTGGCATGGGCTGATGGAGTAGGCCGTGATGAAGCACTACGGATAGCAGAGCGCTTCTTTGCTCAGCAATCAGCACGTCGTGTCATTAAGGCTGACAAGATGCAAGTAGCCTATACTGCGCACCGCACTGGTGATAAAGCTGCGCTCTACGTGGTTAATTATGGAGACAACGCTGGGTTTGTGATTGTCTCGGGTCGTAAAGACACAGACCATCCCGTACTTGGATGGAGCGACAGTGGGACCTTTGACTATGACAAGGCTCCCATCCAACTGAGAGATTTGCTGGAAGCATACAGCCATGAATATCAGCAGCTCACTACAGACAGGACAGTCTCGACTGACGGTCTCGTGGAATTGAATGATGGTCGCCTGGTCAAGCAAGTCTCTGATGACCAGAAACAAATGCTAAGAACAGTCATCCTGCCTCCTGTCAAGCAGACCACTCAACGCAGAGTAGAGTCTGTTCCTCATGTCGTCGTGGAGCCCTTGGTGAAGGTCCGTTGGAATCAGTATGCCGATTATATTGACCCTTACTATGGCGTTGCAGGCTGTACACCGACGGCAATGGCACAGATCATGGCCTATTGGAAATTTCCAGAGCGTGGTCGTGGTTTCCATTTACACAACAGGATTGAGGTACCAGACGGTGTCGATATGGATAAGGTTGCCCGAGATGTAGCCACAGGCCATCCTGAAGAGCTGGAGCGAATTATTAACGAGCATTCACATACCTACAGAGTGAATTTTTCAGAGTCCGTGTATAAATGGAACGCAATGGGCGGTTCTCAGCCCGTGACTGATGAAGAGTTCAGCAACTTCTCCAGAGTTCTATTCGACTGCCATGTGGCCTGTCGTCCTATCAAGATGGCAGACAATCGTGGCACGGGTGCATATATCGGTGATGCCGCTAAAGCGATGATGCTTTATTTCGGTTATAGTCCTGACTATCAGTCAATAGAATGTAAAGGAAACGAAAAGCTGATGCGACAGGAGCTTGATGCCGGCCGTCCGATTCTGATGGATGGCTATCCGCGGCCAGGAACAGGTCTTGAGGACGGTCATGCCTTTGTCTGTGACGGCTATGCCCAGGATGACTACTTCCACTTTAATTTCGGCTGGAGTGGTTCCGGTGACGGCTATTATCTTTTGAGCCGTGTGAATCCTGATATGAAAGACTTCAGTATAGGCCAGACAGCCTATATTGGCATCCAACCTTCGCTGGTCGCTGTAGAAGAGGGACAGGCCTTTATCAATGTAACGCCAGAAGGGGTGGGTGTCGTCGTAGGTGGCTATGGTGACGTGGTAGTGCCTGCAAAAGTCGATAAAGACGGCAAGTCCTATCCTGTCATGAAGGTCAGGGAACATGCCTTCAATGTGCCTTCGTCAGAATACGACACATGGTTTGAAGACTATAAGAATGAGTTTGTGACACGCATCACGCTACCCGAGAGTGTGACGGAGATTGGCGCTTTAGCTTTCCCAAGTCTCTATCTCAAGGAGGTCAATCTGCCCAGCAGCATCCGTAAGATAGGCGCCAATGCTTTCTTTTACAGCCGCCAACTGGAGAAGGTAAGCATCCCCAGTGTCGAGGCATGGCTTAACATCGATTTTGAACCCAACGTCCTGGAGTCGGGCTTCCCACAGTATATGTCCAACCCCATCTGGAATACCGACAACTCATTCAAGGGACGCCTCTATATCGGTGGCAAGGAAGCTACCGACATCGTTATTCCCGCAAGTGTCAAAGAAGTCAAGCCCTATGTCTTCTGTGGTTACCAGTTCTTGAATTCCGTAACCTTCGAGGAAGGCGTGGAGAAGATTGGCACCAGTGCTTTCGAACGTGTCCCGCTGAAGAAGTTCAACATACCTTCTACAGTCAAAGAAATAGGTGTCAATGCCTTCTATAACCACCAAGCATCAACCATTACGATTCCTGCCGGTCTGACCCGTGTGGGCAGCGACGCGCTGAGCGGCAATATGATTTCAGAGTATATCGTCGATGAGGATAACTCCAAGTACAGCGCCTATCAAGGCATCCTCTACGACAAGGCGCGCCGCACGCTTATCCATTGTCCTAATTACCGCCCTGGTTTCAGAGAAGACAAAGTACGCACTTCAGTTGGCGTTCCCTCGTCGGTCACTGCTATCCGAACCCACTCCTTTGGCGATAATCTGGAGAAGCTGACGTTGCCACCATCTGTCAGGAGTATTGATGACGAAGCCTTTGTCAACACGAACAGGCTCAAGGAACTCTATCTCTACACGATGCAGCCGCTACCCATCAACGGGACAACATTCCACATGAATGCCACCTCTATGTTTAACAAACTCAATGTCCATGTGCCTGTTGGCGCTGGCGATGCCTACAGGGCAGCCTCCGTCTGGAAAGAGATGAACATTATTGAAGACCATGCTGAGGGCAGTATGCCGCCAGAGCATTACGACTACGCTACCGACATCAATGCTATTGAGCTTTTTGAGATGGTTGATCAGGGTGGTGTGACCGTAGGCAGGTATAGTTATATCCTCTTCGACGACCATCCTGTTATCACCCATTCAGGAGACTTGTTGTACATTACTTCAGACAAAGATCGTTTCGTCTTTGAGAAAGAAGTATATAAAGATTCATATAAGTTGAAGTTTGCTCATTACGATACCCCAACAGGTATCGAAGAGGTGAAAGACGATTCCCGTCCAGCCGTATTCCGAATTGCTGGCAACCAGCTTGTTGTCAGCGGTCTTCTTGGAGGTACAAATGTAGCCCTCTATGGTCTTGACGGTCGCCGGTTAGCCGCTGCCAAGGCTTCTTCACTCGGGGAAGTCCGTATTGATATTCCTGCTGCAAACATCATTATCGTAAAAGCTGGCAGTTATTCACTCAAGATTCACACAAAAAGATAAAAAGGTATGAAGAAGTTTTTTTCCATTCTGACGCTGCTATTACTAACCTGTAGCACTGTCAATGCCCAATATATGCTGAAAGTGAAATATACTGACGGCACTCATGACTTGTATGAAATCGATTGTACCGACAACGTGGAATTCGAAGAATTCTCCTATGCTGATATCTCAAAGGTTTACATGACTGTTCATGGCCGACTGGCGGGACAGAATAATACCAGTGGCAATGGCTATCCTCTTGATATGATAGAAGAGGTGAGTATCGTAGGTACGGAACCGACTGCTCCAGCCGCCGAGAGGAGTTCCTTCAAGGTTGACGAGCAGACGTCATCAGTCAATATGGTCAACTACAGCATATCCTTTGGTCCCTGCGCTATCCCTGGCGAGAAGACGCTAACAGTCAATCGCATAGATAACTACAAGGCTCCCGAGGGCTTGGAGGATGGTGTGAACTACATGACGGTCTATGATTTTGACCTTGAAGGCATTCACGACTTGAAGGGCGTGGTGGAAATCCGTTTTCCTGCACCTAAGAAGTGTTTTGCCGCTTACCTCAACGAGGAAACTGGTGATTGGGATCCTGTGTTGAGCTATTACGACGACAAGTCTAAAGAAATGGTTATCATCACAGATCATCTGTCAACTTACTCCATGTTCGAGGTGACAGACGAACACACACGAAATGCCAAGCTGAAATACTGGGACTTCCAACCGATACAGCCTGCCAACATGCAGGCGGTGGCAGAGAAACTGGCAGAAGTGGCACAGTCCACTGATCCTACCCTGGCTGCCATCGAAGCTTTTGGCAATGACGATTTTGCCTTATACAGCCTCGGACTGAGCGTCGCCATGACACCTGTCTCGGCAGGCGGTTTCGACCTGAAACTGATTAAAGGCTATTCAGATCTTATTGGCAGAATGGGACAGGCCTGGTCTGTGATGCAGATTGCCAATGCTATCGACCGACACGACGATGTGACAGCGGCAACGACTGCCACCAAGCTGGTCTTCGACTTTGTGGTCAAACCCCATCTTGAGAATAAAATCTTCAAAGGAAACTTCCTGTTTCCTCTCTGCATGACCGCTTTGGCTGTGCTCGACTGGGAGATTAACTGGTTTGGTACGACGGTCCATAACACTGCCACCACACTCTATCAGAATGCTTATAATGTCTATTTCAAACCCCAGAGTGAATATCCCATGATGAGCGGCTATGGCTACCGCACTGCCGAACAATGGTACGACCTCATCTATCCTCTTTTCAATGACAGAAACAATGACCCCAATGATGCAAAGGACGAGATAGAGCGCTTAGTCACTGACTATGTGAATCAGCCTTGGCGTGACACAGACGGTTTTACGTTTGCTGTATCTGATTGCAGAGGCTGGTGGCCCTTCTGGGTGGAAATTACCGATAAAGACCGACAGGAAATTTCTCAGGCCCATCGCAAGGAGCTCTACACGGGAACGTTGAAGAGTGTTATTCAGAACATCAACCGCAAATACCTCTGCAAGAGCAAGGAACAGTTTGATAAAGTCTATGAGGAATACGCCACGATGATGAATAAGATTGTCAACCTCAAATTCAACGATTCGTCCGTGGAAAAAGGCGGCAAGAGCAAGTTTGCCGGCTGCAAGGTAAGATTTTCGGAAGTACCTTCCACCATCACCGACCCCGAGAAATGGGAATGCGTCATCAAGGACGATGGCACAGCCATGATACAGTTCCGCATGTATCCCTACTTGACGGAAGGTTTCAAGCCCGAACTCGAAGTCATTGACGCGGAAGAATGCAAAGTGGGCAACATCGACATCCAGGGCATTCAGAGCACCGGACGCTTCTATGAGGCAACGTTTGACTTGTCCAACGGGGAAATCATGGCACTCAAAGACAAGTGGGATATCAAGATAGATCCTAACCAGGCTGCCTACGAAACCCAAGATGTCAGCGGAAATACCTATTATTTCGGACCTCTGACCTTCCCCGACAACAAGAACGCCAAAGGTGATCACACCATGATTCCAGGTGATATCTGGGGCATATACAATGGCATTGCGGAGGCCTTTGAGGAGCGCACACTGAGCGTGGACGCTGAGGGTAACTTCTCCATCAATAACAAGGGACTCACCATGAGCGGACATTTTAATTCACGCACAGGAACGGGTACTGGAAAGTTCAAACTGAATGTCAGTTCTCAAGGCCGCAACATCGCCGATGAGAGCAAAGCCTTCGATGACTGGTACGCATTCAGTCTATGGGTCCAGGGAGGCAAGCAAGGCAAGGCTCCTACACTAACGGCGGAAACACTGAAAGATTTTGATGCGACCTTCTCCGTCGAAGGAACACTTGACATCAGCTATTCCGATTTGATGCAACTATATGCCATCCACTTAGATGGAATAGGCACCTTCAATTTCGCAGGTGTCTGCTATATGGGTGGCAGCGACATCTATTGGGAGAAAAATGACGACGGTGTCTATATCATGAAATATCACTCCAAGAAAATGGACCTTGAAAATCTGTACATCAACGATGGCCAGCTCATCTTCAGTCCTACTCTGATCTTCAAGTGAAAGATCATCCAAGACCTTGCCTTGCTTTCAGGGAATCTGTCTGGCTAATTGGTTTTAAAGGTTTTGGTTCCTATCAGCTTACTGCGAAGTCCCAGGTGGAGGCGGGTCGTGACCGCACCATAATATGTTAAAAATGGGACTTTTTGCGGATAATTGCTTGAAAAACTGTAATTTTGCAGAGTATAAATGTTTATATCAACAAACAATATGGCACGTGACGAAAGAAACATGATAGGATATACGGTGGCACTTGTCAGTGAGTTCGCTCTCCGTTTCAGCATCCGTCCCCGTCAGGCCTACGCCTATTTGAAACGTTACAAGGGGATGGAGCATTTGCTGCACCATTATGGCGTCCTGCACACTCAGTCGTTTCCTGATACAGTTGACGTACTGGCTCAAGTGTGCCAAAACAATGGAGGGGGACTGCGATGATACGACTCTATCATGGTTCAATTGTAAAGATTGAGGTGCCAGACCTCACCCATTCTAAACCTTTCAAGGACTTTGGAAGGGGGGGTTACTTGTCGCCCAACAAACAACAGGCATGGGACATGGCTTTCCAGAAAATCAATCAGACCAAGTATGACATCAAAATTGACACCAGAGCAGAGACAACTGCTGAAAGACGAGTTGAGTGTGGACATAGCAGGTTACCTTGTGGATGATTTTAAGCTGTCGCCACAAGAGGCAATAGATGTCCTCTATACCTCAGAAACCTTCGAGCGTCTGCAAGACGATGCCACTGGACTGTACTATCAGAGTCCAGGATATGTCTATTCCTTTCTACAGAACGAAATAAAGAATGCAAGAGTAGAATAGAAAGGTCCGATTTGAACATCCGCGGTCAACCCGCCGATACGCGCACCGAGGCGCAGAAGACTGCCCTCCGTAGGCTCTTGGAAGACCTTCACAGGCGCTACCCCCACGCCCTGATAGTCGGTCACCACGACCTCAACCCCCACAAGGACTGTCACTGCTTCGATGCAGTCAACGAGTATAAAAACTTACAACCAACGTAAAAAGTAGAAGAGTGAGTCACCAGCGTGATTCACTCTTTTTTTTTCAAAAATCGCCCATTTCATCGGGAAAAATCCGCCTTGGGAGGCCCTCTTTCCCTCCTTTTCGGACCCGAAGTGGGCGGTTTTTGTATTTTATGCTTTGAAACGTTGGATTTTGATGTCAATCGGTGATGATTTTACTCATTTTAACGGTTCTGACTTTCAAAATCTGCAATTTTCTTTCAAAATTAGCAAAAATTGTAAGTAAATGGCATTTTTGTTTTGTAGTTCACTTTTTTTTTTCTATCTTTGTAATCGAAGAATATAAATTCTTTGCCTAGAAACCTAAACGCTGTTGTGGCGTAAACCTGAAATTGGGAAAATAGAATAAATGTGATATAGATAATTTTTAACTTAAACAATCAAATAGTAATGACTATGAAGAAAATGACAAAGCAGCTTTTCGTCGCTGCAATGGCTATCGCAGCCTTCACCGCTTGCTCAGACAACAATCTTGCTGAGGTAGAGACCGGTTTGAACCCTGAATTGACTGAGCTGTCAATGAACTCCTTTGAGCTGACCAATGCTCAAGGCCAGCCTGTTACAAGCGTGTCAGGTGACTTTGGTACCTACTATCTGAACATCAAGACCGATGGAATGTGGTATATTGAGACCAGCGACTACCATGAGTTCTCACCAACCCGCCAGTATGGTCGTGGCAATGCATGCGTTCCCATGATGATCGGTACCAACTGGGCAGACTCTCGTGAGCTGTCTTACAAGGTACACTTCCTCGACGAGGAGGGCACAAGAGGTACAGCCCGTCGTGCTGGTGAAGAGGCTCAGACGGTGACCCAGGTTTCAAGCACTGACCTGAATGCCTTCAAGACCATGGTGAACTCGAACATCTATGTCGGCTATGGCTATAATCCTACTAAGGGTGGTCAGAATCCAGCCCTTTGGACGGGTATCGAAATCTTCAAGATGGATGAGCTCAACAGTACTGATAATGTGAAGAGCAGTATTGCCTCACAGACCGAGGAGACGTATATTTATTCTCACAGCGAGGAGGCTCTGGACAAGGTTATTGGTGTGAGTATCAGTCCTGCCGGAAACTTCGGTGCTGTGAAGTTTGACACTGCTGGTGTGACAGTGAATACAATGGATATCAATCACACTGGCAAGACTGCCATGCAAAAGAGAGTGACCCGTTCGATATACAGTCGTGAGATCAAATTTGCCGAACTGACAACTGACAATAATACAGCTTTTACCGATGCTAATTTCACCAATGGTTTCAAGCGTATCAAGAGCGATTTTATCGCCAAGCTCAATGGTGCTACGACTAAAGAAGAAAAGAGAGCTGCCGCTGATTGGTTCTTCAGCATTGTAGGTACACACGTTGTTGTCAAAGCCCTGTTAGGTCAGGAGCTCAACTATCGACTCGTTGTTGACTCGTCAATGACTAAGAAGAGCACAGAAGTGAAGGTGGCCCTCGACTTCAAGTGGCAGCAGCAGATTAAGGACACCACAAAGGCAGACTCTGCTACCAAGGCACGCATGAAGCAATTGGAGGAAGAGTGGAAACAGGATCCTACCAAGCGTAAGAGCTTCGCCCTCAATACAGGTGTAGAGGTGACCGATGCTGCATACAAGGCAGCTTGCTCTACCAATGCAAAGGTCAAGGCTCGTGGTGGTGATGTCGAGCTGATTAGCATTCTGGCTACCGGTGGCTCGCTGGTTAATGAAGATGTGAAAAAGTGGATGTTGACCACTGCTCCTGAAAAGGCTGCTATGGTAGGTGTAGAGACATTACCTATTTATGAACTCTTTAACAGCAAATTACCAGGCGAACAGGCTGCCTATACCTATCTCAAGGAGCTGATCGATACCTGTCTCAAGGTTGACACGAGTATGTATGGGACTTTAGATAAAAACGCTCATTAAGAACCTTTGACAAGATGAACAGGAACATTACTTACTCGGTATTGGTGCTTGTTGCCGCTTTCGTGGCAGCATGCTCCAGTAGTGAGGACATGATAGGCAATGAGGGGACTGGCAACGAGAGCAATGCTCCGTTTGCTATCCTCGGAGCCTCAGGGCAAGGCGTCATGAATACGGGCGCCTCCTATGGGGAGTACACTGCCTTCATCAACGTGCCGGGCAAGTGGTCTGTAGCAACTTCGAAAGGTTTGGCAAATGTCTATCCGTCAGTTGGCGAGGGTCCTACCACGGTTGTCGTTCAAGTCGGTGAGAACTGGGGAGCAACGCGCGAGAATGTGCTGACACTCAAGACGGAAGAGGTCGGCACACGAGGAAATGGTGATCAAACATATAATGTTGCTATCCTTCAGTCGAGCAATCCCGAGATGGATTCTGTCTCGACGGTGTTCTCTGCCAACAAGGGTGCCGGCTATAGCTATATGCCTGGCGGCGAATATTGCGATGGCGCTCTGATTCAGTTGTTCAACCTGGTCACGCTCGATAGCATCCAGCGTGCTACAGGTGTCCGACTGATATCCGATGTCATTTATCCGCAGACCTCTCAGGAATACATCACTGCAGACAGTGAGGAGGGTATCACCAAAGCTGTTACTGTCAACGTCTCGGCCGGTATGGACTTCAGTTCGGTGAAGAGCAAGGATCAGGAAAGTAGCGGCAGCGGCAGTATCGGTGTCGGTGTGGGCACATCCAGTGAGAAGAAGTCTAAGAACAAGTTTGCGCTCAAACGACAGAAGAACACTCAGTTCACCCGTGAGATTCAGTATATGAACGTCATGGACTTGGTGGATAAAGCCACCACGCGTGAAGAGAAGATGAAACTGCTGTCGCCGGGATTCTACTCCGTTCAGGAGACGTTTGCCAAAGACATTGCTGCAGCGAAGGGTAATACGGTCAGACAGTATTCCATCTGCAGGAAGTTCTTGGATGAGTTCGGCCCTTGCTTCATCAGCAAGTCGGTGATGGGTACTACCCTCGACTACCAGATTAGCGTTGACAGCACGTTGCTCAGCGACTCCCTCGGTATCTCGCTCGCCCTCGAAGCCAGCTTCCAGAGCAAGGTCAATAACAAGTCATCAGGTGGTGAGGCAACATTCCACTTCGGTTATTCTGATGCCTCCAAGGAGCTGATGTCAAAGACGCAGGCCACTGTAAAGGTACGTGGCGGCGATGTGAGCAAGGTATGTATCCTTGTTACTGGTGGTACGTTGGATGACTATGATGTCACTGCCTGGCAGAACAGTTGCCGTCCTACCCGTGCCGTCATGGTTGACATGTCGCTGGTCCCCATCTATGTGCTTATCGTCGATGCGGAAGCCCGCGCAGTGTTGACGAACTACTTTAGAGAGAAATTGAAATAGTAATGACGTCTATACGTGAATGATCAAAATGTATAAGATGAACCGTTTATATTGTTTCCTCCTTCTTGTAGGAACGCTCGGAATGGCCTCTTGTAGCAGTGATGACCCACTGTCACAGGACGAGTATGTGGCTCTCTACGGTAAAGGAGCCAATGGCGTCAATGGACAGAGGACGACAGAGGGATATGTGTCGCGGCTTCTGGCACCTCCGGGCTTCGAACGTGGAGCCGGCTATTGCTATGCCACAGGTGCCGACTATCTGGAAGGTGTGACATTCAATATCTTCAACCTCAACTATCTGGACTCCATCCAGTATGTCAAGGGTATGAACTTTGTCTGCGACGACTATACACCGTATAGCGAAGAGCAGGTCATCACCGGCGAGACGCGCAGTGCCGTGTCCAAGCAGTTGGCACTGTCGGCAAGCGTTGGTGCCAACTTCATCGTGGCCGACATCAAGGTGACTGGTAACTACTCCAAGGGTAGTGTACAGGAGAGCCAGTCGGTGTTTGCCATGAAGCGTACCAAGCGCGTGGCCTACAGCCGCGATATCCAGTACAAGAATATCATCATGTACTACAAGGAGACGGGTGACAGTATGGTCTTCGCCCCTGGCTTCTATGCTGACTGGAAGAAGCTTGAAGGCAACAACACCAAGCAGGACGATGTGAGCAACAAGATGGTGCTCGACTTCGTGAACAAGTGGGGCCGCGGCTTTGTGGCTCGCTCATTCATGGGTGGCGTGCTGGAATATACCTTGCAGATTGACAAGTCGGTGCTCAGCGAGAATATGAGTGTCGGCGTGGCCATCAATGCCAGTGTAGGCATCCTCGTTGGTGCTAACATATCAGCCAGCGTGCAGAACCAGGAGTTCTCGAAGATCTCCAAAGACCGCTACAACCTCGACATCCACGTTCGTGGTGGCGATGTACAGGCGGTGACGGCGGTATTGTCGGGCGACACCTCGGCACCAAAGGGTATCAAAGACTGGATGGCCAGTGTCAACTTCCCGCCAACTCCCGATAACGAAAAACTGAAGATGTGTGCACTGACCGACGTGAAGATTGCATCCATTGCAAACCTCTTCACCGGAAAGGTGCAAGACAGAGTGAATTATATTTTGCGTACCAACGCACAATAGAGTGAAGAATGAAGAATCAGGTATGAAGCACACCTTATTATATTTATATGTAGCAGTGGGCATGTTGATGATGGCATCATGCAGCAGTGACGACGAAATGTCCGCCGCCCCGGAAACGCCCGAGACTGTCGACGTGCAAGGCGAGAGTAGGGCTGTATCGTGGCTTGCCAAGGCCAAGACTCCCGAGGACTTGCAGAAAGTGGAAGATGCCATCGGCGCCGTTCGTGGTGCCGGCTACACATACAGAGAGAACGACTCATACTGTATAGGCACCGATATGGAGGTCTTCAATATGCGCCATCTGCGCGAGATGGAGCAGAAGTACAATACCTCCTATATCGTTGACGACTACAACCCCACCAACGACCAGAAGTTCTACTACAGCGAGAGCCTTAACGAGCTGAAGAACCAGCTGTCGCTTGAGGTCGGTGTCGGCGTGTCTGCCGGTGTCTTCTCCGTGGATGTGGAGGTGGGCTTCAACAAGAAGAAATTCGAAACCACGAAGAATTATTATTCGTTGATGCGCCTGAAGCAGAGCTACTTCTCGCGCGACTTCAACTATCTGAACCTGCGTGAGCAGGTCAGCTATGCCATTGCCCATTCTTCAGTGGCCGATACCTATCCCAGTATCGATGCTGACTCGCTTGCCAAGTTGGTGCCGCTCTTCAAGGAGGCTTATGCTCCTGGCTTCTCAGATGTGATGCAGAAGTTTGTCCGTAAGATCCATGGTGCTACGACGGGATTTGCCGCCAGTGGTATCTGCCGTGAGTTTATCGAAGAGGTGGGTCCGAGTTTCGTGACGCGTTCCGTCTTGGGCTGTTCACTCGACTACTACAATACCACGCGTATGGACTCTGTGTCCAACTCGCTCGATGTGAAAGTGGCTTTGGAGTTGGGTGTCTCTATCGGTATTTTCAGTGTCAGTGCCGGTGTCAGCACCGAATATAAGGATGCAGCCATGAAGTGCAATCGCAATTCAGAGAGCCATATAACAGCCCGTGGCGGCAATGTGGCACTCGTGACCGCCTTTACCACTGGTCAGGCAGCGTCGATAGACAAGTCGACACTGCGCGACTGGCAGGCGTCGGTGACACCTCAGGACGCTGCGCTTATCGACATCCGTCTGGTACCTATCTATGAGGTTATCTACGATGCCAAGACCCGCAACATCCTGAAGAATTATATGGAGAAATCATTAAGTAACTTCAATGAATGAGCGTTATGAATAAGAATAAGGTTATCCTATACTTCTCACTATTCATCCTTAGTGCCTCACTGGTCACTTCCTGCTCCGACGACCTCGCGAACATCGGTTCTGACCAGCCTGATGACCGTCTGTATCTGAGAAACTACACGCCGGAGCAGATTCAGTCGCAGCGCTTGGGATTTGCCTACAATGCAGCCGGTAACGTGATGGATGACGGTAGCTTCTCCACGAAGCCCGTCGTCAACATGGACCGTCTGAAGGATGCCGAGAAAGACTATGGACTGATCATCAACACCGAGCGTCGCTATTATACCTCGATGGATATCTTCAGCGGTAACACGCTGCAGGAACTGGGCCACCGCGAAACCAAGTACACCATCAATGATGATTCTGAGATCGGTAGTGGTAAGTATTACCGCGAGAATAAAATCTTCGACAGTATTGTCTTCCACAACAGCTACAAGGCGCACATGTTCGTCAAGCACGTTATGGCGACATCGACCATTGATGTAGGTATCCTGCGCTGTCTGAAATTAGATAGCTTGAATAATGACCAGAGCGTACTCGAGACAGAGTTCCGCCATGACGTTGCTGAACTGGTCAAGAACGGAGAGGGTGGGGTCACTGAAGCCAGTGCCACCGCATTCTCAGAGAAGTATGGTACCCACCTCGTCGTCTCTTCAAATCTGGGTGGCATGATTGAGTTGCAGATGCAGCTCAACAGCGACTCCTGCGTGGACAAGGAATATTCGACGCAGCAGGTCATTGAGGTCGTCCTTGGCAAGCAGGTGGTCAAGACCACCAACTCGCAGGTCATCAAGCAGATAGCCAAACGTACTGTGCAGTATAAAGGACAGATCAATGTGAAGGGTGGCAGAACCGAAGACTGCGCCATCCTTCACAGAACCTTCGACAACGAGAAAGCTGCCGACGTAAGAATCAGCGATGGCGACTATTATGCCTGGGCAACCAATGTCAGCATCGATCCCGATCCCCAAAAATATAACGCCACCTTCACAGGTGGACGCTTCCTGCCATTGTATGAGCTCTTCGAGGATGCCGAGACACGTAAGGCACTGCGCGCAGCCTATCAGCTGTATTTGAAGAAAGAGGCTCCCTCTCAGGAGGTCTATGAGCCGCCCTACGGTATCATGCCAGTGAAGGGCAACTTCGGTCCGGATGTGAGAGTCGCCAAGACGGATAAGGGCACTAAGTCATGTATTATCTGTGAGGAATACGTGCCTTCCATTCGCAGTGACAAACCCTGTGTCGTGGCTTATCCGCTCATCCGTGGCAAGGATGGCAATGTGCGTCCATTCTTCTATAGCGGCCTGTTTGTCGGCGACGAGAGCCATCGTCCCGGACGTGTCACCTGGGAGGGCAGTGCATCGCTGTATGTTCCTTCCGACAGTATCTTCTTCGAAAGCGACAGTGTCCATATCCGTAATCTCTTCGATCCGGAGACGCATGCGCTGAAGAACGTGTATTTCTACTGGAATGCCATTCATCCGCAGCCTTGTCCCACCAAGAAGGAACAGCCTGCACCCTATACCACGAGTGTTTACAGCATACAACCGGATGCGCTGGCCGAATCGACGACTTTTGCCAAGGTAGCCAGCACGTTCTGGTCAATCAATCCTGTACACGTCAAGACCGACGGTCTCTCGAATTACTGGGATGAGGACAATTTGTTTAAGTCCTTCAAACAGGAAAGATACGGTGATTATGATGGCGTATTATTTAAGAACAGCAAGTATTACTACTGTCTGTTGGATGGTGGCGACAATATCAAGCGAGGTGATACCTTCGCAGATGACGCTGATGCCAATAAGCAGTGGATATCTGCTGTGAGCAAGTCGATGAAATCCATGGGTCTGAACGACTATCTGCCCAATGTGGAAGAGGCGAAGAGCATCACCAAGATGCTGGGCAACCGCATGAGCATCTTCTATACCCACGAATTCGATGGCCGTAACATGCTTGGTCTGGACTGGCCTACCGGCTATTGGGTCCGTTCACATCCCGGTAAGGATATGGCAGCCGATTTCACGCAAAACGATGGTCAGGGAATGCCCTTGATCACCAACGACGAGGGTCAGGCACGAATCTTGCGTCTGAGCGGTTCTGGAACCGACCTGATGCTCGAATATCCGGAGTATGTCAAGGCATTCAACTATTCCGACCAGATGTTCTATAAGTTCTTCCCCATATATATCACGATTGATAATTTTGAGCGTTATGAATAAGAATAAGGTTATCCTATACTTCTCACTATTCACCCTTAGTGCCTCACTGGTCACTTCCTGTACACGTGAAGACGACCTGATGACGGCTGTTGAGGAATATAATCCTGAGGAAGCCTACGGCACCTACAATGAGAGTCATTGGAGGAGAGTGCATGCGGCACAGCGTCAGGCATACATCGGCGATCTGTATCGCAGTTACGGTGTGGGCTACGGCTATAACGGCACTGGAAAGTATGGCGACTACGACGAAGTGCGCGACCGTGTCATCGACCTGTCGGCGATTCAGAAGTACGACGAGGAACATGGCTCTGCAACGCTTGTTGACGATGTCGCTCCGTCGTCCTTCCATCATGTGTTCAGTGGCACGGATGCCATGACGATTTGCAAGAAGTTGACGTCGCAGGCCTCGGTGAAGGTCGATGCTGTCCTTTTCCAGGCAGAGGTGACGACGACCTACAACAAGACCGACCTGACGAGCAATGAATTCGCCTTCTGCACGATTCACGACGGTCTGACCTTGGCATCGCGCCATATGGAGCCCTACGACCTCTACTATATTGCCCGTGAGCATCCCGAGGTCCTTTCTCCTGGATTCCGCCGTTATCAGGAATTGGCAGCAGAGGCTATCAAGAATAATAACAATACCGAGGCCATCCGCGTCCTTCAGAATATGATGCAGACCTACGGCACCCATATCATCTATCATGCCAAGTTGGGTGGCAAGCTGAAGTTCAGTACGACGATGAAGCGCCATTTGGTTGACACACGCAACTCGGTCGATACACAGGCTGGCGTATCGTTCCTCTACTGCATTGGCACCAAGAGTGGTAATGAGAAGCAGGACTGGGTCACCAACACTTCGACAGATCGTGAAACCCATATCGAGGCGCTCGGTGGCAACAGTGCCCTCGCCCTAAAATTGTCGGCTATGCACGACAATGATGACATGGCGGAGAAGAGCGCGATATTGGATGCATGGTTCAAGTCGCTCCACTTCGACCCAAGTGTCGATAAGGATAGCAATAATGTGGAGCTGGTCGATATCAAGGTGGCACCGCTCTCCGACCTTATCATAGACCATAGCGTGGCTACACTCTACAACCTGCTGGTGGGTAAGCATATCGCCTATGAGACCAACGTCATGCCTCGCGCAAGGAATACGATCTATGCCAAGATCCCGACTTCCTCGCTCAGACTCCCCGACCGTTCGATTACTAAGAAGGTGGTCGTTGACCATGAGGTGATTGGTGAGATCCTCAATGAGTATGTTCACAACGTAGAATACTCGGTGTTCTATCCTACACTGAACGGTAAGATGGGACGCGAGGGCCTTGGCCGCCGTTGCAGCGATGATAGTCTGTTTACGATTACATGGCAGTATCTCGAGAACGACGAGGCCAATGCGAAGGCATACGTCACGCCGCTCGTACGACTCACCTACGATGATAACATCTATTATAATAACGGTGTCATCGATATCTTGCCTGCTGACAGTGTCAAGACCTATACGAGCGCTGTCAATATCGATCAGGCTGCTCTCTATATGTGGAATGACACCTGTGTGGCCAACATGAAGATCGGTCCATACTACCTGCATCAGGGTGTGATGGCGAGCACCAGTGAAGACAAACTGGCGATGAACACGATACGCACCCTGCTGAAGGATCTACCTATAGGCTATGAGGTGGCTAGTGCAGCGAAGATCAATGAGATTGTGAACTTTATGTACCACTCTGGAGAGGTGTTTGATGAAAGCCGCTTCTCATGGAGCGTGACACCCTCGTTCTTCAGTTTCAAGCGTTTTATCCTGTTCGATACCACTAATAACCAGTATGGTATTTTCACTTTGGATGCTGGTCAGAACAGTGTTAGGCTGTTGGACAAGGATAGAATCGGTCAGGCCTTGTTGAGACGTACCAAGGACTTTAAACATATGTAGGGAATTACGAATTACGAATTACGAATTACGGATGACGAATTACGAATTACGAATTACGAATTACGAATTACGAATGACGAATTATGAATGACGAATTACGAGTTAAAGATATGAAGCAGATGATAAAGGGTTTGCTGTGTACAGCATTTCTTACCCTCCCACTATCTCACTATCTCACTTGTCCCGCAAGTGCACAGGGTATGGTGACGGACATCAAAGTCCTGGCACTTGATGAGCTGAGTGAACTGGAAGGCCAGACTGCTGGCTATACTGGTGCTACCAAAAATGATAAGAAGCTGGACTTCCGTCGTGGTCGTGGTGGTGGCTATGTGTTTGCCGTCTCCAAGACGAGTACAGATACGGCCAGCTATATCACCAGTGTGAAAGTGGAGAAGAGAACGGCCTTTGGTGTGGAGTTTGATGATGGCGGAAAGAAATACATGCCAGTGCCCTTCTGGCAGTCTGACAAGCATAAGGATACCAAATATCAGGGCGGACTCAATGGTCGTAACTATAGTATCTATGGCGGATCCTACGATGGTCAGCCCCATGTCTATGTCAGTCGTACCGGTAACACTGATTTCAAGAACAGGGTGCTCAAGAAGGTTTACGTCACTACCAGTAAGCCCAAGAATACGAATGATACCGTGACGTGTAGCGGTGGCCATGCCGGTTCTGGTAACTACTTCGTCTTCGAATGGCATACCCATGTTCCCCAGTTTAAACCCATACTGGACGATGAGGGCAGGGGAGATGTCACCAAGCATACCCGTTATTGTGATACCGACCAGTGCGGCGTCGCTAAGGATGAGCCACACACTTTTGCACAGCTCTACGGTAACGATACCTGGATGCAGATAACCAGAAAGGGCGATAAAGACACGTTGAGCACTAAATATCACTATAAGAAATGCCTTGATTGCGGACAGATTGTCTATGAAGCCCATAAGTTTGCAACTTATTCGGCAGACTGGAAAAATCACAACCAGGTGTGTCTGATCTGTGACTATATCATAGAGGCTGAGCATGCCAATTTCGGCAAGGAGAAGATTCCTGTAGACCAGAATTATCACGTGATCTTCTGTGATGACTGTAATTTCCTCAAGAAACTCCCTCATCACTACAACACTGACCTCCGTAAAGTCATCAAACGCGACTGCGAGCACACCGTTGTGAGATACAAATGCAAGCAGTGCTACCATGAGGCCTATTTCGAGGAGGCTGGTGAGGGACACCAATACAATGCGCAGGGCATCTGCACCCGCGATGGCTGTCTCCATCCCTACGAACAACCTGGTGTGGAGTATAATAACAACGGTAGCGACAGCACGTTTGTCATCAAGACCTTCGGCCACCTCTATTGGATAGCAGACTATGTGAACAACCGTCGTCCCAAGACCAATATCCGTCTTGCCAACGACCTGATTGCCGAGGACTTTGTATCTGTGCCATGGCATCCTATCGGTGATGCCGATAGCACGGCCTTCCAGGGGACCTTCGATGGTGGCGATCATGTCATCACCATGCTCCAGACGGAAGAACCCGTAGCAGGTTGTGGCTATCGTGGACTCTTTGGCACTATTGCCGAGGGTGCCACTGTGAAGAATGTGTCGATGGCTGCGTGCAACATGCGTGGCTGGGACTATATCGGCGCTGTGGCAGGTAAGAACGAAGGTACGATACAGGGCTGCCATGTCGTCTTCTCACTCATGAACAGTATCGGTAGTGGTATGAACATCGGCGGTATATGCGGACTGAACAAGGGTACCATCTCTGGCTGCTCCACAGAAGGCAGCGTATGGGTAGGTGGCGTTCGCGACTATGCTGGCGGCATCTGCGGTACCAACGATGGAGGAACGCTTTCGAGCAATGTCACTGCTGCCATCTGTGGTAGCGGATCTGATGCTGTACTACCTGAGTCGGCGTCACAACAGTAGTTGAGAGTTGACAATTGATAATTGACAATTGATAATTGAAAATTGAAAGAAATATGGGCAGGAAGTTTATTTACCTATTTACCATTTTACTGTTAGACATTTTCTATCTTTCCACTGTTCATGCGGCCGATACTAAGTTCCCGTTTAATGGTGGTAAGACCAGTGAAGGTGTTCAAATTAGCGCACTTGAGTTAGATGGCTTCACAATAGCGAATAACAATTTACAGATTGAGGATAATAGTGATTATGCCAAAGTGAAATTCTACGTCACTGTTCCTAAGGGAAAAACGGCTAGCCTCAAATACGAGGTGTTCCTCAAGGTATTCCCAAGTTCATCGGGTGGAAGCACTATGGGCGCAACCAGCGTTACTTTTGTGGCTAGAATGCACGGCAAGGAAAAGTTCCGTCATACTGGTAAAGCCAGTCTCTCTTTTCAAGGTGATGAGATCACGATTCCTGCAGGAAAACACGAGGTGTTTTTCGAGGCTTCTCTTGATGGAGATGATTGCAATACCACGGGATATATCAAGAACCTGTCCATTCATGTCCATCAGTTCGGCACACCGGAGGTAAGACGTCAGGCTTCATGTACCGTGGCTGGTGAAAGCCATGTCAAATGTGCTGTCTGCGGCAAGGACAGCACCATCAAAGTGGTGCCTAAATATACGAAGCACGACTTCGTACTCAAAGCTGCCAGCAAATCCAGCTGTATGAGCAGTTCGGACAGTCTGTTTGAATGTTCGCGTTGTCCAGTGACGAAATCAGTCAGCAGCGGCCAGAGGAAGAATCATGATTTTGATGACAACGGCAAGTGCCGGGTATGTTCACTGAGTATTCCTCGATGCGATGCCAACAAAACGGTTTATGAGGTTTATAATGCCGGTGAGATGCGCGTCTTGTCCGAGTTGGTGATGATAGGTTCCATTCCCGGTAACATAGGCGTTAATATTCATAACGACCTTGAGTTTACCAAAGATATACCCATGTTGCCCCTAGGTACTCCCGACCATCCTTTCCAGGGCGTGCTCAATGGCAATGGTCACCGTATTCTCGGTGTCTACAACACCTATCAAGGTTACGACTGTCTGGGCATCGTGGGAGTGGCCATGGGAACGCTCACGTCACATGCTGTCGTTTCCAATCTCATTTTTGATGGCGCAAACTCGATGAAGGGTACGGCTTGTGTGGGCGGTATCGTGGGCTATGCCAAAGAATGTGATATCGTGAATTGCGCCAACTTCGGAAGATTGGAAGGCACCAACTTTGTCGGTGGTATCGTAGGTTATGCGGACCAGCAGGTGAGCATCCAGAATTGTGCGGCGGTGACCACTATCAGAACACAGGGTACATGGAATCCGTTGGCGTGCGACATGCAGAGAGGACGCATCATGAACAGTTACTGCTCTGCCACATTGGAAGTTGATGCCACTTTGGATCAGCTGCCGACGACCAATTGGCGCCATTGCTTCTCTACTCAGAACAGTGCCGACGGTCTGACTCTGGTCAGTCAGGACATGTTGCAGTCATACTCTATGGTTCAGCTGCTCAATGAAGAGAGTGAGTCGGACTGCTTCGAGATGTCTGCTATAGACAACTATCCTATTCCTATTGTCTCCACCAACGTTCAAGCCAGAGCCAATGCGGCCATCCATACACCGCGGAGCGCTTACCGCCGTGCCGCTTCTGTCACCTTGAGCGACGATGATGATGTACCGTCTGAGAAGGATATCAGAGAGGAACATGAGTTTGGTCTCTATGTCGATGATGTCACACCTTATAGGTCGCTGTTAGCCCGTACCACTGATGATGTCATCAATCAGGATTCGACCCTCTATCCTGATTTCGATCGCATTTATATTGCGACTCGCAATGCGCCTGAAGGTTCTGAGATGTACAAACAGATCGAGGGAGGTGAGTTGATTTCTTTCGAATCCTATCTCATTCCTGCAGACTCGTCATACATCAAAACGACAGAATTCGAAGTGCTCGAATCAGGTGAGGTCATTCCCAGCAAACAGACCATTGACCAGAAGGTCGGAAAGGACGAACGCATCGACCAATACACGGTGAACGATGACGGTTCTTATGCGCTCACAGCGCGCATCACTTGTGAGAACGAATACGATATCGTCTATCAGGAGAATATTAATGGTATCCTGAAGCCCGTCTGGAGCATTGAGACGGAATATGACGACTCGGGCAAGACCAAGGCTACCTATGCTTATACATACGACCTTGTCACGGGCGAAACCAAATTGGAATATAGTAGCACCGAGAGCAACAAGGGTCGTGGTACGAGTAAGGAAGATGGTACTTATGAGGAGTATGTGGACAATGAGGACAATACCCTCCACATCCTCTTCAAATACACTGACGATGACGACAACGTTATCGCCCGTGATCATTTCATTTTCCGCGCTTCCGACCAGTGCCTCTTAGAGGCTCGCGGAGAGAAATACATTGACGGTGAGTTCTGTCTGTTCGATGGCATGTACTGCCTTTATAGTGCAGATAATTGCTATGCACAAATGGTGGCTTACGGTCCGGTCGATTCCGATGACCTGACCAGTGAGGTCCGTCCCTATAAGTATCATGATTTCCTAGGCGTTTGGCAGGCTGAATCATACCCAATGGCCATCAAGTTGCCTACGGTGGAACAGCCGTCCATACAGACGCGTGTGGATAATCGTGTCTATGACATGCAAGGCCGTGTAGTCCGTCAGGTGACTGATATGAAGGATCCGTTCAGCGGCCTTCCAAGTGGACTCTATATCTATCATGGTACTAAGTATCTGAAAAGGAATTGATAAATACGACAAACCTATAATATGAAATATATGAAAAGGACCGGTCTATTCATGACGCTGATGCTGCTATTCTCTGTCAGCATGTTAGCACAGCCGAAGAAGTATACAGTCAGTATGCGTGAAAATTTGGCGGATGCCAATAAAAACGGTGATCTCCAAATTAGTCCCCAGAATGCTGAGGCCGGTACTCGAATCACGGTCACTGTCGATCCGAAAGAAGGCTATGGCTTGGCAAGAGGCGTTTACTATGCCACCGTCAAAAATGGCGTGTATTCTGTCCATCAAACGGCCAAATGCGAAAGTTCCTTTCCTGATGACCGTGCCAATGAGCAGATTTATAGGTTTGATTTGCCCGCCGAGAATGTTGAGGTATGGGCCTATTTCGACCGCTTGCGTTCGATGAAGATTCATTCAGCCCCTGACGGTTACTTGAAGCCGTTGTATGGCCTCCTGCATACATCGACAGATACCACGACGGTATATAACGTGCCGTCAGAACCAATCAAGCTGCAGGTCAAGCCCAATACCGGTTACGAACTGGTTGATGTCGATGTGACGAATATTGATCGGTCACGCTGCAAAATCACATCCAACCTCATCACTGTTTACATGCCCAACGAGGCTGATATGGTGCATATCACGCCGATCTTTGGCAAGAACAACTATCAT
Organism: uncultured Bacteroidales bacterium; assembly: GCA_902799655.1. Taxonomy (GTDB): domain Bacteria; phylum Bacteroidota; class Bacteroidia; order Bacteroidales; family Bacteroidaceae; genus Prevotella. The sequence continues at coordinate 24,425 of CADCBH010000003.1, forward strand.
GTTACAGTCACTGATACCAGTTCCAAGTTTGTCAAGGTGGCATTGAGCAACAGCGCTCCGAAATCACGTGAAGAGGTGGTGGCGACGCTGACGGCAGATGCCGGTTATATTCCTACCAATATCACCATCACGGGTTGTAAGTCGTGGTGGCGAGTAGGCAAACCGCAATTGGGCAAAGACGGCAAATGGCAGGTGGTTTATCATTTCAAGGTCGATTTGCAGGATGTCACTATCGATGTGTCTCATGAGCAGGTGAATTCTTTCACCATCACAGATACAGAGAGCTCCGGTCGTTTGCAGGCTTATGCCCCTGAGCTGATTCCCGACTTCCCTGGCGTGGCACGCAAGGGACAGCAAATCCCCGTGCTGTTCAAGATGCCGGCAGACTATAGTGTCACATACACGGCCACAGATGCCGAAGGTAAAGCGTTGACCCCTCAGGTTTACCATAATGCGCTGGAGAACAGTTTCGCTGAGAAGGGCATGATGGGCTGGACAGAGTCTAACGACTACCTCAATAATGGTCTACCCATCCGTGCAGAGACTGATGCCGACGGTAATAAGTATTGGCGTACCAGTGTGAAGAACAGCATGTCGCAGATGGTATCGCTGGCAGATTATAAGAAGACTGATACACTGAGTGTTGCGGCCATTGCCAGCATCAATCCACGCCGTGCTCCTATGGCAGAGGTTTGCATTGTGCCCATCGGTAAGGATGTGACCGGCTCCGAACTGGTTGTTGCCGACCTGAAGAATAAGCCGGATGGCTGGCAAACGGTGTTTAAGACTGGTGAGGTCGATGCCAAAGCCGACACACTGGAATTCGTGGTTAGGTCTGAGGCCGACGATCCCAATAATAAATATAGCTATGACGGTCCGATGTTCGCCGACCTCTGTTTGTTGCTTCCCACGAGTGGAAAGTCCATCAAGGACGAAGACGTGCTGGTCTTCACGATGGGTGATAAAAATGTGTCTATCAACTTTACGGGAGCGGCTGAACAGAACACGGTGGTTATCGATAAACAGAAGCATGTTACTGTGACGCTGCACAATGTCAATACAGATGAACAGGGTGATACCGTCAAGGCGATGAAAGATGATATCATCGTCGTCAAGGGAAAGGCTGATGAGGGCTATGCCATCTACGATATGCAGTGTCGTACTGGTGAAGGACCAGATAACGTAGACCAGTTGTTACCCGACTCGCTTGATCTGGCAAAACGTGAGGTGTTTTTCCACTTTATCAAGGGTGATGAAGAAGAAACTATCGTCACGCCTGTCATTGATACGTTGAAGGTGTGTATCTCGGCAAGTATCGGCGGCGTTCTTGAAGTGGACAACGAATTCCCGCGTGAGGGTGATAAGGTCGTTGTCACGATTACGTCCGATCCGGGTTGTAAGTTGAAGCAGATCAGAACGTTTCCTGAGGGCTTGGTGACTTTCAAAGCAGATAGCGTGGATGCTGCTACTGGCGCCGGTCGCTATTCCTTTGTGATGCCAACCACTTACCTCAAGTTAACCCCAGAGTTTATCGTACCCATCTCTACTGCGAAGCAATTCGAGAAACTCTCTCAGAAGTATGGAGAATTCAATCTCGTCGAGGATATCGATCTGGGCAAAAAATGGAATAAGACTATCAAATTGGCTGGCCAATTCAACGGTAATGGACACCGCATAACCTACGGAGGTTCATCCAGCCTCTTCCATACCGTTTTGCGTCAGGCTTCCGTGCGTCATCTCTATGTCACAGCCAACGTAAAAGGAAGCAGACCGGAAAGCGGTGGAATAGCCATGAAGAATAAAGGTATCATTGAGGACTGTGTGGTGACCGGTACCATCAGGAACACGGGAAATTATCCCTCTGTGGGCGGTATTGCCGGACAGAACCTGCCTGATAATGGAGGAGCCATCATCGCATACTGCCACGTCCTTTGCGATGAGATTGACGGTAGAACGGCCTCCGGTATCGCCGGTCAGAATCCGGGTGCAACCATTAAGAACAATCTCTTCAGCGGTAAGTTTACCGCCAATGACGGTCAGGCATACATGATTTGCAACGACCCGAAGAACAGCACTATTGAGAACAATTACTATATGGCCAACGATGGCAACGCCCGTGCAACTGTCGTCAATGGCGTGACTGCCATCAAGGCTGATGACCTCGTAGAAACCGTCCAGGGTTTGGCTGATCAGTATCCTGTTTACGTTGCCAGCATCAGAAATAAGTACAAGGCATACACGATCACTACGTCCATGCCCGCTCAGGTCACCCTGTCTGAGATGTCGTCAACAGCAGCTGGTGCCGGCAGCATGATTAGCGGTTCAGTGAAGGTCTCGGGCAATAACCACCTGGAGAGTATCACGATTTCAGCGCCTGACGGCAGCGATGCTCAGGTCTGCCCATTCACCGATAATACCGTCAACGACTATTTCTTCTCGTTCACGATGCCTGATCATGATGTACTCCTCACCTTCAAGACCGAGGTGGGCACGCTCATCTATACGGCCAAACAGTTGGCTGCTATCCACCTGAAGAAAGGTAAGTATATCCTGGCTCGCGATATTGAGCTGGATATGAGTAACTGGAAGAAGAAAGTGCATCTGAATGGTAACCTGTATGGCAATGGACATGCCATCAAGTTCAACATGACGGGCTCGTTCAAGGGTGTGTTCACTAAGATTTGGAAGAACGCAACGATTGAGGGCGTGCGCTTCATGGGCTTTGCGGAATCCGATGTCGACTGTGGTGGTATCACCTATGAGAACCAAGGTACCATCCGCGACTGTCACTTCGTGGGTAACATATCGAGAGTCAACTCTCCGGCCCCCGCTGAGAACCGTGTGGCTGCCATTGCCTTCACGCTGGGTAAGAATTCGGGTCTGATAGACCACTGCTCTGCTACTGGTGAGCTGATCAGTCCTGTCAACCAGGCAGCTATCAACGCGTCTCCGCTGTGTGCAATGAAAGATGCTAACGTCACCAATAGCCACTGGATCAGTGCCACTCAGACCACTCAGTATCAGGAGCTGCTCGGTTTGGCTAAGGCGGCGAGCAGTCAGTATCCGGTCTATGCTCAGGGTATCTATGATAAGATTACCCCTCGCATCATCGTCGGCAGCGACACCACACAGGTGGCAAATGGCCAGACGCTTGACGAACTCACCATCATCGATGGCAAGCCGTTTGTTTGTACGGGTGATGTCAAAGTCAACAGAATTATCTATAAGCGTCAGGCCATGAACAGTCTGGAGCCTTGGATACTGCCGTTTGAGTTTAATCAGATTGCTGGCTCCGGCCAGTTCGAATACCGTAAGGTGGTAGAAGATAACAAGATGCCGGACATCGGCGCTGCCAACCAGCTGACGCTCTCCGATACGCCGTCATCGATTTCCTATAAAGCCCAAGACCCCTGGATGGTCAAGAACGGTGGCAGTGGCGAGAATACTTACGTGTTGACTAACGCTAACGGTCCTATCACCGTCAAGGCTACCTACAATCCTCATATTGCACACTATGCCTCGATCCTGGATATCGGTACTATCTACGCGGCCTATGATAGCATACCTCTGTCGAAAGCCAAGGAGGATTACATCTATGCATGGGCCGATGCTCAGCACGGCTTCCTCTGCTGTGATTCCAACGACATCCAGATCCAGCCATACCGCTTCTATTTGCAGTTCTTCAGAAAAGGCGATAGCTTTGAGAAGTACTACGATACCACGTGGGCAAAGAACCAGCAGGCAGGTGATGCCGCCAAGGCTCCTCAGCGTCGTGCTTCCGAGGCCATAGCCGATGGTTGGCAGCCCGTATTCCTCGATCCGCGCACACCGCAGAGTGTCACGGCACGCACGCTCGACTATTACGAGGTGGCATATCTGACCGATATCCGTTCTGATGTCGTCAACGAGAATGCTGAGAAACCGCTTTCTGCCGTGTCACTCGTCTATCAGATGGTTGACAGCCGCATGGATCTCCCGTCGGCTCTCCCATTGTTGGTACGTGCCAAGCGTCCCGATGCCATGCCGTTGACCGACGAGAAGGCGGCTGCAGAGATTGACTCCCTGTACATCTTGTCTATCCTGTCTGAGATGATTGAAGACGAAGGTATCGATGACATCGAAGTCCTTGAAGCACTTGACTCGCTTGACTTCGAGATGCCGCACTATTGGTGTGGCTCGTTTGGCAACCGTCTCGACATCTGGCCGTTGCCGTTACCAGAGAAATATGCTGATTTGGCGGAATATGGTGGTATGGTCTTCAGCGACAACTATTTCGACCAGTCGTTTGTCTATGCTGCTGCCGATGATACACGCTCTACGGATCTGATGAGCTATTGTGTCACTTTGCTCAACTCCGATAGCTATGAGCCCCTTTCACTGATGGGCGATCGTGTGTATGTTCAGTTCATCCAATCAGGCAATGCGACAGGTATCGAGAACGTCACCTCCGACCCCTCTCCAAGAGGCGAGGGAAGTGGATACATATATAACCTCAGTGGACAGCGCGTTGGTGCTGGATATAAGGGCATTATTGTGAAAAACGGACGAAAACTGATTAAGCGATGAAAAAGATATTTATAGCACTGGTTATGCTGCTCAGTCTTGGCAGCTCGTTGTGGATTGAGAAGGCCTCAGCCGACAATGTCGTCTTTTATAGTATCCGAAGTGATAAAGACTGGGAAAAATTCCGCGATGAAGTTCAAAAAGCTAAGGGTCAGTATTGGGTTGATGCCCGCTTGGATGCCGACATCACCATCGGCTTGGGTATAGGATTAAACTTCGATACTCCCTATCGTGGCACCTTCGATGGTAATGGTCATACAATGACGGTTGACATTAGTCGCAGTGACGGTAAGCCTTGTGCGCTTTTCTGCTATGTGGGTGATGTCACCATCAAGAACTTGCATCTGAAGGGCAAAATCAATGGTAATGACCATGTTGGTGGCCTTATTGGCTATGTGATTGATGGTGGACACACCGTCACCGTCAACCGCGTATGGGTATCTACAGAGGCCAAAACCTCTTGGAATCGCGCAGGTGGCATTATAGCTCATTCAAACTATGCGACTGTCTATATGAATGACTGTCGTTTCGATGGCAAAGTTATCACTAATAAAGCACCTAACGATTCTTATGCAGGTGAAATTATCGGATGGTGTAATGGAGGTAGTTGGAACTTACAGCGTGTCTATGATCAAGGCTCGCCATCTGCCCATTGGATGTATTTCTGCATAGATTATAATCATAATACAGGTAGTTGGAACAGTTGGGGAACCAATGATCGTAGCTACACCATTACTCAACATGCCTGGAGTAAGGTGGATAAAAACAGTTTGACAGACCAGAGCGAGGTGGTTAGCCTGATGAACGCCAGGCAGGCTAATTCTTGGACGTTGGTTGGCGGCAATGCTGCGCCAGTGATGGAAAGAGGCTCGGCTTATGGTGAATGGAACTTATTGTCGGGCGGAACTTATTCAGAAGGCTATGTGCTTAACTCGGGACGTTATTATATCACAAGTGATATCTCTTTCTTAAACGGTAATTGTAAAAACGGACTGACAATAGCCGATGGCGCTACTGTGTATATCTATATCCCTAAGGGAGTCACACTAACAGCCCAAGGCGGAAATGCTTCAGGAAGGGAAGGAGCCGGTGCAGGTATCTACCTACCTAAAGGCAGTAAACTCTTCTTTCTAGGAAATGGTAAGGTCATAGCTCGTGGTGGTGATGGTTCCAGTGGAACGAATGGCACGGGAGGCACGAGTGCATATACTGATTTCCCCAATGGTGACAAGAAATGGTTTAAGCCTGGTCCTGGCGGCGACGGTGGCAGAGGCGGTGGTGGTGCCGGCGCTGGTATCGGTACCAAAGGAGCTGCCGGCGGTTGGGGCGGATCTGGAAAGTCATTGCCATTATCCAATGATAGTTATACAGGAAGCAATGCCACTGAACGTTCAGGTGTAGGAGGATCCCCAGGCCAAAAAGGTGATGATGCTGCAGAAATGGGCTCCCTTTACGTAGAATACTTAAACGGCCAGAAAGTGGATATTGATGCTAAGGGCGGCTCTGCCGGATCAAACGGCAGTGGCGGCGGTGGCGGAAGTTGTATAACCGTGGCGAGAAATCTATTTAATAACTGGAAAGGTGGAATAGAAACATATACTGCTGCCGGTGGTGGCGGTGGTGGCGGTGGCGCTGGTGGTGGCGCTGGCAGTCAAATCGGTACCGGCGGCGGTGGCGGCGGCGGTGGCGGCGGTGGCGGCTGCGGCTCTCAAAGCTGGAAAGGCTCTACTTCTTCTGCCTATCACACTGCTGGCGCCTACGGCGGAAAAGGTGGTACAAGACCTGGTGGTTCGTCGGCTGGCGATGGTGGTAATTCCTGGTATAATGGTTCGGCAGGATGGTGCGGAGGAACCAATGCGGGTTCACAAGCTTCTGGTGGTGCGGCTGGTTCGAATTCTTCCAGTTCTCTGAGTAATAAGTTTGTTGTCAGCTATCAGGTATCAGACCAGTTCGGTGGCACTTTCAAGGAGTCTGGCCAAGCTGGATACCTGTCCACTGCCAATTCTGGTACGGTCTCGGTCACTATTCCGACAACGGATCAGTTGAAGGCAACCAAACAGGATAAGTATCTGTCGAAATGGAACACCAATAAAAACGGTAATGGTGACAGTAAAGCAGCCTATGATGAATACACGATAGGTTGCGGAATCAAATATCTCTATGGTGAGTGGAAAAACTATAAGGAGATATTCCCCGAGGGTGCTGGTGTCAAGAGTCAGCCGTTCATCATCGAGCGTGCCCGACTGATTACTTTCGCTGATTATGTGAATGATGGTGGTAACACCCGTAATGTCTATTTCAAGCAGAAGGGCGACATCCATGTCTCGGATGTCCTGTCAAATACCGGAAGGGGTAGTACATGGACGCCTATCGGTCATACCCGTATCTTCGAGGGTGACTATGATGGCGGCGGCTACCTCATCCATAATGCCACGATAGCCAACACCGGCAAGGCCATAGGTGTCTTCGGACAGGTCATCGGCTCTGTCCACAACTTGGGTGTTGAGGATATCACCATCAATAATAGCAGTGAGGATGTACGCTGCGGTGCGATGGTTGGTAAACTCCTTTCGGACACCGAAGCAGGGCGTGCTGCTCAAATGCACAGCTGCTATGCTGCTAAGAATAAGATCACTGCACCCTATTCGGGTGCTCTGGTGGGCGAGATGGAAGAGGCTACCAGTTTGAACCATTGCCATGAATCCAATAATACCATTTCAGGTAATTATGCGGGTTCCATCAGTAGTCTCATCCATAAAAATGCCAATGTTGACTGGTGCTTCACTAAAAATTCAAAGCTCTCCAATGAAGGCTACTCTGGGTCGGGTAATAACTATACCAACGTCAGTGATAAGACCATGTCGAGCGGTGAGATCACATGGTTGCTGAACGACAAAACGGCGTATAAGGAAGGCGTGACCTGGTATCAGGACTTGACCGGTCAGACCGACCCCTATCCTGTGCTTGACAACGGTAGCAGTCGTGTGTTCTGTGACGACGGTGTGTACTCCAATGAAGGCTTGGGACTCTATACGCTCACTGGAAACGGTACTGCCGAGGATCCTTTCCTGATCAACGACGCTTCGGATTTGGAGAAGATTGCTCAATACTGTAATAAAGGCTATAAGAGCACCGGTATCCATTTCCTTCAGACCACCGACATCGACCTGAATCAGAAAGGACTGACACTCATCGGTAAAGATTACAATAACGCTTTCGATGGTTATTACGATGGTGGCGGACATGCTATTCGTAATGGTAATTTCCAGCCTACTGCAACAGACAACAACCTTCCACTCGGTATCTTTGGCGTTGTCACCGGTACGGTCAATCGACTCTGCGTAGAGAATACAACCTTTGAGGTCAATAAGGCTGATAACGCACGCGTAGGAGCTATCGCAGGCTTCCTTCATGGTCATGGTGTCGTCAGCAACTGCTTCGTCAATAACTGTCGGGTGATTACCAACCGTGTGGGTATTGCTGGCGCTGTTGTAGCCGATATGTATGATCAGTCTGTCGTTCGCAACTGTCTCGCTTATAAGAATAAGGTCAAGGCTACCAGAATCGGTTACATCTGTAGTGATACGAAGAGTGGCACTCAAATGAACCGATGCTATACGGATGGCGATAAGCTGGTAAGCAGTGCGTCCAGCTGCCAGATGTATGAGTCCGAGTATGGCTTGAAGGATAAGAACTTCGAGAGTGGACAGATCTGCTACTTCCTGAATAATAGCGCACCTAATCCAGATCCCGCATGGTACCAGAACATCAGTAATGGTAGTGTCAAGGACGTCACGCCTGTGTTGTCAAGCGACCATGCCATGGTATACAATCGCAATGGTATCTATACGAACGACTCTTTGAACATTGCCAGATTGGGAGATGGTACCAAGGAAAACCCATATAGAATAGCCACTCCCAAGGACCTGCAGGATATCATTCTGTCCATCGGTTTGATGAAGAGAAGCAATTTCTATATTCTGCAGACTGCCGACATCGACTTGAAAGACTCGCTGATGGTTCCCATCGGAACGTGTACAAACGGTTTCGAGGGTCACTATGACGGTGGTGGTCATGTCATCAAAAACATGAAGATGTCCAACTATACGGGCAAATCCATGGGCCTCTTCAATAATATCATCGGTGTCGTGGAGCGTCTCGGTATTGAGAACAGCGATTTCACGGCTGCTGAGGGTGTTGACCGTGTGGGAGCCTTTGCAGGAAAACTGTTGGGCAACGGACAACTGCGCAACTGCTACGTCAAAGATAGCAAGATAGACTATAATAAGACGACGGGCGTCATCGTGGGTGCCTTAGTGGGTGAGCAGGCTGATGCTTCACGTATCGAATCCTGCTACGGCTACAAGAATAATGTATTGGGACAGAAGGACGGTAGACAGCACTTCGGATACATTACGGGTTATATCGGTAGTAACGCTAAGGACAGCCTCGTCTTTACGGATGCTGCCTCTTTCTGTGCTGACGGACAGAGCGGTGCCGAGAATTTTGCCAGTAGTGAAACGAATGTCTCTGACATCCGATTCAAGAGTGGTGAGATCTGTTATCTGCTGGCTGGCTCGAACAGTAGTCCGGTATGGGGACAGGCCATCAAGACCGACGATCTGCCCAGATTCGTGAATACCAACGACTACAAGGTTTATCACCATCCCATCAATGAGCAGGTCATGTACACCAACTCCAGTGCAGAGCCTCTGCTCGTTTCGTTCACGTTGAATCCTAATTATAAAGAAGCCCCACAGGCCAGTTTCGTGCAGGCGTTCAAGGCTAACGATGCATACTTCACGCCAGAATTCAGGTTAGAACCTTATGCCTTGGAGCGTCAGTATTACTATTTTGCAGGTTGGAATACGCAGCAGGATGGCAAGGGCACTTTCTATCCCTATAATGCTCAGTTAATGCCCACAGACAACCAGATTCTCTATGCCATGTGGGATATGAAGATTCCTGCTGATGGTGAGACGCAAGTCGTGGAACTCCGTACGGATACGATTTTCTTCAAGGTATATGACAATGGCGGTTACAATAGCCCATACGGTAGAAACTACAGTGGTAAACTTACGCTGCAGGCTCCTGAAAATTGCTTCATGCACCTGACCGGCACTATCTCTACCCAGGCGTTGGACAAAAATGACATGCCATGCGACTACATGACGGTGTATGACGGCGTTGACGGTGAGGAAAAGAAGGTGACTAATGAGTATGCGAAGACCGTTGACACCTATCAGGATGTTTATTACAGCTCGACGGATGGTGCCAAGGAGGACATTGGCCGACTCATGTCTTCTGGTGAGTTTATGACGATTGAATTCGTGACCAATGGCGAGGACAACTATTCTGGACTGGACCTCATGGTGACCGTCTTGCCGAATAAGATACGCGCCTTGGGTCAAGGTTCCAAGCAAGACCCGTTCAAGGTCAAGACTCTTGCAGACCTGCAGGCGGTTGATGAATATATCCGGTTGACTGGTGACAGCAAGATTTATGTCCAGCAGACGGCTGATATCGATTTGAATGGCAAGGCGTTCACGCCCTTAGCCTCCAGCGTGTCGAGCTTTGAGGGTTACTACGATGGTGGCGGCCACGTCATCAAGAATGGTAAAATCAGTGCTCCGACCTATGCAGGTGTCTTCGGTGTTGTCTCAGGTACGGTTACCCGACTTGGCGTGGAGAACATGACCATCAATTACGAGAAGAGGGATGGTCGTTCGGGTGGTATTGCTGCTCGTCTTACAGGCAACGGCGAAATCAGCAACTGCTTCGTCAAGGGGTGCACGGTGATGAACAATGGTATTCAAGGCTATGAGGGACAAGGCGTTTCGGGAGCTATTGTTTCCGATATGTTCGATCAAGCAGTTATCAAAAACTGCTTCACTTACAACAACACGCTCAAGGCTACCAGAACTGCACATATCTGTAGCGATACGAAGAGTGGCACTGAAATCAGCCGATGCTATACGGACGGAAATAATCTGTTCAGCGAGGCAGGTGCCACAATCACGGAGTCTGATCCAAACGTGAATGCCTTCGCCTTCCGTAACGGTGAGGTCTGTCACAAGCTTAATCTTGAACACCCCGACAGCATCGTATGGCGTCAGACGCTCGGTACCGACAGCCTGCCATTGATCAATACCAGCTCAAAAATCGTCTATTACCACGTGCAGGGTGTTAAGGGATACACCAACGAGGCGACACCTAATAGCTTGAATATGTGGTTGGAGGATATCGTGGATGGCGAAAATGTGGGATTCTTTGTCATCAAGGGCACTCTGATCGACTTTGCAGAGGTTCTGCCTGAGCACAGACATTTCCTGTTCAAGGGATGGAATACCATGGCTGATGGCACGGGTGTCTTCTATCCAAAGGATACCGTACTCGTGTACAACGAAGAGCTTAAGCTCTACACGAACTACGATATGGTGGTCAATATGGCGAAAGATGACAGTGAGAAGATCACACAGGCCATTCCCAAGGATATTTCTTATCTGAAAGTCTATGACGACGGTGGTAGAGATGGTAATTATACGGCTGGCACACGCTATGTGACGCTGACGGCTCCTGCAGGCAGTGTGCTGCAACTGTTGGGTACCGTGGCTTCGAAGACGGCCGATGTCTATGGCAGTGAGCCTCTTGACTATCTCGCCGTGTATGACGGCAACTACTCTGCCGACTTGAAGAACGGCCAGAAGCTGGCCAACGGTCAGGCGAAGAGCGGCAAGGACTGGATGAATATGTACTATAGTGCTGTCGCTGCCGGCGAACCATACGATATTGGTATCGTGTCAAGCACAGATAGCGTGATGACCATTCTCTTCAAGACAACCGATCAGAACAATACCACCTATGCGGGTGTTGACCTGACCGTGAAGGTTGTGCCTCTTGACTCGGCAGTGATGGCCCTGGGTAAGGGTACCAAGGCTGAACCGTACAAGGTGGCGACTTTTGCCGACTTGAAGAATCTTTCCGTTTATAGCGAGCGGGTGGATAATAGCAACTTCGATGTCAAGCAGATAGCCGATATCGATATGGAGGGTGTGAAGATGGAACCACTCTTCAACGACTCTGCTTACTTCGCAGGTCACTATGATGGCGGCGGACATGTCATCCGCCATATGAAGATGGATGACCATAAGGGTCTTTATGTAGGATTCTTCGGCTTTGTCAGCGGTGTTGTAGAACGCCTCGGCATGGAGAACTGTACCGTCAAGGCCGTCGCCAATGATGCCCGCACGGGCGCCTTGGCAGGCGGACTGGTCGGCAACGGCGTCCTTCGCAACTGCTTTGTCAAGGGAAGCACCATCTCCTACAACGATACCAGAGGCGTGGTTGGCGCCTTAGTGGGTGAACTGAGCGAGAATGCGCGCGTCGAGTCGTCTTACGGCTATCAGAATGTGATCAAGGGATATACGGAGAAGAGCGGTAGAAAGCGCTATGGTTATGTAGTGGGCGACATTGAAGATACGGCTACTGAGAACCTGGTCTTCACCGACGGCCCGTCCTACTGTTCTGATGGAGTGGGTGAGAAAGGTAATGTCACCAAAGCCTACAAGGAGGTCACTGCGGAGCGCTTCGCTTCGGGTGAGATCTGCTATCTGCTCAATGATACCACAAACAACGACATGGCCTGGTATCAGACGATAGGTACCGACAGCCTGCCTGTCACCGGAGACGGTCATGCTGTGGTGTATGGTCATAAGTACCAGGATTATATCGTATATACTAACAATGCTACTGCTGATAACGTCAGGTTGCACTTGGTGGATGTCATCGACAGCACTGCAACTAAAAACATAGATGTCCTCAAGGGTGCCAGACTGTCATTGGCAGACTATAGAATGACACATGAGCACCTCGTCTTGAAGGGATGGAATACCAAGGTCGATGGCAGTGGAACGGCTTATGCGGCAGATGCTTCATTGGAGATGCTCGATGAACTCACTCTCTACTCACAGTGGGATATGATTGTCGTCATGGCGAAAGATGAGCAAGAAAGAATCTCGCAGGATATTCCTCAGTCTGTGTTTGCCAAGGTCTATGACGATGGTGGCAGCGACAGCACTTATACTGCCGGTTCGCGCTATGTGACACTGACAGCTCCCGAAGGCTATGTGCTGCAGTTGAAGGGTACCGTGGCAACAATGGCTGTAGAGAATGCTAACAGTGCTCCTACGGACTATCTTGCCGTTTATGACGGCAACTATTCGCCTAAGCTGTCGGACACTGATAAGCTGAGCAACAGCCGTGCCAAGAGTGGAACAGGATGGAAGAATCTGTTCTTTAGTCAGCAATCAGGCATCGCTTCCGACATCGGCATACTGACCAGCAGCGGCAGGGAGATGACCATCCTCTTCCATAGCGTCAGTCAGGGCCAGATTCCTTGTGAGGGCCTCGAACTCGTCGTGACACCAGTGCTCGCCAGTGCGGGCATAGCCGGAATGGGTAAGGGTACTGAGGCTGAGCCTTATCAGGTGGCTACACGTGCCGACCTGAAGAACTTGGCTGAATACATCAATCAGAAGCACCCGTCTGGCATCTACGTGAAACAAGTAGCCGACATCGATATGACGGGTGCTGCCATGATGCCCATCGGTTCGGAGGCCAATCCTTTTGATGGAACATACGATGGCGGAGGTCACACGATTACGCTTGATCTCAAGAGCAACAACGCGAATGGGAATGCGCTCTTTGGATGCCTTGGCAAGGAATCACTCATCACGGACCTGACCACTACGGGTACCATCACTACCACATCTCCATACACAGGAAGTATGGTGGGAGTTATGACTGGTGGAACGCTGAGCCGATGCTACTCTACCGTCACCATCAATGCGAATGGTGAGAACGTTCAGGCGATTGGCGGTCTCGTAGGAACGGTGATGCGTCTTGATATGATAATTAGTGACTGTGGCTTCGCTGGAACCATCAACAAGGGTGACTTTAATCCTCAATACATAGGCGGATTAGTCGGTGTTGTTAGGAGTAACGATGCCCTTTCCATCAGGAACAGCTATGTGGCCAGCACTTATGGGACTGACCTTACTGATGCCATAGCAGGCGGAACCGGATCGATTTATCTTGATCGCGTTTACTATCTGAGCGACATCACGGACAAGAACCGCACGAATGCCCAAGCAGTGAGTGCGAAAGATTTCATCAAGGGTAAGGTGTGCTACCTGCTCAACGAGAGAGCGAGTGGTATGGCCCCATGGCGACAGACATTAGGCACAGATAATATGCCGTTACTCGCAGAAAGCCATGACCGCGTCATCTGCCATCGTAATAGCGAGACCGATCAAATCGTCTACAACAACTCGATGGATGAGCCCGAGAAGGTCACTATTACGCTTTACTATAATGACAACACGAAAGGATATAAGACGATCCGAGCCTACCGTCAACATTCGGAGGATGAAGCCGAACTGGCGTTCGTGCTGAACTCCACGGACATCCTTTTCCCCAACACTTATAAAAGCGAAATAGTAAAATGGACGGAACGCGCCAACGGTCAGGGATCAAGCTATAAGAGCGCTGACATGATCAAGCCCTATCAGGATATGACTTTGTATGCGCAATGGGACAACTTGGAAATATGCATTCCCAAAACAGAAAATATCATTTACACGATACCGGAGAGTGTCAGAAAAGTCAAGTTGTATTGTCACAATGGACCGAATAAAGGCTATGAAAATGGGTGCAGCGGTTCAGCCCGACTGATTTTCCCAACGGGATGCATGATGAGGGTTTTAGGAACTGTAACGACGGATGGAACAGATTGGTTTGGTAGAGAACGTGACTATCTCGACTTGGATGGTACAAGATACAGTTCCTCGGTAACTGATCAATCGAAGTCCATCAGTGCGTACAATAGATCCTCGAACGAGATATGTGCTAAGTTTGTTTCAGATTATTTTGTTAATTCCAAAGGTATTGACATCACTATCGAAGTGTTGAAGCCTGAGTATCACATCAAGAGTAAGGAAGATTTCATCTATTGTGTGGAGAAATCAGGTGATATCTATCTGGATAATGACATAGACCTTGGTAAATTGAGTAAATCCTTCGTATTGTCTGGTAATTTTGACGGAGGTGGTCATACCATCACCTACAGTGCTAATTACAACATGAGAGGACTCTTTAAAGAAATTAAAGAGGGGGCTTCGTTGGATCATCTCCGGGTGGAAGCAAACGTGGTCACTTCGGTTCAATGCGGAGGTATTGCCGAAACCAACAATGGTAGCATTAGCGACTGTCATTTCTCAGGAAGTATCAACAAGATGAAGACGCCATATGGAGATTCTCAGGACGGTCTTGCCGGCATAGCAGCTGTTAATAATGGCTACATTGACCATTGCTCTGCCACGGGTACTCTCGCCCTGAAGAAAGGAGCGATGGGCCGTGTGTATCCTATCACCAATTCGGGAGGTACTCCTGATAACTACTGTACTTGGATAGATCCTGCCAATTCTGACAGATATGCTGCCCAGACAGACAGTGCCTTGAATGTACAGGATGCTTATCCTGTCTATGCCAAGGGTATCCTCGACGTGACGAAACCGAAACTCGTCATGGGCAACGAAACGATAGACATCGTCGGCAAGCATCTTGAGTCGCTGACCATCGTCGATGGTGAACGCTTCAGTTGCTCGACAGACGTGACGGTAGATAACATCACCTACAAGCGTCGTGGTACGAACGGAACCTATCAGCCTTGGATACTGCCCTTCGATTATACGATAGATGCCAGTATGTTCAGTGGAGACATGGAATTCTATTACTTCACAGAAGACAACCAGCGTAACATCACGGTGAAGCCAATCAGTGCTGATCATCCTTATCCGGTGGCAGCCAATGAGCCGCTGGTCTTCCGAACAAGCAATGCCGAGGACTACACCTTCCAAATGAAGCTGAAAGTGGATGGAAACCTTCAGCCGATGACGATCAGGATCCCGTCGGATGGTGTGGCTGCTATGTTGTCAAGCAATAAGGATATGGCTCGCATGGTGGTTAGCTACGACAGCATCGCTGCTGAGAGGGCGTCAAAGGAACTGATGTATCTCTGGAACGACAGCGTAGGTGACTTCATTCTCGGCAATGGCGAAAAGGGAATGCTGCCCTTCCGCTATTGTCTGCAATACGTCGATAAGGCTACTGGTAAGTTTGAGACGTATGAGCAGACCGACTGGGCACGCCGAAAGACGAGCGGTAGCAGTGCACGTTCTCTTGCCAAGAGGAAGATAGCACGTCGCGCATCGCTCTATACGCTGACTGCTGAGGGATGGCAAGCCATCTTCCTCGACCCACGTGGTTCTCAGGAGGTCACGGCACAGATGCTCGAAGACTATGATATTCTGTACCTCAGCGATCTCTATGATGAGAAGCTTGAAGACAATAGCATCGGCGTAGCGCTCATCTATGAGCCGGCTGTAGAGGGTACGACACTGTATATGGCACATCCGCTGCTGGTACGTGCTAAGCGTGACGGCGTCGAGCCGTTAGTGACCGAGCAGATGGGCAGCGAGATTGATGCCCTGTTGACGGAGGCCATGGAGCTGTATGGCGAAACACCTCTTGATTCGCTCCACTACTGGTACATGTCGTTCGCAGGACGCTACGATGTATGGCAGATACCAAAGCCGGAGAACGACAGGGTATTGAACGAGTTTGGCGCATTGGTATTCTCCGATAAGGAAGACGACCAGCACTTCTATTACGTAGGTGATAACGACGGCTACAGCATGCAGCCGATGAGCTACTGCTTCACAGCGTATGACTCCGAGACCTTCGAAAACCTGCCGTTGGCTAACGACCGCATCGAGATCATCGTCTTCGACTCAGAGACGACAGGTATTGAAGATGTCAACTTACGTCCTGATCCGAATAGTGAAGGCCGTACTTATAACCTGAAGGGCCAGAAGGTGAACGACACCTATCGTGGTATCATCATCAAGAACGGAAAGAAGATATTCAAGCGCAAATGAAGACTAAAAGAAGTTATCTCAGACCCACCATCCACGTCGTGGAGATGACCATCAGCAAGGTACTGCTGGAGGGTAGTATTACCAGTGCTGAGTTGGAGGGATACACGTACGATTCTAATGGTTGGGAGGATTAAAAACGATGAAATTGAAAACGACAAAGAGTCTATGGGGAATGCTGGCAGTGCTGGCATTCTCCGCTTGTTCAAGCAATAGCGATGAGGGTAGCGGCCAGCAGTTTTGGACTGTGACCCTGCAGGCATCGATGGACGATGCCACCTCGCGTGCGCTCAGTGAGGGGGCGAGCAATGTGATTACCGCCAGCTTTGCTGTGAATGACGAGGTGGTCGTAGTGGATGCCGACGGTAGTACTATTGTGGGTATCCTACGAGCTGATGCTGCGGGAGTAAACACCACACTGAAGGGCAGCTTGAATGTGGCGAGCCTTGCGAACGGCGAGGTTGTCACACTGCGCTACCGCAGTGCAACGGCGACCTACGACGGTCAGGTAGGTACCTTGGCAGGTATCTCTACCGGTCAGGACTATGCAGAAGGTACGCTGACCGTCAGCACCAAAAGTCCGCTGACCTTTACAGCCGACAATGTCACGCTCAGCGCCAAGCAGTCTATCACGAAGTTCTCATTCACTGCTGGTGGAAATTCTGTCAATGTAGAGACCTTCGGCATCGCTGCTACCGGATTGGTACAGAGCATCGCCACGAATGCCACAGAGGCGGTAGGACCGGTCACTGGTACGCTTGCCACGGCATCGGCTGATGTCTATGTCGCCTTGCGCAACAACTCTGGTGAGAAGCAGACCTATTCTTTCATGGTGAAGGGTGGGGATGGCCATTGGTACACTGGTACAAAGAAAGCCAATCTGGAGAATGGCAAGAACTACACGGCGAGTGTGACGCTAACGCAGTTGCCTGCACTCACCAATGAGTCTGCTGAGGGTACCATCGGTGTCGTTGGCAATCTCCCTGCCATCGTCGTTAACTTCAGTGGTACGAAGAAAGCCGTTGCCCTGATGAATGTCGGTGCGCTCTGTCCCGAAGCCTATGGTTCATATTATACTTTTGCCAACCGGGCGTCTGGCCTTTCAAACGGCTGGTATGTTCCCGAGCAGTTAGAATTGGGTGCCCTTGTCGCTAAGTCGAATGCATGGGGCGCTCAGAATGGTGTGAACGGCCGTACGTTTACCATTGGAAGTAATTCGCTCTTCTTCCCGGCAGGAGGACTGGATGATGGTGATAATGTTCCTGCTGACCTTTGGCAAGTTTCAGTATTAGGCTACTATTGGAGTTCATTGTCTGCTTCTGATACTATGGCCTATTGCCTCAGTTTCGGTTCTTCTTCTATTAGTACTCTAAGCGACTATAAGATAGATGGCCTCAGCATCCGTCCCTTCCACGCATTATAAACAGCATCAAGGCATTACTATAGACAGTCCCCGAATCACTAACGATTCGGGGACTATTGCTATATGGATGTCATGTTATCGTCGGTCAATCCAAATTCTTAATAGTGGGTCGGAAACGGAGAAGGACTTGTGCTGTTCAGTGATGAGATCCAAGTCTAACAGGCGTTTAACGGCAGATTGGACAGCACTGGCAGATTTGAGGTGGTGACGTCTGACAAAGTCAGAAGAGGTAATACGCTGAGCATAACGGTCGGCAGCTATGGCATATAACACCTCTTTCTGCTGCTCTGTCACATAGGCAAGCAACTCTTGAAGTCTCTTTGCATTTTGCTGAAGCAACTGTTCTGCTGCGTATTGCATCTCTTTTATTGTGCAGGTACTATCGGGCATCGTGTCTGCGTACGTATCATGCAATAGTTTATGAACGTACATCGTCACACCATCATATGACTTATAAGCCCACTCTATTGCTTCGGCCTCAATATCTTTTCCTGCAGTCTGGAACTGCCGTACAGCGAACTCTGTATAGATATCCAAATCTATAGGCTCTAATTGCAATAAGGTAGCACTTTGGAAAAAAGGACGATTGTCAGAGAAAAACATCTCATTCATCAGACGACGTTCAGACCCAGCAAAGATAAAGTGTGTGTTGACAAGTTTCTGAATACGTCCCCTCAACATGGCCTCGATATTGGCATCTTGATATTTAGTGATTTGCTGGAATTCATCTATAGCAACAATACAAGGTTTGTCAGCCTTTTCAAGATAGGTAAAGATTTCATCGAGCGTATATTCTGGCATGTTGATTTGCCCTAATTTCAAATCGAAGGTGGGAGTGTACGTTACGGGATCAAGACCAAAACTGCCACTTAATGAGCGTAGGGTGGTGACAAAGAGTTTTGTCAGTTTCTTACTCCGCTTGGCTATCGTGTTGAAGACAGCAGTACCTAACTCTTTTATGAATTCTTGAATAGAAGTAGTATGCAGTATGTCAATGGAGACGGTAATGTAGCTATCGCTTATTTCTGGCTGATGAAAACAATGGTAGATTAATCCTGTTTTACCCACGCGTCGTGGAGAAATCAGAACAACATTCTCCTGATTTAACAGACTCTTTATCAGTGTAGCAGACTCAGATTGACGGTCACAAAACAGCCCATCGGGTATTGCAGGACTAAGTACAAACGGATTGATATTCATAGTCTCTTCTGTTATTTTATTATTACTTCGCTGCAAAGATAAGCATAATATTTGAATTATGCAAATAAAATTATGCTGTGAGAATAATTTTTGTGAGTCAGGGACCTGTTACCTGACACATATTCTGCAAGTACATCTGCCCGATAACGGTGTTTCTGAAGCCCATGAGCTATTACTCCCTGATTCGCATCAAATGCGATGAGGACAAGTGCATCAGTTGTGGGAAATGCCTGAAGGTCTGCCCGATGGAGGTCGAGGTGAACAAAAACGCCCGCAGTCGCAAGAATGCTACGGAGTGCATCCTCTGTCAGAAGTGTACCAAGGCCTGTCCGACCAAGGCTTTGTCGGTATGAATTGCAATACAAAGTGACGCAGGCCTGACTTGTATGCTTACGTAAACCTTTGCGAAGATAACAATCGTTTTTTGGGGGCGTTTGTTTGGAACTTTAAGTATTATTGCTTATCTTTGCAGGGTAATTGTACTACTAAACAAATTTATTAATTTATACATTAAAACGCTTATGAAAAAGATTTTTACTCTGATTGCTATGGCTCTCGTGGCTGTAGGTGCCAATGCGCAAACGTACAACTTCTCGGATACAGATCCGTGGGGTGATAACCGAGAAATCACAGCAGATTTCACAGTAGGTCCCATCACCTTAAAGGCCGGTGCTGGTCAGGACTCTAATAACAAGAACAATGAGTCGTTCACACTTGACGGCAGCAATAAAACCATTGGTGAAATTAAATGTACCCGCAGATGGAAGACTGGTGGTATGACAAACACCAATGGTACACGAAGCATTGCCGTTACGCTTGCTAAGAATAAGACCATCTCAGTAGCAGCCTGCTCATCTAACAGTGAGCAAACACGTACGCTGTTGTTTGCTACCGAGCCAGGTAACGATCCAGAGGCAGCCACAGTATTGAAGTCATATGTGGACGCGGTAACTGGTACTCCAGCGGTTTTCTCCTATAATCACACGGGTGACGAGGCAACCATCTATATTTGCTGCAAAGGTGGTGGCACAAACTACTATTTCATCAAGATTGAGGACTATGTTGATCCTTCTTCAGCCACAGCTAAGACTTGGGACTTCAGTGCTTACACAGACCAAGTCTCTCTTCACGGTGATGGAACAACGGTACCATCGCTGCAGTATGATGGTTTGACCCTTGTGGGAGTCAAAACTGCTGCTGGAAGTGACGGCCTAAAGGATTACGTCAGTGCAACTGCAGGCTTCCATGGAAATGGAGCCAGCGATGCCAACAGCCGTTATATCAGCTATAAACCAGCAGCAGACGGAACACTTAAAGCCACATTCAAATCCAACAAAGCTGAAGATGCTGCTAATCGTACAACCGCCATTGGTACAAGCATTACAAAAAGTGCAACAGCTGAAACCGCAGGCGTGTTGGCAATAGCAAACGCAGAAACAGGTATTGTTGAGGCAAATGTTACTGCTGGTACAACTTATTATATTTGGTTTGCAGTAGGTGGACAGGCGATTACGAAAGTTGAATACACTCCTGGAGGTACTAGTGGCGTCCAGACCGTGAAGGCTTCTGCTGTTCAGGACGGTGCCATTTACAACCTTGCTGGTCAGAAGGTTTCTGAGAGCTACAAGGGTGTAGTCATCAAGAATGGTAAGAAGATGGTGACAAAGTAAGACACGTAAAAACTACATAAACCGAGGAGCGTAGAGCTCCTCGGTTTATTCTAATTCGGAGGAGCAAATGCTGGTGATGGCATCTACAACTATCTTTGCAACAACTATTCTTCTACGTTTTCTTGGTTGTTTCATAAAAAACATCTATCTTTGCACCACTAATTTACTAAAAACAAACACGTATGAAAAAGATTTTTTCACTATTGGCTGTATGCCTTGTAGCGCTGGCCGCCAATGCCCAGAATGATGTGATTATCGAAAAGTTGTGGGGCGTCCCCGAAGAACCTGTCGATATCAATGAGCCGATGACCGTTAAGTCGGGTGTCGCCTTTATCGGTGATACACGTACCCCCGACAAGATAACCGATGGCAAGATGAAGGGTATGCAGGTGAAGAAGAACAAGCGCTACTTCAAACAGGGAGCGATGACAGTGCAGTATGCTACCCAGCTCAACTTCCGTGGTGCTGCCTCTGGCATCAAAAGCGGCGATGTCGTTGATGCCAATGCTGTTCCCCGTTCACGCATGATTCAGGTGAAGCCTACATCCAGCGGTAAGCTCATCGTCTTTGCCATGGGCTCCAAGGAAGAGGCGAAGAAGCTCTATATCGGTGTGCGCAATGGTGCCTCCTTCAAGAACCTCGCTGCACTCGATTATATCAAGGATCCTGCCGTCACAGGCAAGAAAGATGCTCCTCTGCCTATTCAAGTGGTTGATTACACCTATGCCGAGGGTGATGAGCTGTGGGTATATACGGAAGGTGGTGTCAACCTCTATGCCCTCCAGTTCACAGGACAGATCGACCATGCCTTCGCAGGCAGTGAACCCCTGGCAGTGGCGAAAGAAGTGAAGAAGGCCCGCAAATAAGATGGCGCGCCTATCAGTGCGTACAAAAAACCGAGGAACTTTGAGTCCCTCGGTTTTTTTTATTGCTATTCGAAGAAACCAAAGCCAGCGATGGCATCTACGAAGCGGTGTACATAATCGGCAGCAGTGGGTGGCCATAGTTTTAGACACACTCGCAAAAAAGTGTTTTGCCTCTTTTGGGGCATATTTACGAATAATATTCAATACGACCCAATTTTTTTGGCTGTTTCAGTATTTTTTTCTAATTTTGCCCACTGATAACAACCATAGTGCCATTATGGCAATACGCTATACACATAGAGAAGAATTGTGGAACTCATGGTCTCATGCCGGTGGCATCGTGATGGGGACCATCTTTGGTGTGATATTCCTGTGGATGGCATTCCGTGGCGACAACCCCTGGGCACGACTGGGTGTATGCCTGTATCTCTTCGGTATGCTCAGTTCGTATATTGCATCGACGGTGTACCATGCTCTGCCGCTTCGCTCGAAGTGGCGCGAACGTTTCCGTCACTGGGATCATGCCGCCATCTACTGGCATATTGCCGGCAGTTACTCACCACTCACGCTCGTCGCACTGCTCACACAGGGATACTGGGGATGGGCTCTCTTCGCCTTTGTATGGCTCTGCGCCATAGCAGGCACCATTGTCAGTTTCGTCAGCCTGAAAGAGCATTCCCATGTTGAGACCTTCTGTTTTATCGGTATGGGACTCAGTGTGCTGGTGGCTTTTAAACCTCTCCTCGACTCAGTGTCTACCGCTGCCTTCATATGGATTGTCGCCGAGGGTGTCTGCTATATTACTGGTGCTTTGTTCTATTCACTGCATAGACAGCGCTATATGCACTCCGTCTTCCACTTCTTCGTGCTGGCAGGAAGTCTCTGCCACATCATTGCTGTGTGGGACGTACTCATGGAATATCTCTAACTAACATTATTACAATATAAATGAAAACAATTCTTACTACAATTCTTTTCGCCGTGGTGGCGAACATCCCTGCCAGTGCTCAATACCAGTATGCCTGGCAAAATCCGAAACTGCCACGTACAGAGCGTGTAGAGAGCCTGTTGGGCATGTTGACACCTGAAGAGAAAGTGGGACTGATGATGAATAAAAGCGTCTCTATCGATCGTCTGGGCATTCCCTCGTACAACTGGTGGAGTGAGGCTTGCCATGGAGTGCGACAGGGCGGCTATACGGTCTATCCTCAACCTATAGGACTGGCTGCTGCCTTCAGCGAGAAACTGGTGTATGATGTCTTCTCGCAGGTGAGCGATGAGGCTCGTGCCAACTGGAACCGTACTAATCATAATGACCCGAAACTGTTTCATGTGCCGCAGGGTGTAACCTACTATCCTGGCAATCCAGAGTTGACCTTCTGGTGTCCGAATGTCAATATCTTCCGCGACCCGCGATGGGGTAGAGGTCAGGAGACCTGTGGCGAAGACCCCTATCTGAATGCTGTATTGGGCGTCCAGACCGTATTGGGCATGCAAGGCAATGATGACCGGTACTTTAAAACGCATGCCTGTGCTAAGCACTATGCCGTACACAGCGGTCCTGAGCCTTTGCGACATTCGATGAACGTAGAACCAACCAATCGCGACCTGTGGGAGACCTATTTGCCTGCCTTCAAGGCACTGGTCAAAAAGGCTAATGTGCGTGAGGTGATGTGTGCCTACCAACGTTTTGAGGGTAAGCCCTGCTGCACGAGTGACCGTCTGCTCATTGATATCCTGCGCAACAAGTGGGGCTATGACGGACTGGTTGTTACCGACTGTGACGCAATTAATAATTTCTATAACAAAGGTCAGCACGAGACCCATAAGGACCCGCTTAGCGCCTCTGTCGATGCTGTGCTCAACGGTACCGATCTGGAGTGTGGCAAGGTGTTTATGTCACTCTCTGAGGGCTTGAAGCGCGGACTCATCAAAGAGTCCGACCTCGATAAACATCTACGCTATACATTGATGGGACGCTTCGAGTTGGGTATGTTTGACCCTTCCGACATGCTTCCGTGGTCGAAGATACCGTCGTCGACCATCTCCAGCGAGAAGCATGACGAACTGGCAACACAGGCCGCTCGAGAATCGATGGTCTTGCTTGAGAATCATGGCATACTGCCACTTTCCAAAGCAATCAAGACCCTTGCAGTCGTAGGTCCGAATGCCGCCGATATCGAATTGCTGAACGGCAACTATGGTGGCACGCCTACCGACAACCACAAGCACTCACTCTTGGAAGGTATCAGGAATGCCGTGCCAGGTGCGAAGATTATCTATCAAAAAGCGTGTGAACTCAACGATGAATATGAGACTATCCATCACTTGCAGGACTTCAACGGCGGCAAGGGTGTTCTTGTTGAGTTCTATAACAATAAGGAGCTGAGTGGTGAGCCTGCCAAGAAAGAGTATTATAACGAATTGAATTTCTCGACCTTTGGCGCCTGGGGCTTTGCTCAAGGTGTCAACCGTGATACGCTGTCAGTGCGTGTCAGCGGTCAGTATGTGGCCTCGTTTACGGGCGAGATGAAATATACGTTGACAACGGACAATGGCTATGTGCTGAAAGTCAACGGCCAGGTGGTGGAAGATGCTAAACCCATGGGGCGTCGTGGTTCCGGCTTCGGTCGTAGGGTGGAGTATAAGTCGTTCCCCGTCACAGCTGGCCAGACTTATGATGTTGTGATTGAATATCGTCATGGTAATGGTCAGTTTGCCATGTTGCGTGGTGATATCTGCGAGCGCAAGCTCGTTGACTTTACTACTTTGGCCAATGAGATGAAGCAGGCTGATGCCATCATCGTCATTGGAGGTATATCTGCTCGTATGGAAGGCGAGGGTGGTGATAAACAGGACATCGAACTGCCGAAGGTACAACAGAAACTGGTTCGTGCCATGCACACTACAGGCAAGCCAGTGGTCTTCGTCAACTGCTCGGGTTCGGCCATCGCCTTCGGTAGTGTCGAGGAACAGTATGATGCCTTGTTGCAGGCATGGTATCCTGGGCAGGGTGGTGCCAAGGCACTGGCCGACGTGCTCTTTGGTGACTACAATCCTGGTGGTAAACTGCCTGTCACCTTCTATCGTTCGAACAACGACCTGCCTGACTTCCTCGATTACTCGATGAAAAACCGTACCTACCGCTACTTTACCGGAGTACCTCAGTATGCTTTCGGCTATGGCCTGAGCTATACTACGTTCAGTGTCGGCAAAGGTAAGCTCACCAAGAAGTCTGGAAAAGCAAGCAAAACAAACAAGCCCTTTAGCATTCTGACAGTTCCCGTCACCAATACCGGCAACTGCGCGGGTACGGAGACTGTACAGGTCTATGTGAAGCGTCTTGGTGATGCCGGCGCCCCCATCAAAGCTCTGAAGGGTTTCGAGAAACTCTCGCTGAAGCCTGGTGAGACCAAACGTGCCGTGATAGCTCTTGATAGCGAGGCCTTCGAATACTATGATGAGACCATCGACGAGCTGGCCGTCAAGCCTGGCAAATACCAGATACTCTATGGTACTTCATCGCGCGATAGCGACTTGCAGATTCTTAATTTCACCGTTACCGATTGAGATATTCATCCATAGCATATGAAGAGATATTTATTATTGTTAGTGAGCGTTGTCGTGAGCGGATTCATGATGGCAGGCAACGTAACCCCCGAGGAGGCCGAGCAGGCCGCACTTCAGTTTCTGAACTGTCACCGTCTGGCTCCGACATCACAGTCGACAGCCCGACTAAACATGATTCAGCAAAGGAAAACGTCGCGCAGAGCCGGTGCCCCTACAGCCTATTATGTGTTCAATGTTGGATCGGAAGATGGCTATGTGGTGGTGAGTGGTGACGACCGCACTGTGCCTATCCTAGGTTATGCTGAAACTGGTGCGTTTGATGCAGACAAGATGCCTGACAATATGAAAGCATGGCTGCAAACCTATGTTGACCAGATAGCATGGTTGAACGCTCATCCCGAGACACCTGTTGCCACAAAGCCCTTGCGACGTGCACGGAAGGTCATCAAGCCCCTGATTCAGACACGTTGGGGACAGAATGACCCTTACAACTTGCTCTGCCCGATGGATGGTGACAATAGAAGTGTGACAGGCTGTGTGGCTACTGCTATGGCTCAGTTGATGTATTACCATAAGTATCCGTCGCAGACTACGACGACCATTCCTGCTTATACGACTACTAAAAAATCAATAGCTGTCGATGAGATAGGTGTGACGACCATCCCCTGGGATGACATACAGAAAACCTATAGCGGTCAGGAAACAGCTTCCCAGCGCGAGGCCGTGGCAAAATTGATGCTGCTCTGCGGTTCCAGCATGAATATGGACTATACTTCTGACGTTAGTAATGCCGTTTCTGCCTATGTGCCCGATAAGCTTAAGACTTATTTCGACTATGATGCCGCCACGACCTTCGCTAATCGCGGCAGCTATAGAGCTGCTGACTGGGATCATCTAATCTATGAGGAGCTATCCCAGAAACGTCCTGTATACTATTGTGGATCGTCGATAGGTGGTGGTCATGCCTTCATCGTCGACGGTTATGATGGTGATGGACTCTACCATGTCAATTGGGGGTGGAACGGTATGAGTGACAACTACTTCGTGCTGTCTATCCTTGATCCGAATAACAATACCGGGGCTGGAGCCAGTTCCACTTCCGACGGTTATAGCCTGAGCCAAGGCGCCATCATTGGTGCCCAGCGTAATACGGGAGTGGTACCCCAAAAGTCTGTGGCGATGACGACCCGAGCTATCTCTACTCCGACTACAACCATCACGGCAGCCAACGGCAAGTTTTCGTTCTCTTTCAAGGCAGCTTTCTTTAATTTTACAGGCGAGGCGCACACTTTCGATTTGGGTGTAGGTGTGTATAATACGCAGGGGACTCTAATCGATGCAGGACAAATAGGCTCTGAGACTTTTAATCCTAATTATGGATACAAAGAGATGAACATCAATTATTCTATATCCTCGTCATGGTCTGGCACCTTTAAGATTATGCTGGTCAGTCGTGAGCATGGTACCTCTCAGTGGTTGAAGAATGTCGACAGTGAGTATTGTTATCTCGAGGCAACCGTCAGTGGAAATCAGCTGAAATTGAAAAATCCCACAATGTCCCTGAATGCCGTCATGACGGTCAGTGGTAATCTAGAGGTGGGTGGCAATGTACTGGCATCAACGAAGATTACCAATGCCGGTAC
Source organism: uncultured Bacteroidales bacterium (assembly GCA_902799655.1). Lineage (GTDB taxonomy): Bacteria > Bacteroidota > Bacteroidia > Bacteroidales > Bacteroidaceae > Prevotella. The sequence goes on from CADCBH010000003.1 coordinate 51,353, forward strand.
TTTCTTTAATCAACAGTTCTACCTGAGAGTAGGTGGTAAGGATGTTGGTGGACGCTATCTGGATCTCGACGGTCAAGAGAGTGGTACCATTGAGATTCCCTTCTCGCCCACGGAGTCGGGTACCAAGACCATCGAGCTGGGTTACAAGACCTATTCGTATAATGAAACCACTGAGAAGTACGAAGAAACATTCCATATGGTCGCCTCGAAGTCCGTATCTATCGCTGCTGCGAAGTCGTACACACTCACATTCAGTAATGGTACGGTGACCAATGCCACTGGTAAGACGATTAACGACAATAAGGCCTCTCTCCGCTTCATCGTGATGAATACAGGTAGTAATACTTACGATAACGATATCAAGGTTTATAGCCTTAAGAAACGAAACGACGATAGCGGCTATTTCGATGTACAGACTACTAAGCAGGTGCCCCTCACTTTGGTAGCTGGGCAGTCTGTGCAGGTCGACTGTGACATGCCGATGAGCTCCGATGGCATTTACTGGTTTATCATCGTTTATAAGACACAAGGTGCCTTCATCGAATTGAGTGACAATAGACGCTATGGTGATATTTACAACTACAACGTGAAAATACCCGCTGAAGAGCCTGCAGGCATCAAGACGGTGAATATCCCGTCGGTATCTGCTAACCAGCGCATCTACACTATTGGGGGCATACAGCTTACACCTCGACAATTCGAGGAGGCACCGAAGGGTATCTATATCGTCAATGGCCAGTTAGTGACAAAATAACATAAAAATGTACGATAATACAGGTGTCTCTTCCAGTTTTTTGTGTACCTTTGCAGCATCAATAGAAAACTATTAAACACATACACTATGGAAAGAACATGGAGATGGTTTGGGAAGAAGGATAAAATCACCCTTGCCCAGTTGAGACAAATCGGTGTAGAAGGCATCGTGACCGCCCTGCACGACGTACCTCTCGGTCAGGTATGGACCCGCGAGAAGATTCGCGAGCTGCGTGAGTATATCGAGTCGTATGGCATGCGCTGGAGCGTGGTAGAGTCGCTGCCCGTTGTCGAGACGATTAAATATGCCGGCCCCGATCGCGACGAGCAGATTGAGGTCTATAAGCAGTCGCTGCGCAACCTGTCGGCAGAGGGCATCCACTGCATCTGCTATAACTTCATGCCTGTCCTGGACTGGGCACGTACCGACCTGTTGCATGCGAACCCTAACGGTTCGACAAACCTCTACTTCAACTACGCCGAGTTTGCCTACTTCGACATTTATATCCTCAAGCGCCAGGGTGCCCGTGAGGAATGGGCGGCTTTCGAGATGCGGAATGCCAAGGGCGAGAAGATAGACCGTAACGTGCTGGCAGAATGCGACGAACTCGCCAAGACCATGACACCGGAGAAAGACCATCAGCTGGTGGAGACCATCATCATCAAGACCCAGGGCTTTGTCTCTGGCAATTTCTCGGAGAACGACGATGCTCCCGTGCAGAAGTTCCGCAACTTCCTCAATCTCTACAAAGGTATCGACAAGGCACAGCTGCGTGAGAATATGAAGTACTTCCTCGAGGCTATCATGCCCGTTTGTGAGGAGTGCGACATGAATATGTGCGTACACCCCGACGATCCTCCCATTGAGATTCTGGGTCTGCCGCGCATCGTCCGTACCGAGGAGGATATCCAGTGGTTCCTCGATGCCGTTCCCAACAAGCACAACGGTCTGACCTTCTGTGCCGGCAGTCTCTCAGCAGGTACCTACAATAATGTGGTAGAGATGGCGAAGAAGTTTGCTTCACGCACCCATTTCGTTCACCTGCGCTCCTGCCATATCTTCCCCAATGGTGACTTCACGGAGGCCAGCCACCTGGGCGGTCGCGCCGATCTGATTGAGCTGTGCCGCATCTTCGAGAAGGAGAATCCCGCATTGCCCATGCGCGTTGACCATGGCATGACATTCACCGATGAGCCAGGCGGTGTGATGGATGAGAGCAACCACGGCCACAATTCAGGCTATACACTCCTCGGGCGTATGTTTGCCCTCGGACAGGTACAGGGCATTCTGGCCACTGTTGACAGAGAGTTGGGTATTGAATACAAACAACCAGGTTTTTTTGATTAATATGAAGCTGAATGATATTCTGAGCGGCCAGTTTAATGTCGCCGAGTGGGAAGCCAAAGGCTATGAGCTTCCGAAGTTTGATATTGTGAAACTGCGTGAGAAGACTGCCAAGGAGCCTACATGGGTTCATTTTGGCGGTGGCAATATTTTCCGTGCCTTCCCTGCTGCCATCCTCAATGACGCTTTGAATACGGGTAAGTACGACCGTGGTGTCATCGTTGCCGAGACGTTCGACTTTGAGGTGATTGACAAGGCCTATGCACCCTATAGCAACCTCTCGCTCTGTGTCAACCTCTGCTCTGACGGTTCTATCGAGAAGAAGGTCATTGCCAGTGTCACCGAGGCGCTGAAGGCAGACCCGCAGTTTGAAGACTGGAACCGTTTGGTGGAGATCTTCAAGACCCCGTCACTCCAGATGATCTCGTTCACCATCACCGAGAAAGGCTATACCTATAACGAGGCAGACCTGGCTCGTGGCATGAAGCCCCTCTTTGCGATGGGTAAGGTGTGTGCCCTGTTGTTCGAGCGCTTCAAGGCTGGAGAGCTGCCCCTCACCGTACAGTCGATGGACAACTGTTCGCACAATGGCGACAAGGTGAAAGCCGGTGTCTTTGCCTATGCTGAGCGCTGGGTGAAGGACGGTCTGGTTCCTGAGGCATTCCTCGCCTATCTGAAGGATGAGAAGAAGATCACCTTCCCATGGTCGATGATTGATAAGATTACGCCGCGTCCTCACGAGAAAGTGAAGGAACTGCTGGCTCAAGACGGCTTCGAGGACAACGACTATATCGAGACCGAGAAGCATACCTTCACCGCTCCTTTCGTGAATGCCGAGGAGGTACAGTATCTGGTCATAGAAGACCACTATACCAATGGTCGTCCGCCACTCGACTTAGGCGGTGCTCTCTATACCACCCGTGAGACCGTTGACAAGGTAGAGACCATGAAGGTCACGACCTGTCTGAACCCGCTGCATACTGCCATGAGTATCTATGGCTGCATGCTGGGCTATACACTCATCAGTGCCGAGATGAAGGATGAGGACCTGCGTGCCTTTATTCAGAAGATTGGCTATATGGAGGCGATGCCCGTGGTCGTTGACCCAGGTGTACTGAATCCCTACGAATTCATCGGTGCCGTCATCAACCGTCGCCTGCCCAACCCCTTTATGCCCGATGCCCCGCAGCGCATCGCCAGCGATACCTCGCAGAAACTGCCCATCCGCTTCGGTGAGACGCTGAAGAAGTATATCGCCCGTGGTCTCGACAAGTCCAACCTTGTGCTCATTCCCCTCACCTTGGCAGGCTACGCCCGTTATCTGAAGGGTCTCAAGGACGATCTGACTACCTTCGAACCTTCACCCGACCCCATGCTGGAAGAGCTGCAGGCCATTGTAGCACCCTTGGAGATTGGCAAGGCTGATCAGGACTGGAGTCCGCTGAAGAAACTCTATTCCCGTAAGGATGTCTTCGGTCTTGACCTCTATGAGGCAGGTCTCGGCGAGCAGATCGAGGGTATGGTGAAAGAACTCTTCGCAGGCAAGGGTGCCGTGCGCAAGACTTTGCATAAATACGTAGCTGCAAGATAACGTTGTCAACATAATAACAAATAAAGACCGCAGGATTGATGTCCTGCGGTCTTTTTATATGGAATAGGGGAATGTTATTTCACATATTCACTGAAGTCTGTCAGCTTCATGTCGCCCTTGCGAGCCAGCGTGTCATGCATGGCGAAGGCAGCGGGCAGGTTGTGGCGGGTCTGGCCCATCTTGGCAATCTTCAGGTAATCCCACAACAGTTGCTTGTAGTCTGGGTGTGCACAATTCTCGATGATGGTCTCAGCACGCTGGATGGGTCCCTTTCCACGCAGGTCGGCAATACCCTGTTCGGTAACGATGATGTTGACATCGTGCTCCGAACTGTCCTGGTGAGAGACGAAAGGTACGATAGACGAGATGACACCACCCTTGGCCACTGAAGGACAAGTGAAGATAGAGAGGTAGGCGTTGCGGATGAAGTCGCCCGAGCCACCGATACCGTTCATCATCTTCACACCGCTGATGTGGGTGGAGTTGACATTACCATAGAGGTCGGCCTCGATGGCGGTATTGATAGCGATGACACCTAAGCGGCGGATAATCTCCGGTGAGTTGGAAATCTCACTCTGACGCAGTGTCAGATGATTCTTGAAGTAGTCCATGTTGTCATAGACCTGCAACAGACACTCGTTAGAAACGGTCAGTGAGCAGGCACTGGCATCTTTGACACGGCCATTGAGCATCATGCCTACGACACTGTCCTGCAATACCTCGGTATAGATGTTGAAGTCGGGCACATGCTTGTCCTGACCCAAGGCACCGAGAATGGCATTGGCGGTAGAACCGACACCGCTCTGCAGGGGCAGGAACTCCTTGGGAATACGGCCCTTGTGCATCTCCTCTACGAGGAACTCGGCAGTGAGGTAACCAATCTTATCGGTCACGGGGTCGCTGTCCTTGAAGGCGCGGGCCTCGTCGGGGATGTTACACTCAACGACACCGACCACCTTGTCCTTGGGGATGCTGACATAGGGCACACCGATGCGATCACCGACATGCTCAATGGGAATCGCCTTGCGGTAAGGAGGATCCAGCGGCTCATACACGTCGTGGATATACTTGGCATTGGGATCGTGGAAGCTGTTGAGCTCCAGAATGACATGTTTGGCAAGACGGGCAGCAGTGGGGGAGATACCACCAGCGGCAGTCAGATATACATGATAGTCGTTGCCTACCTCTTCGATGTCGCAGACTTCGAGAATAGCCCAGTCCAACGGACCGTAGAAGCCATAGCGCAACTCCTGTGCCATGTGGCTCAGGTGGAGGTCGTTATAGGGAATCTCACCCATGTTGACATGCTTGCGGAAGTCAGGGTTTGTCGTATAGGGTGCACGATAGAGAATAGCCTGAGCGTTAGCCAGGTCACCGTCGGTTGACTGTCCTGTCGATGCTCCCGTGAAAATGGCTACCTTGAACTCGCGACCAGCCTCGTGCTCAGCCACGGCATACTTTGCTAACTCTTTGGTCGTTGCCTTCGCCACACCGGCAGGCGTAAAACCACTCATGGCGATGTGCTCGCCATTCTTAATCAGTGCTGCAGCTTCGGCAGCAGTCATACGTGTATAAGCCATAAAATGATAAATTTACCAATTTGGCTGCAAAGGTACAAAGAAAATAAGAATTAAGCGTGAAGAATTAAGAATTATTTTGTAACTTTGCGCCCAAAATGATGGAAAGTATGGAATCAAAGCTTGTTATCTATAATACGCTGACGCGCCAGAAAGAGCGCTTCGAGCCTTTGCATGCCCCCAATGTGGGTATGTATGTCTGTGGTCCTACCGTATATGGCGATCCCCATCTGGGACATGCCCGTCCTGCTATCACCTTTGACTTAGTGTTCCGATATCTGAAGCATTTGGGCTATAAGGTAAGGTATGTGCGCAACATCACCGACGTGGGCCATTTGGAACATGATGCTGATGAGGGCGAGGACAAGATTGCCAAGAAGGCTCGTCTGGAGCAATTGGAGCCAATGGAGATAGCTCAGTACTATACCAACCGCTACCATCAGGCAATGGATGCGCTGAATGTGCTGCGCCCCTCTATCGAGCCACATGCTACTGGTCATATCATCGAACAGCAGCAGCTGGTACAGCAGATTATCGATAATGGTTTTGCCTACGAGTCGAACGGTTCTATCTACTTTGACATCGAGGCTTATAACAAGAAGTTCCAATACGGTATCCTGTCTGGTCGCTCACTGGAGAATATCAAGGATGAGAGCCGTGAGCTGGCAGGTATCGGTGAGAAGAAGAACCAGGCTGACTTTGCCCTATGGAAGAAAGCACAGCCTGAGCATATCATGCGCTGGCCGTCACCATGGAGCGACGGTTTCCCTGGCTGGCACTGTGAGTGTACGGCGATGGGCAGAAAGTATCTTGGTGAGGAGTTTGATATCCACGGCGGTGGCATGGACCTGGTGTTCCCCCACCACGAATGTGAGATAGCACAGGCTCAAGCCTCAATGGGTCATCCTGCCGTCAAGTACTGGATGCACAACAACATGCTGACTATCAATGGCCAGAAAATGGGTAAGTCGTATAACAACTTCATCACGTTGGAGCAGTTCTTTACGGGTAACCATCCGCTGCTGGAAAAGGCTTACTCGCCCATGACTATCCGCTTCTTTGTGCTGAGTGCCCACTACCGTGGCACTGTGGACTTCTCGAACGAGGCGCTGCAGGCTGCCGAGAAGGGACTGGAGAAACTGATGAATGCCATCAGTGACCTGGAGCGTGTTCAGACTTCTGCCGCGTGTGACGCAGAGACCGAGAAGGTGGTGAAGGACCTGCGCCAGAAGTGCTACGATGCCATGAATGATGATTTCGCCACGCCACAGGTGCTCAGCAACCTCTTCGAGGCTTGTACCGTTGTTAACAAGCTCGTAGATCATAAGGCGACCATTTGTGCCGACTGTCTGAAGGAGCTGAAGGAGGTGATGCACCTCTTTGCCTTCGATATCCTTGGATTAAGGAGCCAGGAGTCGGGAGATAGCAGCCAGGCGCGTGAGGAAGCCTTTGGCAAGGTCGTGGATATGGTTCTGGAACTGCGTGCCAAGGCGAAGGCTAACAAGGACTGGGCAACGAGTGACCAGATTCGTGACGAGCTGGCTGCCGCTGGCTTCGAGGTGAAGGACACCAAGGACGGTGTCACTTGGAAGCTCAACAAGTAACATGCGTTACACTATCAGAATAGGGGCGTTGCTTGTCGCCGTGCTGCTCATAGCAGGCTGCAAGCAGCGCAAAGCCGAACTCCATACCTTTACCCATGAGGTGCTGTTGCCCATGACACCTATCAAGAATCAGGGCAAGAGTGAACTCTGTTGGGCGTATGCCATGCTGGCTACTATCGAGACGGAGCATCTGCTGCAGGGTGACTCCGTCAATCTGTCACCCGTTTATCTGGGCCGTATGTTGAAACGCACCAACCAGCGTGCTATGGGACAGACCGCCCTCAACCTGCTGGACCGTTACGGTGTGGTGGGTTACGATGTGTTGCCAGATGATGCCACTGACGAGTTGAAGACGCCAAAGAATGTCTTCCTGTTGGGGGCTCGCTATACACCATTGGAGTTTGCACATAGTGTGTGTGCTCCCAATGAGTATATCGGGCTGACCTGTTTCCCGGATTCCCCTTATTACCAGAAGATTGATGTGCCCATCCCTGACAACTGGGAGCACAACCGTCTGCTCAATGTACCGATGGACACCCTGCGACGTACCGTGAACCGTGCCCTGCGCCACCGCCATCCCGTCTGCTGGGAGAGCCGTGGCCATGCTATGGCGGTAGTAGGTATGGCACGTGATGAACAGCAGCGGCCTTACTATGTCATGAAGAACTCATGGGGTACCAAACAGCCATACGGCGGACTGGTATATATGCCAGCCCGCCGTATGTGGCGCGATGTCGTCGCCGTCTATATGACGCGCGACGCCTATGCTATTTCACTTCCCAAATGTCGTTAGTCTCCAGCAGCTCTGCAAAGTTGTGATACTTTTTCTGGGCACCGACCTCAGCGAGTTGTGCATGCACAGCCTCGTCGTAGGTGGGAGCCTTGACATCGCGAATGACACCTAAGGCGATGGGGAAACCGTCACCATTGCCCATGAGGGCGAGCTTCAGCTGCAGGGTGTTGTCCTCACAGTGGGCATCGTGTACGAGAACATCGTCGATGGTGTAGCCGTCCTTGCCAATCTCGACGACTTTCAAACCAAAGCCCTGTTGTACGAGACCGAACTCGTTGTTCTCACCGAAGACCAGTTTCTCGCCGTGCTTCACATAGATGGCATTCTTCTTGCGACCTTCCTTGTTATAGACAGCCTCGTGACAGCCGTCGTTGAAGATGACACAGTTCTGTAATACCTCAGTAACACTGGCACCCTTATGCTCATAGGCGGCCTTCAATACCTCGACAGTACCCTGGGCATCGGTGGCTACACAACGGGCGAAGAAATGTCCGCGGGCACCGAAGCAGAGCTCGGCAGGACGGAACGGATCCTCGACGGTACCGTAGGGGCTCGACTTTGATACGAAGCCACGGGGTGAGGTGGGCGAGTACTGGCCCTTTGTCAGACCATAGATACGGTTGTTCAGAAGAATCATGTTCAGGTCGATGTTACGACGGTTGGCATGGATGAAGTGGTTACCACCGATAGCCAGTCCGTCACCGTCACCTGACACCTGCCATACGGTGAGGTTGGGGTTAGCCACCTTTGCACCGGTAGCGATGGCGGCAGCACGACCGTGAATGGTGTTCATACCATAGGTAGCCATGTAGTGGGGCAGACGGCTTGAGCAGCCAATGCCGCTTATTACTGCTACGTTCTCGGGAGCTACGCCAATCTCGGCCATAGCCTTATGGAGTGAGGCCAGAAAGAAGTGGTCGCCACAACCTGGGCACCAACGAGGCTGACCTTTCTTAAAATCTTGAGCTGTATATTCCATATGTATTTGTTACTCTGTGTTTATTTATTGATAATCTCTTCGAATGCGTTGACAAGCTCGGAAACAATGAATGGCTGACCTTTAACCTGATTGAACTGGTAAGGTACGAAACCATCGACCTTCATGCGGAGGTAGGCAGCCAACTGTCCCATGTTCTGCTCGGCAACAACCACCTTCTTGTACTTCTTCAGTACATCGGTAGTATTCTTTGGCAGCGGATTCAGGAACTTGAACTGAGCCTGGGCAACCTTGTGACCCTTGGCACGCAACTCGTCCATGGCAGAGTGCAGATGACCATAAGTAGAACCGAAACCAACGATGAGCAGATCAGCATCAGTGTCGCCCTCTACTTCGAGGTCGGGAACCTGGATGTTGTCAATCTTCTGCTGGCGCAGACGGGTCATCAGGTCATGGTTCTCAGGATTGGTAGAGATGGCACCCGTCTGGCAGTCTTTCTCCAGACCGCCGAGGATGTGTGTGAAACCCTCGCGACCAGGTACTGCCCAATAGCGCGTTCCGTTCTCAGCACGCATATATGGTGTCCATTTGCCTTTCAGCTCTTCGGGAACGTAAGGCGGATTGATGGCATCGAGCTTGGCGAGTTCGGGCAGTTTGAAAGCTCCGGAGCCGTTGGCAACATAAGCGTCGGTGAGCAGTACAACAGGTGTCATGTGCTCCAAGGCCATTTTGGCGGCCTGATAGACAGCATCGAAACAGTCGGTAGGACTGAGGGCTGCAATGACAGGCATGGGACTCTCACCGTTACGTCCGAAGAGTGCCTGAAGCAGGTCGGTCTGTTCCGACTTGGTAGGAAGACCTGTGGCAGGACCGCCGCGCTGAACGTCGATGACCACCAGTGGCAACTCCATGATAACGGCGAGGTTCATCGCCTCTGACTTCAGACAGACACCAGGACCAGAGGTAGAGGTGGCTGCCAGTGCACCAGCGAACGAAGCACCGAGTGCTGAAGCGGCACCGCTGATCTCGTCCTCGCACTGTACGGTGATGACACCACATGACTTGTGCTTCGACAGCTCATGGAGGATATCGGTAGCGGGAGTGATGGGATATGAGCCCAGGTAGAGGCGCAGGCCGGCTTTCTCGGCAGCGGCTATCAGTCCGTAGGCAGTAGCCTTGTTACCGGTGATGTCCATATAGCGTCCCGGCTCCTTATGCTTGGATTCGATGCGATAGACGTTGGTGGCACTCGAATGGGTATTGTGTCCGTAGTCGTAGCCAGCCTGGATGACTTTGATGTTGGCCTCGGCAATAGCAGGCTTCTTGGCGAATTTCTCCTTTAAGAAGTTGCTGACAAGATTCAGGTCGCGGTCAAAGAGCCAGCAGACGAGTCCCAGGGCAAACATGTTGCGGCATTTCATCATGGCCTTGTTGTCCATGCCTGTTTCTGCCAGACAGTCCTTGACCATCGTGGTCAGCGGGCACTGGATGACACGATCGGGGTCGATGTTCATCTCGCCAAGATAATCCTCAGTCTGAAACTGTGCCTTCTCCAAATCCTTTGGACCAAAAGAGTCGGTGTCGATGATGATGGTGGCACCAGGCTTGGCATAACGATACTGTGTCTTCAGGGCAGCAGCATTCATAGCGACCAACACGTCGCACTGGTCGCCAGGGGTGTAAACCTTACTGGCACCAATGTGTACCTGGAAACCTGACACGCCCGTCAGCGAGCCTTGCGGGGCACGGATGTCGGCGGGATAGTCTGGAAATGTAGAGATGCCGTTACCAACGGTGGCACTGACCGTAGAGAAGATGTTTCCGGCCAACTGCATGCCATCGCCGGAGTCACCTGAGAAGCGTACGACCACCTGGTCGAGCTCTTTAACTTCTAATTCAGCCATAATATATTATATATAGGTATATGATGTCTTTAAAAACGACTGCAAAGGTCGCAAAAATATGTGGAATATCCAAAAAAAACTAATAGAAAATGCAATAAAAAGCCATTATATAGCCTTTTATTGCATTTTTATACAGATTAGGCACTGCTAATATTCAAAAGAAGAACCTCCCAGGAATTCCCGCAACAAGGAGGTGGGTGGAATCTGTGCCTCGGGGATTGGACGGATGTAGCGCAGGAACTTGCGAAGGCGATAGGCCTCGGCATACTCGATGCAGTTCTCTGGCACCTGTTCGAGGAGGGGTTCTGCCTGACTCTTGATGACTGCCAGTTCGAAAAGCATGGCGGAGTTGAACATTGCATCTGCATTCTCCTGATAGGGGAAGATCCACTTGTTCTCACCCTTGCGGACGGATGGCCAGCGACGGATGGTCTCACGGGCACTGACACCACGGTATTTATGGTCGCGGATGATGCGGCGTAGCAGACGGTTGTCAGTGGTGGGTATGTAGTTGTGCTTGTCGAGCAGCAACGTGGTGAGTGCCGAGGCATATACACGGAACTTGATGTCATCGGGTATCTGGGCAGTCAACTCTGGGTTGAGGGCGTGGATGCCTTCCACAACAAGGATTTCATCATCGTTGAGCTTGAGCTTTTTACCGCTCCACTCGCTCTTGCCTTTCTGGAAGTTGTAATGCGGCAGCTCTACCTCGCCACCAGCGAAGAGTATGCTTAACTGCTCGTTGAGCAGTGGGATGTTCAGGGCGTGGATGCTCTCAAAGTCATAGTCGCCAGTCTCGTCCCTTGGTGTCTTCTCACGATCCAGGAAATAGTCATCCAGGGAGATGGGCACGGGTTTGATGCCGTTGGTAAGCAGCTGTACGGAGAGTCGCTTGCATGTCGTGGTCTTGCCGCTCGACGAAGGTCCGGCAATCAGTACCATACGGATGCCCTTGCGGTTGGCTATCTCATCGGCAATCTTGGAGATTTTCTTCTCCTGCAGCGCCTCACTCACTTGGATAAGCAGATTGGTCTTGCCTGTATCAATGGCTTCGTTGAGGTCGCCGATGGTGCGCATGTTCAGGATGTCCTGCCAGCGGTGGTGCTCCTTAAAGATGCCAAACATCTTGTCTTGCATGATAATCTCGCCCAACTCGTCGGGATGCTGCTGTGAAGGGATGCGCAGCAGCAGACCGTCATAGTATTTCTCCAGTCCGAAGAGATACAGCTGTGAGGTGTTGGTGAGCAGTGAACCATAATAATAGTCGAGATAGCCGTCAATATCGTAGTAGGTGGTGTATAATGACCCAATGCTTTTAAGCAGCTTTACCTTCGAAAAGGTATGCAGCTGGGTGAACATCTCAATGGCTTCCTCGGTGGTTGTCTCATGGCGGTGAATGGGAATGGCGGCATCGATAATCTCCTTCATGCGCTTACGGATGTTCCCTGCATCCTCAAGTGTCACGGGATGTCCGATGTTGAGATCAACATAATAGCCGTTGGAGACGGGAATGTCAATAGATACCTTACACGGTGTGTAGAGGTCGTGGACGGCTTTACACAAGACGAAGAACAGCGAGCGGGTGTAGGCGCGCAAGCCAGTGGAGGAGGTGATGTCGAGGAATTCGACGTCCTTGGCTTTGTACACACGATAGTGCATACCTTCTACTTTGTTGTTGACGCAGGCGTTGATAGGACCGTGAGGAAAGTTGATGCCGGCTTTCTCGTAAACCTGTTCCAAGGAGCATCCCAAGGGCACTTCCAGCGTCTTTCCTGTATTGATACAGCGGATATTTATAGTCTTTTCCATGTTGATATTGGTTAGAATTTTGCCGTAAAGGTACAATATTTTTATTAAAATACGCACAAAGTTCAAAGAAACATGAAGAAAAAGTTATCAGATAGTGTGGTTTTTAGATTTTTTTTCGTATTTTTGCACTCGAATATATTCTTAAATCACAAAACACGAAGACCATGTCTATTTGGATTATTTTTACGCTGCTGGGATCACTGGCATTGCTGATGTACGGAATGAAGTCGATGAGTGAAGCCTTGCAGAAGATGGCAGGTCCTCAACTTCGCCATGTCCTTGGTGCTATGACCACCAATCGCTTCACAGGTATGTTGACGGGTATGCTGGTCACTGCCAGCGTGCAGTCATCTACGGCAACGACGGTGATGACGGTATCTTTCGTCAATGCGGGATTGCTGACTTTGGCGCAGGCTATCTCTGTTATTATGGGTGCCAATATCGGTACCACGCTGACAGCATGGATTATGTCGGCAGGTATGTCCTTTGATGTCGGCAGTCTGGCATATCCCGCTTTCCTGGTGGGTATTATCTTGATTTATCAGAAGCGGTATCGCTATATCGGAGACTTCCTCTTCGGTCTAGCATTCCTGATATTTGCTTTGGCTACCCTGCGTTCAACGGGTCAGAGCATGCACCTTGGTGAGAACCAGACCGTGCTTGACTTCTTTGCCTCGTTTGATCCTAACTCGTTTGTCACAACCTTGATATTCCTGTTGTTGGGTGGTATCCTGACCTTCTGCGTACAGTCGTCGGCAGCAGTGATGGCAATCACGATGATACTCTGTTCGAGTGGCGCTCTGCCTATCTATCAGGGTATTGCGCTGGTGATGGGTGAGAACATCGGTACCACGGTGACCTCTAACCTGGCTGCGATGTCTGCCAACACGCAGGCTCGCCGAGCAGCCTTGGCACACATGTTCTTCAATGTCTTCGGTGTCATCTGGATTCTCTTCGTGTTCCGTCCGTTCATTGATATGGTATGCGGTTGGGTAGGCTATGATGTCAATATGACGGTAGAAGGGGCTGGCGCTCATGCCTTCATGGCCAATGCTGCTAAACTGAGTTTTGTGCTGGCAGCCTTCCACACGTCGTTCAATGTGGCCAATACCTTTATCCTCATTTGGTTCATCCCTCAGATCGAGAAGTTCGTCTGCTGGGTCATCAAACCGAAGAAGGTCGACGAGGAAGAGGATTTCCGTCTGCATTTCATTACTGCCGGTTTCATGAAAACCCCAGAGCTATCTGTTTTGGAGGCGCAGAAAGAGATTCAGCAATTCTCGAATCGTATGCAGCGCATGTTTGGTATGGTAAGGGAACTTTTGACATTGTCATCGAGCTCGACGGGTAAGAAAAAGGATAACCAGGCAGGTGATTTCAATAAACTCTATACACGTATTGAAAAGTACGAGGGTATCTCGGATAATATGGAACTGGAGATTGCGAACTACCTGAATTCGGTGAGTGATGCCCACCTTTCAGATGATACCAAGGCTAAGATTCGCGCTATGTTGCGTGAGGTCTCTGAACTGGAGTCGATTGGCGATGCTTGCTTCAATATGGCCCGCACCATCTCCCGTAAGTACAACGGCAAACAGGATCACTTTATTGATAAGCAGTACGACCATCTGCACCAGATGATGGAATTGACTGACCAAAGTCTCTCGCAGATGAACCGTTTGATGGGTGGCCGTAAGGAATCGTTTGACGTAAACCGCACATTCAATATCGAGAACGAAATCAATAACTATCGTAATCAGTTGAAGTCGCAGAATATCAACGATGTCAACAATCGCGAGTACACCTACGCTGTAGGCACCATCTATATGGACCTTATCAATGAGTGCGAGAAATTAGGCGACTATGTCGTTAATGTTGTTGAGGCTCGTATGGGTACACGTCAAAAAGATGCGTAAAAATTGTGTAGATTCAAAAAAATATATTAAATTTGCACCGGAAAATATAAACGAACCCAGTTATACTATGAGAAGAATCTTATTTTTAACAGCCATGATGTTAACTTGTACGTTGACTGTGATGGCACAGCTCACCACTTCCGCGCTGAGCGGTAAGGTGACCATGCAAGACACAAAAGAGGAGGTCATCGGGGCTACTATTCAGGTAGTTCATGATCCTTCTGGAACTAAGTACAATGCTGTCACTAACGTTGATGGTGGTTTCAGCATTCAGGGTATGCGTAGTGGTGGTCCATACACTGTGACTGTAACCTACATTGGCTATGAGCCCAAGACTTTTAAGGAGATTTATCTCGACCTCGGTGAAACGTACAATCTTCCAGTATGGCTTTCGGAGGATGCTACTGAGTTGAAGGAGATTGTGGTTAGCGGTAAGGCTTCGAAGTTCTCTGCTGAGAAGACCGGTGCTTCTACCAACATCCGCAATACCACTATTCAAGAGTTGCCTACCATCAGCCGTTCTATCGGTGATATTGCCAAGTTGTCACCATATTATGGCGGCTCAAACAGTTTTGCCGGTGGAAATGGTAAGTCTGCCAACTTTACACTCGATGGCGCCAATCTGAATAACAACTTCGGTCTTTCATCTGATCTGCCTGGTGGTGGTAGCCCAGTTTCTATGGAGGCTCTTGATGAAGTTCAGTTGGTGGTTGCTCCTTTCGACGTTCGTCAAACCAATTTTATCGGAGGTGGTGTCAATGCCGTTACTAAGTCAGGTACGAACACTTTCAAGGGAACTGCATATTATTACTATAGTGATGAGAATATGCATGGTAACCGAGTTGATGGCAAACAGAATTCAGAGCCCGATCCTCAGAGCAGCAAGACATATGGCTTTACGCTTGGTGGACCTATTATTAAGGACAAACTGTTCTTCTTCACTAGTTATGAGCGTATCGAGACTGAGAATGTTCCTACTTATTGGAAACCTTCAACCGATGGTAAGGGTGATTCAAAGACTTATACCTCAAATGCATCCTATAAGGACTTGCAGACCATTTCTGACTTTGTCAAGAAGGAGTATGGCTATGATACTGGTTCGAGTTCATCATATCCTGGCGACATTCTGACCAACAAGTATCTGGCTCGTTTGGACTGGAACATCAATAAGGCACATCGTCTGGCTCTGCGCTTTAATCATACTAATAACTCAAAGTGGATTAAGCCAAGTACCTCTCGTTCGGGCTTCTATAGTTCTACCACTATTCCATCAATCACGGGTATAGCTTATGCCAACTCGTTCTACAAGATTGAGAATAAGGTGACGACGATTTCTGCGGACTTGAACAGTCGCTTCAGTGACAAGGCTTCAAACCAGTTCATCTTTACCTACTCGGATATGGACGATCCGCGTGGTTCTGACTCTGCTGAATTCCCCTTCATTGATATCATGAAAGACGGCTCTCCTTATATCGCATTGGGTATGGAGCAGTATACCTATGGTAACCGTGTGCGCAACAAGGTGCTGACCATCAACGATAACTTTACCTACTATATGGGTAAGCACAAACTGATGGCGGGTTTGAGTTTCGAGCACCAGCAGGCAGATAACAGCTATCTCATCTTCGGTACGGGTTACTATCGTTATGCCAGCATGGATGACTTCCTGAATAAGAAGGCTCCTATGGGCGTAGCCCTGACCTATGGTTTCGATGGTGAGTCAGTTCCTACTTCTACAGTACGCTTTAACCAGTATGGCCTTTATTTCCAGGATGAGTGGAATCCTATTGATAATTTGAAGATAACTGCCGGTATCCGTTTCGATAATATCTCATACAACGATGCGGATGTACGTTTCAATCAGGCACTTTATGACCTGGATTTCGGAGGTCGCCACTTTGACGTAGGCCGCTGGCCTAAGGCCAATATCCAGATTTCACCACGTTTCGGCTTTACATGGGATGTCTTTGGTGACAAAACTGTGAAAGTACGTGGCGGATCGGGTCTCTTTGCTGGTCGTCTGCCTCTGGTTTTCTTTGTCAATACACCGCAGTATTCGGGTATGATTCAGAATCAGATTTACTCAACTGATGCAGGCTTGATGTCTACTTTCGCAGGTGGTGTAATTACTGATGTGGATGCAATCCGTCAGAAGTTCGAGGACTACAAGGCTGGTAGCGCTCCATATAGCCAGAATGCCAATGGTGTTA
Source organism: uncultured Bacteroidales bacterium (assembly GCA_902799655.1). Lineage (GTDB taxonomy): Bacteria > Bacteroidota > Bacteroidia > Bacteroidales > Bacteroidaceae > Prevotella. The sequence goes on from CADCBH010000003.1 coordinate 67,792, forward strand.
TTCCTGGTACTCCTGCCAGTGTTGCTGATGATTTTAAGATGCCGCAGGTGTGGAAGTCGTCTATTGCTGTTGACTATCAGTTGCCGTTACCATTCCCCATTACCATCACTGGTGAGTTGACATATACAAAAAATGTCAACGCTGTACGCCTCGATAACTGGAACATCAAGGATCCCAGTGAGTGGACATATAAGGATGGTACTGTAGGTGCCAAATGCTACAGCGGTGCTGACAACCGTTATATCTATCCTGAAACCAAAGCAGGCTATATGTACTATCCTGAGTATAATGGTGGCAAATTCGGTGCATATATGTTGACCAATACTAGTAAGGGTTATGGTTGGACTGCCAGTGTTCAGTTGACTGCTGAGCCTATTAAGGATTTACACATCAGTGCTGCCTATACTCATACCGTGATGAAGGAGGTGACAGGTATGCCAGGCTCTAACGCAGCATCTGCATGGTCTTATATGCACACGATTAACGGTCCTAACTATGGTGATGCCGTGAATTCAGCATACGTTACTCCTGACCGTGTGATAGCCAATCTTAGTTACAAATATGGTAAGGAGCACTTCTCAGTATTCTACAGCGGTTATTCTCCTTCGGGTTGGAGCTATATCTATAGCAACGACCTGAATGGTGATACACAAACGGCCGACTTGATTTACATTCCCAAGGATGATAGTGAGATTCAGTTTGTCAGCGAGGAGGACCGCATTGCATTCTGGAACTTCGTGGAACAGGATGATTATCTGAAGAACCACAAGGGTGAATATGCAGAACCTTATGCTGCTCGATCTCCTTGGGTACATACCTTTGATGTAAAGTATGCGCATGATTTCGACGTGAAGGTTGGTAAGACCAAGCATAAGCTGCAACTCATCCTCAATATTCAGAATGTTGGTAATCTCTTGAACTCTAAGTGGGGTGTCAATAGAATCCCAGCTCTCTCGGGTCAGAGCAATAACCAGTACAAACTGCTTACCAAGGCTAAGGTTGTTAATAATCAGCCCGTATACAGTTTTGCGAAGGAAGGTGGTGACTACCTCAAGAATTCTTGGGACTACAGCCACAGCTATGGACAGTGCTGGGGTATCCAGTTGGGTTTGAAGTACTACTTCAACTAATTGTCAGTAGAAATTATAATGATAACCCCTCAGTCCCTAACATGGAACTGAGGGGTTTATTATCGACCAATTCCGCTTTTGTATAAAAAAACATAATATTAATAAGGTGCGTGCGAGGGATTGATATATTTTTACTACCTTTGGGGGCTGAAATATGCAATTATTTTACAATCCAATATTCTAACTATTATTTATGATGAAACTAAAGAGAATGTTTGTGGCTGTGCTGACACTAGTATGCACCACAGTCATGGTGGCTCAACAAATGCAGATGCCACCAATCCCCGTAGACCCTGCCGTACGTATCGGTAAACTGGACAACGGACTGACTTATTACATCCGTCACAACGAGTATCCGGAACATGTGGCCAACTTCTACATCGCCCAGCGTGTAGGCTCTATTCAAGAAGATGAGTCACAGCGTGGCTTGGCCCACTTCCTGGAGCACATGGCCTTCAATGGCTCTGAGCACTTCAAGGGTAATGGTATCATTGAGTTTACCCGTTCACTGGGTGTAGAGTTCGGTTCTGACTTGAATGCCTATACCTCAATAGACCAGACTGTTTATCGCGTCTGCGACGTCCCAACGAAGCGTGCTACTGCCGTTGACTCTTGTATGCTCATTCTGAAAGACTGGTCGAATGGCCTGTTGCTCGAGGCTGCCGAGATTGACAAGGAGCGTGACGTGGTGCACAACGAATGGCGCCTGGGTGAAGGCCCCTCACAGCGTATGGTTCAGCGTGCGCTGCCAAAGGTATATCCTGGTTCTAAGTATGGTGTCCGTCTTCCTATTGGCCTGATGAGCGTCATCGACAGCTTTAAGCCTGCTACGCTGCGTGCCTACTATCAGAAGTGGTATCGTCCAGATAACCAAGCTATCATTGTGGTAGGTGATGTCGATGTAGACCATATTGAGGCTAAGATCAAGGAATTGTTTGGTGGCATCAAGGTGCCTGCCAATGCTCCCAAAGTTGTTGCTGAGGCTGTGCCCGACAATAAGGAGGCCATCTATGTTTTTGAGAAGGATAAGGAGATGCAGATGTCTCAGGTACTCGTGATGATGAAGCACGATGCAACTCCCGACGAGGAGAAGTCAAGCATGATGTACCTGATTCAGGATTATATGGTCAATGTGATTTCTCAAATGATCAATCAGCGTCTATCCGAGATGACACAAGATCCGGATTGTCCCTTCTTCCAGGGATTTGCTGATGATGCCCAATACCTACTGTCAAAGACAAAGGACTGCTTTGAGCTGATTGGTATTCCCAAGGAGGGCAAAGACCTTGAGACCCTGCAAACCCTCTATCGCGAGGCTAAACGTGTACGTGAGTTTGGATTTACCGCAACCGAGTATGAGCGTGCCAAGGCTGACTATCTCAGCGCTTTGGAGAAGCGTTACACCAACCGTGACAAGCGTAAGAACGACGAGTTCGGTAATGCCTATCGCGACCACTATCTCGCCAACGAGCCAATTCCACCATTGGATGTGCTCTATCAGACCATGCAGCAGATTGCTCCCAATATCCCAGTACAGGCTATCAACCAAGTTCTGCCACAGTTGATTACACCTAACGATAGCAATCTGGTAGTGCTGATTATGGCTCAGGAGAAGGAGGGTAAGACTTATCCTACCGAGCAGGATATGGCTGCTGCTGTAGCTGCTGCCCGTGCTGAAAAGATTGAGGCCTATGTTGACAATGTCAAGGATGAACCTCTAGTTGACGTGGCCACTATCAAGGCAGGTAAGATTACTAAAGAGACTGAGAATAAGACTTTCGGTTATAAGGAGCTGAAGTTGTCAAATGGTGCAACGGTGATTCTGAAGAAGACAGACTTCAAGGACGATGAGGTGCTGATGGAGGCATTCTCTATGGGTGGTAAGTCGCTCTATGGTGCTGCTGACTATACCAATCTGAAGCTCTTCGATACTGTCATTGGCATTAGCGGACTCGGCAACTTCTCAAGCACAGAACTCCAGAAGGCTCTGGCAGGTAAGGAAGTGAATGCAGATCTTTCACTGGCTAATACACGCCAGTATCTGTCGGCTCACTCTACGCCAAAGGACATCGAGACGATGATGCAGATGGCATACCTCTACTTTACAAATGTGAAGAAGGATGACAAGCAGTATCAGAACCTGTTGACTCAGCTTGACATGGCTCTGAAGAACAAGTCGCTGTCACCCGATGCTGTATTCTCTGACTCTGTGGCTTCTACAATGTATGCCCACAATCCACGCTTCACCAATCCTCAGGTAGAAGATATCAAGTTGTTGGATTACGATCGCATCCTTCAGATTGCAAAAGAGCGCTATCAGAATGCAGGTCAGTTCACTTTCGTGATTGCTGGTAACTTCGACGAGCAGACTATACGTCCACTTGTTGAACAATATATCGCTTCTCTGCCTGCCACTAAGGCCAAGCCAGAGAAATTCAAGGAGGTTATCACTTTTGCCAAGGGTAAGGTTGTCAATGATTTTAAGGTAAAGACCGAGTCGCCCAAGGCTACCGCCCGTGAGTCTTGGTATGCTGAGATGCCTTACACTCTGGAGAATATCGTCAAGATTGACGCTGTTGGTCAGGTGCTCTCCATGATCTACCTGAAGACAATTCGTGAGGATGAGAGTGCTGCCTACTCTTGTGGCGCAGCAGGCTATTTCAATACTGGCTCCAACAAGCCCAAGGCTATGTTGCAGGCTTATTGCCCGATGAACCCCGACAAGTCAGAGTTGGCAGTTCGTCTGCTGCACGAGGGTATAGCTAGCATGCAGAAGGCTGTTGATCCAGACCAATTGCAGAAGGTGAAGGAGTATATGCTGAAGCAGATTGATGTTGATGCCAAGAAGAATAACTATTGGATTAATACGATCACTATCTTCAAGGAGTATGGTATGGATGTATATACTGACTATAAGAAGACTGTAGAGGCACTTACTGTTGATAGCGTCCGTGACTTCCTCAACCAGTTACTAAAGAGTGGTAACCACACCGAAATCATCATGACGCCTGAGGCGAAGTAATTCACCAAGATTAGGTATTTTTAAACGGCGGATTTGTATAATTCGCCGTTTATTTGTACCTTTGCACCCAAATTTAGAAACTATGTCATATTTATTTTCATCAGAATCAGTTTCTGAGGGCCATCCCGATAAGGTGGCCGATCAGATTAGCGATGCTATACTTGACCAATTTCTGGCTTACGATGAGCATGCTCGCGTGGCTTGTGAGTCGTTCGTAACAACAGGTCAGGTGGTGCTGATGGGTGAGGTGCGCAGTGATGTGTACATCGACCTGCAGACTATTGCACGCAATACCATCAAGAAGATTGGTTATACTAAGGCAGAATATCAGTTCGACGGAAACTCGTGTGGTATCCTCACAGCCATCCATGAGCAGAGCGAAGATATCAACCGTGGTGTTGATAATGGGAACGAAGACGAGCAGGGAGCTGGTGACCAGGGTATGATGTTCGGTTACGCAACGAATGAGACGGAGAGTCTCATGCCCGTCTCTCTCGATCTTGCCCATCAGATTATGCGTACTTTGGCAGAGATTCGAAAAGAGGGGAAGTTGATGACCTACTTGCGTCCTGATTCAAAAAGTCAGGTAACCATTCAATACAGTGATGCTGGCCTCCCTGAGCGTATTGATACTATAGTTGTCTCTACCCAGCATGATGAGTTTGACAATGACGATGAACGCATGTTGGCCAAGATACGCGAGGACGTCATCAATATCTTGATTCCGCGTGTCAAATCGAAGATCAAGTCTGAGAAGGTGCTGGCACTCTTTGGCGATGATATCAAGTACTATGTTAACCCTACAGGCAAATTCGTGATTGGTGGCCCTCACGGTGATACAGGTCTGACGGGACGTAAGATTATCGTTGATACCTACGGTGGTAAAGGCGCTCATGGTGGAGGCGCTTTCTCCGGTAAGGACTCCTCGAAGGTAGACCGCTCTGCTGCTTATGCAGCGCGTCATATCGCCAAGAATATGGTAGCGGCTGGCGTAGCCGATGAAATGCTGGTGCAGATTAGCTATGCCATTGGTGTGGCTAAGCCTATGAACATCTATGTCAATACCTATGGACGCTCACATGTCAATATGACTGATGGCGAAATAGCCAAGAAGATAGAAGAACTGTTTGACCTGCGTCCTAAAGCGATTGAGCGTACGCTGAAGCTTCGACAGCCCATGTATGTGGAGACTGCTGCTTATGGACATATGGGTCGGCAGAATGAAGTTATTAAGAAGACTTTTACTAGTCGCTACCATGAGACCAAGACTATAGACGTCGAGTTGTTTACTTGGGAGAAGCTGGATAGGGTGAAAGATATTAAACGTGCTTTCCAATTATAAACATTGATACTGGAAGATAGCATACAGCAACAGGGAACGGTGAGGGGTGACACAGCTATGGTCATCCCTCACTTGGACAGTGACGGCTATTTCTCTGGCAACTCCCTCTATCATCCAGAGATTAGTATTAGTCAATATGGTGCTGCGGGCGATCCTATTCCTTATAGTGTACGAGGCGATGACGTGCTCACAGTGCTTCTTCTGTCATGTTTTGTAATGGCTATTGTTGCTTTCTCCCATGTAAGGGGATTCTTCTCTCGTCAGGCTAGGAGTTTTTTCTATATCCCTCATGAGGGAACTACGGAAGTTACTGAAACGGCCAGTGAGGTTCGCTTCCAGTTGTTTATCGTTTTCTTGACTAGCCTCTTGCAGGCACAGCTCTATTATTTCTATACGCTTCACTATGTTGGAGAGACCTTTGCGCTTCCAACGCAATATCATTTGATTATTATCTTCCTGGCGGCTTTCCTCCTCTACTTTGTATCTAAAGTGGGACTATATACTTTGGTCAATAATGTGTTCTTTGACGGTAAAAGAAATGGACAGTGGATAAAGTCAATGCTCTTTATTAATTCCATTGAAGGCCTATTGATGTTCCCCGCAGTCATTCTTGGCCCTTACTTTGGAATGGCTGTTGAAAAGGTTGCTATTTATGTCACTTTTGTGCTTATTTTCGTTAAATTATTAACGTTTTACAAGTGTTACATCATCTTTTTTCGACGAAATGTCTTTAGTCTGCAAATTATTTTGTACCTTTGTGCGCTCGAAATAGTACCTTTGCTTGCCATATGGGGAGCGCTGGACATTACGGTAAATAGTTTGAAAATAAATTTTTAAGACATAATGATTAAGAAGATCTTGGTTTCGCAACCTAAACCGTCAAGCGATAAGTCGCCATACTACGATATCGCGTCAAGATTTGATGTGGAGTTGGTGTTCCGCCCGTTCATCAAGGTTGAGGGACTGACCGCAAAGGAGTTTCGTGCCCAGCGAATTAACATCCTTGATTTTACAGCCATTGTCTTCACATCGCGCCATGCTATTGATCACTTCTTTACGCTGGCTAAGGAGCTGCGTGTCGCAATTCCTGAGGATATGAAGTATTTTTGTGTCACGGAGACTATTTCGCTGTATATCCAGAAGTATGTGCAGTATCGTAAGCGCAAGGTGTTCTTCGGTACTACCGGTAAGATTGACGATTTGCTGCCCGCTATGGTCAAACACAAGCAGGAAAGGTATCTCGTGCCGATGAGTGATGTTCATAATGACACTGTCAGTTCGATGCTCACTGCAAAGAAGCTCAACCATCAGGAGTGTGTGATGTATCGTACGGTGAGCAATGATTTTACCCCAGAGGAGGTGAAGACTTTCGACTATGATATGTTGATCTTCTTTAGTCCTTCGGGTATTGAGTCACTTACAAAGAATTTCCCCAACTTCCAACAGGACAAGATTGCCATTGCAACTTTTGGCCCGGCAACAGCTCAGGCTGCTAAGGATGCTGGTCTGCGTGTTGATTTGGAAGCTCCCTCTGAAAAATATCCCTCTATGACAGGTGCCTTGCAGCATTATCTGCTGGAAAAGCAAGGATAGTTCTGTATAGACCCCCAAAACAATGACGGCTCTGACATTCAGAAAGCGGGAGCGTATGGTCAGCCAGAGGTTGATTGATCAGCTCTTCGGTGGAGGATGCAGCCACTCGTTGGCCGCTTATCCATTGCGAGCTGTCTATCTAACTAAAGAGCGACATGGAGCAGATACTCCTGTGCAACTGCTTATTAGCGTCCCCAAGAAGCATTTTCATCATGCTGTTGACCGTAATCGTGTCAAAAGACAGGTTCGCGAGGCTTGGCGTTGTCATAAACAGCAGTTGGTAGCGGCCTTACCCAATGATGTGCAGATGTTTGTGGCTTTGATTTGGTTGACAGACAACCAACTGACTACTGCAGCGGTTGAACAACGAGTTACTAGTCTTATACAGCGTATCAGTGAAAAGTTATGAAAACTTTCTGGCACTATCTTACACGACCATTGGTGTGGTTATTGGTGATGCCCATCCGTCTCTATCAGACAGCGATTTCACCGTATACGCCTCCATCCTGCCGCTTTACGCCCACTTGTAGTGAGTATGCTCGACAGGCCATCATCAAGCACGGTCCCTTTAAAGGTCTCTATCTGGCCATCTGGCGTATCCTTCGCTGTAATCCATGGGGTGGCTCCGGCTATGATCCAGTACCATAGGACTTGGTTTATCGAAACATCGGAATACTTGGAATATAATAAAATATAAGAATATGAAGAATTTTGTAGAAGAACTTCGCTGGCGTGGTATGCTGGCACAGATGATGCCTGGCACGGAAGAACTGCTCCAGAAAGAGATGGTAACGGCCTACCTGGGTACTGACCCAACGGCAGACTCATTGCATATCGGTCACCTCTGTGGCATCATGATGCTGCGCCACTTGCAGCGTTGTGGCCATAAGCCCATCATCCTTGTGGGTGGTGCTACGGGTATGATAGGTGACCCCTCTGGTAAGTCCCAGGAGCGCAACTTGTTGAACGAGGAGACCCTTCGTCACAATCAGGAGTGCATCAAGGCACAGGTGTCTAAGTTCCTGGACTTTGAGTCGAAGGATGCTAATGCTGCTGAGATGGTCAACAACTATGACTGGATGAAGGACTTTACCTTCCTCGACTTTGCCCGTGAGGTCGGTAAGCACATCACCGTCAACTACATGATGGCAAAAGATAGCGTACAGCAGCGTCTGAACGGTACGGCACGCGATGGCCTCAGCTTCACAGAATTCACCTACCAGCTCTTGCAAGGCTACGACTTCCTCTATCTCTATCAGCACAAGAACTGTAAGTTACAGTTAGGCGGTAACGACCAGTGGGGTAATATTACTACAGGTACAGAACTAATCCGTCGTACTTTGGGCTATGAGAATGAAGCTTTTGCCCTGACCTGTCCGCTAATTACCAAGAGCGACGGTAAGAAGTTTGGAAAAACGGAGTCGGGTAATATCTGGCTTGATCCCAAGCGTACTACTCCGTATAAGTTCTATCAGTTCTGGCTCAACGTCAGCGATGACGATGCCGAGAAGTATATCAAGATCTTTACCTCGTTGGAGAAAGACGTCATTGACGCTCTTGTTGAGGAGCATAAGCAGGATCCCGGCCGTCGTGTTCTGCAGAAGCGTTTGGCTGAAGAAGTGACAGTTATGGTACATTCTCAGGAAGCCCTCGACGCAGCCATTGAAGCCTCAAACCTCTTGTTTGGCAAGTCCACCAAGGAGGGATTGGAGAAACTTGACGAGCAGACCTTCCTTGATGTCTTTGACGGCGTCCCCCAGTTCGAAGTCTCTAAGGATCAGTTAGGCCAGCCAGCCATCGAGCTGTTCACCACCGTAGCTCCTGTGTTCCCCTCAAAGGGCGAGATGCGCAAGATGGTGCAGGGTGGCGGTGTCTCGCTGAATAAGGAGAAGCTGACAGATCAGAATCGTCCTGTCACTGCCGAAGACCTGATTGACGGCAAGTACCTGCTGGCACAGAAGGGCAAGAAGAACTACTATCTGCTGATAGTAAAATAATAAAAAATTACGAAATATTTGGCGATATGCCAAATATTTCGTAATTTTGCACCCGCTAATAAGCAAACGGTGTCCAATGGTGTAATGGTAGCACAACAGGTTTTGGTTCTGTTTGTGGTGGTTCGAATCCGCCTTGGACAACTTTTACGAAAAAAAGAGTGGTATTTGCCACTCTTTTTTCATAAATAATGACTACCTTTGCAGCAATAAACTATTTAAATGTAATTATACTATGCAGAATCTATTTTCTTTAGAGGGTAAGGTGGCCTTGGTGACGGGTGCTGCCTATGGTATTGGTTTCGCAATGGCTGAGGCTTTGGCTAAAGCTGGTGCTGAGATTGCTTTTAACTGTCGCGGTCAGGAACACATGGATAAGGCTCTGGCAGACTATGAGGCGAAAGGCATCAAGGCGCACGGCTATCTTTGTGACGTCACTAATGAGGAGGATGTGAAGAAGATGGTGGCTGATATCCGTCGTGAGTTGGGACATATTGACATCCTGGTCAACAATGCAGGTATCATCAAGCGTATCCCGATGCATGAGATGACACGTGAGGAGTTCCAGCAAGTCATCGACATCGACCTCGTGGGTCCGTTCATCATGACCAAGGCGGTGATCCCTGAGATGATAGAGCGTCGTGAAGGTAAGATTATCAATATCTGTTCGATGATGTCTGAACTGGGTCGCGAGACGGTGAGCGCCTATGCAGCAGCGAAGGGCGGTCTGAAGATGCTCACCCGCAATATCTGTTCGGAGTATGGTGAGTATAATATCCAGTGCAATGCCATTGGTCCGGGCTATATCGCTACGCCACAGACAGCTCCACTGCGTGAGCGCCAGGCTGATGGCAGCCGTCATCCGTTCGACTCGTTCATCTGTGCCAAGACGCCTGCAGGTCGCTGGCTTAACCCCGAGGAACTGGGTGGTCCTGCTGTATTCCTGGCATCCCATGCCTCGGATGCCGTTAATGGCCATATCCTCTATGTCGATGGTGGTATCCTCGCCTATATCGGTAAGCAGCCGAAATAAGACGATAACAGCAACAAAATACGATGGACTTTCCACAACAAGACGGTGTGGAAAGTCCTTTTTCTTTTGGTTATCGCAAGTTTCCCGTTGTGTTTTTTGGAGGATTAGTAGAAAAGTTGTACCTTTGCCGCCGAATGGTGATGTGCTGGTGTTTCATCAGCGCATAAAAGGGAATCAGGTGAGAGTCCTGAGCAGTGCCCGCTACTGTCATCTCCATTATGGGAAGTCCATATCAAGCCACTGAGCGAACCTTGGGAAGGCGGACTTTTCGGAGAGAGCCAGGAAACCTGCCATGTCAAACGAATTGAAGCGAAAGCCCCGGGAACAGGGCTGAGTGGATGAGAATCAATTTAATGAAGAATAGACAGGTGAGAAGACTTCTGTGGTTGCCTCTATGCCTTATGGCATTATGTTCTTATGCCCAGAACAATAAACTACAGCATAGTCAGATGGAAGATTCAGTAGCACTTCGTAATGTGACTGTTATTGGCAAGTCAAAGACCCAACGACTGCGTGAGGGCGCTTTGTCAGTCAATGCTATTGACATCAGCTCCTTCATCGGTTCCATTCACTCGTTGAATGATGTAGTGGACCGTACGGCAGGCGTTAAGATTCGTGAGGAAGGTGGTGTGGGTTCTGATTTCGACATGAGTATCAGTGGAATGTCTGGTAATTCGGTGCGTTACTTCATAGATGGTGTGCCGATGGATGCGAAAGGTACTGGACTCACTTTGTCAAATCTGCCAGTTAGCTTGATAGACCATGTGGAAATATATAAAGGTGTAGTGCCTACATGGTTGAATAGTGACGTCCTGGGCGGAGCGGTGAATATAGTGACCAACCGTCAACGTAAGAACTTCCTGGATATGTCGTATGGACTGGGTTCGTACCACACTCATAAGGCTGACCTTAACGCGCAGTATGTCTTTAAGAATGGGTTGACGCTACGTCCAACTCTTGGTGTTAACTATTCAAAGAATGACTATATGATGAAGGATGTTGAGGTGTGGGATGAGAGCGTCCGCAAATATGTGCCGCAGAATCGGCGTCGCTTCCATGACGCTTACCTGTCATTCTTCGGACAATTGGAGGTGGGTGTGACGAATCAGTCGTGGGCCGACGAATTCTTTGTGTCCCTCTCCTATAATTTGGTGAATAAAGAACTGCAGACGGGTCAAGTTCAGACGCGCGTCATTGGTCAGGCAGACCGTTCGAGCAGTTCCTGGAGTATTGGTGCCCGCTATATGAAACGGGAATTCCTGATGAAACAGTTGAGTGCCCATATTTCGTTCTCGCATACATGGGATCACTCTATCACGACAGATACGGCTCATAGGCAGTACGACTGGAACGGTGACTATATCAGGAGTTCACGCAATGAGATTAATGGCCGTGCCTTCTCACAGCGCCATTTCAAGCGACCATTGACCATTGTTAGGGCCGATTTGAAATATGCCTTTAACGATTGTCATCTGCTCAATCTGAGCTATGCGCTGAATCGTACGGGTAACAATCGATGGGATGATGTTGAGGCAGACTTTATGCCAGCCAATGATGTATTGGCAAAGCACATCATAGGCCTTTCATATAATCAGGTATTGATGAATGGCAGGATGAGCAATACCTTCTTTTTGAAAGACTACATCAATTATCTGAGTGTTGAACAAACAGACCTTTCGTTTTTGACGTTCTCCGATGAGGTGGCTTCCAAGACGACCAAGAACAGTATGGGAGGGGGATTCGGTACGAAATTGGAGATTGCACCACAGTTCTCTGTAAAGGCCAGCTACGAACATACGGTGCGTCTGCCGTTGGCTCGTGAGATGCTGGGCAATGGCAGTTCCATCTATGCCAATCTGGCGTTAAAACCCGAGATGAGCGATAATGTCAACTTGGGATTCTTTGGTACTTTTCGCTTTGGTCAGCATACGCTCTATTATGAGGCCAATGGCTTTTTAAGATATGTTGATAACTATATTCAGCCTCAGATTACTGAGAAGGAAGGCACTATGCAATATGGCAATGAGCCTGCAGTGCATATCAAAGGTCTTGAGGGTGAGGTGCGTTACGACTGGAACCACCGCCTTCAGGTGCTGGGTAACATCAGCTGGCAAGATGCACGCAACCGCAACCGCTATATGGATGACGGTAAAGAATCGGTGACGTATAACAACCGTATGCCCAACCGCCCGTGGCTGTTTGCTTCGGCAGAAGCCCATTATACGTTTCATGACCTGATGCAGAAAGGCGACCGTCTGACTTTGGGCGCTGACTATCAGTGGGTGCACTGGTTCTACCTCTCGTGGGAGGCGTATGGAGCTGAGGACACGAAGGCGCGCATTCCTGAGAAGAATATCTTTGGTGGCAATATTACCTATTCATGGCACAAGGAACGATACAGTGTGTCATTTGACTGCCAGAATCTGTTTGACGAGACGGTTTACGACAATTACAAGCTCCAGAAACCTGGTCGTTCACTATTCCTTAAGTTCAGACTGCTATTGCAATAATTTGTATTCATATCATCAATTATAATTATGTAATAATTATCAAAATGAAAAAACAATGAAAAAGTTAAGCATGTTCTATTCGCTGGTGGCAGCATTGATGCTCAGCACCGCATTCTCTTCGTGTTCGAAGGACGATGACAAAACTGTTCCGGATCCTCCAAAGACTGTTTACCACTACGACCTGACTGTTGTTGCAGGCAATCATGGTGGTATGAGCAAGGATAAGTCGCACATCACACTGAGTGTTGCCTCGTTGAGTGATGCTACCCAGACCATCAGTTTTGAAGGCAAAGGATCAGAAATCACGAACTACACGATGGAGAGCATCACTGACGGAAAGTATTACTATCAGGTGCCTGTATCTAGTGACCGTTTCTCTAAATTGCAGTTTAAGGACAACAAGATGACTGTCGTTCAGGAACAGAAGTTCCAGGAGAATACCTATAAAGCCCGTAACTACACCCATGCCTGGACTGGTGACAATACACTGGTCATCATGTCCACAGACGGTGATCATAAGAATGTGATGTGGACCAAGTTGAATACAACAAACATGACTATTACTGGTGAGGGCACCTTGTCTGTTAAGGTTGCAGAAGGCTATAATGTGCTTACCACCAGTGGCGTCTTGGCATACCGTAAGAGTGACAACAAATTGTTCTACTTCTATTACAACAAGAAGGAAACCAGCGGTAGTAGCAAGACGTCAAACGAGCCCTTCTTCCGTATTGCTGTTCTCAATCCCCAGACGATGGCCGTCGAGCAGGAGATTGTTAACAAGGAAGCTGCCCAGATGACAGGTTCAGCCTATGGTGAATTGTTGCAGCAGACTGTATTCTTCGACGAAGCAGACAATCTGTACCTCTCAGCTTTTAGTTCGGTCAACAAGAAGAACATTGGTAAACTGTTGCGTATCAAGAAAGGCACTTTCGACTTCGAAGAAGGTTACAACGCCTTCCCTGAGGCTAAAGGTAAGTTGTTGACCATTCAGTATTTGGGCAATGGCAAGGTGTTGGCATACTCTGGCGATAATGCCATTGGCTCAAGCATTGGCGATGTGGCCTACTACTATTCCATTATCGATGTGAACAGTAAGTCAAGCACAAGGCTGGCCTATAATGGTGTCGAGATTCCTTATAGCAGCGGTAGCTTCTCGCAGCGCTCAGTATTCAATGCCAACGAGAAGAAGGCTTACTTTGGTGTGAATACTGCCGACGAACAGTGCATTTACATCTATGACGCAGCAACAGGCAATGTGACGAAGGGTGTATCAATTGCTGCTGGTTATTACTTTGACCAGATTCGACTTTTCGAAGACTAATCCTTTTTTTCAATTACTATGAGAACACCCGTATCATTCCTTTCGTTAGGTCCTGGCGACCCTGAGCTGTTGACGCTCAAGGCCGTCAAGGCCTTACGAGAGGCTGATGTTGTTGTGGTGCCTTGTACACACAACCATTCAAGGGCTGCAGAGATTATCCTTGACTGGTGTGACGAGGCGAAGATGTACCGCTATGAACTGCCAATGCTGAAAGACCGCAGGGCAGTCAATGAGGTGTATGCTGATATTTGTCACCATATCGGGTCTTGGTACGACGAAGGGCGTCGGGTGGCTGTTGCCGTTGAAGGTGACGTCAGCATCTATGCTTCTATCCATTATGTGATGGACGAACTGATGCGGAGAGATATTCCTATTGTCCAGTGTGCCGGAATACCCTCGTTTATTGCTGCAGCAGGTATGGCCCATCTCTCACTGGTCAGCCAGCAACAGCGCCTTGTCGTGTTGCCAGGAGATGCTGATACAAAGACCCTACAGCTCTTGGTGTCCAGCAATCATGTGGTTGTCGTGATGAAGCTGTCACAGTGTGCTGAGGCCTTCAAAGATTTCATGCGCCAGAATCCCAGTATCGTCTGTCATTACTTCGAGAATGTGGGGACCTCAGAGGCTTTTCATACCACACGGCGTGATGAGATTTTGTCCCGCCAAATACCTTATTTTTCACTTTGTATCCTATTCCCTGCTTGAGTTTGCGATTTTTTTTGTAATTTCGCAGCCATGAACAACGCTTTCTTAATCGCAGCACCTACGAGTGGCTCTGGCAAGACGACAGTCTCGCGAGGACTGATGGCGTTGTTGACAGCCAAGGGGTATCAGGTGCAACCCTTTAAGTGCGGCCCCGACTATATCGACACCAAGTTCCACGAAGCGGTGTGCCATCGCCCCAGCGTCAACCTCGATACCTTTATGGCTACGCCGGAACATGTCAGCGAACTCTTTGCCCGCTATGGTGCAGATGCTGATATCTGTATCGTTGAAGGTATGATGGGACTGTTCGACGGTTACGATCGCGACAAGGGCTCGTCTGCCGAGATAGCTAGCGTGTTAGGCCTTCCTGTGGTATTGGTAGTCGATGCGAAGTCGGCAGCCTATTCGATGGCTCCGCTGTTGCAGGGCTTTGTCAATTTCCGCAAGGATGTGCATATCGCTGGTGTCATATTCAATAAGATAGGCAGCGAACGCCACTATCAGATGCTTCTTCAAGTATGCGACGACTTGGGTATCACATGCTTTGGCTATCTGCCCAAGCAAACTGCATTGGAGCAGGGCTCGCGCTATCTTGGCCTTGACTATTCCAAAGAGGCAGAGAGCCGCGAGCTCGTTAGTCTGTTGCAGGCACATGTCGATTGGCAAGCCCTAAGTACGCTGACAGTCCGAAGGCGTCGGACTGTGAGTCCGAAGGCATCGGACTGCGAGTCCGAAGGCGTCGGACTGCATGCAATGATAGCTCGTAACAGCGACTCCTTTGCTTTTCTCTATCAGGAAAGAATGGATGCTTTTGCATCGACCCGCTTTTTTGACCCAGAGAAGGATGTGCCTTGTCTTGACAATATTGATATGCTTTATCTGCCTGGAGGCTATCCCGAGAAGCATTTGGAGGCTCTGGTGGCTAATGAGGCTTGCCGCAAGGCCATCAAGGACTATGCAGAACGGGGTGGGCGAGTGGTTGCCGAGTGTGGTGGCATGATGTATCTCTGCGAGGCCATTGTGACCGATGAGGGCGAGTATCCTATGTGTGGCGTGCTGCCCTATCGTATCACAGCCCGTCAGGCAGACAGGAAACTTTCATTAGGCTATCGCCGTTTCGAACTCGATGGCAAGGAATATCGCGGTCATGAGTTCCATTATACGCAGTTCCTGGGCGAGAAGCCGCAGTCAGTCACCCAGGTGTATAATGCCAAGGGAGAACCTGTGGAGACCCCCGTCTTCAAGTATCAAAACGTGCTGGCGAGCTATACGCATCTCTATCAGCTATGAAACGACTTCATCCGATTATGTTGGCAGGTACAGGCAGTGACGTGGGTAAGAGCGTCATTGCTGCAGCACTTTGTCGCATCTTCAGGCAGGATGGCTACAGTCCGGCTCCTTTCAAGGCTCAGAATATGGCTCTCAACAGCTATGCCACGCCTGATGGCCTGGAGATAGGACGCGCCCAAGCGGTACAGGCAGAAGCTGCTGGCATCCCCTGTCATACGGATATGAACCCGCTGCTTCTGAAACCCAACTCCGACCATACTTCCCAGGTTGTACTCAATGGTAAGCCTATTGGCAACCGCGATGCGTACGACTTCTGGCGTCGAGGTGAGAAGGGTGGGGTGCAAGGAGCAGGCCTTGACTTCCGCAAGGAGGTCTGCATGGCCTTCGATCGCTTGGCTTCTCGCTACAATCCAATCGTGATGGAGGGCGCAGGCAGCATCTCTGAGATGAATCTGAAGGATACCGACCTCGTGAATCTTCCGATGGCCTGTCATGCTGGTGCTGATGTCGTCTTGGTGGGTGATATTGACAGAGGTGGCGTCTTTGCTTCCGTCTATGGCAGCATCATGTTGCAGACACCTGAAGACCGCCAGCTCATCAAAGGTATTGTCATCAATAAGTTCAGGGGCGACATGCGCCTGTTCGATGAGGGACGACGTATGCTGGAAGACATCTGTGGCATCCCCGTCCTTGGTGTCGTACCCTATTTCAAGGATATCTATATTGAAGAGGAAGACTCGGTAAGCCTTGAGAAGAAACGACGCGAACTGGCTGAGGGTAAGGTGAACATTGCTGTCGTACTGTTGCGCCATATCTCGAACTTCACCGACTTCGATACACTGGAGCGCGACCCTCGTGTCAACCTCTTCTATACCAGTAATGTGGCAGACATCAGCCAGTCGGACATCATCATACTGCCAGGAACGAAATCCACTTTGGACGACTTGTCGGAGCTGCGCCGCAATGGTTGTGCACAGGCTATCCAGCGCGCCCATTGTGAGGGGAAAATGGTGGTTGGTATCTGTGGAGGCTATCAGATGCTGGGCCAGACAGTCAGCGACCCTGAAGGTATCGAGGGCAACATTGCCACTCTGCCAGGCCTTGGACTCCTGCCCATCCATACCACGATGACACCAGAGAAGACAACGCGCCAGGTGACCTTCCAGTTTGATGGACAGACATGCCAGGGCTACGAGATTCATCAAGGCGTCAGCACGACAGGTGAAGCCATCCTGCAGACAGACCATTGTATCGGTACCTATATTCACGGCATCCTTGACAATGCTCCCGTGATAGAATATCTTCTCAGGAAAACAGGGAAGGGGCCTCGTGAGGCAATGGCCTCTGCGAACAGCTATGCTGACTTCAAAGAACAGCAATACGACAAGCTGGCTGACCATGTGCGCCAGCATGTGGACATCAACAGACTCTATCAAATCCTATCCGACAATGATTAAGGGACACGGAGACGATTCATATCAGTACCCGCACATTGAGACGGACTTCTCGTCGAACATCTGTGCCAACGGCAACCACCAAGTGCTGATGGCACACTTGGCTACTTGTCCTCATCTGATAGACCACTACCCTGAACCTGAGGCATGGTCGTTAGAGCGGATGATAGCTGAAAAGCACGGCTTGGACCCGTCACAGGTCATCGTGACCAGCGGAGCTACTGAGGCTATCTACCTCATTGCACAGGCTTTTCCCTTCTCTGCGGAGATTCCCAAACCAACCTTCAGCGAGTATGAAGACGCCTGTACGATGTTTCCACGGACAGACACGGCCCATCGCATGCTGTGGCTTTGCAATCCCAATAATCCGACAGGTGATGTCTATGACCAGTCGGTTATCGACAGCATGCTGGCGCGATACGACCTGCTGGTGGTCGATCAGTCCTATGAATACTATACCGACCGTTTCGTGATGAATCCACAATGGGCGGCACGGATGCCCAACGTGATTCAGATTCACTCGCTGACCAAGACCTACTGTGTGCCAGGTCTGCGACTGGGCTATATCACGACCCACCGTTCACTGGCAGAGCATATCCGTCTTTACCTGCGCCCCTGGAGCGTTTCAGCACTCTCTGTTGAGGCTGGCAAGTTCCTGCTGCAGCACGACGATTTGCGCTGTACACCCAATCTGAATGAAGCGATGCGCCTCAGAGATATGCTGGAGCAGATTGATGGCATCCTGACGCAGGAGACGAATACCAACTTCATGCTGTGTCAGTTTGAATCGGGCTCTGCGTCACATCTGAAGGATTATCTGGCACGCAAGCACCAGATGCTGATTCGTGACGCATCGAATTTCCGCGGACTGACTGCCCGCCATTTCCGCATTGCTGCGCAACAACCCCACGAGAACGATGCCTTGGTGGAGGCTATCAAGGCATATATGAAGGAACAGACATGTACGAAGCAGTAATCCCTCTTCTTGTTGCCATTGTCTTCGACTGGTGGCTGGGTGACCCTTCGTGGTTGCCACATCCCATTGTGGGCTATGGTAAGATGATAGCCTTTGGTGAGAAGCATCTCAACAAAGACCGTCATCGTCAGTTGAAAGGTGCCTTGATGGCTCTCTTCCTGATTGCCGCAGTCTTTGTAGGCGTATGGTCTCTCCTTTTTATCCTTCCGCCATATTGGCGGGCTGGGATAAGTACCCTTCTCATCTTCTTCTGTCTCGCAGGAACCACCCTCATTCGTGAGGTTCGAGAGGTATTTCGGGCTGTTGACCGTTCCTTGGAGGAGGGCAGGAAACAGGTGGCTCGTATCGTGGGACGCGATACCTCAGAACTCTCTGCTCAGGAGATTCGCACAGCGGCACTGGAAACATTGGCTGAGAATCTGAGTGATGGTGTCATTGCCCCTCTGTTCTGGTTGGCTGTGGGCGGTGTGCCTGCTATGGCAGCCTATAAGATGGTCAACACGCTTGATTCGATGATAGGCTACCAGACAGAACGCTACAAAGATTTCGGCTGTTGGGCTGCCCATATCGACGATATTGCCAACTATATCCCTGCCCGTCTGACGGCTCTGCTGATGGTGATCGCCGTTGGGCGACCGCATCTTGCAGGCTTTGTATGGCGCAATGGTCGTCAACACGCCAGTCCCAATAGCGGATATCCTGAGGCTGCCTTGGCAGGTATTCTCGATTGTCGCTTCGGAGGCCCTCACTATTATTTTGGCGAACTCTTCGACAAACCTTATATCGGCACCAACGGGCGACTGCTGACCACTCAGGATATGAAAACTGCCGTATGGGTGAACCGTACGGCAGAAATATTGATGATTGTCTTGGTGGCTGGTGTGCTCATGCTCAGAAGTACTTGGTAATCTTCGCATTGTCGAAGTTGTTCATCTCGTTGACCATTCTCACTGCACTGTCAATGATGGGGAAGGCACACAATGCTCCTGTTCCCTCGCCCAGTCGCAGTCCCAAATGAAGCAGAGGCTTGGCATCCACGATGTCGAGCATCCTTTTGTGTCCGCTCTCGTCACCGCAATGGGTGAATATCATATACTCTTGAGCGGCAGGGTAGAGGCGGATGGCTGTAATGGCGCAGGCAGTCATGATGAATCCGTCTATTAAGACAACCAGATGTTGTTCAGCAGCCCGTAACATTGCCCCGATAGCTGCAATCATCTCAAAACCGCCAAAGTAGAAAAGAGGGCTGACGGCAGAAGGCTGAGGGAAGAGCTGGTGATAGTGTGATACTGCCTGAGAGAGAATGTCGTACTTATGGCGAATCCCGTCATTGTTGAGTCCTGCTCCTGCTCCGATACATTCCTGTAAAGGAATTTGGCCAAATAGGTGCATCCAGATGCTCGAAGGTGAGGTGTTGCCAATGCCCATCTCGCCAATGGAGAGTACACGACAGTCCTCAGCGACACAGTCATCAACTAAATCGACGCCAACCTGAATGGCTTTGTCAAATTCTTCTTTGCTCATCGCTGACTCATAGAGGAAGTTCTTTGTACCTCGTGCTATTTTGCGGTCGATAATGCCTTCGACATGAGAGAGGTCATAGTCCACACCAACATCAACGATGCGCAAATGAAAACCATGCTGGCGACAGAACATATTGACGCCTCCTCCGCCACGTGTGAAGTTTATCATCTGTTGCCAGGTAACCTCACGCGGTGACACACTGACACCTTCACGTTCGATACCGTGGTCACCACCCAATAACAGATGACAGGGATGTGCCAACGAGGGTTTCAGCGTATGTTGGATGAGACAGATCTGTGTAGCCAGCTCCTCCAAACGTCCCAATGAACCCTTAGGCTTGTTCAGATTGTCGATCTTTTGCTGTATCTTTCCTGCTATTGACTTGTCTGTAGGTTGTATGTCGAATGTTTTCATTTTACCTTTACTGCTATGCCCGATACCATTAATATTACCTCATCTGCTTTTTGTGCTATATACTGGTTGATCCATCCTTGCAGGTCGGTAAACTTGCGCTGTAAGGCATTGTCGCTGACACCTCCCAGACCAATCTCGTTGGTTACGAAGATAAAAGTAGCATCCTGCTTAGTGAAGGTGTCCAGCTCTGCCTTTGCCTCCTGCAACGACTGCTCCACGTTGGAGTCGTTGGCAAAGAAGATATTGGTCAGCCATAGTGTCACACAGTCAATGACTGCTACGCGCCCTGTCAGACTGATACGGCTGAGCTGGCGTTCCTCCTCGATGTTGGTCCACTCTGGCCCGCGACGCTCCTGATGACGGCGCACCCGTTCGCGAAATTCATCGTCCCATATATGGGCTGTTGCTACATAGACAGGTGTCTTGCTGAGGCTGAGTGCTAGCTCCTCTGCCTTGCCGCTCTTTCCAGAGCGCTGACCGCCAGTAATCAGAATGATTCGTTTCATATTGCGCAAACTACTAAATATACAGTCAACTCTACCAGTAGGCATACTGCGCCGCAACAGTCTCCTGTATAGCCTCTCAGCCTGTTCCAAATGAGCAGATAGAGCAGGTACATCACCAGACAAGGTAGGAAGATGACCAATTCCCAGTTGATACCCGTCCACCATAAATAGGCTGCCATGGGCACCAGTCCCTGAATCGCCAAGCTGATGCCTGCCTGCCAGTTCATCTTGCGGTAGATGGTTTTGTTCTTGGCCTCCTCTTCCGTTCGTGCATAGGGCATCATCATGATGAGCTGGGCCGTCACCATCTTGGCATAGGGGTCTGCTGCAGCAATGGTCATTGCCGCCAGTTGCGGTGGCATGCTATAGAGCACTGTTGCCAAAAGCAGCTCGTAGGCGATGAGGCCCAATACGCCATAGGTGCCAATGTGCGAATCTTTCATGATGGAGAGAATACGAGAGCGGTCATGACCACCTCCTCCAAAGCCATCCAGGAAGTCGGCCAATCCGTCTTCGTGCAGCGCACCTGTCAGCAGTAATCTCGCTATGATGGCTACTACCACTGCTACGGCATAAGGCAGATACATGCTGCCTATCCATAGCGTCAAGGCCATTGCCGCTCCTGTCAGCCATCCTGCCAGTGGCCAATGCTCCACCACCGTCTTATAACACTCCTTTGGTGGCTGGTGCAGTCGCCAGAAAGGCAGACGGGTGAAGAAGATCAGTGCCGCCCAAATTCTGTCGTACCATCGTGTATGGTTAATGCTCGTAATCATATTTCCTGATTTATTTTGCAAAAGTACAATTTTTTTCGTACTTTTGCAAACAGTTTAAGAAAAAGAATACAACAATCATGAAGACATTAGCTTGGATGATAACGGCAGTAACGCTCTTTTGTGCCTGTACGGTCAAGAATGGAAAGTCGCAACAAGGTGCAGATGCTATTTCTGACGACTCGCTGGCCACTATAGAAGTGAAGTATGCCACAGGCTTCAGCGTGCGCGACTCGGCAGATATCCGCCTGGTGAATATTGGTCGTAAAGATCGCTTTGCTTTTGTTCGAGATGCTGCTGCCGTTGTGCCTGAAGGTTATACAAAGGTGGTAGTACCTATCAAGAGCACTATCTGTATGACATCATTGCAACTCTCGAACTTTACTGTGCTTCATGCTTTGGACATTGTGAAGGGTGTTACGGGTACGAAGAATCTTTTCAACAAAGATGTCAAGCAGCGTGTGAAGGATGGCCGCATTGTGAAAATCGGTATGGAGGGCGAGTTCGATTCCGAGCTTATTCTCGCTGCCAATCCTGATGTTATCCTCATTTCACCCTTCAAGCGTGGCGGCTACGACGCTATCAAAGAGACGGGTGCTGAATGGGTGAAACTAGTGGGTATGCTCATTGGTCAGGAACAAGAGTCCAACAAAGTTTTTGCAGGTATCGAACAACGCTATAACGATCTGAAGACCAAGGTGGAGAATGCCAATTACGAGGTACTGCCTACCGTGACCAGTGGCGAGATGCATTATGGCACATGGCGTGCCGTAGGCGGTAAGAATTATTTGGCGCAGCTTTTCAAGGATGCTGGTGCCGACTATGTCATCAAGGACGATGAGGAGGCTGGTGAGAATCTGGAGTTTGAAGCGATGTATGCGCTCTCGGCAAAAGCCGACTACTGGCGTATTCTGAACAGCTATCCTGGTGAATTTTCCTATGAAGCTCTCAAAGCTTCCGAACCCCGTAACGCCTTGTTCAAGGCTTTTAAGGAGCGAAAGGTCATCTATTGCAATATGAAGCAACAGCCTTATTATGAGATTACTCCCGTAGAACCGGATGTGATTAGTGGAGGCCGACTATCAGCCAGTGTATTATAAACTATTGAAATAAAAAAGTGAAGATACACCGACCGATACTGCTGATAGGCCTGTTGCTGACGGCTGTTGCCCTGCTGACGCTTGTCAATCTGCTGATAGGTACCGTACGTATTCCGTTGGCTCAGGTTTGTCGTATCCTGTTGGGTGACGACTCTAACGAGATATGGACTAACATCGTGTGGCAGTCGCGCTTGCCACAGGCCATGACAGCAATCGCGGCAGGAGCAGGCTTGGCAGTCAGTGGTTTGCAGATGCAGACCGTCTTCCGCAATCCGCTGGCAGGACCGTCGGTATTGGGTATCAGCAATGGTTCGGCACTGGGTGTCGCTATCGTTGTCTTGTTGTCTGGCCAGCTCAGTGGCGTGGCACTCAGCCGTTTGGGCTATGTGGGCGATGCTGCCATGAGTGTTGCTGCGATAGTCGGTGCCTTGGCAGTTCTGTTGTTAATCCTGTGGGTGTCGCAGAAGGTAAAGGGTAACGTCACCTTGTTGATTATTGGCGTGATGATTGGTTACTTAGCCAATGCGATTATAGGCGTACTGAAGTTCTTGGCGCCTGAGGAAGACGTGAAGTCATTTGTCGTTTGGGGATTGGGCTCTTTCTCGCGCGTCAGTGGTGACGAAATGATTCTCTTTGTTGTCCTGATGGCGATACTTATTCCGCTGAGTTTCCTATTGGTGAAGGCCATGAACATCCTGCTCCTTGGTGACCGTTATGCTGCTAATTTAGGACTCAATGTCAAGCAGGCACGCATGTTGGTCATTATCAGCTCAGGTGTCTTAGTGGCCATCGTTACGGCCTATTGTGGACCTATCATGTTTATCGGTCTTGCCGTGCCTCATCTGGCACGGAGCATTTTCCATACTTCCGATCATCGTATATTGATGCCTGCAACAGCGGTATGCGGTGCTCTGTTGGCCTTGTTCTGTAATCTTGTTGCACGTATGCCAGGCTTCGAGGGGGCACTTCCTGTCAACAGTGTGACCGCTTTGGTCGGGGCCCCTGTTATTGCTGTTGTACTGTTTCGCAAGCGCAAGGACGACATCGGAGAATAATGCATGCTGAGCATGTGTGAAGCATCATTATAGAATCTTCATGATGTCTTTCAGGTTGCTGACGACATAGGTGGGTGGCAGAGGACCTTCTGCAGGGTCGATGTTCCAGCGGTTGAAGAGCATCGCGTCAAATCCTGAGGCGAGTGCTCCCTGGATGTCGTTTTGCATGTTGTCGCCAATCATCAGGGTCGTCTCACGCTGGGCACCGCTTTTCTGCAGGGCATAGTCAAAGAAGAGGGGTGAGGGCTTGTTGACGCCTGCATCCTCGCTGAGGATAATGGTCTCGAAGTATTTGCTCAGTCCGCAGGCTGCCAGTTTCTTATATTGTATCTCGTGGAAGCCGTTGCTGCAGATATGCATGCTATAGCCGCGCTGACGCAAATAGTCCATCAGCTCGTGGGCACCCTCCAGCACACCAGGCTTCGATGAGCAGTACTCAAGGAAACAATCGCTCATCTTCAGGCATAGCGCCTCGTCAACCTCCAGACCCTCTCCCTCACTGAGTGGTCGTCGGAAGCGTTCCACGATGAGGTAGTCACGGGTAATCTCGCTTTTGGAATAGCGGCCCCAAAGGTCAATGTTGGCTTTCCAGTAGGCATCGTAGAATACCTGTGGATCGGTGAAATAACGTTTAAGTCGGAAAGCCTCGAACGTTTCACGCAGGGCAATGACAGCATTGCCGTAGGTGTCGTAGAGTGTGTCGTCGAAATCGAAGAATAGAGTTTTGTATTTCATGTTGTAATAGCGTTATCTTGAGAAGATGTGTCCCTTGTCGTCAATGAGGAGAATGGTGAGTTGTCCATTGGGTAGGAGTTGACGGCAGTGTGTCTCGCAATGGCGGATGATGGTGTCGGCAAAGGCTTGATGTTTTTCCTGGGGAATCTTCTCCCAGAGTTCGCGAGCCAGGGATAACTGGGAGTCAAGAATAGAGAACTTGCAATGGGCTTCGTCTAGCATCTGCTGGATGAATGCCTTGTCCATCGTTGCCTTACGGCTATGGGTGTCGAGATGACCGGCAGCCAACTTGACTGCTTTGCCCAGCATGACGCCGAGAGTAACCTGTTGGATATTCAGTTCGTTGGCGATTTGAAGTGTGGCACCGATATAATTGCCGTATTCCACGAAGGCCTGCTGGGGCAGGTTGGGGTAGCAGCCTTTTACAAACCGCTCGCTTTTACCACCGCTGTTGATGATTATGCGCTCGGCACCTGAGGCTTTGGCTACCGTCATACATTTGCGGATGGAGTCGATGAAGGCTTCTTCACTAAAAGGCTTTACGATGCCCGAAACACCGATAATCGAGATGCCACCCTCGATGCCCAGACGCGGATTGAAAGTGCGGCGGGCTATTTCAGCGCCCTCGGGGACAGAAATGGTGACCCTTACATTCTCCTTGATGTTGTTGCGCATCATCTCGCGGGGGGCCTTGTTGATAGCTGGAGAGCCTGGTGGATAGTCAAAGCCTGGAAGCGTGAATATGCCGACGCCCTCACCACCCAGAATTTCGAAGCTATCAGAGAGCTCTGCCTTTGCCCTGATCTCCAATCCATTCGTTACATCGGGGTCGTCACCAGCTTCCTTGATGCAGTAGGCATAGTCGTTGCCATACTCCACTGCTACCATGATGGTCTCGCCATTGGGCAATAATACTGGTACATTCTTCTCAAAAGAATTGTCCCCCCAAGCAACTCTTGTTGCTGCAATGGCTGCTGCGGTTGCACATGTTCCCGTGGTCAGTCCGCTATGCAGTGGATAGAACTCGGGCAACAGCCGCTCTATAGTCCGACGCAATCCATTGGGACCATTTACTACATTGGAGATGGAGAGTTTGGGACGCTTGAGAGCAATGATACGCATATCTCTGGCTTTTGCCGCATTTACTTTTTCAACAAAACCGCCCGAGAGACCGCTCTCTTTCAGAAGGATAGCATCAGCCTCGATATCGATGTCGTTGCTGTCCTGGTAGAAGCATAGCTGATTGTCGGTGGCACCTTGTTGGTGGGCAAGGACAATGGACGATGCGCGGTTTAGGATGCGATAGTAGACCTTGATGCCCTCTGCTTCCAAGAACTTCAATTTCGAAATGGTTTGGACACCAGTAGTCGCCAGTAGTGAGTGGATGTCGCGAGGAATCTCGTCGTAATCGTCAATCCATGTTATCTCCTTGTCCCTCTGGGGGTAGATGCGTTCGTAGCGAATGATGGGAATGGACAGCGCCTTGCCAACATTGGTAATAGTCTGGTGTAGTTGCTCGGCAAAAGGGTGGGCGGCATCCACCATCAGTCGGATGCCATGTTCGCGACAGAATGCCTGCATGGCTTCACCGTCCAGTGCTCCGTCGATACGCATACCATGGTGCAGCACGATATCCTGTTCGCCAGTCTTCGTGCTGTAATAATAAGGCGAGCCCGCTTCTTCGAGCACCTTAGCAGCCTTACGGCCTTCCGTAGTCCCTCCGAATACCAATAACATCTCGACTGCAAAGATACTACTAAACGGGCAAAAAGCCAAACGAATTTAGCAAAATCCAATAAGGTACCCTTATTTTCAAATAACCCGCCCTTATTCATCGATAAGGGCGGGTTATTGTCTGATAAGCGTAGGTTATTGAAACTAGTTCAGAACTTATAGTCGATGCCTAAACCTATGACGTGGTTGGTACGGGAGTAAACATCCTTGCCACTATAGTCGGTGCCCAGGTATTTGGCTTGCTCATGCGTGTAGTCGCTATAAATCGTGCAGAAATAACCAGCATTGAGACGAATCTTCTCGTTAATGTTCCAGGCACCACCGAGACCGATAGAGTAGCTGTCGCAAGCAAACGAGGTGTTCTGCTGATAGCCGTCGGAGAGGCCGTAGTCGGTACGCTGACCGCCACAGCTGATGGTGAACTTGTCGTTAATGTCGTACTCAATACCTGCCAGTATCTCATGGGTGCCGTGCTTTAGCTCCTTCTGACGGTCATCAGCCATCTGGGCATTCTTGTCATCGAAGAAATGATACTCCAGTGTGCCACGGAGTTTCGGACTGAATTCATAACCTACGGCTGCTACAAAGAGTGCAGGCATGTCGTAGCGTACATATTCGTCGGGCATATAGTTCTTGATTTTGCTTGCCATCTCGGTGCCCATGCTGGCAGCAAGGGCTGCCAATGTTTTTTCATTACCAATCTGCTCCGCAGTGGCCTTGATGTCGGTCTTCTGTCCCATCATGGTGACGCTGAGGGCATCGGTACTATTCTTGGTATTGATCTTGGTGCGGAATTCATAACGGGCGGTAAGAGTCAGCGGCCCCTTATGATAGTTGACACTGATGATGGGGCAGATGCCGAAAGCACGCTGGGTGACATCGAGCTGAAGGTCCATGAGCTGCTGACTGCCCAGACCAGGCAGGGTAGTGGCGGTAACATAACCACGGTTGTAGCCATCATAGTAGTTAGCGCGAAGACCGACGGCAGCAGAGAACTCATCAGTAATCTTATAGGCGAAGTTGACCTGAGCACCATAGATGTACTGCTTACCCTTCACCTGAGTATCGATATTGTACATGTCGGGGGTGACGATAACCTTAGTGGGGTCGGCAGGCGCTGCTGCCTTAGCCTTCACGGATGCTTCGAAGATTTTGCCCATTGTCATCAGGTTGAACATGGGGATACCATCGTCATACTGTACAAAGCCACCGCTACCTACAATACCAATCATGGCTGAGACGGCCCAGCGATCTTTCTTGTATGTGGCAAAGAGGGCTGGCACGATAGGCGCAGAGGCCACACCGTTATATTTCTTATCGATATTGACACCTGCATAGCCGTTGGGAAATAATGGGTTTGCTCCTGCGGGAACAGCCAAATAGTTGGGAACGGTGGTTGTAATGTCGCGGTTCTGCCAGGGCTTCTGGAAATTGAGCGACAATTGCCAACCCTCGTGTCCCCATACTGTACCGGCAGGGTTAGAGAAGGCTGCATCAACGTCGAAAGTGGCACTACGTGCCATCATTCTGTCAAAAGCGATGTGATAGTTTGTGTTGGTCATCAGTCCGCCAGCTTGTGCGGTGCCGACCATGATGGCTGTCAATGCCATTAGAAGTATTCTTTTTCTCATTTAGATAATAATTGTTTGGAATTTCGGGTGCAAAGGTACGATGTTTTCCTCGAAAAAACGAATAATTAGAGAATTATTTTCCTAAATCGGACATACATTGGCTCTTGACGTACATTATTATTTTTGCGTGCGTAAGGAAATTTTTCGTGTAAACATTGTGTGGTGTGCTGTCTTTTTTGTAATTTTGCAATCTCAAAAGAGATATAACGTTATATTATTTTTATGGCAGATACAAAAAAGATTAAGACTGCGCTCGTCTCGGTATTCCACAAGGACGGGCTGGAAGAGTTGTTGAAGAAGTTGAATGACGAGGGTGTGAAGTTCCTATCGACGGGTGGTACGCAGACCTTTATCGAGAGTTTGGGCTATCCCTGTGAGAAAGTGGAGAACGTGACGACATATCCCTCTATTCTCGGTGGTCGTGTTAAGACACTGCATCCGAAAGTCTTTGGAGGTATCCTTGGACGCCGTGACAACGAAGGTGATCGTGCGCAGATGGCTCAGTATGAGATTCCTGAGATCGACCTGGTTATCGTAGACCTGTATCCTTTCGAGCAGACTGTTGCCAGCGGTGCTTCCGAGGAAGATATCATTGAGAAGATTGATATTGGTGGTATCTCATTGATTCGTGCCGGAGCTAAGAACTTTAACGATGTGGTCATCGTTCCCTCAAAAGCTGAATACGGCATGCTCTTGGATATTCTTAACGCTCAGGGGGCTGAAACTACAAAAGCTCAGCGCCGCCAGTTTGCTACTCGTGCCTTTGGCGTAAGCAGTCATTACGATACTGCTATCCATAGTTGGTTTGAGAAATAATTGATAATAGAGAATAGATAATTGACAATTTAGCATGGGATTTTTTAGTTTTGTCCAGGAGATTGCCATGGACCTTGGAACGGCCAATACAATCATTATCAGTGATGATAAAATTGTAGTTGATGAGCCGTCAGTAGTAGCCCTTGACCGCCATACCGACAAGATGATTGCCGTAGGTTCACAGGCTAAGATGATGTATGAAAAGACACACGACAATATCCGTACGGTGCGTCCTTTGCGTGACGGCGTGATTGCTGACTTCTCGGCTTGTGAGCAGATGATGCGTGGTCTAATCAAGATGGTGCACAGTGGCTCACGTCTGTTTTCACCTTCACTGCGTATGGTGATTGGTGTTCCATCTGGTTCTACCGAAGTAGAGTTGCGTGCTGTGCGCGACTCTGCCGAGCATGCCGATGGCCGCGATGTCTATCTGATTTTTGAGCCGATGGCTGCTGCTATCGGTATCGGTATTGATGTTGAGGCTCCCGAGGGTAACATGATTGTCGACATCGGTGGTGGTTCTACAGAGATTGCCGTGATTTCACTGGGTGGTATTGTGTCGAATAACTCGATTCGTACCGCTGGCGATGACTTGACAGCTGATATTCAGGAGTATATGTCACGCCAGCACAACGTGAAGGTTTCGGAACGTATGGCTGAGCGTATTAAGATAGCTGTTGGTTCTGCTTTGACAGATTTGGGCGATGATGCTCCTGAGGATTATGTGGTACATGGACCTAACCGTATTACCGCACTGCCTATGGAGGTGCCCGTATGTTATCAGGAGATTGCTCACTGTCTGGATAAGACTGTAGCAAAGATTGAGAACGCTGTACTCTCTGCTTTGGAGAATACGCCTCCCGAGCTGTATGCCGACATCGTGAAGAATGGTATCTGGTTGGCTGGCGGTGGTGCTCTGCTGCGCGGATTGGATCGCCGTTTGGAAGCCAAGATCAACATTCCTTTCCATATTGCTGAAGACCCGTTGCATTCTGTTGCCAAGGGTGCAGGTATTGCGTTGAAGAATGTTGGCCGTTTCTCTTTCCTGATGCGATAATCGGATATGCACAACCTGCTGGAGTTCCTCACACGCCACTATCATTGGTTGATTTTCGTTGTCTTGGAAGCCGTTAGCCTGACCTTGTTGTTCAGCTATAACGGCTATCAAGGTAGCGTGTGGTTTTCGTCGGCTAATGCTGTGGCAGGTCAGGTGTACTCGTGGAGTTCTGCCTTGGAATCGTTTTTTAAGTTGTCCAAGGTGAATGAGGACTTGACGATACGCAACTACCATCTGGAACGCCAGGTGGCACAGTTGCGCCGTCTCTATCAGGAGGCAACACAAGAGAAGGACCCGCAGGAACTACGTGGACTTGACTCGCTGAGCCGCTATCAGCTGATACCAGCTAAAGTAGTGAGTAGTGAGTTGGGTAAGATGGATAATCTGATGACCATTGATAAGGGTAAAGCCGATGGTGTGGAGGACGGCATGGGCGTGGCCTGTGGTCGTGGTGTGGTGGGTGTTACCTATCTCGTCTCCGACCACTACGCAGTAGTCATCCCTGTGCTTAATGCTCACTTGTCGCGCATCAGCTGTGCCATCCGTGGTTATGGCTATTTTGGTGTGCTCCGCTGGTATGGCCAGGATGCTGGTTATGCCTATGTAGAGGATATTCCCCGTCATGCGCGTTTTAAGCGTGGCGACTGGGTAGAGACCAATGGTTATTCGAGTATTTTCCCACCTGGTGTCCAGGTTGGCCAGATTGTTGAGGTGTATAATTCGCGCGACGGCCTGTCGTACAAGCTAAAGGTGCGTCTGACAACCGATTTTGGTAACCTGCGCGACGTGGTAGTTATCAGTGATCGCTCTATTGCTGCACGTATGCGACTGATGCAGGCTGCGCGTGATTCGCTGAAATTGAATGTAAGAGAATAAGTTAGAGGATGACAATAGATTTGTTTAAGCGACTGGGATGGTTTGCCTTCTTCTTCATCATTCAGGTGATGATGTTCGGACATATGCACCTGTTTCATTGTGCAACTCCTCTTTTCTACGTCTATTTCGTACTGATGTTTCCACGGAATCATGCTAAGTGGGCCATATTGGTGTGGAGCTTTGCACTCGGATTGCTTATCGATATTTTCCTCAATACCCCAGGACTGGCAGCAGCATCTCTTACGTTGTTGGCAGCTATACAGCCATATTTCCTTGAGCTTTTTATCCCACGTGATGGAGCAGACAACCTGCAACCGTCGCTTGTAACAATGGGACCTGCCAAATATACATACTACGTCACACCACTTGTCATTCTCTATTGTATCGTTTTCTTTACTCTAGAGCAGTTTAGCTTCTTTAATGCTCTCTATTGGATGATGTGCGTAGTCGGAAGCAGCATCATTACCCTCGTCCTCATTTTTACCTTTGAGATAGGACGTCGTCGTTGACCTTATTAATAACAGTATTCAGATGAGAGACTATACGCAGGATTATCGGCGCTATGTGGTAGCAGGTGTTGCCTTGCTGATAGTTGTCGTATATATCATCCGACTGTTTACCCTCCAGATAACAAGTGACGACTATAAGAAAAGTGCCGACTCAAATGCCTTCCTCAAGAAAATAGAATATCCTTCGCGAGGCGGAATATACGATCGCAATGGTAAGTTACTCGTATACAACCAGCCTGCCTACGATATCATGGTTGTGATGAATGAGGCTAAAGATCATCTTGATACCTTGGATTTCTGCGAGGCACTCAACATCACGCGCGAGGAATTTGACCGTCGTATGGAGACTATTAAAGACCGGTCGAAAAATCCAGGCTATTCGCGCTTTACCCAGCAAATCTTTATGAGTCAGCTATCGGATGCCGATTACTCTGTTTTTCAGGAGAAGATGTTCCGTTATCCGGGCATCTATATCCAGCGGCGTACGATACGACAGTATCGCTATCCCATTGCTGCCCATGTTCTCGGTGATGTCGCTGAAGTATCTCCAGCTGATATTGAGGAGGATCCTTACTATCAGCCTGGTGATTATATCGGCAAACTGGGTGTTGAGCGAAGCTATGAGCAGCAGTTGCGTGGCGAGAAAGGCATGCAGATTTTGCTGCGTGATGCACATGGACGTGTACAGGGACGCTATCAGAATGGACGTTTCGACAGACGCCCTGTGGCAGGCAAGAACTTGACGCTTTCCCTCGATGCCGATTTACAGGCACTCGGTGAACGGTTGATGGAGGGAAAGATCGGTTCTATCGTTGCTATTGAACCACGGACGGGCGAAGTGCTTTGCATGGTTTCTTCCCCATCATATGACCCTCGTATGATGGTGGGTCGACAGCGCTCTAGGAGCCACCGCCTGCTCAGTCAGAATGTCTGGAAACCTCTGCTTAACCGAAGCATCATGGGCCAGTATCCTCCAGGTTCTACTTTCAAGACAACCCAGGGACTAACGTTTATTACCGAGGGGATCATTCATCCTACACAGACTGCTTATCCCTGTCAGCATGGCTTCAACTACAAGGGACTCCATGTAGGTTGTCATGGGCATGCAGCACCTCTGCCGCTTGTTCCTGCCTTGTCAACCTCTTGTAACGGTTATTTCTGTTGGGGACTTTATTATATGATAGGAGCTAAGCAGAAATATGGCAGCGTGCAGGAGGCCATGAACAAGTGGCGCGACTATATGGTTAGCATGGGCTTTGGCTATAAGCTTGGTATAGACCTACCAGGCGAAAAGCGCGGCCTCATTCCTAATGCTCAGTTCTATGACAAAGCTTATAAAGGCTCGTGGAACGGACTAACGATTATCTCTATTGCCATCGGACAGGGTGAGGTCAATGCAACACCTCTGCAAATAGCTAACCTCGGTGCTACCATCGCTAATCGTGGCTGGTTTATCACGCCTCACGTCGTCAAGCGTATACAGGGCGAACCCCTTGACACCCTTTATACCCAACGACGCCAAACGATGGCCTCACGCTCAGCCTACGACTACGTGGTGCAAGGCATGCGTGCATCTGCAACGGGTGGTACCTGTCACGAACTTGCCCGTTATGACTTCATGGCATGCGGCAAAACAGGTACTGCGCAGAACCGCGGCCACGACCATTCCGTATTTATGGGCTTTGCACCTATGGACAAACCACAGATTGCTGTAGCCGTCTATGTAGAGAATGGTGGTTGGGGCGCGACCTATGGTGTACCTATTGGTGGGCTCATCATGGAACAATATATTCACGGACACCTCTCTGAAGCTTCTAAACAGAAGGCCGAGGAGTTGCAAAACAGACATATATCGTATGGTACAACAAGCAGATAGACGAAATCCTGGCGTGCTGCGCAATATCGACTGGTGGACGGTGTTGATTTACATCGCCCTGCTCAGTTTTGGTTGGATCAGCGTCTGTGGAGCCAGCTATTCCTATGGTGAGACCGATATTTTTAGTCTCTCTACACGCTCGGGTATGCAGATTGTATGGATTGGCACCAGTATCATTCTCGGACTCTTTATCTTGCTGCTTGATGACCGTTTCTACGATACCTTCGCCTTTATTATATATGCATTGTTGCTCCTACTTCTCTTTGCAACGATATTTAACCCGCATAGCATCAAAGGATCCCGATCGTGGCTTGTCCTAGGACCACTACGCCTACAACCTGCGGAGTTTGCTAAGTTCGCTACTGCACTGGCACTGTCGAAGCTGATGTCGACCTACGGCTACAATATTCAGCAGTTCCGCCACTTTGCCGCTGCCTTGTTGGTGATATTGCTACCTATGCTGTGTATCGTTTTACAGCGAGAAACAGGTTCGGCACTGGTTTACCTCTCCTTCTTTCTAATGTTTTATCGTGAGGGAATGCCAGGAAGCATACTCTTTACAGGAGTCGCTTTGGTAGTGTATTTCGTGGTGGGGATACGTTATGCAGAGGTGGCGATAGGAACATCACCAACGATGGTGGGACCTTTTGTCGTGCTCTTGCTCATACAGTTGTTTTCAATAGGAATGGTATGGGTATATTGTCATCGCAAACTTGCTTGGCGTATGCTGATGTGCTCTGCAGGCATCACGTTATTGTCATTGTTCCTGTTATTTATACCTGTAGATATCGTTTATGTGCAGTTGGCTTTGGTAATTGTGCTAATAGGGTATCTTGTATGGCAGGCTTTGGCCAGCCGCATTCACAACTACTTTTTTATCGCCCTTTTCACACTGGGCTCTGTCTCGTTCTATTATGGTGCCGATTTTATCATGCAAGAAGTGATGGAACCTCACCAACGTTCACGTATTAATGTGTTGCTGGGACTGGATGAAGACCTGAAAGGTGCAGGATATAATGTGCATCAGTCTGAGATTGCAATTGGTTCGGGTGGGCTTGAAGGAAAGGGTTTCCTCAATGGTACACAGACAAAACTCAAGTTTGTACCTGAGCAGGATACCGATTTCATTTTCTGTACAGTTGGTGAGGAGGAGGGATTTCTGGGTTCAGCAGGTGTGCTGCTATTGTTTCTTGCCCTAATATGGCGCCTCATCTATCTATCCGAGCGACAACCCATGCATTTTGGAAGAATTTATGGATACTGTGTGCTCAGTATCTTCTTATTCCATGTGTTTATTAATGTGGGAATGGTATTGGGACTGACGCCAGTTATTGGTATCCCCTTACCGTTCTTCTCCTATGGTGGCTCCTCGCTATGGGGTTTTACTTTCCTGCTTTTTATCTTCTTACGTCTTGACGCTGCACGCAATAATACGCGTTAATATGCTATCTTTGCAAGCGTATACCGACATCAGTAATGCCTGGTAGGATTTCCCGTTTCATGTTGTGGCGGATGATACATTGTATGGAATCACCCTGATGAAGTTGTAGGGTCTTTAAAGGGAAAAGATATTGGTATTGGCTGATACCATAACCTGTGGAGTTTCCGTTTTCGTCTATAAGATGGCAGTCAAGGGTGTCGCAATAAGTCTGACCTGCAGGATATATGGTCTGCTCAATGATAAGACTCAGGCTCATATAGGGATAATTCGCACTGATGCGCAGTCCTATCTGCTCTTGATACGAACCGTTTGATGCCATTGGCGTGATGCTGAAGTCAAGGGCGTCGGTTTTCTCCCAGCCATTTTCGGGCGTATGCTCAAAATGATAATATACAGGCGTATTTTTGCAAGCTGCCAAAAGGCAGCCTGCAAGAACCAATAGAAACAATAGGCTCTTACGCATAATCAAGACTTAGGGTTCTGAGGCTTGCGAGGTTTCTTCTTCTTTTTCTTCTTGGCACGGTCGAAGCGTGCGATATTTTCCTGTGTAGCCAAATCGATAGGCCCTTGTTGTGCTTTGTTACCACCGTCGACTGTCAATGTGGCGGGCTTCTCTCCGCGGTAGTTCATCTCTATAATCTGCTTGGCACGTTCTGCTGTAATAGTCTCAAGATTGGCAGCTATATTCTTGTCAGTAGAATATGTGATAAGACCTGCTAAGATATCTGCTTTGAAATAGAAGTAGTCCGCATCCAGTGTCTGGAGCTGAATGTCTTTTGATGGCAGACGGCGTCCTGCCTCTACATAGTCATCTACCTCGTAGTTGAGACAACACTTCAATTTTGCGCACATACCAGCAAGTTTCTGGGGATTGAGTGAGATATCTTGATAACGTGCTGCTGAGGTTCCTACAGAGACGAAATTTTTCATCCACGTTGCACAGCAGAGCTCGCGACCACAAGGGCCTGTACCTCCGATGAGACCAGCCTCTTGACGAGCACCGATTTGTTTCATCTCTATGCGGACATGGAAGGTGGCAGCAAGGTCTTTGATGAGTTGGCGGAAATCTACACGCTCGTCAGCAATATAATAGAAGATGGCTTTGTTGCAGTCACCCTGATATTCTACATCTCCAATCTTCATCTTCAGTCCTAGCCCCTTAGCTATCTGACGGCTCTCAATCATCGTGGCGTGCTCGCGACGTTTAGCCTCTTCATACTTTTCCATATCAACAGGACGGGCAATGCGATAGATTCGACGAATGTCATCAGCTGATTTAAGGTTGGCTTTCTTCATCTGGATGACGGCCAGACGTCCAGTTAGCGAAACGACGCCAATGTCATGACCGGGGTTTGCCTCCACGGCTACAATGTCGCCCTTCTTTAATGGAAGGTTGTTAACATTATGGTAGTAGCCCTTGCGGGTATGCTTGAACTGCACCTCAACCAAATCGGTAGTATCGGTATTACCTGGCACATCGGCCAGCCAGTCATAGGTATTCAACTGACGGTCTTGGCGTCCTACTGCATGCTTGCACAGGCCTCGGTCGCAACCTGTCATGATGGGATAATCTTTATTCATGTATTTATTTTTGAATCAATAGAACAATCATTTGTAGTGCCATGTCATAGAAAACAATCTTGGCATTGGCGTTTTGTCCGATATCACGGATGGCGCGGTTAGCCAACTCCGTGATAGGCAGGATGTTTGCCTCGTTGATGAAGCGGGCAAAGTTGCGAGCAAATTCTTCTTCTCGCTGAGACATGTAACAAAGCTCTTCTTGTTGGAAGTTGTACATAAAGTTCTCACGAATCAGGCGTAGAAAGTAGGTGAGAAATCGTTTCTGACACTCACGTCCCATGTTAGCCATGCGCTCACTCCATTGCTTGAGATCTTTTATCTTACGTTGATAGGCCAGTCGCATCAGCAGCTGGAACATATCAAGGAATAGCTCATTTTCAGTATCCGTATTGAGTAACTCCAATGCCTGATACCAACTTCCATTAGCCATGCGGCTTATGCGTTGTGCCATGTCTTCGCTAAGTCCACGTTGCATCTTCAGCGCCTCAGCGATGATGGCGCTATCTATGCGTTTAACGTCAATACGCTGTACGCGACTGCTGATGGTTTCGAGTAGTTTCTCAGGCTCTTCGCATACAAGAATGAAAACCGTTTGCGAGGGGGGCTCCTCAAGTAGTTTCAATATCTTGTTTGCACATTCGATATTCATGCGCTCAGGCAGCCAGATGATACTGACCTTGTAGCCCCCTTGGCTCGATTTCAACGAGAGCTTGCGGATGAGGGCATCACTTTCGCCAGCAGTAATGATAGCTTGCTGGTTCTCACCACCCATCTGCTCTAACCAGTCGGTCATACTGAAATAGAGACTGCTCATGACCAACTGATGCCATTGATTGGCGAAGTCATCGCTGACAGGTTTATGTTCAGCACTCATCGAAGGTAACTTGATGGTGGGGTAGGTAAAGTGTAAATCTGGATGCTCCAGTTTGTCAAGCATAGCTTGCCCGCGACCTGCTAACAACACTTTTGCGAATTCCACGGCTAATGCCATCTTACCGACACCCTGTGGCCCGCATAACATGAGTGCGTGGGGTAGTCTTTCCTCACGTAAAAGCTGCAACAGCCGCTCTTGCACATCGTGTTGTCCTATAACCTGTTCGAACATCTTCTCCTTGGTTGTGTTATAGCAGCCGTTTGGCAATCTCTGCCACTGAGTCTACTGCAGATACGGTATAGAAGTGGATATTATGGATGCCATTGGCATATAACTCCTGACATTGGGCGGTCGTCCACTCGATACCAAGTTGGCGGGCCTGCTCGTCGTTCTTACATTTGACAATCTCTTTGGCAAGCGCTTCTGGGATGTCACAATGGAAAGTCTTGGGAACAACGGTCAACTGACTGAGTTTGGCCATAGGCTTGATTCCTGGTATAATGGGGATGGTAATACCCATCTGACGAGCCTTAGATACAAAATCGAAATATTTCTGGTTGTCGTAGAATAGCTGGGTAACAGCATATTGTGCGCCAAGGTCTTGTTTCTCCTTCAGATACTGCATGTCCATCTCAAGATTGGGTGCTTCTTCATGTTTTTCAGGATAGCAGGCTACACCAAAGTCAAACTTGGGACCAGGATGCTTGATGGGAGAACCGTCAGCAAAGTAGCCCTCGTTAAAACGTGCCACCTGACGAATAAGGTCGGTGGTATGGGTGTGACCACCAGGTGTGGGCGTAAAGCGGCTGTCCTCCTTTGCCTTGTCACCTCTCAATAACATGAGGTTACGAATGCCCAAGAACTGAAGGTCGAGTAATTCGTACTCAATCTGTTCTATGGTTTGGCCACTGCATATCACGTGGGGCTCCACAGGGATGTTATAGCGATGTTGAATGGCAGCGGCTATGGCGATAGTACCAGGTCGGCGACGAATGCATTGCCGCTCATACTGTCCGTTGGCCAATTCTTTGTAGATATACTCCGAATGGTGGGTAGTGATATTGATAAATGCCGGATTGAATACGGCAAGCTTGTCAATAGTTTGGAACAGCGCCTCCGTACCATTACCTTTCAGTGGTGGTAGTACTTCAAATGAGAAGCGCTTCTCGTTGGTGTCGAGTTTAATATAGTCTGCTACTGTCATTTTTATTTGTGAATACGATAGATGCGGAACGACATGGGAGGTAGGTCATCCAGTAAGAGTGACGATCCCTTGCCTTCATCTACCTGAATAGTTCCATTTTTGGGGGTGATGAACTCTGGTTTACAAATAGAGTTCTCATCATCCATGCCGTTATGGAAGAGGGTTAGTGTTTTAGCGGTGCGTGAACCTTTCATGCCTGTGAGGTTCAGGGATACCGCCTGCTGTCTTTTCGAGGTGTTGGCAATCTTAATGATGACTTCGTCAGTAACTTGGTCGAAAGCGGCACTTGCAAAGAGTCCGTTCTGTCCTTCCTGATTTGCTACGGGCTTCTTTTTCATCGTAAGCGGCAACACATGGGTGCCGGCATTAGTGGCATACATCTGTTGAACGTAGTAACTGACGGTGCGGAACATGTCCGTCTGGTCGTACCAGATTTGGTCAGGGCGCCACTGCCAGCCATCGACATGAGCAAAGAGAGGAGCTGGCGTCGTCATATGCACTATATCGGCATTACGCTCGAAGCCTGTCATAAAGGCAGCCTCTAGGATGGCGGCCTCATAATGATTCCATTTCTTTCCGTCTCCATGGCAGGCATATTCTCCTGCAAATACCTTTGGCCCCTTGCGATCGTAACTGTCATAACGTAAACCATGGGTGAGGAACCACTGTTCATTACGATAGAAATGCTCATCGACGAGGTCGGCTTTTTGAGCCTTCATGGCCTTCCAACCATCTTCAAAACGATAGGTGTTGTCTGGTGTGTCTTCGGGAACCGGACCGCTGGTACCTACAATTTTGATATTAGGATATCTTGCTCGGATTGCTGCCACAAAGGGTTTAAGACGTCCATAGTAGAACTCACCCCATTGCTCGTTACCTACTCCAATATATTTCATGTTAAATGGAGCGGGGTGTCCCATCTCTGCACGAATCTTTCCCCATTTGGAGTCAGCAGGACCATTAGCGAATTCGATGAGGTCGAGACAATCGTTGATATAGGGTTTCAGTTGGTCTTGAGGAACGTGGGCACTCTCCTTGTTCCAATTCTGATATTGGCATGCCATACCAACATTTAGGATGGGCAGTGGCTCGGCGCCGATGTCTTCAGACAATTGGAAGAATTCGAAAAATCCCAGACCGTATGACTGATAGTAGTCCGGATAATAGCGATAGTCGAATGTGTGCTCCCAAC
Organism: uncultured Bacteroidales bacterium; assembly: GCA_902799655.1. Classification (GTDB taxonomy): domain Bacteria; phylum Bacteroidota; class Bacteroidia; order Bacteroidales; family Bacteroidaceae; genus Prevotella. The sequence goes on from CADCBH010000003.1 coordinate 107,060, forward strand.
GGTTTTGGTTGAGCGGACGATTCTCTACTGGTCCAATACTGTTTTTCCATTGATAGCGGGTATTAAGGTCTGTTCCTTCTACTATGCAGCCGCCAGGAAAACGGAAAATACCAGGATGAAGATCAGCCAATGCTTGGGCCAAATCGCGTCGCATACCGTTCTCGCGACCTTTGTATGTATCAGTGGGGAAGAGGGAGATATGTTCCAGGGCTACACTGTTATCACCCTTGAGAAAGATACGTAACTTGGCGTGTTTGTTGCTGACGGGAGATGTCAACACTGTGGTATATTTCTTCCAGTCGGAAGAGGTGATATCTATTATTTCTTCAATAAACTCCTGTTTCTCGTCCATCGACTGCTCGTTGATGAGCTGTACGCGGATAGCTCCCTTCCCTTTAGGAGCTTTTGCCCATACTGAGAAACGATAGCTGGCACCCTTCTTGACGCCGATGCCGAAGAAGCCTTCATTGGTCAGACCTGTACGACGATCACTATGGTCGGGAGACGAAAGGATAACATAGTGGGGACAGCGGCAGAATGGGCCGTCATCTTTTAGTTCTACACAACCAAATACCTGCCAACCCATGAATGATTGGGGAAATTCGAACGAACGGTTCTTGACAAGTTCACCATAAAGGCCACCGTCAGCAGCATAATTGATATCTTCAAAGAAGATACCATACATAGTGGACTGAATGGGGGCGCCCAATTTGCGGGTGTTCACCTCCATCATGTTTTGTGCATTCATTAAAGACACCATGCAGAGCATGATAAGTGTCATCATAATCTTTCTCATATCGTTAATAGTTGCTTGTTGCTACAAAATTAGTTAAAAAGTGGCAAATCTACAAGGAATTTCAGATAAAAATGCTACTTTTGTATTCTGTTAACGAATCAATTCTTGAAATAACAATGAAACGAATCCTTGTAGCAGAAGACAATGACAGCAACTATTTGCTGATGAGCTTCATTCTGAAAGGCCATTATGAGATATTACGTGCCGTCAATGGTAAAGATGCTGTAGCTAAAGCTGCATCCGAACATCCAGATCTTATCCTGATGGATTTAAAGATGCCTGTCATGGATGGTTTGGAGGCCACACGTCAGATTAGGGCAGCACAAGATAATGTGCCTATCGTCGCTGTAACGGCTAACGCTTTCGATACTGATCGTGTGCATGCTATAGAGGCAGGCTGTAATGATTTTCTATCGAAACCTGTTACGTCTGCAGCCTGCCTCCAGTGCATTGCCAATCTATTATAATATTCCGAGTTGACGGAGAATGTCATTGAGGTTGGCTACGATTAACAGCAGGAGTACGATACCAAAACCGACATATTCTGCGCGAATCATAAACTCCTCAGAGGGTTTGCGACGTGTGATAATCTCATAAAGCAAGAACAGCACATGACCACCATCGAGGGCTGGAATGGGCAGAATGTTCATAAAGGCCAGAATGATGCTGAGGAAAGCTGTCATCTGCCAGAATACCAACCAGTTCCATTCTGCAGGGAAGAGATTGCCAATAGTTCCGAAACCTCCCAGCGACTTGGCGCCCTCAGCAGTGAAGACATATTTCAAGTCATCGATATATGAGGTAAGTACATTCCATCCGTAGCGGATGCCTGCCGGGAAACTCTCGAAGAATCCATATCTTGTAGTCACAGGCTTGTATTGGGAAGCACGGTATGTGATGCCCAATTTTAAGTTACTGTGTAGAACGACCTTTGCAGTGTAGCGCATCTTCTCGTTACCAAAGACGATGGTAGCTGTACGTGCTTTGATACTGTCTTCACGATTTTTAGCAGTAGTCAGCATGTCAGTGTGGCGAGCCATCATATCTATGAACTCATTGTAGGAACTGACAGCTTTGCCATCGATGCAATAAACATAGTCTCCTTTCTTCATGCCAATTTTGTAAGCAGTAGAGCCTGGTAATACGCTATCTATCTGGTTCGATAATAGAGGCTGTACGAAAGAGGGTTGTGACTTGATCATATTCAGCAGATTGAGGTCACCAGGTAATTGGATACTCATTGCTTTCCCATCGCGAATAATATCTACACGGTGGGCCTCAGAAATGTCACGGTACATGTCGGCAGAGAAATTCTTGAAGGCACGCTTATCTGTACCAACCAGAATGTCGCCATCCTGAAAGCCATATGCTTTGGCTTCCTGATTAAACTTCATACCCATTGTCATGTCCTTGACGGGTACATAGCTCTCCCCCCAATAGAAAAGGATCATTGAATAGATGAAAAGTGCCAGCACGAAGTTGACCAATACACCGCCCACCATTATCAGCAAGCGTTGCCACGCAGGTTTTGTGCGGAATTCCCATGGTTGAGCGGGGCGTTTCATCTGTTCTGTATCAAAACTCTCGTCAATCATGCCCGAGATCTTGCAGTAGCCACCTAAGGGCAACCAACCGATACCATATTCTGTATCGCTGTTTTTGGGCTTATATTTGAACAGACTGAATTTCCAGTCGAAAAACATGTAGAATTTTTCTACACGAACGCCAAAGAGCTTGGCGAAGACAAAGTGTCCCCCCTCATGTAGCAGGATGAGGATAGAAAGTGCTAATACCAATTGTAAAAGCTTGATGAAGAATATTTCCATTATAATCTAGTTATACTTTATTTCGTTATTTCATGTGGTGTAGTTGATTATTTCATGAGCTCTGTGGCTATGCGACGAGCTTCAGCGTCAGTCTGGATGTATGTCTCGTAATCAGGTGAAGCTGAGAAATTGCAGCGTTGCATAGTTTCCGCAATAATGTCGCTCATTTGTATGAATGAGCAACGGTCCTCAAGAAAACCACGATTGACGATTTCGTTGGCGGCATTGACAATACATGGCATATTGCCACCCCGTTCAATGGCTTCAAAGGCCAAAGCAAGGCAACGGAACTTCTTGAGATCAGGCTCAAAGAACTCTAGCGGATGAGCAAAGAGATCCAAACGGTCACTACTGAGCGGCAATCGTGAGGGGAACGAGAAGGCATACTGAATGGGCAGACGCATATCAGGTACACCAAGCTGAGCCTTCACCGCACCATCGTGGAACTGTACAGCTGAATGTACGATACTCTGCGGATGCACTAGAACTTGGATTTGTGAGGCATTGACTCCAAAGAGCCATTTTGCTTCGATGACTTCAAATCCTTTGTTCATCATCGTTGCTGAATCAATTGTAATCTTAGCGCCCATATCCCATGTGGGATGGCGAAGCGCATCAGCTTTAGTGACTGTTGCCAGTTCCTCGATGCTTTTTTGACGGAAGGGACCTCCCGAAGCCGTTAATAGAATCTTTTCGATGGGATTGTCGTCTTCACCAACAAGACTCTGGAATATTGCTGAGTGTTCACTGTCAACAGGTAATATTGGTGTATGATGCATTTGGGCGAGTTGTAGAATCAATTCGCCAGCCACGACAAGCGTTTCCTTGTTAGCTAATGCAATGGCCTTGTGTGCACGGATGGCATGAATTGTTGGAGACAACCCTGCAAATCCAACCATAGCAGTCAGTACCATGTCAATGGGTATGGACTCAACAATCTCATCGAGAGCTTGCTTACCGGCATAGACCTTTACGTCGGGTAAGTCGCTCATCAGACTTTTTAGCTCATCATAACGCTTTTCGTTTGCAATAACAATTGCAGCAGGATGGAACTGGTGTGCTTGTTGTGCCAACAGTTCTACGCGGTTGTTGGCCGTCAAGCAGTAAACCTCATAGAGGTCGCTATGTTCTTGGATGACCTGTAAGGCCTGTGTGCCTATCGATCCTGTAGAACCGAGAATGGCTATCTGTTTCTTCTTCATAGATTCAATAATCCTTCAGGAATATTCATGGTAATTGTCTCTTTCTCAGTGTCAATATCCTCGATAAGATCCTCGTTGGCAGGAATCAGAATACCATTATAAAGCTCAAAGAGAATGTTGGCTGTCTGCTTATCGATGGCAGCAATGGTACCAATAGTATTACCATTTTGGGCATCAATGACATCAAAGTCAATGAGCATCTCCCAAGTTGGCATCATATCTTCCTCTGAAGCCAATTCGCGAGAAAAGAAGACCTCACAGCCCGTCAACTCACTGGCCCGTTCCTGTGTGTCTACTTGCTGGAACTTGACAAGTGCCACATAGTCACTGCGGAAGCGATACTCTTCCATGAAGAATGGTACGAGGATACCGTCGATGTCAAGGATAAGATATTCACTTTCCACGCGGTCAAAGACGTCATCGTCAAAATGAAAGAATACCTCGCCTTTTATACCGTGGGGCTTTCCGATGCGCCCAATCTTAAATACGTCTTCTCGCCTAATCATACACGTTCAATTTTTGCTCCCAGCGCATTGAGGCGCGCTTCGATGTTTTCATAACCGCGGTCAATCTGTTCGATGTTGCTGATGAGGCTGGTACCGCGTGCACTCATAGCTGCAATTAGCAGAGCAATACCTGCACGGATATCGGGACTTGACATGCGTTGAGCACGTAGTGTTAACTTGCGGTCATGACCTACAACTACTGCACGATGGGGGTCGCAGAGGATAATCTGTGCGCCCATGTCGATAAGCTTGTCGACAAAGAAAAGTCGGCTCTCAAACATTTTCTGGTGGAAGAGCACAGAACCGCGTGCCTGAGTGGCAACTACAATGAGTACGCTAAGCAAGTCGGGGGTGAGTCCTGGCCAAGGGGCATCAGCCAGCGTCATGATAGTGCCGTCGATAAACGAATCAACAACATAATGTTTCTGACGTGGAATGTACAGGTCATCACCATCTACTTCAACTTTGACACCCAGTCGGCGGAAGGCGTCGGGGATGATGCCTAAATCGGATAATGAAACATCCTTGATGCAAATGCCGTCTCCACACATTGCTGCCATTCCAATAAACGAGCCCACCTCAATCATGTCGGGCAATAGACGGTGTGTGGTGCCATTCAACTTGCATACTCCATTGATAGTAAGCAGGTTGGAACCAATACCGGTAATGTTTGCCCCCATGCGGTTAAGCATTTGACATAGTTGCTGTACATAGGGCTCACAGGCGGCATTGTAGATAGTGGTTGTGCCTTCTGCCAATACTGCAGCCATCACAATGTTGGCGGTACCAGTCACGGAAGCCTCGTCTAGCAACATATAAGTGCCTTTCAGCCGTTTGGAACCTATTTCATAGACATTGCGCTCTGGTATTTGGCGGAATTTTGCCCCCAGCTTCTGGAATCCTAGGAAGTGGGTGTCCAGTCGACGGCGGCCTATCTTGTCGCCACCGGGTTTTGTGATGACGGCTTTGCCCATTCGTGCCAGTAGCGGACCAATCATCATGACAGATCCTCGCAACTCAGCGCATTTATTGACAAACTCGTCACTCTCCAGATATTTCATATTCAGCGTATCTGCCTGGAATGTGAAAGTGCCTTTAGCACTGCTGGTCACTTTTACGCCGATATCTCTAAGCAACTGTATCAGATTGTTGACATCCCGGATGTCGGGGATGTTGCTAATGGTAACAGCCTCGCTGGTAAGTAGCGTGGCACAGATAACCTGTAAGGCCTCGTTCTTGGCACCTTGTGGTGTGATGGTGCCGCTGAGCAGATGCCCGCCCTCAATCTTGAATGATGCCATTTACTTACGTTTTTTGTTACGTTTCAAATCGTTGCCGGCAGCCGACATGTTAAAGTTGTCAAAGTGGAATGATGAGAGGTCAATCTGGATAATGCCGTCTGTGAAACGTGCCAGATCATCTGCCACCTTCTCGTCATCTATAGAGCCATGCCCCCAAGTTGCAAGGTCGCGCTTCATCTGATTGGCAACGAGGCGCGTGAGTTCATCACGCTCTTCACCTGCAGGCATCGTCTTCAGTTTTTCGAAGGTTTCAGCCATAAGGTGGCCATAATGCCGTAGGTGGGCTTGTCCTTCGTGCGTAGGATGGGGCATGGGCGATGGTTTCGAGAGGATATTCTCTGCATCACTCATGTCGTATGGCCAGTCGATATCCAATTGCTTGTGACTCATAAGATAAAGGTGATCCCACAGTGTCTGCTGGTAGTTGTTGCCTTCACGTACCTGTGGATTCTTCATCTCCATTTGGTGGATAATGGCACGGGCACAGCTCATGCGCTCCTCCTTAGTGGGGAGACTGATGGCGATATCCACCATCTTCTGGATCTCACGGCCATACTCAGAAAGAATGAGCTTTTCGCGTTGCGTGTTATAGTCTAATCCTTTAATGTCCATATGCTTTTTTTATTCTTTTCTCTTAACTAAATTAGTTTCTTGGGTTTGATGGCTACAAAGTCTTTCAGATAGAAAGGAACGAAATATGCCACATCCTCAAATTGCTCGTTGAGGAAACGCTTTTCAGCCAGTGGCTGCATCCATTTCGCTTGTGGCTCAATGTCCTCGATGAAGTGAGCGTTAGGATGCTTGATGATATCCATGCACTTTTTGGCACCATTACCAAAGAAGTAAACGGGGCGCTCTTCAAGGAACTCTTTATAAGAGTCTTCGCCAACGATGTCAGCAGTGACTGGGCGTACCTCTTTGAGACTGCGGTCATAAAGTGCAGCATATACTTCCATACGGCGGGCATCAAGCATGGGACAAAGTAAAGCGTTCTCTTCTGTAATCAACTCTCTGAGCAGTATGGGGACACACATGATCTCCAACGTGGGTACGGCAATCAATTTCAGGTCGCGACCATAGCAGATACCTTTTGCCATTGAGATGCCAATACGTAGCCCTGTATATGAGCCAGGACCACTACTTACGCTAACAGCATCGAAAGGAATAGCATGGTTGTCGGTAAACGACAGCGCTTCGTCAATCATACTGCCTAAACGTTCGGCGCCAGCTCCCTTCTCGCCTCTCTCTTGCTGCTCGAAGATGCACTGTCCGTTTTCTGAAACTGCTACCGAACAAACAGTCGTACTGGTTTCTATATGTAGAATACAAGCCATTGTTATCTTACAAAATAATATTTTTTAGCGTACAAAGGTACATAATTTATGGCTAAAATCTGCATGATTCAGAGTTTTTTTGTACCTTTGCAACCATATTTAAGAAAAACAACGATTATGATACAGTCAATGACAGGCTATGGCAAGGCACTTGTGGCCTACCAAGGAAAGAAAATTAATGTTGAAATCAAGTCGCTCAATTCTAAACAACTGGATTTGTCGACACGTATTGCTCCCCTCTATCGTGAGAAAGAAATGGAGATCCGCCAGATGATCGCTGAGCGCGTCATTCGTGGTAAGGTAGACTTCTGTATCTGGATAGAAAAGGATGCGGTAGTTGATGCTGCTCAAGTCAATACGGCACTGATGGACAACTACTATCAGCAGTTGAAGGGCTTTGCTGATGCACGTGAATTGTCTGTAGCCGATTGGATTCCCATACTGACTCGTATGCCTGATGTGCTGACAAAGTCAGAGGTGGAGGTACTTGATGATACTGAGTGGGATGTCGTCAGAACTGGGGTGATAGAAGCTATCCAGCATTTAGTTGATTTTCGCACTCAGGAAGGTGCTGCATTGGAGAAGAAGTTTGGTGAGAAGATTGATAACATCGAGAAGCTGCTCCACTCTATAGAACCCTATGAGAAGGCTCGTGTGGAGAAGATTCGTGGTCGTATTGTTGATGGTCTGAAGCAGATTCCTGAGGCTGAGTATGACAAGAACCGTTTGGAACAGGAACTGATTTACTATATCGAGAAACTCGACATCAGTGAGGAAAAACAACGTCTGGCCAATCACCTGAACTATTTCCGTGAGACAATGAATGATGCCCCAGGACAGGGCAAGAAGTTAGGATTCATTGCTCAGGAGATGGGACGTGAGATTAATACCACGGGCTCGAAGTCGAACCAGGCTGAGATGCAGAATATCGTGGTGAAGATGAAGGACGAACTGGAACAGATTAAAGAACAAGTTTTGAATGCACTTTGATGAAAGGTAAAATGTTAATAGTCAGTGCTCCCAGCGGTAGCGGAAAGTCAACCATTGTACAGTGGTTGATGCAGGAGCATCCGGAACTGAAACTGTACTTCAGTATTTCATGTACCTCACGTGCACCACGTGGTACAGAACAGAACGGGGTGGAGTACTTCTTTTTGTCGCCTGAGGAGTTCAAGGCAAAGATTCAGAATGATGAATTTCTGGAATATGAGGAAGTGTACGAGAACCGTTTCTATGGTACGTTGAAACAGCAAGTGGAAAACCAGCGCGAGGCTGGTCAGAATGTCGTATTCGATGTCGATGTGAAAGGTGGCGTCAATATCAAGAAGTATTATGGCGATGAAGCCTTGAGCGTGTTTATTCAGCCCCCCTCTGTTGAAGAGCTTCGCAGACGCCTTGTGGGGCGTGCCACTGATACCGCTGAGGCTATCGAAGAACGCCTTGCCAAAGCCGAATATGAATTAACTTTTGCTCCTCAGTTCGATTGCGTCATCGTTAATGATGACTTAGAAACAGCCAAACAAGAGGCCCTAAAAACTGTTAAGTCTTTCCTCAATGATTAAGACTGGACTCTTTGGCGGATCATTCAACCCCATCCATAACGGACATATTGCATTGGCACAGGCAGTCTTGCGTCAATGCCAATTGGACGAAGTGTGGCTGATGGTGTCGCCTCAGAATCCGTTGAAACGCAATAGCTCAGACCTGTTGGATGATAGCCTGCGTTTCGAAGTAGCACAAAAGGCTTTGGCAGATATAGACAGAGTCGTGGCCTGCGACTATGAGTTTTACTTGTCCAAACCCAGCTATACTTGGGATACTTTACAGCATCTGTCGAAGGACTATCCAGACCGTCGGTTTTATTTAATAATAGGTGGTGACAACTGGGCACACTTCCAAAGGTGGCGTCACTGGAAGGATATTCTGTGGCATCATGATCTCATAGTCTATCCTCGCGATCAGCATATAGGCACTATCGATGTACCATTATTGCCAGTGTCAAGTACGGAAATCCGGCAAAAGGTGAAGGCAGGTGAGAGCATCAGTGGACTGGTACCAGAGAGTGTAGAGGACTTGGTTTACCATTATTATCAATAGCTATGGACAATCAGCAACGAAACTATTCCATCATTGTTGTCACCTACAACAACGCTGACGGGTTGGCGCGTACGTTAAAGAGTATACGCCTATTAGACTATGTGCAGAAGGAAGTTGTGGTAATAGATGGAGGCAGTAAGGACGAAACCCTCAATATCATTGCCGAGAATAAGGATGTCATTACCACTTCTGTGTCGGAGAAAGACAGTGGCATCTATAATGCCATGAATAAGGGCATCCGAATGGTAAATGGTGACTACGTGGTATTTATGAATGCTGGCGATGAGTTTGCTAATAAGGATGTCTTGTCGTTGGTAAACGGTTACGATGGCGACATCATTTTGGGTGGTGACCTGTATGGTGGAAAGGTAAGAATGCTGAAAGAGACGATGACGCTGTATGATCTGCTGTCTATCGGCATATGCCATCAGTCAGTGTATTATCGCAGAGAGGTGATACAGAAATATGGCTTTGACGAGTCGTATAAGCTGATAGCCGACTTGAAATCTGTAATAGAACCATTAGTGAAGGATCATGTGCGGATTTCTGTCGTGATGGAGGTGCTGGCTAAATGCGAAAGTGGAGGACTCAGCAAACAGCGTTGGAGAGAGACGTTGACAGAGAATCGCCGCATGATTGATGAGTTGGTAGATCCCTTTTATAAAGATGACTATCTCAGGTTTGCCCGCATTAACAACGGCCTGTTGCATGACTTCACGATATTGTCATATTTCCAAAGTATTTTCCCACTCATCAAGTGGCTTTCAAAACTGATGTTGCTCCTAAATAGTAAGTTTAAGCATATACCTATCGAGTAGATGATGAAGGTTTCGATATTGGTTCCTGTATATGGCGTCGAAAAATATGTCGGACAGTGTTCGCGAACGCTTCTCGGTCAGACGTACGACAACATAGAATATGTGTTCGTTGACGACTGTACGCCAGACAATAGTGTGGCTGTGATTCGGCAGGCCCTTGCGGAATACCCTCATCGTGAACAGCAGGTTCGTATTGTCCGTCATGACCATAACCGTGGATTAGGGGCAGCACGAAAAACGGCTTTAGAGGCTGCAACTGGTGATTTTGTGTTAAATGTAGATAGTGACGATTATTTGGCATTGGATGCTGTTGAAAAACTGGTCGCCTGTCAACAACAAACGGGAGCAGACATCGTTTCTGGCAGCTATAGTTCGCACTTCGAGGATGGCACCATTGTCTTCCATCATGAACCGCATTTGGACAGAAACGCTTGTTTGAAGCTGATGCTGATACAACATACATTGCTTCCGCATATATGGGCACGACTAATTCGTAAAACGGTTTATACGGAACATGGTATTGAGTCAGTAGAAGGCATCAATATGGCAGAAGATATGGCGCTGACACCACGACTGATTTATGCTGCGAATAAGATGGCATATGTAGATGATTCGGTCTATTTCTATAGAGACGATTCCTCTGCCAGCACGTTTGCCAACCACATGTCGATAAAGCATGTATTATCTTACATCAAAGCCAACGAAATGCTTTGGCAGTATTTTACGATGAATGACAAAAAGCAGGATTTCCTGTTTGCGATTGAAATTGGTATGCTCAATGTCTATTATCAGGCCTTGGCCGTGGGGATTGACAAACAGCAGATAGCAGAAATGCTCTCTTATAAGCCTAAAGCACTGCAGTTCAGGTGTTTGCGAGGACTCTTGGCTCATCAGCAGACGCTTCCCTTGCTAAGATTTGCCTACCTGACAGTGAAATGGTGTTATAAGAAAAAGCTTATTGCTTCTTTCGGATAAATTGTAGGCACTCTTTCAAGATTGCCACGTTGAGCAGTCGCATGACAATGAAATAGAGTAGGGCGGCTGTGACGACACGTGCAAGCAGCAACAGCCAAAGTATGTTTATTGACAGCGTTATATAGTGGGTTGCCAGCATCACAAGGGCGGCAATAAGTGCAAACGGAACAGTGTCTTTCAGCACATCGAACAGAGCCAGCGAGTGTATGCGTTGAAGGGCAAGATGCCAGCAGACAATGTACAGCACGTTTAATGCGGAAAAAGCTGCTACCATCGTGGTGATGCCTTGTGACGACAGGCTCAGCGTGATGCCTATCTGGAGAAATATCTGAAGGGCTACCATTCGCAGGTAGATATCAGAACGGCCACGACTGATGATGAAATTCTGGTACAGTCCTTGCAGTGGAAGACAGGCTCCGCCAACACACAGAATCTGAAGCAGGGGCACACAGCGCTCCCATGTCGGTCCTACCGTCAGGAGAATGAATTCGTGGGCCGTCAGTGCCAGTCCAAACATCAGCGGGAAGGATAGAAAGGAGGTGAAACGCAGCATTTTGCGGAAGATACGCTCTTGACGCTCCTCTTCACTGTTGACGTTCGACAAGACGGGTTGTGCCACCTGTGCCATTGTGTTTGTAATCAGCGAACTCCCCATCGTGTTCCATTTGTTAGCCTGATTGAATAGTCCTACAGTCGAGATAGGAAGCAGTTTGCCAAAGATAAATGTCAATACGTTCTGGCTGATGACGGTCAGCATGTTTGTCGCCAACATCTTCGATGAGAAGCTGAACATGTTGCGAATGGGACTGAAGTCGACGGACAGGGTTGGTATCCAGCCCGTGAAATAGTATTTGAAGATGTTGGCCACACTGATGTATATGACCTGTTGCCAAGCCAGACTCCAGTAGCCATATCCGTTCCAAGCCAGCCATACGCCACAACAGCCAGAGGCGAGGAGAGCGGCAATGCTGGCTATGGCTTGTTCGCGATTGCGTAGTTCTATCCACAACTTGGCATTGGGGACAATGCCGATAGCAGAAATGGGAATGGCCAGAAAGGCCAGTCGCGAAACGTTAGTGAGCGCAGGCTGGTCAAAGAACCATGCAATTAGTGGCGCACAAAGAAAAAGAATCATATATAAGGAGATGCCTGCAATGATGTTGAACCATGCCACTGCATTATAGTCGCGCTGAGTGGGAGGCTTCAAGTTGGCCAGTGCCTGTGAGAAGCCTGCAGCCTGAATACAACCAGCTAGCAAGGTGAAAATGGTAATCAGTGCTAAAATTCCATAGTCTTCTGTAGAAAGCAGACGTCCTAAGAATATGCCAAAGACTAAGTTCAATACCTGAGTAGCCCCATTGTTGATGGCTCCCCAGGCAATACCTTTTGCCGTCTTTTCCTTTAAATTATCCATTTCAATGTGCAAAAATACTATATTTTATTTGAAAATCAAAATATTATACGTAAATTTGCACCCAGCTATGGAGAATAATGTAGTAGTTAAAAAGCCTCGTTTAGAGTGGCTTGATGCCCTAAGAGGATTCACCATGATACTGGTTGTTGCCAACCACGTGGCAGGCATGGGCTTTGGCGAGGAGTGGAAACATTCGTCAGCCATTCCTTTCCTGATATTGTTCAGAATGCCGCTATTCTTCTTTGTCAGTGGATTTCTGGCTTACAAAGCCTCGCAGATTTGGGACTTGAAGAATTTTGGTTTGCTATTATGGAAGAAAATCAAGGTCCAAACTATTCCTACAGTGGTTTTCTTCTTCCTAGCTATGGCTATCTTGAATCGTCATTTCTGGCCTGCAGTAGAAGAGTCATTCCATGCCCCTTTGAAGGGCGGCTATTGGTTTACCATAGCACTGCTCTACATGTTTATTATCTATTACGTGTTTTCCTATCTTGAAAGCAAGCTGAAGTGGAAATCGTGGATACCCATCACGTTGCTGTTTCTGATATCACTAGCTTTTTACGAGACGAACTACCTACCTAAGTATTTCTCCTGGGCTCAGGGATATAAGGGCGCCAAGACAGATTTGTTCTATTTCCTGCAGGATTCGAGCTTTGGTCAGGTGTTCCTCTATTTCCCATTCTTCCTCTACGGTAATATCGTACATCGTTATTGGGATAAGTGGCAGCGCGTGATGGACAGCAAATGGTTCTTCCCTATTATTATCACTGTCGTCATCTTGGCAACGCTTGATGCACTGAAATGGCGTACATTGCGAATGACGTGGGCTATCCTTCCACTGACAGTGTCACGATTTGGTCTGCTGACCATCACCTTTATGTACTTCCGCCACTACCAGCAGTACTTTACCAAGTTTACTTTCATGGGTGTGTCGCTGCAGTATATTGGTAGGCGTACATTGGATATTTACCTCATTCATTTCCTGTTCATGCCCGATCTGCCCCAGATTGGTGAGTTCTTTAAGAGCTATCCCCATAACTTTGTCATAGACATCTTGCTTTCTGCAGTTTTAGGACTCGTCATCATTGGTTTCAGTATCATCACATCAAACATTTTACGTATCAGCCCGTTCTTCAAAAAGTGGCTGTTCGGACGATCATAAGCTATGAGGAAGATAGAAGATATACAAGAGTTACGCCAGATACAGATGGGCATCCTTGACGAAGTCCATCATTTCTGCGAGACCCATGGTTTGCGCTATTTTCTGTCCAGTGGAACGTTGATAGGTGCTGTGCGCCACAAGGGCTACATTCCCTGGGACGACGATATCGACATTTATATGCCACGCAAGGACTACGAGCAGTTCTTGAAGACGTTTTCAGACGCGGCAGGCATCTACCGTGCCATCAACCCAAGCACTGAGCCACATTATTATTATACGTTTGCCAAGGTGGTTGACATGCGTACTAAGATGGTGGAGGACGAGACCGAGGGTTACGAGATAGGCGTCTTTATGGACATCTTTCCTGTTGATTATGTAACGGACGACATGCAGGAGCGTGAGCGTGTGTTTAAGTTGAAAAAACTGCTCTACAAAATTCGTCGCTGCAAGATATCGAAATCGAACCCTCTGCAGTCGAGCCTGGCATATTGGTGCTATAAGTTGTTGCCGCTCAGTGTTCACAACGTCTATCGCTTGATTCAGAAACTGATAGTATTGGAAACCCCCACCCATACGGTTTGTAACATGACGGAGGCTGGTCCAAAGATGAAAGGCTGCTTTCCTGCTGAGGATATCGCCTCGTCGGTTGATGTCGAGTTCGAGGGGAAGATGTACAAGACGATGGTGGGCTATAAGGACTATCTGGAACGCACCTATGGCGACTACATGACATTACCTCCAGTGGAACAGCGCGTCACCCACAAGTTCGAGGCTTATTGGCTGTAGCGGTTCAGCATCTTTGTTCCCCAATCATAAACCATGTCTATGGTAGGAGATGGTACGCCTTTCTCATGTGTCAGACGGTGAACGATGGCCAATCCATAAGGGAAGTCCTCTGTGAAATAGCGACTTTGAAAGTCGGGTATATAGCCTCCCTCTACTTGTTTCATAGGTGATAGAATACCTTTGAAAGCCTCTATGCTGCGTAACTTTTTGGCTAACGATACGGCATCAGTGCTTTCGTAATAGTCGAGTACGGTGGCTATACTGCCTTTCCGCACTGGCAATAGATCCAACAGGGATTGTAGCTCATTGTCCATCTGGATATAGAGTTGTGCAGTTTCTTCAGTCCATTCTTCATAAAAGAAAGGTACGCGAGGGTAGATGTCGCCTTCGTGCCAATCTTTCCAAAGTGTGTATAGACGCGAAGGATGAAGTAGGGGGTTGCTATTACTGAGGCTGGCCTCATAATAGCTGCCTAAAAGTTGGATGGGCGTTTGCAGCATATCGGCTAATGTGTCGCGCAGTTGTTCTGGATGCTCTGTACGCTCAATGGCCAAGTTAAGGCTGTCCTTATAGCCCATCAAGCGGGCTTTGTGACCGTATTCTATGATGCGCGATATAAAGGGTACACGCTGGAATCCGAACAGTGGTTGTGAGGCTGGCAGCAACTGCATCGCCTCGAAGAAGAAACCTGTACTGCTGACCACACTGCCTACTGCAGCGTCGGACTGCACGTAATCCTTGATTTGCAGCAGGGTTTCACGAATGGCATAGCCTGGCAGGCATAGTAGGATAATATCCGCATCGGAAACAGCTTGTTCCGCATTGCTAAACAGCCCATTCAGGTGCCCTGAATAGGTTGTTTCGGCAGGGGCCTCAATAATCAAGTCCTGGCTCCATTGCTCTGGATGTCGTGTCAAGAGGCATACTTCATGCTTCTTTTGAGCGGCTATAAAGCCTGCCACGACATGTCCGAGGTTACCGCCTCCGCAGATACAAATCTTCATTTGGCTGTGATGGCTCTCAGGCCTTCTACTAAGCGTGTATTGTCCTCGTGGTTTCTGACGGCAATGCGCATATACTGCTTGTTGGGGTCGAGACCTGGCTTTTTGCTACAGTCGCGCGTCAGGATGTTATGCTGTTTCAGCATGTAGATGACAATCTCGCTGGCACTATAGGGGGGCAACACTTCGCAGAGGAAGTAGTTGGCCTGTGAGGGCATCACACGGAAGAAAGGTATCTGGCGCAACTGGCGCTCGAAGTCGGCACGCTCTTTGACGAACTTGTCACAGGCGCGTTGATAGTCCTTCTCGTGCTTGTTGTATATTTGCATGAAGAACTCGGCAAACGAGTTGAGGTTCCAGATGCTCACCTCTTTCTTAATATGCGCAATCATATCCTTGTCGGCAGAACAGAGAATACCTAGACGGAGGCCAGGCACACCATAGCTCTTTGAGATACTCTTCATGACTGCCATGTGGGGATAAGCCTCTAGTGTTTCATCGCTAAGCAATGAATTATGGGCATAGTCCTCGCTGAAGTCCACAAAGCTTTCATCGATCACCAAACGGATACCCTTGTCTTCGCACCATTTGGCAAGACGTAGCACATCATTCTTGGGAATGAAATTGCCCGAGGGGTTGTCTGGGTTGATAACCATTAGTTGGCGGATGCCTTTATCGCCAAAGAATGCCATCAAGTCGTCAGCAGTGTAGCGGTAGTCTTCGTTTTGTGGTACGAAGGTCACTTGCTGGTGCTTGTCATATCGATTTGGATATTCCTCAAAGGTAGGACGTGTAAATCCGATCTTGCCTTGTGACTCTTCCATCAATACCTTGATGAGTTCTGCTGCACCGTTGCCAGGTACAATATAGGGCTCACTGACACCAAAGCATTTGCTGGCAATCAGTGTGTTCACCTTCATGCCCGAGGGGTATTCCGTCAGCAGCGTGTCGAAATTGGCACGCAGTTCGTCTTTCATTCTGCGACTGGGGAAATAGGGGTTTACCAAGTAGCAGAAGTCTAGCATCTGTGGGAATCGCCAGAAACCGCCATAGCGTCCGTAATATTTGCGAAGCACGTCCTTCTCGTCGGCAAATAGCGCCTCAGCAATATCCAAATCCTGCTTGTCATCAATCTCATACCATTTCTCCTGTTCGATGGGCAGAGCCTTCATGTCGTGGTTGTTCAGTAACGAGATGATACGCAGCACGTTCTCGTAATACTCGTTATTGCCCACAGCCTTGGTGTAGGCGTCAAGAAAGGGGACGTATTTCTGTAGTGAAAACTGCTTACTGAGTTTATAGATGTTGACCGTTTTGTAATACGAGTCGACGTCGTTGTAGTCGAAGGCGTCTTTCGAAATAAAATTGACGATGTTCTGTTCTTCGTCCAAACGCACCATCGTACCGTCCATCCACGTCTCGTACTTAGCGACGAGGGCAAGGTTGGGGTAGGGGTTGTTGACAATCATGGGGATAAGCCGTTCGCTGAATATGAGGTCGCTCTCAATGAGTAGCGTATCGTCCTCTTGCAACTTATCCTTGACGATAGCTAGCGAATAAATGTTGTTTGTCTTGTCGTAGACGGGATTCTCAGCGAATTCGATATTCAACTGGCCATCGTAACGATTGCCAATATAATCGCGTAGTTCCTTTCCTTTATAGCCCACTACGATGATGACGCGGTTGAGCTGTTGCTTGGCAAGCTGTCCCAGCAGACGGTCAATAAGTCGCACACCATTTACAGAGACCATACACTTCGTGTTGTCCTTTGTATAGTCGCCAAGCCTGCGACCCATGCCTGCTGCTAAGATAATTGCCTGCATCTAATTATCAATTGTCAATTATTAATTAGTTCTTACCCTACCTGACTACCTGGTTTTACATCCTTGGTTGTGGTGACGACGCTGAGGCTTTCGTCGAAGTCGACGGCAGAGAGGATCATGCCCTGGCTCTCGATGCCCATCATCTTGCGAGGCTCGAAGTTGGCAACGAAGAGGATACGCTTGCCTACGAGTACTGATGGGTCGTCGTAGAAGGCGGCAATGCCTGAGAGGATGGTACGGTCGGTACCTGTGCCGTCGTCGATGGTGAACTGCAGGAGCTTTTTGCTCTTCTTCACCTTCTCGCAGGCTTTGATGAGGCCTACACGGATGTCGAGTTTCTCGAAGTCTTCGAATGATACGTTCTCCTTGATGGGCGCAGCCTTATACTGAGCAGCCTGGTTGGCCTTCTTGGTAGCCTCCAGCTTGTCGAGCTGCTTCTGGATGACGTCGTCCTCGATTTTCTCGAAGAGGAGGACGGGCTCGCCCAACTGATGACCGGCCTTCAAGAGGTCTGTGCTTCCTAGCTCGTTCCAGTCGAAGCTTTCGAGGTTCAGCATGTCACGCAGCTTCTTGCTTGAGAAGGGCAGGAAGGGCTCGAAGGCGATAGCCAGGTTGGCTGTCAGCTGCAAGCAGATATTGAGGATGGTCTCGCAACGTTTGGGGTTCTCCTTCCACACCTTCCAAGGCTCGCACTCAGTGATATAGCGGTTGCCGATACGTGCCAAGTTCATAGCCTCGAACTGAGCATCGCGGAACTTGAATTGGTCGAGCAGGGCTTCCACCTTCTGCTTCACATCCTTGAATTCCTCCAATGCCTGGCGATCTACGTCGAGCAGCTCGCCACAGGCAGGTACAACACCGTTCCAGTATTTCTTGGTCAGCTGGAGCGCACGGTTGACGAAGTTACCATAGACAGCCACCAGTTCGTTATTGTTGCGGTCCTGGAAGTCCTTCCAAGTGAAGTTGTTGTCCTTGGTCTCAGGGGCGTTGGCTGTCAGCACGTATCTTAATACGTCCTGCTTGCCAGGCATATCCTCCAGGTATTCGTGCAACCATACGGCCCAGTTGCGCGAGGTAGAAATCTTGTCGTTCTCCAGATTCAGGAACTCGTTGCTGGGTACGTTATCTGGCATGATATACTTGCCGTGTGCCTTCATCATCACGGGGAAGATAATGCAGTGGAATACGATGTTGTCCTTACCGATGAAGTGAACCAGACGGGTGTCCTCGTCTTGCCACCACTTCTCCCACGAACCCCACTTCTCGGGCTCTTTCTCGCAGAGCTCTACCGTGTTCGATACATAGCCGATGGGGGCGTCGAACCATACGTACAGCACCTTACCCTCTGCACCCTCGATGGGTACGGGGATACCCCAGTTCAGGTCGCGCGTCATGGCACGGGGCTGCAGATCCATCTCCAACCAGCTCTTGCATTGACCATAGACGTTGGGGCGCCACTCCTTGTGACCCTCCAAAATCCACTCTTTCAGCCACTCCTGATACTCGTTCAGGGGCAGATACCAGTTCTTGGTCTCTTTCAGCACGGGGGTAGAACCAGAGATGGTCGACTTGGGGTTGATGAGCTCCGTAGGACTCAGGTCGCGTCCACACTTCTCACACTGGTCACCATAGGCGCCCTCGTTGTGGCAGTGGGGGCACTCGCCCGTCACGTAGCGGTCTGCCAAGAACTGCTTGGCCTCCTCGTCGTAGAGCTGCTCGGTAGTCTCCTCTACCAGTTTGCCCTCGTCATAGAGCTTGCGGAACCACTCCGCAGCAAACTTATGGTGTGTATCGCTGGTGGTACGGCTGTAGATATCAAACGAGATGCCGAATTCCTCGAACGAGTCTTTGATCATCTTATGATAGCGGTCCACCACATCCTGAGGGGTGATACCTTCCTTGCGGGCACGGACGGTGATGGGCACGCCATGTTCGTCCGAACCTCCGATAAACATCACGTCCTCCTTCTTCAGACGCAGGTAGCGCACGTAGATATCTGCTGGCACATATACGCCAGCCAGGTGACCAATATGCACTCCGCCGTTAGCATAGGGCAGGGCAGAGGTCACCGTTGTTCTCTTGAATTTCTTTTCTGCCATTTCAATTATTTTTTAATTTTGTCTGCAAAGGTAGTGCAAATCGAGAGAAATACCAAAGGAAAATATATTTTTCTTTGTATTTCCATGATGCACCCTACTCTCGACGAAGTCAGAGGTACGAATAAGTGAGAGCCTATCAAAAGGCAATTTTGCGTTTGCGTTTGAGTACTATCTCCCTCCAATCTTTTTTCTGCCAAACCTTGCTACAATTCGAAAATCTTCGTATCTTTGCAGCCGTGTTTTTGAGATAGACCCCTCCATATGAAACATCAAGAGGGATAGCGTATGAAGATGATGTGGATGATGCTATTTACATTGCTGCCATTGCTGGCGCTTGCATATATCAGTTGGCATATATGGTGCCTACTGCCTGTTCGTTGGGTGTGGAAATTAATCGTGATACTGTTACTGGTAGCATCATTCATGCTGCTGTTTACCGGTATTACGCATGCTACTGACAGATGGCCTATGTCGTTGGCCGCGATGGTATATGAGATTGGCACTTCAAGCATCTTTATCCTGCTATACCTCTTCATGCTGTTTCTTGTGCTCGACCTGGGGCGACTGGTTCATCTCATTCCACGTACCTTATTATATAATAACTGGTGGACGGCAGGAGGTGTCACGCTGTTGATGACACTCATCTTCGTGTATGGCAACCTGCACTATCAGCATAAGTATCGCCAAGAGGTGACGCTAAGCAGTAAAAAGGTGATCAAACCCGTTAAGGCGGTACTGTTGAGCGATCTGCATCTAGGCTATCATAACCGTCGTGCTGAACTGAGCCGCTGGGTGGACCTGATCAACGCAGAGAAACCTGACGTGGTGCTGATAGCAGGCGATATCATTGATGGCAGCATGCGTCCGCTGAGAGAGGAGCGCATGTGGGAGGAGTTCAAAAGGATTGAGGCACCCATCTATGCCTGTTTGGGTAACCATGAGTTCTATGCAGGTCAGCCCGAAGCCAAGCAGTTTTATAAGGAGTCCGGTATCCACCTGTTGATAGATGATAATGCCGTTATCGATAGCAGCATCGTTATTATAGGGCGCGATGATCGTACCAATATGCGTCGTAAATCCATCAAAGACTTAGTAGCCTCCGTCCACGCGCCATCTTCCTCATTTGTCATTCTCTTGGACCATCAGCCCTACCATCTGGAACAGGCAGAACGCTCCAAGATAGACTTCCAGTTTAGCGGACACACTCATCACGGCCAGGTGTGGCCTATTTCGTGGATTACGGAAAGTGTCTATGAGTGTGCCTTTGGTGCCTATCAACGTGGTGACACCCACTACTACATCAGCAGTGGTATGGGCATCTGGGGCGGAAAGTTCCGTATTGGTACACGCTCGGAATACGTCGTATTGACTATTACTAACTAGCTATAGTCATCAAGTGTCAGAAACGGCACTCAGGATTCTCGTCCATCATAATCTTGGCATATTCCACATAATGTTTGGAATTATCCGTCTGACCAGGACGAACAGCCTTGAGATACTTAGCAGGAACGCCACCCCATATCTCGTGGGGTGGTATTTTCGTGTTTTGCAATACCAAGGCACCAGCAGCCACGATGGAACCTTCGCCCACCTCACAACCGTCGAGTAGGGTAGCCCCCATGCCTATCAACGCACCATCATGAATGGTACAGGCGTGGACGGTGACATTATGGCCAATGGTGACGTCGGAGCCAATATGCGTGGGCCCTGTCTCATGGGTGACATGGATGCAAGAACCGTCTTGCACGTTAGAACGGTCGCCTATGGTGATGGGGGCAACGTCGCCGCGGACAACGGCATTAAACCATACGGAACACTCGTCGCCAAGTGTTACATCACCTACAATAGTCGCATTCTCGCTGAAATAGCAGTCATGGCCCCATTTGGGTGCCATGCCTTTATAACTCTTGATTAAAGCCATAATCGTTTACAAATTCACATCGGAGAGAACCTTCTCAGTAGCACCCGTCATGCTCTTGACGTAGTCACCTGACTTCTCGCCAAGTTCCTGTATAAGCTCAGGATGCTCCTCGAAGCCTTGCATGATGCGACGGAAATCGTTGGCATTGCCAATCTCCATACCTCCACCACAGGCTTTCAGCCCCTGTGCTTCCTGGAAGCGCTGGTTGTTGGGACCAAAGATAACGGGTACATCCCATACCGCAGCCTCTAACGTATTGTGGATGCCTACACCGAATCCGCCACCTACATAGGTAATATCAGCATAATGGTATATGCTGCTCAAAAGTCCGAAACAATCGATAATCAAAGCCTCACCCCTATCTCCTTTCCAAAGGTTTTGGAGATTAGCATCGCCTTGTGCGGTAAGTTTGGTATAACGCTCGACATGAAATCCTTCGAGCATGGCTTCAATCTTCTGAAGATGCTCTTCACCGATAACATGGGGGGCAATGATCAGTTTCCAGTCAGGATGTTCCTTAAACCATGGAATGAAAATCTCCTCGTCTGGTTGCCAACTGCTGCCAGCTACAAATACTTTCGACTTGGAGGTGTCTCCAACAAACTGCTCTACAATAGGCAATTGCTTGGCTGCGGCCTTAATCTGGAGAACGCGGTCGAAACGGGTGTCGCCTACTACCGTCACGTTATGGATACCAATGGTTGACAGCAACTCGCGGCTTACCTCATTCTGCACATAGAAATGGCTGAAGCATTTCAGTACGTGACTGTATTGGCGTCCATACCAGCGGAAGAATACCTGACCAGGTCGGAAGATACTGCTGACGCTATATACGGGTACACCACGATGGCGCAGGATATGCAGATAGTTATACCAGAACTCGTACTTGATAAAGAATGCCATCTCAGGACGGATGGTACGCAGGAAACGACGCGCATTGGTGATGGTGTCAAGAGGCAGATAGCAGATGATATCTGCACCTTCGTAGTTCTTGCGCACCTCATACCCAGAGGGTGAGAAGAAGGTGAGCAGGATCTTGTATTCAGGATGGTCACGACGCAGTTGTTCCATCAACGGACGTCCCTGTTCAAACTCACCCAGCGAGGCAGCATGGAACCATACATAACGCCCGTTGGGATCGAGCTTTTCCTTGATGGTGCGGATAGCATTGCGCTCTCCCCGCCACATATTACGCACCTTCTTGTTGAAAAGGCTCGTAATGGCGACACCCACCAGATACAGGAAAATTATTAGGTTATACATAATGCCTTATCCTAAAACTGCAATAGCCTTCTTCATACGTTCAATCGTCTCTGTCTTGCCCAAGAAGGCAGAGATGTCGAACATGCCAGGACCTTTGCCTTCGCCCACGAGTGTCAGGCGCCAGGCATTCATGATATTGCCCAGTTTATATTCCTTCTGTTCAATCCACTGGTGGACAACCTGCTCCTGGTGCTCCAATGAGAAGTCATCGAGTCCCTCAAGGACGTCGATAAGCTCTGTGAGCTGTTGGGCAGAGTCTTCCTTCCAGCGTTTCTTAGCCGTCTTCTCGTCATAACTTGTGGGTGCTTCGAAGAAGAATGAACACAGGGGCCACAACTCCTTGACAAACGATACACGGTCCTTCATCATGGCCGTGACAGCTGTTACGCGCTCCAGTGTCTCATTAGGACAATGCTCCTTCACAATGGGGAAGAATAGTTGTGCAATCTCCTCAGCCGACTTCTTCAAGATATACTCGTGATTGAACCAGATGCCCTTGTCGTAGGCGAATTTCGCTCCAGCTTTCGAACACTTTGAGATGTCAAAGAGCGGTACCAGTTCGTCAAGGGAGAAAATCTCCTGTTCTGTGCCAGGATTCCAACCCAAGAGCGCCAGAAAGTTGATGACGGCCTCGGGGAAATAGCCGTCTTCACGGTAACCGCGAGAGGTTTCGCCGGTCTTGGGATCTTTCCACTCCAATGGGAAAACAGGGAATCCTAAACGGTCACCATCGCGCTTCGAAAGCTTGCCTTTGCCGTCGGGCTTCAGCAAGAGGGGCAGATGGGCAAACTCGGGCATCGTGTCTTCCCAACCGAAAGCGCGATAAAGCATCACATGCAGGGGAGCAGAAGGCAACCACTCCTCACCACGGATGACGTGGGAAATCTCCATCAGGTGGTCGTCAACGATGTTGGCAAGATGATAGGTGGGCAGTTCGTCGGCACTCTTGTAGAGTACTTTGTCATCGCAGATATCACTCTTGACGTGAACTTCACCACGGATGAGGTCGTTGACCTGGATGTCCTGACCGGCCTCTACCTTGAAGCGCACTACATATTGCTTGCCAGAAGCAATCATCTGCTCTACTTCTTCCTCGGAAAGGGTTAGCGAGTTGCGCATCTGCTGGCGCGTATGGCAATCATACTGGAAATTCTGGATTTCCTGACGCTTCTGCTCCAGTTCTTCGGGAGTGTCAAAGGCAATATAAGCCTTGTCTGCATCCAGTAGCTGCTGGACATACTTCTTATAGATGTCGCGGCGTTCACTTTGACGGTAGGGACCCTTGTCGCCACCAAACGACACACCTTCGTCAAACTGAATGCCCAACCACTTGAATGATTCTATGATATATTCTTCTGCCCCAGGGACAAAACGGGTGGAATCGGTGTCTTCGATACGAAAAACCAGGTCACCACCATGCTGACGGGCAAACAGATAATTATACAATGCCGTACGCACGCCACCAATGTGTAGCGCACCTGTCGGACTGGGGGCAAAACGCACCCTTACTCTTCTTTCTGCCATATATAAAATATGTATTTCTTATAAATTTTGTGCAAAAGTAGTTATTTTTTTTGAGATTATGCGCTTTTTTTCGTATTTTCGCACGGTAAAACTAAATATATCGTATGAAAGAACTCCAATGGCGTGATATTCTCACCCGAACGGTACTTGTTTTGGTCACTGTCACTGTTGTCGTATGGGCATTGCCGCACGACAGTCGCAGCTATTTCCACGTAGAACAGGGAAAGCCCTGGAAATATGGCGACTTTACGGCGCCTTTTGACTTCCCAATCTATAAGTCAGATGAGGTCATCCGCGAAGAACGCGATAGTGCTCTTCTCCAATATGAACCCTACTACAAGTATAGTAAGGATGTAGAAATCAAGATGCTGCAGAAGTTCAATAAGGACTATGCTGATGGTATCCCCGACCTGCCCGATATCTATATGGAGATTATCTCGAACCGTCTGCTGGCCATCTATCAGCAAGGCATTATGGAGCAACGGGAATATGCCGAACTGGTGCGTGATACCACTAATATGTTGCGCATCGTTAATGATAAGGAGGCTCGGAGTGTATCCATCTTGGAGGTTTATTCTCCCAAGATGGCCTATGAACAGCTTTTTCTGGACAAGAAATTGGCAGCACAGCGTGCTATCTTGCAGAAATGTAATCTCAACGAATATATCACTGCCAATCTGTCGTACGACCGCGAACGTAGCGAGACCAGTAAAAACGACCTCTTGTCAGGTATCGCACTGGCCAGTGGCGTGGTGCAGAAGGGACAGAAGATAGCGGGGCGTGGTGAGATCGTTACAGAAAAGACCTATCGTATCATCGAGTCGTTCAAGAGGGAGAACGAGTTGCGCAATGAGGATATGAAGAATAACCACCTCTCTCTGTTTGGACAGATTCTTTATGTCACCATACTGATATTATGTTTCACCATCTATCTGAGTCTCTACCGCAAGGACTATTTTGACAAATTCCGTAGCACGACGATGCTCTATGCACTTATCATCATCTTTACGCTACTGACGTCTCTCTTCATGCGCAACACCTTCATCCATGTGTATATTCTCCCATATGCAATGGTGCCGATCTTCATCCGAGTGTTCATGGATTCACGAACGGCCTTTATGACGCATGTGACAATGGTGCTCACCTGTGCTGTCATGTTGCAGCATCCGTTTGAGTTTATTGTAACGGAGACTGTTGCGGGTTTGGTGGCCATCAATAGCTTGCGTGAGTTGTCACAGCGTTCACAGCTGTTCAAGACGGCTATCTTTGTTGCCATTGCCTGCATGTTGGTCAATGTTGCTTTCGACTGGATGAATGCCGATGCACTGACACAGATAGACTATAGCTACTACAACTATCTTATCGCCAACGGTATCTTATTGCTTTTCGCCTATCCATTGCTTTATCTCATCGAGAAGACTTTTGGATTTACAAGTGATATCACGCTGATTGAACTGTCCAATACCAATAACGAAGTACTGCGCAGAATGAGTGAGGTAGCTCCTGGTACCTTTAACCACTCCATACAAGTGGCCAACTTGGCTGGTGAGATTGCTAATAAGATTGGTGCCAAGGCACAATTGGTACGAACGGGTGCCCTCTATCATGACATTGGCAAGCTGGCCAACCCTATCTACTATACGGAGAACCAGTCGGGTATCAATCCTCATGAGACACTTACTGACATTGAGAGTGCACAGATTATCATCAGTCATGTGACGGAGGGTATGAAGATGGCTGATAAGTATAATCTGCCCAAGGTGATTAGTGACTTTATTGCCACTCACCATGGACAAGGTAAGGCTAAGTATTTCTATGTCAATTACAAGAATGAGCATCCTGACGAGCCTGTCGACGATTTGCTGTTTACCTATCCTGGCCCCAATCCTTTCACACGTGAACAAGCGTGTCTGATGATGGCCGATACTGTGGAAGCAGCATCTCGTTCTTTGCCAGACTATACAGAACAATCAATCCGCGAATTGGTGGAGCGCCTTATTGACGGTCAAGTGGCAGAGGGGTATTTCCGTGAGTGTCCTATCACCTTCCGCGATATCCAATATGCCAAGACGGTACTTATCGAGAAACTGAAGACAGTTTACCACACCCGTATCAGTTATCCCTCTGAGAAGAAGAACTGATTGGTTGAAAAGTGAAGTAAATACACTCTTTTTACTGCACACTTTGGCACGTTTGTGCAGAAAGTGTGCAGTTTTTAGTTAATAAGCGTTAATAATAACTGCACTTTTGTCCCCGTTTTGTGCAATAGCATTACCTTTGCCGCCGATTTTAGCAAAATTAGTTAAAAAGAAATGAAAAAGATTGTAATATCGTTGATTGTTTTTACGATGACATCAGTGAACGCCTTAGCTGGCGGTATTCTTACCAACACCAACCAAAGTGTTTTGTTCTTGAAGAATCCTGCTCGTGATGCCTCTATCGGCCTCGACGGCGTCTATTCAAATCCTGCTGGTGTGGCTTTTATGCCAGAGGGCTTTCATGTTGCATTTAACTGGCAGTATGCCCGTCAGACGCGTACCATCACATCGACTAACCCGGTTTTTGCCCTTGGCAAGAAGAACGACGGCCAAATGGTAAAAGAGTATGAAGGTGTGGCTGATGCACCCATCATTCCTTCGCTACAGGCTGCATGGAATAAGGGCAATTGGAGCATTCAGTTTAACTTCTCGGTACCTGGCGGTGGTGGCTCGTGCGAGTTTGGCGATGGCCTGGGTTCGTTTGAGAGCGTTGTGGGAACAATCGCTAGCAAACTGGAGCCGCTGGGTGCACAAGGTTATGATATGGATGGCTATATGCGCGGTCGCCAGTATTATTATGGCTTCCAGTTGGGCGCCGCCTATAAGATAAATCCCAATCTGTCGGTATATGGTGGTCTTCGCCTGCTCTATGGTGATGCTACCTATAAAGCAAAAATCAGCAATATCCTTGTGAAGACGTCTGGTGGCTATGTCGAGTTTGGAGACTTTATGCAGGGTGCTATTGGTACTGTAGAAGAAGGTATAGCTCTAGTTGATGCAGTCATTGCCACCTCTGGTGAAACTCCAGAATTGCTGGCCAAGAAGGCTCAGCTGGAGGGTACAAGAACAGAGCTGGGTACACTCCAGAAATATGCTGAGGGTGTCAATCTGCTGAGCAATCAGGATGGTAAGGGTATTGCCCCAGTGATAGGTGTTGACTGGAAATATAAGAATTTTAACTTCGCTGCCAAGTATGAGTTTAAGACTCAGATTCGCATGAAGAATGAGTCGACGGTCAACAAAGCCAGTGAGATTGCTGCAGTCAATAAATTCAAGGATGGCGAGAGGGTGAACGAGGATGCCCCTGCATTGCTCACTCTCGGGGCCCAGTGGAGTCCCATCGAGACTGTTCGTCTGAGCCTCGGTTGGCATCACTATTTCGATAAAGATGCCAATTGGTATAACAATACGCAAGACTTGCTGCGTCATAATACCAATGAATACCTTGCCGGTGTGGAGTGGGACCTCAACGAGAAATTCAATGTGTCGTGTGGCGGACAGCTGACACGTTATGGTTTGAGTGATGACTATATGAATGATATGTCGTTTGTGGTCAATAGCTACAGCATCGGTTTGGGCTTTAGTTATAAAGTGAAACCGAATATCACACTCTCTGCTGCCTATTTCCAGACCATGTACGATAAATACCATCGTAACGACTATCCTGCTACAGGCGTGAGTGATACTTTCACACGTACCAATCGCGTGCTGGGTGCCAGCTGTCAGTTGGATTTTTAAGAAGATTCTTATAACGGGTCCACATCATAATAGACCTGAAGAGAAAGATAGCGTTTGTCTGCGAGTATCTGTGA
The DNA here is from genome assembly GCA_902799655.1 of uncultured Bacteroidales bacterium. Classification (GTDB taxonomy): domain Bacteria; phylum Bacteroidota; class Bacteroidia; order Bacteroidales; family Bacteroidaceae; genus Prevotella. Next base: position 134,758 of record CADCBH010000003.1, read on the forward strand.
TTGCGCAAGCAACAGGTACTCGCGGACTTTTTTCATGTCAATGCCATTCTCTAGTTTTAGAACAAGCTTTCGGATATTTTGGGACTTTACCTTAGCTACAGAAGGCTTGTCTGGTCCTAAGACCCGACTGCCAAACCATTGTTGCAGGCGACTGCCCATCTCGATAGCTGCAGTGTTAACAGTGGTATCCTGCCGATGACGCAGGTAGATATATACCAGATGATAGTAGGGTGGGTAGCGGAAAGCCTGACGCTCGGCAACCATGTTCTGATAGAGCGCGGTATAGTCATTATGAACCACTTGACGGATGACGGGAACGTCCTTTTGTTTGGTCTGCAGGATGACCAGTCCACGCTTGTTTTTTCGTCCTGCTCGTCCCGAAACCTGAGCCATCATCATGAAAGCATGCTCGTAGGCTCGAAAATCAGGATAATTGAGCATGGCATCGGCATTAATGATACCTACCACCGATACATTGTCGAAGTCGAGTCCTTTACTGATCATCTGAGTACCGATAAGGATATTCGTGCGACCTGCTGAGAAATCGCTGATGATGCGTTCATAGGCGTTGTGAGTTCGTGTGGTATCGAGGTCCATGCGTGCAATGTGGGCATCGGGAAAAATGTCGCGAATCTGTTCCTCAATCTTCTCAGTTCCATAGCCGCGTGTGCGCAGGTCTGTAGAACCACAGCATGGGCACTCCGTAGGTATTCGATAGGTGTAGCCACAATAGTGACATGTCAACTGGTTCATTTGACGATGATAGGTCAGTGAGACGTCACAATGCTGGCAGGTTGGCACCCAACCACACTGTCGACACTCCACCACAGGGGCAAAACCACGACGGTTTTGGAACAGAATGACCTGTTCACCTCGCTCCAAGGCCTCGCGCATGCGCGTTAATAAAAGAGGTGAAAAGGTACCCGTCATCATCTTCCTGTGTTGTAGGTCTGCAGTGTCTACAACTTGTATTTCGGGCATCTCAATGCCTTGGTAGCGCTCTTTCAGCTCCACCAAGCCATATTTGCCCGTCTTGGCATTGTGGTATGATTCTATAGAGGGGGTGGCAGTACCCAGCAGTACTGGTTTACCCAACATGATGGCCACACTTCTGGCATGATAACGGGGAGCTGGGTCTTGCTGTTTATACGAGGTTTCATGTTCTTCGTCGACGATGACTAACCCTAAACGCTGGAAAGGAAGGAATACGGCTGAGCGGGCACCTAGGATGACATCATAAGGATTGTCTGAAAGTTGCCTTTGCCATATTTCTACGCGTTCTGCATCCGAATAGCGTGAGTGATAGATGCCCAGACGATCACCGAAAACGTGCTGCAGGCGCTGCATCATCTGAACGGTTAGCGCTATTTCTGGCATCAGGAAAAGAACTTGTTCTTTACGTTCTAACGCCCTTTGAATCAAATGAATGTAGATTTCAGTCTTTCCGCTTGAGGTGACACCATGCAGGAGCGTTACCTGTTTCTGCATCATTGATAGCAGAATCTGATTGTATGCATTCTGCTGAGCCTCACTGAGTGGCTTTACCAATTCAGGACGATAGGGACCACCATGATTCAAACGTCCCACTTCCACTTCATAGCATTCCAGCATCTGACGTTTCTCCAGCAGTTTTAACGACGCTGCCGACCCTCCGCTTACATTCAGCAATTCCTCGCGGGTGATTTCTTGAAATTGTGAATCCGTAGAAGTTTCAATATCATCAATCTGGTCCCAGCCCGACAATGCCAAATATTCTGTGAACATATCAAGTTGGGCTTTCGCACGTGCCAATACATTCAGGGCGATATGAAGGGCTGTCACACTCTGGTATTGCTTTGTCAGTCGGACATAGGTTTCTGTTTTGGGACGATAACCGTCCTCAGCTTTCAGACCTCCTGGCAGTGCGGCTTTATATACTTCGCCAATAGGCGACAGGTAATAGTCACTAATCCACTGCCACTGTTTTAACTGTTGTTCAGTGACGATGGGCTTTGTGTCCATCACTTGCAGAATTGGCTTCACTTTGTAATCCTTGGGCTCGTTCTGATGGAGAGTCATCACGATACCCACATACATCTTAGAACGCCCCAGCGACACCAGTACACGCTGACCAATCCCGATGCTTGTTCCTTCTGGAACTGCATAGGTAAATGTCCCATTAAGGGGCACGGGTAAAATGATCTCTGCATATTGCATCTTGTCGCTGTCTGTCCTGTCAGGGAAACCCATCATAATAGCTCGTGCAAAATTAATGATTTGTTATCATCGGACAAAATCCGTGACGTTAATCTGAGTTAAAGCCTGCGGGAACGGCTGTTTTGTCATACGGACTTTACAAAGCCAAACATTTTCAGATTTAATAACATAACTTTTTTGAATAATGATTTATGTTTTATGAATTATTTTGTATCTTTGCAAGCGGAAAATTATTTAAACAAGTAAATACTATGGCATTTTTAACAAACGACAAACTGACCATCGTCGGCGCAGCTGGCATGATTGGTTCAAACATGGCTCAGACTGCCTTAATGATGGGTCTGACAAGTGAAATCTGTCTTTATGACGTGTTCTCTCCAGAAGGTGTTGCCGAGGAGATGCGCCAGAGTGGTTTTGACAATGTGAATATTGTCGCTACTACCGACGCCGAGGAGGCTTTCCGCAACGCCAAATATATTATCTCAAGTGGTGGTGCACCCCGTAAGGCTGGTATGACTCGCGAGGATCTGTTGGCAGGAAACTGTAAGATTGCTGAGGAATTGGGTCTGAACATCAAGAAGTACTGTCCCGATGTGAAACATGTCGTAATCATCTTTAACCCTGCTGACCTGACAGGTCTTGTAACTCTGTTGTACTCTGGTTTGAAACCCTCACAGGTAACCACACTGGCTGGCTTGGATACAACTCGTTTGCAGTCTGCTCTGGCCAAGAAGTTCGGTGTCATGCAGAGCGAAATCTCTGGCTGCGCTACATATGGCGGTCATGGAGAGCAGATGGCTGTATTCGGAAGCCATGTTACCATCAAGGGACGTAAGTTGACCGATATCATCGGTACTGCTGAGTTCCCCACTGAGGAATGGGAAGAGATGAAGGTTGCTGTTACCAAGGGTGGTGCCAAGATTATCGAGCTCCGCGGACGCAGCTCTTTCCAGAGTCCCTCATATCTTTCTGTTGAGATGATTCGCTCGGCTATGGGTGGTGAGCCTTTCCGTTTCCCTGTTGGAACTTATGTGAAGACTGATAAGTATGACCACATCATGATGGCCATGAAGACCACACTTGATCAGAACGGCGCTAGCTTTGAGGTTCCTCAGGGTACTGCCGAGGAGAATGCTAAGCTGGATGCCAGCTATGAGCATCTCTGCAAGATGCGTGACGAGCTGGTTACGCTGAACATCGTTCCTCCCATTGCAGAGTGGAGCAAGATTAACCCCAACCTGTAAAAAACAGGTTTCGTAATAATAAACAGGACGTTCGCTGAATATTTTTGCGGATGTCCTGTTTTCTTTTTACCTTTGCATCATCAAAAGATTCATTCATTTTTATCATTCAAAAGGTTAGTAGTTTTTTCATAGTAATTGGATTGTTTTCGCCCGTCGGGATGACGGGCGTAATTTTTTGCGTTATATTTGGCTTTTTGCTCGCTAATTCGTACCTTTGTGGCATGAAGATTCAGACTATCGAAGAAAAATTGGAGATGCTGCGCCAGGAATTACGTCGTGAGCAGCTCTCTGCATTCATCTTTCCGACCTCTGATCCCCATCAGAGTGAGTATACTGCCGATCATTGGAAGAGTAGGGAATGGATTAGTGGCTTTGCTGGCTCGGCAGGAACAGCTGTGGTGACTTTAAAAAGTGCTGCTCTTTGGACGGATTCGCGCTATTTCATTGCTGCAGCAGACCTACTGGAGGGTACGGAATTCCAGTTGATGAAGTTGAAGGTGGAGGGGACACCTACGATTGCCGAGTGGTTGGGAAAGGAATTAGCTGAATTGCCTGACAAGTCAGTGGGTATTGATGGCATGGTTAATTCTGCAAATAGCATTAAGGAACTGATAAGTGAATTGCGGGCTCAAGGTGGTATCACTTTACGTACGAACTTCGATCCCTTACAACGAATCTGGCAGGGTCGTCCGCCTATTCCAGAGAATCAGGTGGTAATACAACCTTTGAAATATGCTGGGGAAACGGCTCGTGAGAAACTGGCTCGCATCCGTAAGGCTTTGCGTGGACAACATGCTGACGGCATGTTGATGACCACTCTTGATGATATAGCTTGGACGCTGAACCTTCGTGGCAGTGATGTACATTGTTGTCCGGTATTTGTGTCCTACCTGCTGATTTCGACAACAGAGGCTACCTTATATATTAATAAGGTGAAACTGACGTTCGAGATTGTTGACTATCTGCAAGCAGAGGGCGTGGGAGTTAAGCCGTATGAGGCGATAAGACAGGGATTGAAGGATTACTTTGAATACAATATCCTGTTGGATAGTGATGCGGTGAACTATACATTGTATAAGGCTGTAGAACGGGAGATCGTGGATACTCCATCACCTGTGGCCATGATGAAGGCTGTCAAGAACGAGCGGGAAATTGCCGGTTTTAGGTCGGCAATGTTGAAAGACGGCATCGCAATGGTCAAGTTCCTGAAATGGCTGAAACCGGCTGTAGAGGCTGGTGGACAGACGGAGATGAGCGTTGATAAGAAACTCACTGCGCTCAAGTCTGAGCAATCCTTGTTCCGCGGGTTGTCCTTTGATACAATTGTTGGCTATGAGGAACATGGAGCCATTGTGCACTATGAGGCTACGGACGAAACGGATGCTACTCTGCAACCAAAGGGATTGCTGTTGATTGACTGTGGAACGCAGTATCAGGATGGTACTACCGATGTTACGCGTACTATCGCTCTTGGTCCTTTGACGGAAGAACAGAAAAGGGTCTATACACTGGTGCTGAAAGGACATATAGATTTACAGATGCTACACTTTCCTGATGGTGCCACTGGAACGCAGCTTGACGCCATAGCCCGTCAGCCGCTATGGCAAAACGGACTGAACTTCTTGCATGGTACGGGACATGGTGTGGGTTCATACCTGAACGTTCATGAGGGGCCGCATCAGATACGCATGGAATGGAAACCCGCTAAGTTGCGGGCTGGCATGACGGTGACTGACGAACCGGGTATTTATCTGGAAGGACGTTTTGGTGTACGTATCGAGAATACTTTGGTCATTGTTCCTGCTGAGGAAACGGAGTGCGGCAAGTTCCTGCACTTTGAACCCCTGACGCTTTGTCCGATAGATACCCAACCGATTGTAAAACACTTGCTAACCGATGATGAACGACGATGGCTGAATGACTATCATTCCCTTGTATATGAGCGACTTAAAGACCACCTGGACGATGGCGAACGAGGGTGGCTGGCGACAGCTACAGCCCCGATTTGACCAAAATGACCATTGAAATCATAAAAAGTTCGTAAAAAACTTGGAAGTTCGCTGAAATTGTAGTAACTTTGCACCCGCTTTTCGTGGCACTATGTCCGAAATGAATGGAAATTAACATTAACAAATAAATAATTAAAGCAAAAAGTAACATGATTATTGTACCAGTAAAGGAAGGCGAGAACATCGAGAAGGCTCTCAAGAAGTTTAAGAGAAAGTTTGAGAAGACAGGTGTCGTTAAGGAACTTCGCTCACGTCAGCAGTTCGACAAACCTTCTGTACTCAAGCGCCTGAAGATGGAGCACGCTGTTTACGTACAGAAGTTGCGCGCTACAGAGGAGTAAAATAGCAGAAAAAGCACATTTAGTGCTTTAAAATTTGGTGGTTTGAAGTTTTTTTTGTAAATTCGTTGCCGAAAAGAGATGCAACGAATATGATGACAGAAGATTTTTTGAACTACTTGCGTTACGAACGGAATCGTTCAGAACTGACAGTGCGCAGGTACGAGCAGAGTCTGAGAGACTTTGAAACGTACTTCAAAAATCGAGATAGTCAGCTCTCTTGGGAGTCGGTAGACTCGGACATCATCCGTGACTGGATGGAGAGCATGATGGATAAAGGCGACATGGCATCAACAGTGAATAGCTGCTTGAGTGCCGTGCGTTCCTTTTTTCGTTATGCTTTGTCGAGAAAGATGCTAAAATCGGATCCTGCCTATTTGGTGAAGGGGCCTAAGAAGGACAAGCCGCTTCCTCAGTTTGTGCGTGAAGAGGAAATGGATCGCTTGTTGGATAATCCGGAGATGTGGGAGGAAGGTTTTTCTGGTCTTCGCGCGCGTACTATTATTATATTGTTTTATGAAACCGGCATGCGTCTGGCGGAATTGACAGGTCTAAATGATTTGGATGTCGATTTCTCTTCCCGTCAGCTAAAAGTTACCGGTAAGCGTAATAAACAACGTGTGATACCGTTTGGCACTGAATTGGAAGATGTTCTTCGAGCGTATATGTCGCAACGTGATGAAATACTGACGCGTCAAGATGCTGCCCTGATACAGAATGATAAGGGATTGCGTATGTCACGCTTTCAAGTGGAGATGATCGTCAAGCACTATCTTTCCCTGACTACAACCCTCAAGAAACGATCTCCCCATGTTTTGCGTCACTCTTTTGCTACTACGATGCTTAATAATGGTGCAGGCTTGGAGAGCGTGAGGAAATTATTAGGGCATGAGAGCGTGGCTACAACGCAGATTTATACCCATACAACTTTTGAACAACTCAAACGAGTATATGAGAATGCCCATCCAAGGGCTTAACCTTATTTATTTACCCTATAAAAACAGGAGGTAACTATGGAAATTAAGATTCAGTCAATTCACTTTGACGCAACTGAGAAACTGCAGGCGTTCATCGAAAAGAAGGTCGCCAAGTTGGAAAAAGCTTTTGAAGATATTCAGAAGGTGGAGGTTCAGTGTAAACTGATTAAGCCCGCTACTGCACAAAACAAGGAGGTCAGTATCAATGTTTCTGTACCTGGTACAACACTCTTCGTAGAGAAAATTAGTGATACTTTTGAAGAAAGCACCGATTTGTGTGTGGATTCTATGAAGGTTCAGCTGCAGAAATTTAAGGAAAAATTGCGCAATAGATAAAAAAAAGCTCGAAAAGTTTTGGTAATTCGAAAATAATGCCTACCTTTGCATCCGCTTTCCGACATAAAGACTCCAAAGTCGGGGAGCGGATGCTTAGAGCAAGCCTCTTTAGCTCAGTTGGCCAGAGCACGTGATTTGTAATCTCGGGGTCGTTGGTTCGAATCCGACAAGAGGCTCTCGACTGAGAATAAGAAAAAAGGGTGGTTTCCAGAGCGGCCAAATGGGGCAGACTGTAAATCTGTTGTCTTTCGACTTCGGTGGTTCGAATCCATCACCACCCACTTCCTTCGAGGAA
>CADCBH010000004.1 GCA_902799655.1 uncultured Bacteroidales bacterium
CTAAATTAAACTTAACTAAACAATTATGGCAGTAAACAAGATTTCAATGTCGATTAACTATCGAAAGAACAAGGGTAGCCTGTCATCGGCAGGCAAGTATTACGCAGAGGTAGATCGCCAGAAGACGCTCTCAACGCGAGGACTGGCTCAGCACCTGAAGGACCACAACTGTATGGTGGGCCGCGACGCCATCATGGCGGTGCTCATCAAGCTCTCGGAGTGTATCCCCGAACTGGTGGCTCAGGGTGTGGGCGTGAAGCTCGACGGACTGGGCATCTTCTACCCCAGCATCGATAATGTGAAGGGTGGTGCCACTGAGGCACAGATGAAGGACTCAAACTTCAACCCCACGAGCATCATCGATGGTGTGCATCTGCGATTCACCCCCGACAGCTCGGCGCTGGACAACCTGACCTCGAAGAACTTCCTGCGCACCAACGTGGCTCCTGAGTCTCAGAACATCGTGGAGTGCGTGAAGCGTACGGTGAAAGGCAAGGTGAAGAGCATCCAGACGGCCATGACGCTGGAGGACTTCCGCACCAACGGTGCACCTGCAGCTGAGCCCTCTCAGGGCGGCAACAGCGGCGGTAACTCCGGAGGCGATTACAACGAGGGAGATTAGCCTACCCCCTGCCCCCTCCCTAAAAGGAGGGGGTGTTTCGAAAAACATTACTAAACAAAAACGGAAGAACTATGAAGAATTCAAAATTTTGGGATGTGCTGCTGAAGGTCATCGTCGCAGCCATCACGGCAGCAGCCACTGCGCTGACTACCACCTCGTGCATGGGCCATGGACCGTTTTAAAGATTGAAAATTAAAAATTAAAGATTAAAGGCTGCGATTGAGCGAGAGCAGAACCAAGCTTGCGTGAGTTATGCCGAGCGTGAGCAGGCTCGACCGCAGGTCAAGATTAAAGGATTTAAAATTGTCAAAGTGGGGCGACCGAAAAGGGTCGTTCCGCTTTTTTTCTCTTTTTTCTTGGTCGTTTAAAATTCTTGTTGTATATTTGCAGAATAATGTACAACACAAAACATTATTACTACAATGATTGACAATCAAACAAACCTAAAAAAAATACGTAATATGAGAAAAATTACGCTCTCTATTCTCGTCCTGCTGCTCACGATGGTGACGCCGGGTGCATGGGCATGGGATGGCCACGGTACAGAAGAAGACCCGTACCTGATTGAGTCGGAATCTGATTGGGTGTATGTCTTCGTGGCGAAAATTAACAATCCAGATACTTACCCATCCTTTTGCGATAAGTACTACAAACTGACCGCTGACATCAACGTGAGCTATATGGTGGGTATGGGTCTTACCGACCAGTCGACCGCAGATTACATGACTGCATTCAAGGGTAATTTCAACGGAGACAACCACACGATTACTCTTAACTTGAACGTGACGAAGTACGATCTCGACACGCCTGCCGCTCCCTTCGCGGCACTCGACGGTGCTACCATCAAGAACCTGAACGTGGCGGGCAGCATCACCACAAACGGCAGGCGCGCTGCCAGCATCGCCAGTTTCGTGAGTGGCAACACCACTATCACCAATTGTAAGAGCAGTGTGAACATCACTTCAAGCTATGCATCTGACATTGATGCCGGTGGTTTCGTGGGACGAGTGAACAAAAACGGTTCACTCACCATGAGCGGCTGTATCTTCACGGGCAGCATCAACTACAGCAATAACAGCGGATATGAAGGCGGCGGATTGGTAGGCTGGACACAGGAAGAAGCGACTTCTACACTCACCGGCTGCGTCTTCGCCCCGACATCCGTCAGCATCAAGAATTCGTATAATAGTGTTTTCTATATGTTTGCCATTGGCCATCATTTGAGCACAATCAATATCAACAACTGCTACTACGACGACGTGGCAGCAGGAATAACGGAAATCACTAAGCAAGGCAAGCAGATGCGCAGCATCAGCGCCGGCAACGGTGTGACCAGCCTCACCATCAGTGGCGAAGGCACCGTGTATAATGTCAGCGGTATCACGGGCTACGAAACGGGCATCATGTACAATAGTAAGTATTACGCCGGCAAGGACGACGAGGTGAGCCTCACGCTTAGCCACAGTGCCGCTTCCTCCGGAAACATCTTCAATCAGTACAGTGTAGCGGGCGGCGGCTCAATTACTACACCCAACGAGACCTTGGCCACACTTACGATGTCTGATGCCAATCAGACGATTATCGCTCAATATATGATGGCATCGTGTGTAGAAGGTCCATGGACGCTACAGGGTATGAAGACGCATGTCTGTGCCAATGACGGCTCTTCGACGTCGGTGTCTTTTAACAATATGAATAATGGCACCTGGAACGGCACGATTGAACCTTGGAAAGACGGCGACGGTGTAGGCTATTCGTTCAAGGACAGTACCCCGAACCCTTTATGGAGCACGATGGGTATTTTCTCTACCTATTTGTGTGAGAAAACGGTAACTTCTTATTCGTCTTTGAAAGTGACGTGGACATACCAGCTGCGCAGCAAGAGTACGAAGCATCACTCTACGACCTGTATCTATGCCCGCCAGGGTACGTATGACGACATCAAGAATATGGAGGTGGATTTCACGAATTATCATACGTCGGGAAAGGGAATTCAATACCTGGTGGATTTTTTCACCAACAAAAAAGAAAATGGTGATATCGAGACAGGAAGCGAGAAAACCACGGTGATTGAATTTGACAACCTCAATGGCAGTGAGGCCAAGACGAAAGACTGTTATCTGCTGTTGGCGCACGTGTTTGCCAGCGGAGACGGCCAGAGATCAGATTTTAAAGAGTGGGGCTCGTTCAAAAACGTAAATTACAGTCTCTCCTGGACCTACCGTAAGATCATTACCTTCGACGCCAACGGTGGTAGTGGCACGATGAGCATCCAGACTATTGATAACAGCAAAAAACTGTCACCCAACTGCTTCTACCGCGCCGGCTATAACTTCGCTGGCTGGGCAACTTCTCCTAATGGCGAGAAAGTCTATAACGACGGACAGGAGGTAACGGTTACCTCAGAGAACAAAGGTCCTGTGACGCTCTATGCTATATGGACGCCGGGAGAAAGCTCTTCTGTCTCAAGGGAAGTAGGTCCGTGGACGCTGATGGAGTGGAAACCTATGCTATGCGACGCTGCAGCAAATACTACGATGACCTTCAACCGTATGAACAACTGGTGTTGGGGAACGCTCACAGCCCAGAACGACGTTAACGGTATCGGTTTCGCCGTGACGGGAAGCAGTCCCGATAACAAAAAGAACGCCGTGTTCTCTATTTACAGCATGACGCAGTCTGTTCCCTCGTATGCCAAATGCCGGATGACATGGGGCTATCAGATCGGAAGCCGTAACACGCGCCATTATTCGAGGGTACAGCTCTTCGAAAATCCTGATTTGGAGTCTCTCAAGTCGATGGAAGTGGACTTTGAGGTTAATGGCGGCAGCGGTTACTACCCCAACCATCGTTTGTCGTACCTGTATAATAATTCATTCGCAAACCAACCGGCTTACACTCCTGCCGGTACCTGCGACATCGAGTTCGACAACCTCGATGGCAACAGCACTGCAAACATGTCCACCTACCTCATGCTGACCCATGAGTCATCCAGCGTATCCGGGCAGTCAAGTCTGAACGAATGTGGTTTGCTCAAGCATTTGAGCAGAGCCGACAACTGGACCTACCGTAAGATTGCCTCCTTCGACGCCAACGGCGGTGCGGGCACGATGGCTGACCAGATGATTGACGACAGCGGCACGCTGACGGCCAACACCTTCACCCGCGAGGGCTATACCTTCGCAGGCTGGGCAACGGCTCCTAACGGTGCAGTCGTATATACCGACGGACAGGAGGTAACGGCAACCTCAGAGGACAAGGGCCCTGTGGCGCTCTATGCGGTATGGACACCGATTGCCTATACGCTCGCGTATGAGCTCAACGGCGGTGCGGCTACCAATCCGGCAACATACACAACGACCGAGACGCTGACGCTGAACGCTCCGACCAAGGCGGACAACACCTTCGTCGGCTGGACGGGTGCTAACGGCACAGTGCCGCAGACCAGCGTCGCTATCATCAAGGGCTCTACCGGCGAAAAGACCTTCACCGCCCACTGGATGAGCAATGCGGTGTCCGCCACTGTCGCTCAGATTAACGCTATCGGTGAGGTGACCTATCCTACCAGCGGAACGGCTATCACAGCGGCGCGTACCTCTTACGATGCGCTGAGCGAGGCTGACCAGGCGTTAGTTGCCAACTACGGCACGCTGACGGCTGCTGAACAGACCTACGCAGCGGCAAGAGACGCAGCAGGCAGCAAAACTATCCGTTTTGTGAGCAAAGACGACGCGACTATCACAGAACAGAGTGTCGGTCTGAATCTCGAGGCTCCGGTGATTCCTGGCTTTACCTTCGACCATTGGCAGGTAGTGGAGAAAAACATCTCCGCCGACCAGACCATTCGTCTCCAAGCCGTATATACATCCAACGCACCGAACAACGCCCCCAAGGTATATACCAACCCTGCCAACCCTGCGCAGAAGCTCGTCCGCCAAGGCGATGTGTATATCCTTCAGGACAAGGAAAACTGATACCATTAACATAGAAAAAGCAAAATGATGATGAAAAAGCATATATTTTTAACCCTGCTGCTGATAGTTGCGCAGGGTGCATGGGTGCAAGTAATAGGAGGAAATTACTATCCGAAAGTGCTCACCTCGCCACCAACCGAAGGACCATGGACCTTTGACGCGGTCATAACGCATTCCGCATCTAATGTATCAACCCTTTCGTTTAATGGCGCTAATCGTAACACTTGGCAAGACTATAACGGAACAGATGAACTAGAGCATAATTCGCATAGTAAAGTCTATCAATGGCAAGATGGTGAAGGACTCGGTTTTACCATATGTGCTAAAAGTATTGAAGGTGAATCTTTAGGCGTTCTGTCCACCTACTTTCATCGTGAGGGCGTTCCTTCTTACACCCGTTATCGTTTGAGATGGACATACACCTTAAAATCAAGGACAGACGACGATGTCCAGGGTCTCGGTCAGTGTATTGCCCTGTACATGAACGAGAGTCTGGAGGATATTAAGAACCTCGTAGTGAACCTTGACGAGAATTATGGACATGAAACGGAAGAAGGTCGCGCTCACGCTGTCAGCCATTTTGTTCTCTTGAAAGAAAACAGTAAGGAAGAGACGGAAAGACGAACCCTGTTCATAGATCTCGATAACCGCGACGGGGCTACGGATCAAACGAAAGAAAAAGCGCTCATGGCGGTTTACTCCGTCCAAAAAGGGTTTGTTTCTTATAATGAGTATACTGCCATGGTTAGTATCCACCAGTGGACCAGCTTCAAGAGTTATGGTCTGGTGCGTGATACCTATTACTACAAGTACCTCACCTTCGACGCCAATGGTGGCGTAGGCACGATGAGCGAGCAGGAGATAGAGAACAGCGGCAAGCTGAATAAGGCACGTTTCGCCCGCACAGGCTACACCTTCCAGGGCTGGGCAAAGACTCCTAACGGAGCAGTAGTCTATGCCGACGGCGCAGAGATAACGGCAACCGAGGCGGACAAGGGTCCCGTGACGCTCTATGCCGTATGGAAGGCAGACCCCACCAATGTAGTAGCCATGATTAATACTATCGGCGAGGTGGTATGCACCGCCGAGTGCAAGGCACGCATCGATGCCGCACGCGAAGTGTACGATGCACTCTCAGCCGAAGACAAGGCACTGGTGACCAACTACAGCGTGCTGCAGGCAGCCGAAAACACCTACGCCGCCGTAAAGGATGTCGTGACGAAGATTAACGCCATCGGCTCCGTCAGCTATCCCGGTAGCGGAACGGCTATCACCACAGCGCAGACGGCATACGATGCACTGACCGCTGAACAGAAGGCTATCGTCATCAATGTCGGCGTGCTGAGCACTGCGCAAGACCAGTATGCCATCTTGGGAGTGGCGAACCAAATCAACGCTATTGGCTCCGTCAGCTATCCCGAGAGCGGCACGGCTATTGCAGCAGCTCGCACGGCTTACGATGCCCTGTCTGCAGGACAGAAGACACAGGTCGCCAACTACGGCACGCTGACGGCGGCCGAAACAGCTTACCAAGAGGCAAAAGATAATGTAGGCAACACCACGATTAACTTTGTGGACAAGGACGACGCCCCCTTACGCGACCAAAAGAGGACGCTCAACTATCCTGCGGCTCCGGGGGTAGAGAACTACGTGTTCCAATACTGGCAGACCGTGGCGGGCAGCCTCTCGGGAGGAGTTCTCCTCGTCAAGGCCGTTTATGCACCCTTTGGCGGCAACATCACCCTCGCTGACAATACCGACAATAGCACCCTCATCAGCGACGCTCACGGCCACGAGTTTGCCAGCGTGACGCTCTCCGGCCGTACGCTCTATAAGGACGGCAAGTGGAACACCATCTGCCTGCCCTTCAACGTGACGATTGCTGGTTCGCCCCTCGACGGTGCCACAGCACGTCCGCTGAACAGCGCCAGCATCAACGGGACGACACTCCACCTGTCCTTCGGCGATGCCGTGACCACACTCCAGGCCGGTACACCTTATATTATCAAGTGGGCGAGCGGCGACGACATTGTCAACCCCGTCTTCAGTAGCGTCACCATCGACAAGACCGACCACAGCTATGACAACAACGCCCAAGGAGACACCCGCGTCCGCTTCCTCGGCACGTACAAGCACACGAGTTTCGACGCTGAGGACAAGAGCATCCTGCTCATGGGCGGTGCCAACAAGCTTTACAGTCCCACCAGCGGCGCCAGCATCGGTGCACAGCGCGCCTACTTCAAGATAGGCGACGGCAATGCAGACGCCCGCCTGCTGACTGGCTTCAGCATTGACTTCGGAGACGGCGAGACAACGAGCCTGGAAATGATGTCTGATGGAAGAGGTAAGATGTCAGATGTATGGTACGACATGCAAGGTCAGAAGCTTCAGGGTAAGCCGACCACCAAGGGTGTGTATATCGTGAACGGTAAAAAGACAATCATCAAATAATTAAGGAGGACTGAACCATGACAAAGAAAACATATATCCACCCCGTGATGACTGTCTTACAGCTGCAGCACCACGCCCCGATTCTTGTAGAAAGCCTGACCGTCGAGAGCGACCTCGTTGACGACGAGGTCATCATCATCGACGACCCAGGTTCCGGCCCTGCCCGCGCCCGCGACTTTGACGACATCGACTGGTAAGAAGTACACAAAAGAACCCCTTTATGTATAGTTAAAGCGGAGCGACCGAAAAGGGTCGTTCCGCTTTTTGCTCTACTCATCGAAGGCGAAGTCTTCTTCGAAGCCGTCGAGGTCGAACTCGCGGGCACCGAGCCAGTCATCGTAGTCGGGACTATCGGGCGGAGTGGATGCTGGACTGGAGCAGAGTATCATCGTACGGTGTTTGATATCGTAAACACTACATGTCGGTTTCTGATATATTTTCTTCATGATGCTATCCTCCTATTTGATTACAACCTTTTTACCATTATTAATATATAGTCCCTTCTTGGTGGGTTTGCCGTCGAGGCGGCGACCACTCATGTCGTACCAGCCATCAAACGACAGCTCGCCTGTGGCGGTGTCGAGGGTGCCGATGCGGGTCACCTCGCCATTGGCTCCTACCAGGCGCACGGTGACGCTTTGCGGCAACTCTTCATCAGCTGCTGCGCGGTTCAGGGCACGGGAGCTGTTGGGCGTGTCGTCCCACAGCAGGTAGCAACTCATGGGGCGCATCTTGGCTCCGTTGGCCACCTTGACAAAGTCGCCCACGTTGATGCTGCTCTTCGCTACAGCTGCGAAACCGTAGGCCTTGCCTATCTCGTCAGCATTCTGCGCAGCGTGCACACCATCGGTACCGTCGTACCAGTAGCGGGTCTCGTAGGTTCCCTTGAACGTCCAGTGGCTGCCGGCATCGGCCGACTGGCTGTTACCGCCGCCCGTGGTGTTCAGGGTGACACCTCCGACGGGGATGTTACTGAACGTGATGGCGGTTCCCGTAGGCATAAACAGATACGGTGTGTTGGCAATCAGCGTGCCTGCGTTGTTGGCATCATCGCCAGTTGCCTGCATCGTGGCCACCCAGGTGTTGCCTTCTTGCTCCACGCCTACAAAGCGGTAGAACGTGCCGCCCTCCGTGCCATTGCAGGTGTAGTTGAACGGCAGCATCACCGTCGATGCCTTGTCTGCGCTGAACGTGCGGCTATACGTCACCTGCTGCACCGTGATGGGTGTCGGGATGTTGAGTGCCGTTGTCGATGTGCCGTCGAACTCGGCGGAGACGTCGCCTGAGCCGTCCTTCGTCAGTGCCAAACCGATGACGGGTCGCAGCGTCTTGTTGAGGATGGCCTGAAGGTCAACATTAGTGAGCGTTCCGCTCCAGATCTTTCCGCCATCATCGGCCAACGTCTGGCCTGTGACTATCTTCACCTCGCCTGCAATCTCCTGATCGCCGTAGTTGTATATCTTGTTGGTGCTGATGAAGTCGGTCGCCTTAGAGCAGCCCAGCGTCAGCACGCCGGGATTTGTATAATTGTCGCAGATGCCTAATCCGCCATCATTTGTGCCCGTGGCTGTCACTTGTCCGCCAAGGATGTCGAAGTGTCCGCCAACACTAATAATGCCGAATCCGTCAGCCAAGGCCGTCACCTGTCCGCCGTCGATGACGATGCCGTCAGTGTTACTGGCGCACTGCACACAGATACTGCTGCCATAGGCATACGACGTGGAGGCAGTCACCACACCGCCGTGGATGCCGAGCAGGCTACCAATGCCGTTATTTTCCTTCAATACGATTGCGCTTGCGCCTCCAACAGCCGTAGCCGTCAGCGTGCCCGTGCCCTGGCTCTGCCCATAGATGTGCAGCGCCTTCGACTCGCCGTAGATGGCACGGTCTTCATTGTCAGTTCCCGTATTCGTCACAGTCATCGTCTTGCCGTCGCCAAGGATGAGGTTCACGTCGCCCAAGAGGGTAACCTGGCCCGTGTAGTTGACGTCGCTGTTCACCACATACCAGCCTCCAGCGAGCGTGGTCATGGTATTGTCCAGTGGCGAGGCACTGATATTCTCGTGCAGCGTGCCGTCGGCATCGACATACGAGGTGGTGATGGGTTGACTCGTCAATACTGCGCTGATGGTGACGTCTGCGCTGGGCATGGTCAGCGTGTAGGGATTGTCAGAGCCGCTGAGTGTGCCTGCGCTGGCGAAATAGCCGCTGAAGGTGTAGCCAGTGGGCGGAGTGTTGGTGAGTGTCAGGCTCACCTCGTCGCCCCAGTCAGCGTAGAGATTGCTGTCGTACTTGATACTCGTACCGTAGCTGGTAATGCCACTGACATCGTATTCAGTAACTGTTCCTGCATTGGCCACAGTGACGTTTGCGCCCGCCGTTATTCTGCGGCCCTGCTTGCCCCGGTCATAGCCGAAAGACTGGGTGTAGTAGCTGTTGGTGACAGTTACATAGGTGTTGCTGTCGAAGCGTACGAAGGTAACACTATTGACATCGCTGATGGTCACCTCAGCAGGGGCGAAGAGCGAGTTATATATGTTGATGATACCATGATTTCGAAGGCCAACAAACCCGCCGCATCCGTTTGTGTCGCTGCCGAGCAACTTTCCATCGAACACACAACCACTAATGGTGAGTGTGCCATTGTCCCAATAGCCTACGATGCCGCCGTGAGAGCCATTGTTAATGACCTGACTGTTGATGACGGTGCTGACAAGGCTGTTCTCAATGTCAACCACACCATTGCAGGTGCCTACAAGGCCGCCAGCATATAGGTGGGTATCCGCAGCGTTGACGTTGCCGGCCACCTTCAGATTGCGAATGGCTGCGGGGGTATTGTTCTCGTCGCTGGGGTTGACCTTGGTGGTGCTGACATAGCTGAAGATTGCCGTGTAATTACCACTGCTGCTGATGTCGATGGTCAGCGTGTGGCCCAGTCCGTCGAAGGTGCCGCAGAATTCGTGTTCGCTCGAGCCCGCCATACGGGTGATGGGGTTCTGCGCCGTGCCGATGTCGCCAGCCAGATTCACCGTCTTGCCGCTGAAGCGGTTGTAGGTGTCGTTGTCCTGCAGGGCGTCGCAGAAGACACTCCAGCCCGTAGCGGTCTTGATGGTGTACGAGCCGTCGCCATTGTCAGCGAAGTGGTCAGGGTCGGGAGCGAACGTAGCCGAGACGGTCACATCCGTGGCGGGCATGGTGAATGTACCACCCTCGCTGACGGTCACTTCGTCGCTCGCATAGCTGACGGTACAGCCATCGCGGCTGTGCGAAAGCGTGACGGCAGTTCCTGGCAGGACATACGTGCCGTCGGTCTGATTGATGACGCCCGTGCCGCTGGCGGTAACGCCTGTGGGCAGGGTCATCTTCACGGCGGGCTGCAGGGTCTTGTCATTCACCTTCGCCAGGTCATCGATGGTGCCGCTAAGCACTTCCGTGCCGTTGTAGAGATACTGGCCCGTAGCGATAATCAGACTGCCTTTACACTCTGGATAATTAGGATTATCGTAGTATTGATACTCGTTGGCATAGATGCGGTCGGCGGGGTTGGTCCAGCCTAGAGTGATCGTGCCGTTGCTTCCCCTGGAGGAGATTCCTTTGTATCCGCCTGTCGCATGGACATTTCCGCCCGTTATGGTGATTCCATCCTGTGCGTTGATGCCAGAGTTGTTTGTTCCGCCCTGGGCGGTGACGTGTCCGCTGTAGATATTGGCCACTGGTATATCAAGAGCCGTATATTCGCTGTACATCGCCAGTGTCCCGGTGCCGTTTGCCTGACCGTATATAGACAGGATATCTCCTGAACTCGTATGATTGATACATTTCTCGCTCAACGGTGTTTCACTAGTGCCGATATTCATCGTGACCCCGTCGGCTAGAATGATTTTAACATTACTAGTTTGCCCGTATTCCATATGAATTGTATGGTCGAAGGATACATTCCCAATGGCCACGTACCAACCATCATAGAGTATTGTCTCTGTTCCGGTAAGAATCAGGGCAGATTGCGATTTCTCAACACCATCGACATCTATATAGTTGACGGAGGGACCAACAAGGATACCGTTGGCGGAAGTCTCTGTGTCGCCGTTGGAATCCAGGAAATACTTGCTACAGCGTGTGCAGAACCAATATTCCACATTTCCGTTGGCTGTTTCGGTAGGCGCTACGGCAGTGTAGTGAGTCATGTCGTGCCCCAGGGCCGCAGTGATGGGATTGATTTCCTGCGTACAGGCTTGGTCGCTGTAGTAATGGCCGTCCTTCAGCCAACAGTCCTGCGAGATGCCCGTATCGGTACAGGTGGCGTCACGGGCTGCTACAAACACGCCGACTGTCATAATTCTAATTCCGTTGTACGACTGAAGGGCGAAGCCCGTTTTGTCACAGGTAAAATTGTCCAGGGAGCAGAGGCTGCTTCCTTGGTAACCTATAATTTGTGTCCCGCCAGTGGCAGTAATACCGATGCGAGTCGCCGCATCCAGCGCCCCGCTAAGATTAATGAGCGAGTTAACATACACATTGTCTGCTACACCACCAATCCCTGTATTGCCAGTAATCGTGCAGTTGCCCTGAAGATTGAAGTGAGCATGATAATTACTGTTATTATAAAGCACGCCGCCGCCGTAAGCATTCCCACTATTGGAGATAACGGAATTACCTGTGATGACACCACCATTCATGTTGAATGTTCCTTCACCGGAACTAAAACTATGCACATATACGCCGCCGCCTGATGCCGAATTCGATTGGCTCGATGTGCTCACCAAATTATTCGTGATAGAGCCGCCGTTCATGGTAAATGTGGCGCTGATTCCAACATAGACACCACCCCCTTTGGCCTCACTGTTTTTTTCATTTTTATTGCCGGTGATGGAGCCGTTGTTCAGGATAAGCGAGGCATCCTTACTGACATATATGCCGGCGCCATAGCCGTCGCGATTCCATCCGCCGGTGATGGTGCCCGTGCTGGGGTTGCTGCTATCGTTCACGGTCAGTGTGCCTACCACGTTGATGACGTAGCCATTGCTCGTCGCCACCGTCAAGGCACGGTCGATGGTGTGGCCGTTCAGGTCCATCGTCACCGTCACACCCGAAGGTACGTCCAGGTAACTGCTGTTCGACTTGGTGGGGTCACTCACATCGTCATCCAGCCGGATATATCCGCCCTCCGCCATTTTCGTCTTCAGATCAGCCCAATTGGTGACCACCCAAGGGTGTTCCTCACTGCCGCCCGACTCCTGTGCCCATGCCGTTTGTCCCGTCATCATCGCTACTAACGTCAGCACAATAGCGAAGACACCGTTAAGTTTCTTGTTCATGAATCGTTGCATAAATATTTTTAGCGATTAATATAATTTCTTGTATTCACGGCGATAAAGCCATAGGATATAGAAGATGTAGGCCACCAGTCCGACATAGACCATGGCGAGGGGAATGCTGACCCAAAGGGGGAGCTTCAGAAATTCGTTGATGGTTGCGTTGATGGTTTCCGACATAACAAATATGATTAATTAATGATGCAAAAATAAGGAAAAAGAAGAGGAAAAGGTGTCTGAAAAATGCGTTTGGTGTCTGAAAAACAATCATCAGGTGTCAAAAAATCGTGTTTTTCTGACATTTACCCCCTCTTTTGGTGGTCATTTCGAAGAAAATATGTAATTTTGCAACCAAGAACTAACCCCAGCGCGATGATTACATTAGGAGAGATGCAGATTAGCGGTATGCTGACAATGTTGGTATTGTCGGTGATGCTGGTCATGGGTGTGCCCAGCCGTTCCATCCGTCAAGGCAGCTTTGCCAAGGCACGCTGGATGATGGCGGCAGGTACGGGACTCATCGCCCTGCAGTTCCTATTGCAACATACGTTCGGGTTAAGAGAGATGGGCATTACGCAGGCCGTGTTCTGCAACCTGCTCTTCTTCACGCCTGCCTCGCTGCTCTGCGGCATGGCTATCCTCTACGTGCAACGACAGGGACATGTCAGCAGGAAGGAGTGGCTATGGGTGGCGGGCATCTGTGCACTGGCGGCTATACTATTAATAGGTATGGCACTGTTCGACGGCGTGCCCTTCCAAGAGGAGTCGATGGCCCTGCGCACAGCGGAATATGTGGCTTCGGTGCTCTACGTGCTGATGCAGACCTGTATCTTCACCATGCAGTATAAGTCGTACAAGCAGCTGGAGCTGGCCGTCGACGAATACTATGACCGCGAGCGCCACGATCTGTTTGGATGGATGGGACTGAGCATGAAAGTCATGACATTGCTGGCTTTCATCGTACCGCTGGTCATCTTTATGACGGGTGTACCCCTCGTCCTCTTCTCCATCGGCTTCTTCTTCGCTATCTCCTACTCTACCATCAGTCTCTATACCTATGGCGTGAGTAAGGACGTGGAGCGCGTGGAGGAGGCAGAAACCATTGACCATTCATCATTGAACATTGACCATTCATCATCGAACGATGAAGAGTCTTTCTGTGCGCAGTCAATAATGGTCAATGGTCAATGGTCAATGGTCAATGAAAAAATTGAGAAATGGATAGCCGCTGGCCACTACCGCGAGCACAACCTGACGCTGGGCATCGTGGCCCGTCAGATGGGAGTACCACAGAAGCAGTTGCAGGAGTGGCTCAGACAGTCGGAATACAGGAAACTGGCAGGACTGGTCACCACGCTACGCATCGAGGAGGCTCAGCGGGTGCTGGTGGAGCATCGCGACTGGTCGGTAGAGAGTGTGGCAGACTACTGCGGATTCAACGACCGCAAATATTTCCATCAGGTGTTCCAGCAATACACTGGCACCACCCCCGCGAAATACCAACTTTTACATTAAACTAAGTCTTATTTACGCTTGTTTCTTGCGCTGTTCCTTGCGCTTCATCAGGAAGTCGAGACGCTCAAGGGCGTGGAAGCGGGCTTGGCGGATCTGATGGCGATAGACGAGGCAGGCGAGGATGAAATAGGCGGCGACCTGAATCCAGAGGATGCGGTACTCGGTGAGCACGTCGCTGAGGGTGCCGCCCATGGAGTTCAAACGGATATAGGCTCTCACGCCAAAGGTGGAGGGGAAGAGCCACGAGATACCCTGCCAGAAGCCTGGGATGTTGCTCTGCGGCCAACTGGCACCGCTGAGGAACAACAGGGGAATGGAGACGAAGACCATGAGCAACATGACGTTCTCACGATAGCGGACGATACACGACACGCAGATGCCAAAGAAGATACAGGCCAGCGTATAGGGTATCATCATACCCAACAGGTCTTGCCAATGGGCGAGACAGGGGAAGTGGAATATGCGTGGTACGATGACGGAGAGCCAGACACCCACGACGATATAAATCATGAGGTAGCACATGGTCTTGCCGAGCACGATGCGGAAGATGCCATGATACTGGCGCTGCAAGGGCACCAGATCTTTATAGCGATTGTTCTCGCGGGCCGTACCAGCAGCCAGGCCGATACCGAGCACGAGTGTCTGTTGCAGAATGATCATGAGCACGGCAGGCAGCACGGCAGAGCCGTAGCCTCCAGAGGGATTGAAGATAGGCACTTCCTCGTAGTCCAGCGGACGCACTTGTATCTCTTCCTCGCGATTGGTGGTCTTGCCAGAGAGCTTCACCAGATGGTTGCTACCCATCTTCTGCGATACCAACGTAGCCGCCTGAAAAGCCGCCTTGTAGGCCAGCATGAGACTCATGTCGCAATAGACGCTGACAGTGGTCTGTTCCATGCGACTGACACGTGTCTGGAAGTCGGAGGGGATGTAGTAGATAGCCCTGACGATCTGACGGCTCATCAGCATCTTGGCCTCGTCCATATCCGTGGCGTGATAGGTAATCTTCACCTCGGCAGTGGCGTCGCACATGCGGATGAACTCACGGCTGAGGTGGGAATGGGAGTCATCGACCACCACGACGGGCACCTCGTGAACCGTCTCATTATTATATATCCACGAATAGAGCAGCGGATAGAGCAGCGGTACAAGGATGAAGAAGATGAGCACACCCTCGTCCTTGAACACCTGACGCATCTCCTGTCGCCAGATGTAGCAGGCATCCTCGATGCCTTGGATCATGCGATATAGTACTCCGTCCTTCTTCATGGGATATATACGTAGGTGAGCATAGCGTTCTTAATCTTCGGAGCCACGATGATGGGCAGCAGCATGAAGGCCAGCAGGGCGGCAATGTGCCACCAGGCATCGAGGATGGGGAATCCGTTGAGAACGCATATCTGGTAAAACATAAAATAGTGGCGCAGGGGGAAGAGCCAGGCCAGCGACTGCAGAGGACCGTCCATGGCCATCAGGGGGAAAGCTGCACCAGCCATGGAGATGCTGAGCACTGCCCACAGCGAACTGATACTCATCGACATGCGCAGCGACGGCAGCAGACCAAAGGCGAAGATGCCGAAGCCCTGGGATGAGAGCACCATCAGGATGTTGAGCAACACAATCTTGGTCGTACCTCCCGGATGGGGGAATTCCAAGACGCCAAAGACATACCACGCATAACAGAAACTGATGGTGAGCCATATCAGCGTATGCGGCAACAGCTTGCCGACGAGCGATATCCAGATGCGACCGCCACCCATCTCCACCAACTGCCTGGAGTGGTCGAACTTGAGTTCGGTACCTATGGCATAGGTGGTGAGCAGGAAGATAAAGAGCATCATGATACCAGGCACCATGACTGTCGTCAGGTAGGTGTTATAGTCTGTCGTGGAATTGCTGATCTGGTGCAGGTCGATCTTGATGGGTTGCAGCAGCGACATAATCTGTTTGTCAGTGAAACCCCTCGCCCGCATCGTCGCCTGTCCGACACCTGCGGAACCCAGCGTAGCAATGGTCTTCATGTCGCGATAGACCAAGGAGCCAGCCATCAGCGTGGTCAGCGAATAATAGAAGGAAATCTTGGGTTGGCGACTGGCCAACAGGTCGTCGGTAGTGCCCTTGGGGATATACAGGAAACCATAGATCTCGTTGTTCTGAATGGCACTGCGCGCCTCAGCAACGGAGGGATAGCGCGCCACAATCCTGGTGGTCTGGAAGGCATCAAGCTTACGAATGAGGCTGCGCGTGGTAGAGGTGTTGTCCAAATCGACCACGGCAACAGGCATCTCCGTAGGCTGGCCGTCCTCCAGCAGACTGGTGAAGAAGAACATCACCATGAGTGGGAAGACCACCATGCAGAAGACATAGATGGGGTTGTGCAGGAATATCTTGCATTCTCGCACAGAGAGTCTGTATATCCGCCCGAGTATATTCACTTTATTCCTTGATTATCAGGCTCATTCCAGGACGAAGACCGTCCATCTTGTCAACGGGGCGAGCCTTGACCTCAAAGGTCTTCAGGTCGTACTGGCCGTTGGCCTTGGTAGCCTTCCACACAGCATAGGAGCCCTGATCCTTCATATAATAGACCTTCATCTGGATCTCCTTGTTGAAGGCAGGAACAAACGCGGTAAAGGTCTTGCCAACCTCCATGCCGTTGAGCTGGTCTTCGCGGACATTGAACGTGCCCCAGAGGTCTTTCATCACGGCAATCGACATGATGGGAGCACCAGTACCTACCAGCTCGCCCATCTTGGGATAGATATCCGTCACCTCACCCTCCATCTGGGCAATCTGTACCGTCTCATTGATATAGGAGTTGACCTCCTGAACAGCACCCTTGGCACGGCCCACCTGGGCAGCAGCAGCGAGCTTATCCTCGCGACGGGCACCATTGACAGCCATGTCATACTGGCTCTGGGCAGCCTTCATCTGAGCCTCCATAGCCTTATACTGGGCATACACCTCGTCGCGCTTCTGGGCACTCAGCACGCCTTCGTCGTAGAGGCGCTGCACACGGCCATACGACTTCTCAGCAACTTCAAAACCGGCCTTGGCCTGCTGCAAGAGGTTGTAGGCTCCACGGATCTGCTCCTCACGGGCACCATTCTGCGCCTTCAGCTCAAGGGCTGAGGCGGCATCCTGCGCACTACGGGCCTGTTCCATCTTGGCACGCACCTCAGGGGCATCGAGGATGGCCAGCGTATCGCCCACCTTGACGAAATCGCCCTCCTTGACACGTATCTCGAGGATACGGCCAGGCACCTTGCTGGATACACGGTATTCACCGACCTCGACTTGTCCCTGAATCACCTCCTTGTCGCGCGAGAAGGCGAAGAAGCCGATGACTGCCACGACAATGATAACAGCGGCAAAGCCGATAATGGCAAGCAGGATGTTGTTATGTTGTGATTTTGCACTCATATTGTTTATTTTCGTTATTTCGTTTTTTCGTGACTTCAATATTAGGATGATGTCTACTCTTGCAGGGTTCCGAGAGCCTTCTGCAGGTTGACCTGGCTGAGCTTCAGATTGACCTCAGCGTCGATTTTCTGCGACTGGGCCTGCAGCCAGGCTGTCTGAGCCTCCATGACCGTGGTCGAGGAGATGACACCTTCCTGGAATCCCAGGTCGGCCGTGCGCAGATTCTCGTTGGCACGCTCCACACTGGCTCTGGCGAGCTGCAACTGCTTGGTGGCCTCGTTGAGCTTGAAGGAGCTCTGGTTGATCTGCAGGGAGATCTTCTCACGAGCCTCGTCGAGTTCAAGGGCGGCAATGGTACCAGCGCCCTTGGCGGCACGCACCTTATAGGCTACGTCACCCCAGTTCCAGATGGGCACGCGGACCAATACACCCAGATTCCATACGCCAGCGAACTTACGCTGGAAGCCATTATAGAGGTTGGGATTAGACACCATATAACCACCGAAGAGGGCTACCTGAGGCAGGTTGCCAGCCTTCAGGATGTTGGTGGTCTGCTTGTTCAGGTCGACCACGTTTCTCAGCATTCTCAGCTCCGGACGGAATTCCATCGCCTGCTCCATGCTGAACTGAGGATTCACCGTCTCGACTTCGAGGCTGTCCTTCTCCTCATCCACCAGCTTGACCTGCTCGTCAACGGGCATGCCACAGAGTTGGCACAGCAACATCCTCGACAGGGTCAGTCCGTCGTTGACCTTGATGAGCGTCATCTCGGCCTCGTTCACCTTCACGCTGACGCTCAGTCCCTCAGAACGGGTGGCGACGCCCTCGCGAATCATCTTCTGCACGTCAGTATCGAGCTTGCTGATCAGCTTGAGGTAACCCTCAGCCAGCTTCTGCTTATGGCGCAACGACACCACCTGCCAATAGGCCTGGTCAATTTGAAAGAGCGTCTGCTGGCGCTTCGCATCAGCGGAGTTGGCAGCCATCTGCTCACCAATATCAGCCATCTTGTTCAAGGCGACGATGGCACCACCCATGAAGATGGGCTGCGTCACCGTAATGGCACCTGCAAAGGTGTTGCGCGTATCCGACTCGAACTGGTCGATGATATGCTGGCCGAACTGGTTGCCTGCTGCACCGACCTTTCCCATCAAACCTTGGAAGACAGCAGAATTGGCCAGCAAAGTGCCCAATTGAGGCACATCAGCAAACATCTGTCCGGCGGCATTCTGGATGCCTGTCGATGCTGTCGTACCCATATTGCCCAGCTCGTTCTTTGTATCATCGCTGAGCAGCGAGATCTCCTTGCTGGTATAGACATAAGCACCCACGGCACTGACATGCGGCAGATATTTCGTACGTGCCGACTTGCGCAGGTTCTTGGCAACCTCCTGCTTGACGCGCGACACGCTCATCTGCTTGTTATTGCGTAAGGCCATGGCCCTGCAACTATCGAGGCTCAGGATTCTCTGAGCCTCAACAGGATGTAGGACACATGCCAGCAATAATAGAACAAAAAGTCTGTTCATGTATGTGGTTTACTTCTCGAAGGTAAAGTTTCTAGAGCCAATCATATTGCCATCAGCAAAGATGCTGACGTTGTAAGTACCGCCAGGCAGTGTCTCGCTGATAGGCCAAGAAGCCGTCACAGGGGTCTCCTCACCAGAGTAGTCGATGGTACGCTTCATGGTGTAGGCCAGTGAGCGCTCCTCATAGGTGAACGAGCCGCCACCATTGAGCACGTCGCCCATCGGGGTAGTCACGCGGATGAAGATCTCACGGGTACCGTTGGCAGCCGTCACGTTACGGGCCACATTGAAGGAGACGAGCAGCGAGCGGGCCTTCTTCATGTGCTTATTGTCCTTATTCTTCTTGTTCAGCGGTGTCAAGGCGATATTCGTGGCGTTGAGCTGTGAAGCGATGGCCACCTTCTCTGACAGCGTCATATTGCTGGATGCCAGGGCCTGGTTCTGCTGGTTGGTGAGTTCCAACTCAGAGCGCACACGGTTGTTCTCGTCCATCAGCTCGGCATTCAACTGGTTCAGCGAGTCGATCTGCAGGACATAGCTGCGCAACACGGCACGAACGGTAGCCAGCTCTTTCTTCAGACGGGTAATCTCTGCGGCATCCTCAGCCTTGGTCTTGCGCAACTCTTCCAGCAACTCCTGGGTGCGCTGCTGCTCACGGGTCAGCTGAGCCACGATGGAGTCGTTGTTGATGCGCGTCTTCATCTCGCTGTACTGGTCGGCAAACTGCTGATACTCATTTTCCATTTCCTGCTTCTCAAGAACAGCCAATTCCTGCATGTCCTTGTTCACTTGTTTCTCCTGACTGAGGCTATAGCCGAGGTAGGCAATGCCAGCTATCAGCAGAACAATAACAGCCACCAAAGGGGCTACGATTTTCTTGTTATTCATGACTTATTCTGTAATTTTGTTTTCGAAAACACGCTGCAAAGATAAACTTTTTCTTCGAAATAACAAAGAAAACTTTGGTTGTTTTGAAATTATTTACTACATTTGCAACAATATTAACGATAAAAAGCGTATGTCGATGAACAGACAAAGCTGGATTTACAGGGCTTACGACCTTTATCGCGACGGGTTCCGGAACATGACGTTAGGGCGCACGTTGTGGCTGATTATCCTGATTAAGCTGTTCATTATCTTTGCCATCCTGAAGGTCTTTTTCTTTCCGAACTATATCGATCAACATGCGGAGGAAGGCCAGGAGGCAGAATTTGTGGCTACCCAAATCCTAAAACAATAAATGCTATGAATGACTTATTTTTGAACATCGACACCTGTTCTATCGATTGGGCAAGAGCTCAATTCGCACTGACGGCCATCTACCATTGGCTCTTCGTGCCGCTGACACTCGGACTGGCTGTCATCATGGGCATTGCCGAGACGTGCTGGTATCGTACGCGCGACACTTTCTGGCGCGATACGGCACAATTCTGGCAGAAGCTCTTCGGTGTCAACTTCGCCATGGGCGTTGCCACAGGTATCATCCTGGAATTTGAGTTTGGAACCAACTGGTCAAACTACTCCTGGTTCGTAGGCGACATCTTCGGAGCGCCACTGGCCATCGAAGGTATCGTGGCCTTCTTCATGGAGTCCACCTTTGTGGCCGTGATGTATTTCGGTTGGAAGAAGGTCTCGCCAGGCTTCCACCTTGCCTCCACATGGTTGACGGGCCTCGGCGCCACCATCTCGGCATGGTGGATTCTCGTGGCCAACGCGTGGATGCAGTATCCTGTGGGTTGCGAATTCAATCCTGACACCATGCGCAACGAGATGGCCAGCTTCCTCGATGTAGCACTGTCGCCCTTTGCCATCGACAAGTTCTGCCATACCGTCATCTCCGCATGGATCATCGGCGCCATCTTCGTCGTGGCTGTTTCGTGCTGGTATCTGATGAAGAAACGCGACACCAAGCTGGCCGTACAAAGCATCAAGATTGCCGTCGTCGTAGGTCTCATCGCCTCGTTGGGCGCTGCTATGACGGGTCACAAGTCGGCACAGAGCGTTGCTCAGGTGCAACCCATGAAACTGGCTGCCATGGAGGCCCTCTACGATGGTGGCAAGGACATCGGACTGACGGCAGTAGCCTGGGTGAATCCGTTCTGCCAGCCCGACTATCAGCATGAGTCGGAAGCGCCCATGAAGATTGAGATGCCTTATGCCCTCTCCTTCATGGCCACCAATGATATCCACGGCTATGTGCCTGGCATCAACGACATCCTCAACGGCTATACCAAGCCCGACGGCACCAGAGAGCCCTCTGTCGAGGAGAAGATGGCACGAGGCAAGAAGGCCATCGAGGCTTTGGCCACCTACCGTCATGCAAAGGCTGAAGGTAGCACCGAGGAGGAGCTCACCGAACAGATCAGTACGCTCAACGAGAATATGCCTTACTTCGGCTACGGCTATGTGAAGGACAAGAACGACGTCGTACCCTATGTGCCCGTCAACTTCTGGGCATTCCGCATCATGGTCATCCTGGGATGCATCTTCATCCTCTTCTTTGGCCTGATGTGCATCATGGTGTTCAAGATTCCCTACCTCTCCATCATCACGCGTCGCCTGCTGACCACGATAGGCATCCTGCCTGAGACACAGGCCGATAGCAATGACATCACAGGACTGCCCGCATGGCACTACTGGCTGGCTATCATCCTTGTGCCGCTGGCTTATATCGCATCGGAGAGCGGCTGGCTCGTCGCTGAATTCGGACGCCAGCCATGGACCATTCAGGACATGTTGCCCACGTGGGTAGCTGTCAGCGACATCAACGGCTTCAGCGTTGCCCTCACCTTCTTCCTCTTCCTGTTCCTCTTCACCCTCATGCTGGGCGTAGAGATCAGCATCCTGCTCAAGCAGATCAAGAAAGGACCGGATTATACTTCTGACTCCCTCTAACTTCCTCTAACTCCTTATAACTCCTAAAATTATGACTAGTTATAGTTTCTTACAGCATTACTGGTGCTTCCTGGTATCATTATTGGGAGCATTACTGGTATTCCTACTGTTTGTACAAGGTGCAAACTCGATGGTTCGTTCCTTAGGATATACGGAGGAAGGCCGACGACTCATCATCAACTCCACAGGTCGCAAGTGGGAACTGACCTTCACTACGCTGGTCACCTTCGGAGGAGCCTTCTTTGCCTCCTTCCCCCTCTTCTACTCCACCAGTTTTGGCGGTGCCTACTGGCTGTGGATGGCCATCCTGTTCACCTTCGTCCTGCAGGCCGTCAGCTACGAGTTCCAGAACAAGTTGGGCAACATCCTCGGCCCTAAGACCTTCCAGTGGTTCCTCATCATCAACGGACTGGTCGGCCCACTGCTCTTAGGCGGTGCCGTGGCCACCTTCTTCGAAGGCAGCAACTTCATCATTGCCAAGGACAATCTGATTGATGCTGAGTCGTTTACACCCATCATCTCGCGCTGGGCCAACGCCTCGCATGGCCTCGATGCCCTGCTCAACCCCTGGGTACTGGTATTCGGATTGGCCGTGATGTTCCTGGCTCGCGTATTGGGAACCTTATATATTATTAATAATGTAGATGACGAGGACATCCGCAGTCGTGCCAGCGTGCGCCTCATAGGTGCCGCCGTGCCCTTCCTCATCCTCTTCGTCGCCTATCTGGTTCACCTGCTGTTGAAAGACGGCTATGCCTATAACGACGAGGGAGTCATCTATATGGAGCCCTACAAGTACCTCGACAACTTCATCACCCTATGGCCGTTGACCATCCTCTTCCTCGTGGGTGTCGTCATGGTACTCTTTGCCATTGGCAAGACAGTCGTTTCCAAAGACTACATCAAGGGCATCTGGCCAGCAGGCATCGGTGTCGTACTCGTCGTGCTGCCCCTACTGCTCATGTCAGCATGGAACCACACCGCCTACTATCCCTCGACAGCCGACCTGCAGTCGTCACTCACCATCGTCAACTCCTGCAGCAGTGAGTTCACCCTGCGTACGATGGCCATCGTCAGCCTGCTCATCCCCTTCGTGCTGGCATATATCGTCTATGCGTGGTATGCCATCGACAAGAAGAAGCTGACGAAGGAAGAGATTGAGAAAGATCATGCATATTAATTACGAATGACGAATTACGATTACGAATTACGATAAATAACCTAAAAACAATGATTATGAAAAAGATGATGTTCATCCTCACAGCCCTCATCTGCATGGCAATGACGGCTCAGGCACAAACCGTTTACGTATCAACAGGCAGCGATGCCGTCGCTTACCACAAGAGCAAGTCATGCAGCTACCTCAAGAACTCCAAGGACATCAAGAGCGTCAGCACTGCTGAAGCCAAGAAGATGGGCCGCCACGAGTGTCAGCGCTGCTATGGCACTGCTGCAGCAGCCACTGCCAAGAAGACCACGACCACAGCTGCCAAGAAGGCTACTACAGCCAAGAAAGAAACCACAGCAGCTAAGAAGGCTACCACCACAGCAGCCAAGAAGACCACTCCCGCCCGTGACGAGAAAGGCCGCTTCGTGAAGAAGGCAGACACAGAGAAGGCCACCACTACAAAGAAGACCACTCCCGCCCGTGACGAGAAGGGCCGCTTCATCAAGACCACCGATCAGAAGTCTACCAAGAAAACTTCAGACAAGAAGTCAACAAAGACTACTGAGAAGAAAGTAAAAAAGGCCGCATAAGCGACCTTTTTTTATAGTTTCTACAGCTCTGCATCAGAGCACTCGAAGGTGTTGCCCTGCGAGACATCGCCCGTCTCCAGACCACGCTTGAACCACTTCATGCGCTGCTTGGAGGTGCCGTGATTGAAGGACTCGGGGACGGCATAGCCACGGGCCTTCTTCTGCAGATAGTCGTCACCAATGACCTCGGCACAGTTGATGGCCTCCTCGATATCGCCATCCTCCAAGGAGCCAAACATCTTGTTGTCGTGGTGTGCCCATACGCCGGCATAGAAGTCGGCCAGCAGTTCCAGACGCACTGACATCTTGTTGGCATCGGTCTGGTTCATCTTGGCCATCTTCTCGTGGGCATCCTGCAGGATACCCGTCAGATATTCTACATGGTGGCCCACCTCGTGGGCAATGACGTAGGCATAGGCGAAGTCGCCCTCAGCACCCAGCTTCTGCTTCATGGTGGTGAAGAACGACAGGTCGATATACAGCTTCTGGTCACCAGAGCAGTAGAACGGGCCCATCTGTGCGGAACCCTGTCCGCAGGCTGTCTGTGTGCCATCGGTATAGAGCACCATGGTAGGCACCTGGTACTCCATGTCGTTCTCTTCGAAGATATCCTTCCACACATCCTCGGTACCTGCCAGGATCTGTGTCGAGAAGCGGGCCAGCTCCTGTTCCTCCTCGGTAAACTCACGCTGGTCTTCGCTGACCTCCGTATTGGTACCCGTCAGCGAGCCC
This sequence comes from uncultured Bacteroidales bacterium, assembly GCA_902799655.1. Classification (GTDB taxonomy): domain Bacteria; phylum Bacteroidota; class Bacteroidia; order Bacteroidales; family Bacteroidaceae; genus Prevotella. Next base: position 24,212 of record CADCBH010000004.1, read on the forward strand.
AGGCCACCATTCTCCTGAAGGGCCTGCATGCCTGCCGACAGAGGGTCGCCTCCTGAGAAGTAAGCCATCGCCATCGCAATGATCACACCTACGATGCCAGCACCGAGACCGGCCTTCTTGCCTCCGCTCATACCACGGCGGTCTTCTACATTTGAGCTTTCGCGTCGTCCATCTAAATTCATAGTTATTTCGTTTTAAAAGGTTATTGAGTATACGTAATGATCGGTGACTACGGTCTGGATCTCACCAGCAAAACGAGTGAGGACAGGCTTCATATCATTGGAGATGCCGTGGCCACTGAGTTTGACGACAGCCTCCTTCCGCGTCCACAGCTTGGTAAACTCGAAGGCAGGGTTGTCAGCATGTAGTATCGTTTCCATCTCGGCGTCGTTCATCACATAGCGTGCCAGCGACTCACTATAGCGATGGATGCTCTCGATATCAACACCTACGGGCTTGTCGCTGACCACACAGATGGCTGCCTCCTTACAATGGCTCAGATTGAAATGGATGCGAGGCCACTGGCGCAATACCGGCTTGCCGTGTTCGCCATAGTCAAAGAGCGGTGCCTCGAGGAGTCCATACTCCTCGCGTAAGGCCTGGCGAAGCAACAGATAGGCTGCCGCACACGTCTTGCGTCCCTGCTCATGCCTGAACTTCAGGCACTGCTCGCGACGCTGCTCGCTCAGCAACGGCAAGGCCTGCTCCAAGTCGAAATGGGCTATATCGTCATTCAGGTAGATCATGATGAATTACGAATTATGAATTACGAATTTGGGTTTGGGGCCAGTTCACCAGATAGAGTTGTTCGCTAGCACGCGTGAAGGCGGTATAAAGCCAGTGCAGATAGTCGGTGGTCAGCATATCATCCGTCATATAGCCTTGATCCACATAGACGTGCGCCCACTGACCGCCCTGTGCCTTGTGACAAGTGGCGGCATAGGCAAACTTCACCTGCAGGGCATTGTAGTAGCGGTCGGCCTTGACCTTCTTCAAGCGGTCAGCCTTCAGGGGGATGTCGGCATAGTCGGCCATCACCTGTTCGAAGAGCTGTTCCTGTTGCTCATGGGTCAGCGCAGGAGCCTCACTGGTCAGTGTGTCGAGCAGCACCGTAGCCGTCAGTTCTTCGTTGTTGTAGTCGGGGAACGTCATGGTCACCTCAGCAAAGCGGAAGCCATAGAGCTCGTGGATGTTCTTCACGCGACGCACTACGGCATGGTCACCATTGGCGAGGAACTCCAGGCCCGAGCCCGTACCCCAGAAGTAATTGTTCTTCACGATCATCAGCAGGTCGCCCGTACACAGTTCTTCCTCACGTCCCAGAATCTGGTTGCGGATGCCTTGGTTGAAGATGTTGGCACGTTTGTTGGAACGTGTCACCACCATCGTCTCGTCGAGGCCTACCCTACTATAGCTGCCCGACAGCGTCTCGATGAGTTCGTCGCCCATCACCCGATGGATGTCGGCAAAGCCTTGGAACAGGATCTTGGGTAATTGGGGGACTGGTCCCAGGCTGCGGATGAGTGTAGCATTATAGAGAATGCCAGAGTCCTGGCTTTGGCGAAGCACCTCGTTGAGCGTACACTCATAGACCTTCAGGCCATAGCCCTTCAACACATGGGTCATCAGGGCAGGGCTCTCCTCCTCGCCCACTGGAGGCAGCTGGGCATGGTCGCCAATGAGCATCAGACGGCAGTTGCGCCCGTTATAAACAAACTGGATGAGGTCATCGAGCACGCTTCTCCCATCACCTGACGAGAGGCTGATCATCGATGCCTCATCTACGATAAACAATGTATCGTGAGCATTGTTATAGTTCAGATCAAAAGCGCCCTCCAGAGACTTCTGGCGATAGATACGGCGATGAATGGTATAGGCGGCATGGCCTGCATATTGAGAGAACACCTTGGCAGCACGTCCGGTAGGTGCCATCAATACCAACTGCTGTTTCAGCATCAGCATGGCATGTACGATGGCTGCCGCCAGCGTCGTCTTTCCCGTTCCTGCCGAGCCACGCATCAGCATCACAGGGTAGTCACTATGGTCGGCCATGAATGCTGCTAACACATCCATTGCTACCTGCTGCTCGCCTGTCGGCACATAGCCGAAGGCACTCTGCACCCTGTATTTCAGTTCATCGCCAATCATCTATTCCTGGCGGTCTCTAAAGGAAGGGGAGCATCACTCCCACTCGATCGTTGCGGGCGGTTTCGACGAGATGTCGTAACAGACGCGATTGACGCCACGAACCTTGTTGATAATCTCGTTCGACACCTTAGCCATAAAGTCGTAAGGCAGATGAGCCCAGTCGGCAGTCATGGCATCGGTAGAGGTAACAGCACGCAAGGCAATGGGATGCTCATAGGTACGCTCATCACCCATCACACCTACGCTGCGCACAGTGGCAAGGAGGATAGCACCTGCCTGCCACACCTTATTGTATAGAGTCTCTCCATCTGTGTCAACATACTCGCGGAGGCCACGGATATAGATATCGTCGGCATCCTGAAGAATGCGGACACGTTCGGGCGTGATATCACCCAAGATACGTACGGCAAGACCAGGACCAGGGAAGGGATGGCGCGTAATCAGGTGTTCGGGCATACCCAACTGGCGACCCACGCGACGCACCTCATCCTTGAAGAGCCACTTGAGGGGCTCGCAGAGCTGGAGGTTCATCTCCTTGGGCAGTCCACCGACATTATGATGGCTCTTGATGACCTTGCCAGTGATATTGAGCGACTCAATACGGTCGGGATAGATGGTACCCTGTGCCAACCACTTGGCATCCGTAATCTTATGGGCCTCAGCATTGAACACCTCGACGAAGTCGCGTCCGATAATCTTGCGCTTCTGCTCCGGATCGGTAACGCCAGCCAGATCGCCAAAGAACTTCTCAGAAGCATCAATACCGATGACATTGAGGCCAAGGCACTGGTAGTCGTTCATCACCTGCTGGAACTCATTCTTGCGCAGCATGCCGTGGTCGACGAAGATACAGGTCAGGCGATTGCCAATGGCCTTGTTCAGCAAAACGGCAGCGACTGACGAGTCAACGCCTCCTGAGAGACCCAGGATGACACGATCGTTGCCCAGCTGCTCCTTCAGTTCAGCAACAGTGCTGTCAACAAACGAGGCGGCACTCCACTCCTGCTTGCTGCCACAGATATCTACCACGAAGTTTTTCAACAGCTGCGTACCCTGAGAGGTGTGATACACTTCCGGATGGAACTGCACGGCCCAAACGGGCTGGCTGGTAGAAGCAAAGGCGGCGTTGGTCACATCCTTGGTGCTGCCAATGACCTTGAAGTCACTGGGAATGGCCGTGATGGTATCGCCATGCGACATCCATACCTGTGAATGCTGTTCAAAACCCTTGAAGAGGGCATTCGTGGTATCTACCGTCTGCAGGTTGGCACGTCCATACTCACGCGAGTCGGCCTTCTCAACTTTGCCGCCCAGAGTGTTCGAAATGAATTGCGCACCATAGCAGATGCCCAACACGGGGACGCGTCCGACGAACTGAGAGAGGTCAACCTTAAAGGCCTCAGGGTCGTGGACACTATAGGGTGAGCCAGAGAGGATGACGCCAATCACAGAGTCATCACCTACAGGGAACTTGTTGTAGGGAAGAATCTCGCAAAAGGTATCAAGCTCGCGCACCCTACGGCCAATCAGCTGCGTAGTCTGCGATCCGAAATCGAGAATGATTATTTTTTGCATGTCTATAGTTGTTTGATAAATTGTTCTGCTTGGTCGAGCGAGTCGAGTTTGCCAACATCAAGAACCTGAAGATCGTCCTTGACGAGTCCTACGATATGGGAGCGGTGACAAACGCTGAGGTAGAAATCGATGATGGGGAAACGCTCAGGAAAGCGATCCATCAGTGGGAACAGGCGTGGCGAGAAGCTGTGGATGCCAGAGAAGGCAAACATGCTAAGCGGCTCACCATGCTGGGAGAGCCCCGTACGACGTACATACTCGTAGGGCGACTTCACCTCACCCGTCTCAATATTCGTCCATCCCATCAGGCGCATGGCATTGTCGAAGAGCAGATAGCGCTTGGTCTTACGACGACTCACGACGAGCACCGCATCCTCATCGGCCAGATGCTGATGCGACAGCCATGCATAATCGATATTATCGAGGATATCGACATTGTGAATAAGAATGGGAGAATCATCATGAAACAGCATCTGGGCCTTCTTGAGTGCCCCACCCGTCTCAAGCAGTTCATCGCGCTCATCGCTGAAATGTACAAGGGGCGCATAGTCCTGTTGGGCGACATGGTCGATAATCTGTTGGGCAAAATGGTGCACGTTGACTACAAAACGGTCGTAGCCCTGTGCCATGAGTCGGCGAATATTCAGGTCGAGCAGTGGCGTGCCTCCGACAGGTACCAGCGCCTTCGGCATGGTATTCGTCAAGGGCTTCAATCGTGTGCCCAGGCCTGCAGCCAGAATCATAGCCTGTTTCATGCGGAATAAGATTTGGGTGAGCCTCTTGTCGGATTCGAACCAACGACCCCGAGATTACAAATCACGTGCTCTGGCCAACTGAGCTAAAGAGGCGGGTGGGCAGCGGTCTACATCGCGCCGCTACAACCAAGTACCCTTGCTATGTTCCCATCCTGGGGGATTCCGAGGGAGCTGGCCGTGCAGGACTGCCCGTCTTTTGCGGCTGCAAAGGTAACTCTTTTTTTGTTATCCCGCAAATAAATTGCGATTTATTTTGCTTTTTGCGCATTTTGCACTACCTTTGCAGCCATAAATCAAGAAAAACTTATGGATATATCTGTAGTAATACCTTTATATAATGAGGATGAGTCGCTTCCAGAACTGTACAGTTGGATAGAGCGTGTGATGACCCAGAACAACTTTTCGTTCGAAGTCATTTTCGTGAACGACGGCTCTACCGACCGCTCATGGGAAGTCATCAGCGAACTGGCAGAGAAGTCAGATCACGTCAAAGGCATCAAGTTCCGTCGCAACTACGGCAAGAGCCCTGCGCTCTACTGTGGCTTCAAGGAGGCTCAGGGTGACGTAGTCATCACGATGGATGCCGATCTGCAGGACTCACCCGACGAGATTCCTGAACTGTACAAGATGATCAAGGAAGACGGTTACGACCTGGTGAGCGGCTACAAGCAGAACCGCAGTCAGGGCGACCCCTTGTCGAAGACCATCCCCACCAAGCTCTTTAACGCCACCACCCGCAAGGTGAGCGGTATCAAGAACCTGCACGACTTCAACTGCGGACTGAAGGCCTATCGCAAGGAGGTGGTGAAGAATATCGAGGTATTTGGCGAGATGCACCGTTTCATCCCCTATCTGGCCAAGAATGCCGGTTTCGACAAGATTGGCGAGAAGCCTGTACACCACCAGAAGCGCCAGTACGGTAAATCGAAGTTTATGGGCTGGAACCGCTTTGTGAATGGTTATCTGGACCTGATGACACTGTGGTTCCTCGGCACCTTTGGCAAGAAGCCCATGCACGTCTTCGGATTCCTGGGCACCATCGTGTTCCTCATTGGTTTCCTCGCAGCATTCTTCCTGGGCGCTCAGAAGGCGTGGGCCCTCTACAATGGTGTCCCCATGCGTCTGGTCACCGACTCGCCCTATTTCTTCATCGCACTGACCATGATGATGATTGGTACCCAACTGTTCCTTGCAGGATTCCTGGGCGACCTGATCAGCCGCAATAGTGCCGGACGCAACGACTACCAGATAGAAGAGACGCTACGCATTTAAACATGAAGAAGATCAGCGTCATATTATCCGTCATGGCAGCCATCGTGTTGGCGGCATGTTCCAGCATCGACTGTCCTGTCAAGAACAAGGTGGAGACTACCTATGCCCTGAAGAAACCCAACGGGAAAACGGACACGTTGGGTATTGACACCTTGAGTGTCTGGATTCATCGCATCGAATATAAAGACGGCAAGAGAGACTCTACGGTCATCAACAGGCTATGTGGTTCGAAAGGTACCTCATTCGCCGTTGCCATGAGTTACGTCATGCCAGAAGACTCGCTCTTCACACTACTGAAAAATAATAAAGGAGGCGAATGGCGCGACACCATCTGCGTCAGCAAGGAGAACACCGAGCATTTCGAGAGTGTCGATTGCAGGGCGACCTATTTCCACCAGATCACCGCGCTGACGTACACGAAGAATGGCATCGACTCTATCAAGCTCAACAACCGCGAAGTAAACTATGACACATCAGAGCATTTCTACCTATATCTCAAAGCTGACCGTTAGCCTGCTGTTGCTGATGATGGCTCAGAGCCTCTCGGCACAGAAGCATATCAAGGCGGAGAAAGACTCGATTGCTTTCTTCCGCGGCTTTGCGGTATCGTTTGACCTCGTAGGTCCCGCCAGAATCATGCTGAGCGACTATGGCGAATACGAGGGTGCTCTTCGTATCAATCTGCACGACCAGTGGTTCCCCATTTTCGAGGTGGGAGTGGGTCATGCCAAACACAACAAAGACGACATAACAGGACTGTATTATAAGACCACAGCGCCCTATTTCCGCATCGGTATGGACTGGAACATCATGAAGAAGAAGCATGAGCCCTACCGTATCTTTGCAGGATTCCGCTATGCCTTCACCACCTACAAGTGCGATATCATCAACGACGAAATGAAAGACCCCGTCTGGAGAACCAAATCGTATTTCGGTGTCGAAGGCATGAGTTGTCAGCAACACTGGCTGGAGGCGGTATTCGGCATCGATGCCAGAATCATGGGGCCCTTCCATCTGGGATGGAACATACGCTATAAACGGCGTCTCTACCACAAGGAGGGCGACATCGGCAACTCATGGTATGTGCCGGGCTTCGGCCTCAACGACACTGACAACATGTCGGCCAACTTCAATGTGATTATCGATATCTAACCTAACACTACCAAATAATAATGGACGAACTACGAAAAAAGCGACTACTGTGGCAGATACCCTTTCTGCTGCTGCTCATCGTCGGCACAGTACTCATCATACGTCAGCAGCGCAGCATACCCTACCAACACTGTTCGGGGCTTATCTTCGGCACGACATACCATCTCACCTACCAGTATGATACTGACCTGAAGAAAGAGATAGAGGCCAAGATGCAGGAGGTGGACAACGCCCTCTCGATGTTCAACGAGAACAGCATCATCTCGCGTATCAACAGCAACCGCGACATGAAACCCAACGAGATGTTCCTCGAGGTGTTCCGTCAAGCCCAGGAGATCAGTGACGACACCCATGGCAGCTTCGACATCACCGTAGGGCCACTGGTCAACGCATGGGGTTTCGGATTCAAGAACGAGCAGCTGCCCGACAAGCACGCCGTAGACTCTCTCATGGCCATGATAGGTTATAAGAAGGTGCACTACGATGGCCAACGCATCGTCAAGAGCGACAAACGTATCACGCTCGACTGTTCGGCCATCGCCAAGGGCTATGGTGTTGATGTCGTAGCAAAACTTCTGGCATCGAAAGGCATCAACAACTTCCTCGTGGAGATAGGCGGAGAAATCGTGACACGCGGCATCAGCGAGAAGCGACTGCCCTGGAAGATAGGCGTCACCAAACCCACCAACGACCCACTGAATGAGGGGCAGGAGTTGCAGACGACACTCAACGTCACAGACAAGGCCATGGCCACCAGCGGCAACTATCGTAACTTCTATTATAAAGGCAAAAAGAAATATGCCCACACGATAGACCCCAAGACGGGCTATCCCGTTCAGCACAACATTCTCTCGGCCACGGTTCTCACAGACCAATGCATGCGTGCTGACGCCTATGCCACAGCCTTTATGGTGATAGGCTTTGACGAAGCGCTGAAGGTACTGGAGCGTAACCCCGACCTGATGGCCTACCTCATCTATGATGACAACGGAGAGAACAAGGTGTGGTACTCGCCATCGCTGAAAGACAAGATAGCGCAATAAGACGATTCCATCATGACCATCTACGACCAGCTGCTGCAATTCCCGCTCTTTCAGGGCATGAGTCATGCCGACCTGATGGAGGTCGTCACGCACACGAAGTTCGGATTCAGCAAGCTTGCGCCCGAGAAGTATCTGGTCAAGGAGGGTGATGCGTGCAAGCATCTAATTTTCCTGACACATGGTGTCCTGAGATGTGAGACCATCAGCGACGACCATTCCTGTCGCGTGATAGAGAGCGTCAAGGCGCCCTATACCATTCAGCCAGACCACCTCTTTGGACTCTCACAGCGTTATACCACGACGTTCAAGACGGCCACCCCCTGCAACATGATTACCATCGACAAGCAGGAGGTGCTACTCCTATTTGATACCCAGCTCGTATTTCGTCTGAACATGCTTAACATCATGGCCACTGAGAGCCAGCGACTGCGACACTATGCCTGGCGCTCGGCTCCCAAAAGCATGCGTGAGCGCTTGGTGCGCTTCTTCTTCTCGCGATGTATCCATCCCGCAGGACCCAAGACGTTCATGGTCCTGATGCAGCACATTGCCGACGAGCTCAACGACAGTCGCCTCGACATCAGCCGCGCACTCAACGCCATGCAGGAGGACGGACAGCTGACACTGCATCGAGGCCGTATCGAGATACCCATGCTGGAACGACTGCTCATGTAACGTTAATTCTTTTTAATCCTGCCATTATTTCATTCCTTTGTTGTACCTTTGCAGGTTGATTAGGAAACGTTAGTATGAGTGAAATAAGATTCGCAACGCCACACTCTGACCGTGGGTCAGAGAACCCTTTTTTCGAACCGTATGGCACACCACACGATACGGTGCCGTTTGACCGTATCCGTCTGGAACACTACGAAGAAGCTTTCCTTGAAGGCATTCGTCGTGACAACGAACAGATAGAGAAGACCATCAACAATCCTGAGAAGCCGACCTTCGACAATACCATCATCAATACCGAGGAGGATGAGGGCTACTACGACTTGCTATCACGCGTGTCGACGGTATTCTTCAACCTGTTGAGTGCCGAGACCAACGACGAGATGGATGCCTTGGCGCAGAAGATGCAGCCCCTGCTGACCCAGCATGCCAACGACGTACGCCTCAACCCACGACTCTTCGAACGTGTCCGACAGGTTCACCTGCACCATCGCCGACTGACGCCCGAAGAACAGATGTTGCTCGACAACTGCTACGACGGATTCGTGCGCAGTGGTGCCTTGCTCGACGATGCCGGCAAGGACAAGTTGCGCCAGCTAACTGAAGAAGCCTCGATGCTCAGCCTGCAGTTCTCTCAGAACCTGCTGAAGGAGAATAAGGCTTTCGAACTTCATATTACCGACGAGGCCCAACTCGACGGGCTGCCCGATACTGCTCGCGAGGCTGCGGCACTGACTGCCCAGGAACAAGGCAAGCAGGGCTGGGTGTTCACCCTCGACATGCCCAGTTATTCGCCCTTCATGACCTATTCCACACAGCGTGAACTGAGGAAGCAGCTGTATATGGCACGTAACACGGTATGTACCCACGACAATAGTGAGAACAATTTCGACATCTGTAAGCGCATCATCAATCTGCGTCGCGAGATTGCCCAACTGTTGGGCTACAAGACCTATGCCGACTATGTGTTGAAACGTCGTATGGCCTCCAATCCACGAAAGGTCTATCGTCTGCTCGATGACCTTGTGGATGCCTATAAGCCCACCGCTATCAAAGAGCGCGAGGAGCTGAAAAAGATGGCGAAAGCGGAACTGAAACCTTGGGATGCCGGCTTCTATTCGCACAAGCTGCAGATGAAGAAATACAACATCGACCAGGAGATGCTACGTCCCTACTTCGAACTGTCGAAGGTCATTGACGGCGTCTTCGGACTGGCCAACCGCCTCTACGGCATCACCTTTAAGAAGAATAAGGACATCCCTGTCTATCATCCTGATGTCAAGGCCTATGAGGTGTTCGACAAGGATGGCTCGTATCTCGCCGTATTCTATGCCGACTTCCATCCTCGCAAAGGCAAGCAGGGCGGTGCGTGGATGACATCGTATCAGGGACAGTGTATCGACAGGAAAGGAGAAAACATACGTCCCCACGTCTCTGTGGTGATGAACCTGACAAAGCCGACCGCTGAGAGACCTGCCCTGCTGACACTTGGCGAGGTTGAGACGTTCCTTCATGAGTTCGGGCACTCGTTGCATGGCATTTTCGCCAATACGCGTTTCGAATCGTTGTCAGGTACCAACGTGTGGTGGGATTTCGTTGAACTGCCCTCGCAGTTCATGGAGAACTATGCCGTCGAGAAAGAATTCCTGCGCACCTTTGCCTTCCACTACCAAACAGGCGAGCCCCTTCCCGACGAGCTGATCACCCGCATCATCAAAAGCCGCAACTTCATGGCTGCTACAGCCTGTCTCCGACAGGTCAGCTTCGGCCTGCTCGATATGGCCTACTACACACAGCGGGAGGCGTTTACTTCCGACATCATCCCCTTTGAGAAGCAGGCCTGGAAGAAAGCCATTCTGGGTCGTCAACTGCCCGATACGTGTATGACGGTACAGTTCTCGCACATCATGGCTGGCGGTTATGCGGCCGGATACTATAGCTACAAATGGGCCGAGGTGCTCGATGCCGACGCTTTCAGCGTATTCAAACGCCACGGCATCTTCGACCAAGAGACTGCTCAGCGTTTCCGCAACGAGATTCTATCAAAGGGTGGCACAGAGCATCCCATGACGCTCTACAAGCGCTTCCGTGGCTGTGAACCAACCATTGACGCCCTACTCAAGCGTAATGGCATAAAGTCTCCCAAAACCCATAACGCCCACAATACCCATACGCCCCATCAGGCCCATTAGCCCCATTACCCCCATGAACAATAAACAAAGAAGTTTTGACCTGCGCTATCTGGAGATGGCCCGCATCTGGGCTAAGAACTCCTACTGCCAGCGCCGCCAAGTAGGCGCACTGGTGGTCAAGAACAACATGATCATCAGTGACGGATACAATGGTACGCCCAGCGGCTTCGAGAACATCTGCGAAGACGACAACGGCATCACCAAACCCTATGTGCTGCATGCTGAGGCCAACGCCATCACCAAACTGGCTCGCTCGTCGAACAACTCCGACGGTGCCACGATTTATATCACTGCTTCACCATGCATCGAGTGTGCCAAGCTCATCATCCAGTCGGGCATCAAGCGAGTTGTATATGGCGAGAAATACCGCCTGACTGATGGCATCGAACTGTTAGAGCGTGCAGGCATTGAGGTAGTCTACCTCGGAGAGTGACGAGACATCGAAATATCGGAACAACGAATCATCGAAACAACGAAATATCGACAATGAACAACAAAAGAAGCAGCCGCCTCATGCCCCTGTTGATGGCCATCAGCGTGGTCATCGGTATTCTGATTGGCACCTTCTATGCCAACCATTTCTCGGGCAACCGACTCAGCATCATCAATTCCAGCAGCAACAAGCTCAACAATCTGCTGCATATCATCGACGACCAATATGTCGATACTGTCAATGTCAACGACCTCGTAGAGAAAGCGATGCCGCAGATTCTGGCCGAGCTCGACCCCCACTCCGTCTATATCTCCGCCAAGGATGTTCAGCAGGCCAACGACGATCTTCGTGGCTCGTTCTCAGGTGTGGGCATTGAGTTCACCATCCGTCAGGATACGCTCCACGTTCAACAGGTTATCAGCAATGGTCCTGCCGAACGGGCAGGCGTCATCGCTGGCGATAAGATTGTCACTGTCGACGACAAGCCTTTTACGGGCAAGACACTGACCAACGAGGAGGCAATGCACCGTCTGAAGGGTCCCAAGGATACGAAGGTGAAGGTGGGCATCATGCGCTACGGCGAGCAAAAGATACGGCAGATTGTCATCACTCGCGGTGAGATTCCTACCAAGAGTATTACTGCAACCTACATGCTGGACGACAATACGGGTTATATCCGCATCAAGAACTTCGGAGAGAACACCTATCCTGAACTGCTCATCGCCCTGGCCAAACTGTCACAGGAGAGTTTCAAGAGCCTCTGTATCGACCTAAGAGGCAATACGGGTGGCTACCTGCAGTCGGCAGTACAGATTGCTAATGAATTCCTGCCCAAGAACCGCCTCATCGTCTATACCCAGGGACGTAAGTCGCCCCGTCAGGAATATCGTAGCGATGGGCGTGGCAGCTATCAGCAACTGCCTCTTGTGGTATTGATCGACGAGGGGTCGGCATCAGCCTCTGAGATTCTCGCGGGAGCTATTCAGGATAACGACCGCGGCACCATCATCGGCCGTCGTTCTTTTGGCAAGGGTCTCGTGCAACAGCCTATTGCCTTCAGCGACCAGTCCATGATACGCCTCACAATCGCCCGCTACTATTCACCTTCCGGACGCTGTATCCAGAAACCTTATGTGGCAGGCAGCAACAAAGACTATGAGGAAGACATCCTAACGCGCTATGTGCATGGAGAGTTCTTCTCTCAAGACAGCATCAAGCACGAGGGCAAGGAGTATCACACCAACAACGGACGTCCTGTCTTCGGGGGTGGTGGCATCACTCCCGACATCTTCGTGGCAGAGGATACCACTGATGTCACTTCCTACTACAAACAAGCTTCCATGAGCGGACAGATCATCATGTTCTCCTACAACTATACTGACGAGAATCGTGCGAAACTCAGTCAGATGGATGACATCAACGAGATGGCGACCTATTTGAAGCATCAGAACATCGTAGACCGTTTTGCCACCTATGCTGACAAGAACGGACTTCGCCGCCGCAACCTGATGATTCAGAAGTCTCACAAGCTGCTGGAGCGTTTCATCATCAGTCGCATCATCTACAACATGATGAAAGAAGAGGCGTGGATGATGTATCTCAACAGTGATGACCCTGCCATCACAGAAACGCTCAAGGTGATGCGCGAGGGCAAAGCTTTCCCGAAGAATGACCAAGGAGGAACTGAGAAGAAGCATTAAGCAACTGCCGACACCCACACCAGAGGAGTCGGCAGCTACGATGCAGCGGTTATACTGTCATCCGCATTTCATGGCGGCTCAAACCATCATGCTCTTTAATGCCCTTCCCGACGAACCAGCTACCTTACCCTTGCTTGATGCACTATGTGCTGAGGGACGTACGATACTGCTACCGCGTGTAACCAGTGATACCGATATGGAACTACGTCGCTATACGGGCACTAAAGACCTCAAGCGTGGTGCCTTTGGCATTATGGAGCCCACAGGGGCTTTATTTACTGACTATGAGAAAATTGAGGTCGTGATCGTACCTGGTATGGCGTTCGATGCTGCGGGGCACCGTCTGGGACGGGGCAAAGGCTACTACGATCGTTTCCTGTCCCTCGTCCCTGAGGCCTACAAGATTGGTGTCTGTCTGCCATCGCATCTGGTCAACCATGTGCCTACCGACGACCACGACGTCGTGATGGATACTGTCATCACCTGACGACAATATCCCTTTATCACTTCTTTACCACAACTTTCTTACCGTTATGTATATAAATACCTGGACGCGTCGGTATAGCGACAGGACACCCGCTGAGATCATAATAGGGATGATGCGATGACTGTCTGTCCGTCACAACCTGACTACTGATGCCTGTATAGGGCGTAATGTCCTGCTCGGGATAACTACCACGTACATAGATGCGATACCCCTTCGCATCAAGACTGAAGACATGCGTCTCCCTAAATGTCTCCGATTTACGACTCGTACCCTGTGCTATCGTCTCACTGTCCAGCCACAGACTCCACTCACCAGCTGTCAGACCCGTGATGGTAGCTGTACCCGCTGTCGTCCCCATATTAAGCACGACAAATACCTCACTGTCTCCCAACGTTCGTGTATACGCCAGTACAGCAGTGTTGTTGGTAACTGTTTTCCAGTTCACCGCCGGGTTGTCGGTTCCCTGCTTGGCGTCGCTCAGAGCAGCCACATCATGCTTCAGCGCAAAGAGGGTGCGTAGCGTATTCAGCATCTTATCATCCTTGGTATTCCAGTTGATCTTGGTATCGTTAAAATAGTCGAGGGCCTGATTGCCACCCGTTTCCTGACCATTGTATATCAGCGGCATACCATATACCGTATAGGCCAGCACCGTCAGCGCATAACGGTTGTCACCATACTTCTGCGTCAGCGTCTTCTTCTGCTCGTTCCAGTTCTGGTCGTGATTCGTGACGTAGAGCATACGCCCGAACGTGAGTCCTGCGGACTTCTCGAGCAACGTATTGACAAAGGCTTTCAGGCGGGATGATGCAGTGCCTGTGGCATAGTTGGCCAGCGAAGATTGAAACTGCCACGCATAGTCATAGTCAAAGCCTACGGTTTTCAGCCTCGTGGCATCAGAAGCGATATCAGCCTCACCCAAGAAGGTGATGGTCTTGTCTGCCTTATACGACTTGATGGCCGGAATGGTCGTCTGCCAATAGCTCGTGGGAATCTTCTGACTGCTGATGTAGTCACAACGGTAACCGTCGATGTCGGCCTCGTCTATCCAAAACTTCAGACAGTCGTTCATGGCCTCCACCAACGCTGCGTTGTTATAGTCCAACTGCCACACGTCGCTATAGTTGTTCGGGTGGATCATCTGTCCGCCACTCTTCGCATAGTATTCCGGATGCGTCGTCACCCACTCGGCATTGGTCGCCGTATGGTTGGGTACCCAGTCCAGCCACACCTCTATGCCCAACTCATGGGCACCAGCCACAAAAGACTTCAAATCAGCAATGCTTCCATATTTCGGATTGGTCTTCTGGAAATTCGTGGCGGCATACGGGCTGTTAATGCCTCCACCACGCGGATAGATAGGCATCAGCCATACGATGTCGACACCCAGCGATTTCAGCTCGCCCAGACGAGCCTGAGCAGCTGCAAAGGTGCCCTCTGTTGAGAACGAACCCACGTTCATCTCATAGATAACACGCCGTCCCTCTGCACGCCTCCCTGCAGCGTTGTTGATTTGGTCAACAAAGTCGGCTGAGAAAGCATGTTGCACAATAGTCGTCAATAACCCTAAGAATATGAGTTTTTTCATAAAACGATACTTGATTGATAAAAATAAAGGCTGGCCATTCTTCTCAGAGCAGCCAGCCCGCTCTACTAACTTTAAATTACAGCAATTCTATTATGCCAAATGATGAAGCATATATTACTGTAATACGTAAACCCCATATCCGTATGGCTCCAACTGAATACCAGTCGACTCATCCAACGATACGGTCTTTATATCAACATCTCCACCGATAGTCTTACTGTCAAGCCATTGTTCATAGCTTCCTGCGGGTAGATTGGCTACAACAGCAGAGGCATCCTTCGAACCGAAGTTCACCACGGCCACTACAGGGCCGCGTTTCCACACCAGCACATCAGCAGCACTCGTCGTGAGAAATTCCACAGGTGCATTGTCGGCCAAAGAAGGCTGCTGATGGTGCAAGGCAATGAGCGTACGGATGGTATTCAACATCTTGCGGTCCTCTAAATTCCACTTCACCTTCGCATCGGTGAAGTAGTTTAGCGTATCGGGATCTCCAATCTCCTGACCATTATAAATCAGTGGCATGCCATAGAAGGTAAATTCCAGTACGGACATTCCATAGCGATTGTCTCCATAGAAGTCTTTCAGTGTATGGCCGCCGTCATTGTAATTCTGGTCGTGATTCGTCAGATAGACCATACGACGGTTCTTGACCTTCGATGACTTATCCAGGAAGCGCAGGCATATCTGCTTCAGCGTATCAGCACTGAAGCCCTGACGGCATAAATGTGCAATAGATCCCTGCAGGTTCCAAGCATAGTCATAGTCGAAGCCACAGGAATCAATACGTTGGTTGGCCCGATCAGTGATGTCTGTCTCGCTCATCAACTCCACCTTACGGGCTATCGGCAGACTCTTCAACTGGGCGATGATATCCTGCCAGTAAGCAACGGGGATGGTGGGACTGCTAACATAGTCACAGCGATAACCGTCGACGCCGCACTCCTCTACCCAGTATTTCAGCGTGCTGTTCATCTCCTCCACCAGCGCCTCATTCTGGTAGTTCAACTCCAGCACATCGCCCCAGCCATGAGGATGTATCATCTGACCCTTCGCATCCTTTGTGAAATAGTCGGGATGACTCTCCACCCAAGGATTCTCCTGAGCCACATGGTTGGGAACCCAGTCCAGCCATACCTTCATACCCAACTCATGGGCACGGGCGACGAAGGCTTTCAGGTCATCCACTGTACCATAGTCAGGATTCACAGCACGGAAGTCCATCGAGGCATAAGGACTATGCATCGTAGCACCACGCGGATAGATAGGCATCAGCCAAACAATGTCGATACCCAGTGTGTCCAAGCGGTCCAGACCCTGCTGAGCAGCCTTAAAGGTTCCTTCAGCAGTGAAGGCGCCTACATTCATCTGGTAGATCACACGGTTCCCGTCGCTGACGGGGTCTGTGCAGTCAACGACCACACGCTGTGTGCCCTGCCCACAAGATGTGAGCAGGAGCAACAGGGCAATTAGTGAAATAGAATATTTCTTCATGTGTTAATGTTATCGAATCATGCTTTTCTTTCCATTGATAATATAGAGTCCCTTGGGCAAACGACTGCCGGCCGTACCGACTTTTCTACCTTGAAGATCATAGACGTCGAGGCTGTTAGCCATCGGCTCAACGATAGTGCGGATGCCTGAAGTGGTAACTTCGGTCACCGCCGTATCGGTCACACGCAGATAGTAGTCGCGATCAGCAGTAATAGTGAAATCTGTCACTTGCTTGCCATTGTTCCAGTTGTTGAAGATGAGATTGTATGAACCACTCTCTGCATCGAGCAAGAATACCTTATAGACGTTGCCGTCAATGGTTTTCTCGTCCACCCAGCTCTCACCAGGCCATGCGCCAAAGAGCTCACCGTCGCCCCAAGCATACAGGCCCAGTGCGTCGTAGCCTGTTTCGTCAATGGCATAGATATAGTGTTTGGCAGTAGGAACGGCAGGCAGCTCACCTGTCAGTTGGAAGTTGTCGATAGCCAGCGCCATAGCACCAGCAGCATTGTCGCCAGAAGTGACGGTGATGTTCCAAGCCAGATAGAAGTCCACACCAGGCTGCATTTTCGCATCAAGTACAGCACTGACAGACTTTACGTCACCAGGAATGGTGGCATAACCCTCAGTGGCGGCATCGGCAGCAAACGTCGTACAGAAGTTGTTGCCTGCTGATGTCCAGTTGCGACCATCGACAGAGTAATACATCTGGACGGTAAAACCTGCGGCATTGTTGCCCTTGCGATACTTCTCCACATCATAGCTGATTTGAAGGTTCTCGATGTTCTTGACACCTGTGTTCAGAAAGTGAGCATAGACGTTGACACAACGTGTACCGTCAGCCACACCGGTAGAGATACCACCCACGGCACGATCGCTGCTGTCATCCTGTCCGAAGTTCCACAGACCATTCTTGGCATTAGAGGGCAGACTGGTGCCACCGGCATACATGGTCTTATCTTGCGAGGCAGCATAGGAGCCTACCGTGCGGGGAGCAGAGGTTTGGCGGTCAATGCGCCAACCCTCGGGTAACGTGGCGTCGGCAGCAGTACCCATCAGGTCGAAGTTCTCCTGAGCAGAGAGTTTGTCAGCATTCAGTTCGATAGCAGGAAAGGTCACAACTTGTGTCTCTGCATGAGTCACCTTCACTGTTGCCGAGAGATCGTACTGCTCGTTCTTAGCAGAAACGGTATAGGTTCCTTCTGTACCATTACTCGTGAATACATGACTGGCGTCGAGCTCACCGCCGTTAGTCAACGCATAGACTAGGTCAGCAGGAGCATCCATCTCCTTGCCATACTGGTCGAAACCGACAGCCTGGTAGCGTACCTTAGCAGCTATGTGGTCTACAATGTTTGTAAAACTCTTCAGCGCCTTAGAAGCGTAGCTACGCATCTCAGCAGCATCACTCACAGCAGCAGGATGAGAGGTGATGGTAGTGGGATCTTCACCGAAGATGAGGCCATACTCCATACAAGCGGCCATATAGGTCGACATGTCAGTAGGATGACGGTCGTCCTGGAACCAAGGGACAAGCCCCTCAGCACCTTTTTCGTCGAAAGCCTGCTGATAAGCTACACCGACAGGGCAGATGGTGACACCTGTCTCGCGGGCAACACTCAGGTAGTTGTCAACAAACATCTTGTTAAAATCCGTGAAGTTTGCCCAGTCGCCACTATAGGCCCAGTTCAGGGGGACGATGATGATGGCATTCGGGTTCGGACAGTATTCGCGGATATACGACACCCACTTCTTGACATTACTACGGAAAGACTCGACATTGGTGCGAGGCAGCCCACTCTGTTCCTGCAGGATGATATGTGACCATGCCTCCGTACGGATAAGCATCTTGGCACTCGGAGTACCGTCACCACCCAGACCGTCGCCTTCGTCCCAATGGGTGCTCAGCGGCTTACCCAGCATCGTGTGCTTCAGCCACCAGGCGTCCTTACCCATAGTCTTGGCAATGTCGTTGAACATGGCAGCCTGGTCGTTGTAGTGGATGAGACTGTTGTTCAAAGACAGCACCTTCACCTTCTCAGGCAACTGAGGGACCAGCGTCACCTCACCAGGCATCAGGGCGACCGTCTGCAGCACAGAGGGTTCGCCAGGCTCGACAGCCTTGCTCTCCAACAAGAGAGAAGCGCCGCCATCGGTCAGAGTCAGCACAATGCGAGCGCAGTCGTAGGTATAGGCACAAGAGATATTGTCATTGGTACCCAGCAGCAAGGCATAGGGTTTGTCGATAGTGATAGCAGAACCATTGCTGCCGTAGTTACACGAGGCGCTCCAGTTGGCATCAGCCACCTTGAAGGCGCCAGAGAGCTCCTTGTCGTAGAGTACATAGGTGCCGTTACCTTCGTTGGAGAATTCCCACTCAGTGACGGCTCCCCAACCATTGAGCTCGCCACGCAGGAAGATACCCGACGAGACAAAGGGAGGACGGTTCGCATCTTGGCCTTCCGGCTCCGTCTGTGGCTCACCAAAGGAGGCCGTCACACTGACATTGTCAAGAGCCAGACCCATAGCCTTGTTGGGCGACGTACCACTCGAGACGGAGATATTCCAGGCCAGATAGATAGAACTACCCACAGCCACTGCGGTATTCAACTGTTTATTGCTGACAGCCATCGTAGAAATGGGAACGACATCAGCACCGATGGTAGCATTGTCTTTGGCGAAGTCCGTCTTGAAATCGTCGCCAGCCTTCTTCCATGTGCTACCATCGTAAGAATAATAGAGCTGCACGGTAAAGCCTGCCTCATTATCTCCCTTACGGTATTTCTCGATATCATAGCTGATGGTCAGCTGGTTGATAGGTTCTGTGCCACCATTTACGAGTTGAGTCATCACACTGACACAACGGGTACCTCCATCAACTGTCGTTGACAGTCCGCCAACGGCACGGTCAGAGGGTGTCGTGCTGGAACCGAAATTCCACGTACCATTTTTTGCATTACTGGCTAGGCTTACTCCCCCTGCGTACATCAACTCTGTGGAGGCAGCACTATAGGTACCGACCATTCTGGGTGCGCCCATCTGACGCTCCATGCGCCAGCCACTGGGCATCGTTAAGGTCCCTTCAGACTTGGCTGCATCCCACATACCGTCGAAATTCTCCGTAACGGTAGCGTTGTCGGCTGTCAGCGTGAAGACATCGTCTGCCTTTGCCTGGGTTAACAGGCAAAGGACAGAGATGATGGATAACAATATCTTCTTCATGTGTTGGTTTTTGTCTTACAATTAATTAGCGGTGAACTGATAACTCTGATTTGCCGTAACAGCAGCGATATCCTGCTGAGTGCCAGCATCGCTATTGAGGATGATGTTGTAGGTGCCGCCATCGTTTGGCAACGGGAAGACAAGCACGCCATTCTCATTGCTGGTGGGCTTGATGCCACGCCAGCCGCCATAGATCTCGCCATCACCCCAGGCATAGAGACGTGGGTCTGTGTAGCCAGCATTGTTCTGGATGGTCACCGTATTGGTGGACTCTACCCACGACTCGTTGACATCAAAGAAGTGGCTGCCTGCGGTAGATATGGCAGGACCATCCTTCTGAGTAGAACCATTGTCATTCAGAATAAGACTATAGCTACCGTTAGCGGGCAACTCAAAGAGGCACCATCCATTATCAGTAGTCTTCACAGGAGCAGCGCCAGGCCATCCACCGCAAGCCTCACCGTCACCATAGACGTATAGGTGCGGATCCGCATAACCAATACTATTCTTCACAGCGATGATCACCTTCTCTGCAGCAGGCTGAGGATCAGGAGTCGGCGTACCGCCACCACCTTGATAGTCCTTGCTGATAATCTCATAGCCGCCATCAAAGATGCGGATGTAGATGTCATGGTCGATAGTGAAGTTCAGATCGCTACCTTCCCACTGCACACCACCGTTATTGTTATTGGGTATGAGATTTACATTCAGACCAGTTCTGCCCTCGCCCAGGTCGAAGTAAGTGTACTCCAAGCCATTGATAGTCTGTGTGCCCGTAGGAGCCATGCCAGGCCACCCGCCAAACAAGTCGTTGGCATCGCTAAGGCCGTCGCCCCAGGCGTAGAGTGCCAGTTCAGTCTGGCTCGACTCATTGAGTACGAATAGAGCATAGCCATCGTGCTTGACGCTGGGCTCCACTTCAATCTCCTCTACCGCATCAACAGTAATACGCAAATAGACGTCGTGGTCGAGAGTGAGGTTGAAGTCAGCCAACTGTGAACCGCCACCATTATTGTTGAAGATCAGGTTCTCGTTCAGGCCTGTGTTGTCCTCGCCCATATCGAAGTATGTCCACTTCACGCCATCCTTCTCCCACTGTCCGGTGGGCTGCATGCCTGGCCAATCACCATTGAGGTTGTTGATATCACCCCACATATAGAGGGCCAGTGCATCCCATCCTGTCTGGTTGTCGACATAGACGCGGACGCCATTGTGGTCTGGTTCAGGCTTCTCGCCACCACTCCAGTAGTAAGCCTCCCAGCGCTGTCCCCATACATTGGTGAAAGTACCAACACCGGGATTGTCGTTGTGAACGGCATAGACAGCCGTTGCACCCAACTGGGCCTCGTTACCCTGTGACGTAGAATAGAAGCGGAAGCCATCAGCCAGCGATTTGCCGCCCTGGAAAGTGGTAGGGTCCAAATAAACACCCCACTTGATATCGCTTTTCTCAGCCTTTGTCAACTTATAAGTGTCATCGAGCACAGGATCAGCATACTTGCCTTCCTCGTCGGGAGTTAATGTATTACCATTGAACGGGCCAATGATATAGATCTCTTCATTGGCAGTAGTGCCAAAGGGAACAATGAATTCAAGCAATATGCGGTCAGCACGTGTCTCAAATTGCTGTCGCTCATGGTCGAAGACAATATCTTCACTCTTTGAGCAGCTGCTGATCATGCCTGTCAAGGCCAGCAGCGTCAGTAACAGACTATATAATTTCTTGTTCATAATGATTATCATTTTTTGAGTTTAGTAGTTAGGATTCTGCTCGAGTCCTGGATTAACAGCAATAGCAGTCTGTGGCAAGGGATACCACTCGTATTTGCGATCGCGCTTGGCAGGCAGGTCGATACCATCTTCCGTAGCACGTCCCCAGAACCACCACTGGCCCTGTGTAAACTTGTCGAAGCGACGCAGATCGGTACGACGGCGGTTGCCCTCGCCTAGATATTCCTTACCCCACTCAGAGAGCATCCAGTCCATGTCGAAGGCGTCGAAACCTGGACCTGGAACGCTAAGGGCACTATTGACATCAGCACTCTTAAAGTAGCGCTTACGCACCTCATCAACATATTTCTTAGCCTCACTGCTGTTGCCCTTGCGCATCTCGCACTCAGCCACATTATAGTAAGCTTCAGCCAGACGGAACTGAACGTCGTCGATAGACTTGAAGCCCTGACTGGACTCAGCAGGATAGAGCGGATATTTCACAAGACGGACACCCGAGTTGGTCTCACCCCATCGCGGACTCATCACAGTTTCCAGTGTGCGCCCCTGACCCAGGAAGGTACCCAACTGGTCCACATATTCCAGGTCCTGACCATCACGGTCGGCATCAGCCTTCAGCACGTCGCCAGTTCCGAAGTTAGAACGAATGAGACCTTTGAGGAACATACCTGGACCATGGGTCTGAGTGGCAGCATCGTAAACGTAGTTTTGCTTGCGGATGTCGCGGTCATCGAAGCGCTCATAGGGTGAGCCTAACTTGTCGCCATAGTCGATGAACTTCTTGGCACCTACTGTACCACCGGTAGCCTTCACGGTTCCCGAGTTATCGAAGGAAGGAACCAGGCATACGCAGTTCCAGGCACCGATGCCGTCATACGACTGTCCGAAATAGTCGGCATAGCCGTACCACATGCCCACCATCGTACGAACGTTAGAGATGGCGTTGGCAGCACCCTGACCGTCTTCAGCAGCCAATGCGAAGATGACCTCAGGGCTCTTCACATTATCGATGCTATAGAGGTTACGGTAGTTGTCATCTATAGAATAATTGCCATAGGTTCCGCTGATAATTTCCTTAGAGAGTGTCTCACACTCGTCGTAATGGTTTTCACCAATGAATACCTCAGCATTGAGCAACAAACGGGCCTTGAGCAGACGGTTCATGGCTTGATTGGCACGGTTCACCATCGAGTGGTTGGCATCGTCCTTAGCCAGTGCATCTACGGTCTCATCAAGTTCTGTAGCAATGAAGGTATAAATCTTCTTGCAAGAGACATCCCAGTCTTTATCGGCAGTACCGGGAACCTCACTGCTGGCAGAAGTATTCAGAGGCAATGCACCACCCCACAACTCGAAGATGCAGTAGTAGTTCCAGGCACGTAGTGTGCGAACCTCGGCGACATACTGAGACAGTTTGTCGGCCGACATGCCCAAAGAGGCTGCATCAAGACTCTGCAGGTCGCTGAGCAACAGGTTGGCAAGTCCAACTGCCGTCCAGGCGCCATTCCAGGCGTTTTTGATGATGGTAGACTCAGAGTTCCAGTTATGCCATGACAACACCGTTTTCTCGGCCTCGTCCCAGCCCCACAGACCACCATTCCATACGCGCCAGGTAATCTGGTCAGAAGGATACTCAGACAAGTGGAAGAAGTTCTCGCCCGCCAGTGTCTGTGCAGTCTGTCCGTAGATAGCGGCTACGGCTCCTTTGATACTCGTTTCATTCTGGTAGAAGGCACTGGCATTCACACGGTCGTACACTTTCTCGTCGAGATTGGTACAGGCTGTCATACCCAGTCCAAGTGCCATGGCAATGATGCTATATTTAATTGCTTTCATAAGATTATCCATTTTTATCAATTAGTGAAAACGTACTGTTACACCCAGGCTGAGTTGGGTAGCCTGCGGATAGGCACTGTTTGTGTCGATACCTGGTGTGATACCAGTTGATGTGACTATTGAGGGATCATTGCCCTTATAGGCGGTCAGCGTAAAGAGATTTTTGGCAGTCAGATACACGCGCAAGCTCTCTAATAAAGTACGGCTCTTCGGTGTGAAGGTGTATCCCAATGTGACGTTGTCCAATTTGAAGTAGTTACCGTTCTCCAAAAAGTAACTGCTGATGATACCACCGCTCGATACTACATTGCCATATTCGGTATAGGCAGTACGCAGTACATTGTCGGTACCAGCACCCTTCAGACCCATGCCGTATTTACGCATATTGAATATCTTGTGACCAAAAGCGCCACGGAACAGCATGCTCAGATCCCAGTTCTTATAACGCAGAGAGTTGCTCCATGAAAGGAAGTGCTTAGGCGCACCATTGCCAATGTTGCGTTTCCATGATGGGTCAGCCTGGGCTGCAGGCTTGGCGTTACCGTCATTGTCATAGACAAGGAGCAGACCATTCTCGTCAACACCTGCGTGCTCATAGCCGTAGAACTGGCCAATCTTACCTCCTTCCTCTACGCGGAAGAAATATTCATTCGTACCTACACCCGGTTTACGATACAGATCGAGGTAGGCCATCTGGTAGGCATCGCTCGACAACTTAGTAAGCTTGGTCTCACCCATGCTCCAGTTAACACCAGTCGTCCACTTCAAATCACGCTTAGACAGCACGTCATACTCCAAAGAAACCTCAATACCAGTGTTCTTCGTCGTACCAACGTTGACCAGAATATGATCGTAGATGAATGGTGGCTGAGGAGCTGTATAGCTGTAGAGAAGGTCTTCCGAACGACGGTCGAAATACTCGATACTACCACGAAGACGATTATTCAGCGTCACAAAGTCAAGACCGATGTTAAAGGCCTTAGACTTCTCCCATGCCAAATCGGGATTGGCATTCAGCGAGGGGGCATAGCCGTTGATCCACTGACCGTCTATCAGGTAAGCACTATAACCGCTGTAAGTGGCTATTGACTGGTAAGCGCCAAAATCCGAACGACCCGTCACACCATAACTGATACGGGGCTTCAAGCTCTGGAACATCGAAAGTGCATCCTTTACACCTGGTGTGTTTGCAAGTTCCCATGCGATAGAGGCTGATGGGAAGCTACCCCACTTGGTGTTGGTACCAAATTTGGTGCTGCCCTCACGACGGAAAGATGCTGAGGCGAAGATCATATCATTGTAGTTATAGTTCAAGCGGCCAAAGAAACCAATCAGCGTTGACTCTGAAGCGCCTGCCCACATATTGGCCTTGCCATCTTTCAGATAAGTACCATTGCCGATGCCGTGGAATGACAAGGCATCATAGACAAAGCCCATATTCTCATTGCCACTCTGCTCCCACTTGCTGCGCTCCCATGAATAGCCCGCTACAGCCTTCAGCTGATGACTATCGAGCGTCAGCGTGTAGTTCACCAGCCACTCCAGACGGTTTGTCCACCACTTCTGGTAGTTGATGCGAGCACGTCCGGTATAACCATTCCAGAACGACTCACTGGATGTCGTTGGCGAGTAGAAGTTCTCTTTCAAGTCGTTGTACTGCAGGGCATAACTCAACGAGGTGTTCAGGTTGTGCTGCTCCATCTGCAGGATGTTCAGCTTTACATCAGCATTACCCAACAGATAGACGCGGTCACCCTCACTGACATTCTCCTTCAGGTCGTTCACCGGATTGTGGATATCCGTGGGAGAGTTGGGCTGATAGTAGGTACCGTCAGGATTCTTGACGGGAATGGTGGGGTTCATCGTCAGAGCTGTGTCAAACAGACCATCATTGCCCCATTCCTCATGAACTTTACGGGCCGACAACGATGAGTTAAACTGTACCAGACCGTTCAGCACACGCTGCTCACCGACAAAGCGGGCACCATACTCCTCACGGCCACTGACGATATCCAGACCATTACCCTTCTTGTAGTTCAGCGAAGCACCAAAATAACCGTTCTTCGTCGAAGAGTCAATGCTCAGATACTGGTTCAGGCTGTAGCTCACTGGGCGGGTAATCTCTTTCCACCAGTCAGTGTCACCGCCATAGTCCTGGCCACGACGCGCACGACGAAACTCGTCGGTACTCAGAATGTCGGGTTTCGACTTCTGGATGTTCAGCGCGATATAACTGTCGTAGGTGACGTTGGTCACACCGGCTGTACCAGAGCCTTTCTTAGTGGTTACGAGGATAACGCCATTGGCACCGCGCGTACCGTATATGGCAGCCGAACCGGCATCCTTCAATACGGTGATAGACTCTACATCCTGAGTGGCAATGTTGCGCAGGTCACCACCGGCAATACCGTCTATGACTACCAGTGGACCATTGCTGGCTGTCAGCGACCCTGCACCGCGTACCTGGATATCAGTCATGGCGTTGGGGTTAGCGTCTGCCGTCGAGGCTACATTCAGACCAGCCACCTTACCGGCTACCAGTGCCATAGCGTCGCTGGCAGCACCTTGGTTGAACTGATCCTTGCCAATCTGTACCACAGAGCTCGAAATCTCTTTCTTGGCCATCGAACCATAACCCACTACAACGACCTCATTCAACTGGGCTACGTCTTCCTTCAACGTCACCTCCATGCCGTCCTTGGCAGACTGTTCCTGAGGCGTGAAGCCAATGTAGGTTATCACAAGTTTGGAGCCCGACTGACACTTCAGGGTGAAGTTACCGTCAAAGTCGGTCACCGTACCGTTAGATGTGCCCTTGACTACTACTGAAGCACCAATGATGGCCTCACCAGTCTCGTCTTTCACATGACCGTTAACGGTGGCCTGTGCAGCGACATCCAACGTAAAGAACACTACCGCCAGCATCATCAGCAGGCGATAACAAAGATTTGTCGATCTTTTCATCTTCATTTTGGTTTTTGTTATTAATGTGAATATAATATAGGTGTAAATTAAAGTTTCTCAATACGAATAGCGGCACCACCACTACGAGCCAGGCGCAACTGCAGCGTATCCTTACTGGTCACTACCTGCTGACGGATGCTCATAGCATACGGATTGCGCTCGTAGTCGGCATCAGCACCGTCTTCATAGATGATAGCACGATAGGTGGCATCAGCATCCAGAAAGTCCAGCGACAACGACAGCTCACGGGCCTCCTCATTGGTGATGCTGCCCACAAACCATCTCTCACCGCCACGCTCCTTGCGGGCTATGGTAACATACGAACCAATCTCTCCGTGAGGCACTACCATACGGCTCCATGTCGTCGGACAACTCTCGATGAACGAGAGGGCTGGCTGACCCTCGTAGTTCTCAATGGCATCAGCTGCCATCTGCAACGGACTGTAGATGACCACAAACTCGCCCAGTTGCTTGGCCAGAGTAGAGTGCGGATGAGTACCTGGCACAATCTCCGAAAAGTTGAAAATGGCAGGTGTAAAGTCTGTAGGACCTGCCAGACCACGCGTGAAAGGCAGTGTCACAGTATGCGACGGGGGATTACCGCCCCTTCGGTCCCAGGCATTATACTCCTGACCACGCACACCTTCCTGCGTCATCAGATTGGGCCAGGTGCGCTGAATACCCGTAGGCATCGCAGGCTCGTGATTGTCAATCATGATATGGTGCTTGGCGGCACACTCGATGACACGACGGTAGTGACGGATGCCATACTGCGACTTCGACAGCTCTTTACCGTCAAACAAGTGGCCCACATAGCCCGTCTTTACGGCACGGATGCCCATACGGCTGTACCAGGCGAAGGCCGAGTCCATCTGCTGTTCCAGCAACTTGGAGTTGCCCCACGTCTCGGTATGACCAATAAAGCGGACACCTTTCGACAAACCGTAGCGGCACACCTCTTCCATGTCAAAGTCGGGATACGACGTCACATAACTGATCCGCTCGCCATCGCCCCATCCGGGGTTCCACCCCTCAGCCAACACACCACTGAATCCGTGGCGCGCGGCAAAGTCCATATAGCGCTTCACATTGGCTGTCGTGGCACCGTGTCGGGGTCCCATCTCCCACGTATTCTGCTTCTTATGGATGCTCCACCAGATACCGATATAGCGCCCAGGCTCTATCCACGAGGTATCGGCAATGCGCGACGGTTCATTCAGGTTCAGCATCAAACGTGATGTCAGCAGTCCACCAGCCGTCTCACTGATAATCATCGTGCGCCAAGGACTCTTCAGTTCACCTTGGGCATACACCTTCACACCGCTCTTCCAGGGCGTTAGAGCCGTCAGCAACCTCACCTCACCAGCCTTGCCCTTACGGGACGTCAGATTCATGCTGGCATAGTCTTCAAGCGCTGCCTCATGGATAGAAAGGAAAAGACCATCCTCGTAGGCTATTGTCAGCGGTGTACATACCGTATCCTTCCGGCTCAGCAAATCGCGCGTATAGATCCCTTCGAAATATTCTGTGTGATTAGACGGTATCGACCAGGCCATGGCGTCATGAGCCAGAGCCATCTCGGTCAGTTCATCCATCACGCGGTATTCCTTGCCGTGATAGGCATCGGGTACAATATATCTGAATCCGAAACCGTCATTGAAGACGCGGAAAACGACCTTCATCATCCTGCCGTCGCTCTCCTTATAACTGACAGTCAACTCGTTATAATGGTTCCTTACGGCATCGTCCTCGCCCCACGGCTGGTGCCAGACTTCATCTTTCGACGAACGGCTGGCACCGACCATACGAACCTTAGCGCCCATCTTGCTATCGTTGATGACAAAACCCAGCGCCGAGGGACTAACAATCTCCTTACCTTTATAACTGACTGAATAGAATGCTTGCTTGGACTTCACACCGACGGTCACCGTCACGGCACCGTCGGGTGAAGCAACCAACTCATGGGCGCTGCAATCGGCAACACCCAAACTAACCACTGTATTAACTATTACTATAAAACTAACTATGAATCTTTTCATCGCTTGTAGGTTTAGTGATAAACACGTTTTCGGGTTTCGGATGCAAAAGTAGCAGGTATTGGCTACTCTCCCAAGCGCAACAAACAAAAATCTAAATTCATAAAAACATAAACATCTGATAATCAAAGCCGTTTTACTTGATATGCCTATTGAAAATCTAAACGTTTTCAATGCTTATTATGTCCAAAATAGCTATTCTGATTTGGAGATATAAGAAAGATTACGTATCTTTGCCCTCAGAAATCTAAAACAATGCGGAATATGACTAGACGAACATTGCTTCTCTTTTTCCTATGCCTGGCGTCGCTCGGTATCAGTGCCAGCGACAATGCTGCACTTTACGCCACACTCGACAGCCTCATCAGTCACTACAACCGGCTCACCGCAGAGAAGGAACAGCGCATCAACAGCATACAGCAGCGCATCAGCGGCATCACGCTGACGCCCGAGCAGAATTACGACCTCAATATGCGACTCTATGACGAATACGTCGCCTATAAGTTCGACTCAGCATACTATTATATAGATAAGAACGTGAAGGCACTGCGAGGCACACCCGACCATGAGCGGTTTGCCGCAAGCGCCGTCCGTATGGCACATATCCTCTCCGTGTCAGGACTTTTCGATCGTGCCCGGAAAATACTGGAAGAGGTCACTCCCGACTCTCTCAGCAATGAACAGAAGATTGCCTACTACAACCAGCAGAGCGAACTCAACCTCTACCGTTCCGAGATGGCACAGTACACCGACTACTTCACCGAATACATCCAACAGGCACAGTACTACCGACAACTCATCATGCAAATAGCACCGCAGAACAGCCAGGACTACATCTTCAACATGGCAACATACATCAGCGAACAGGGCGACAACGACAAAGCCATCAAGATGCTCGAGAGCTATCTCGTACAGCTGCACGAGGGCACCCGCGACTACAGCATCATCACCAGCACACTGGCCTATTTCTACCAGAAACAAGGTGACACTCGGCAGCAGGAGCGCTACCTCCTGCTCAGTGCCATCAGCGACGAGCGAGGGGCTATCCGTGAAAACAACTCACTGCGTTCCCTCTCCGAGATCCTCATGGCACAAGGCAACAACGACGAGGCATACCACTACCTCATCCAGGCCATCAGCGAGGCACGCTTCTATGGCAGCCGACTACGCATGATGCAAGTGGGACGAATGGCGCCACAGGTGCTACAACTCTACGACATGCAGCGATCAAGGACACAGCGCAACACCTATATCTACATGGGCATCATCTCCCTTATCTCCCTCATCCTCCTGGCCATCATGTACGACACCCTCAAACTCTACCGCAAGAAGAAGGCGGCAAGTCGGCAGATTGAAATCATGAACCAGGAGCTGACAGCACAAAACATTCAGATACTGGGTACTAACAACGAGATGAAAGAGGTCAACCGTATCAAGGATGAATACATCGGACGCTTCCTCCAACTGAGCAGTAACCTCATCAAGAGGAGCGAGGAACACAACAAAGCCCTCAACCGACTGGCGCGCGACCGTAAATTAGAAGACCTTTATGCTGAACTGAAAAGCCAACAATTCATCAATGGTGGCATACGCATGTTCCACCAGAACTTCGACGAAGCCTTCCTGAACATCTATCCCGACTTTATCAGCGAGGTCAACAAGCTCATGACCGATGACAACCGCTTTCTGCCCAGCGACGACAGCAACAAGCACTTAACCACCGAATTGCGCATTCTGGCTCTCATCCGTCTGGGTATCAGTGACAACCAAGAGATTGCCGACATCCTCCGATCCAGCATCACCACCATCTACACTTATCGTTCTAAACTGAAGGCAAAGGCTGTCCATAAAGAATCATTCGAAGACGAAGTACGCTTAATAGCCACTTATTAACCTTATCGTCACATAAAACGTATATCAACAATCACCTGTTCGCCTACAGCATCGTTGAGCCGCTTGACAAACACGCTACGTTGCATGCTCAGGTCAGCACGCAAGGCAGGATTAGACAGCCTGACAAAAAGTGTCTGATTATAGATATAGGTGTTTAGAGTATAGCGGGCAATCGCCTCTCCTGCCACCTTGGGCCATGACTCTACCAGCCGCTTCTGAAGCAGCGGTGTCTCCAGTCCCTGCTCATGTAAGTTGCGCAGGATGAGGTCTTTTAGGGATTGTACTTCGCGTCTAAACACTGTGAATGACGAATTAGGAATGAATATCTCCGTTTTCTACGTGGAATATCTTGTAGTCGAGAGTCGTACCACTAAGTATCTGGTCGAGATGGTCGCGATTGGTATCGGTGATGAATATCTGACCGAAACTATCGCTCGACACAAGACTGACAATCTGCTCCACACGACTGGCGTCGAGTTTATCGAAGATGTCATCAAGCAACAATAGAGGGGTCACCTTCATCGCAGAGCGCTTCAAGAAGTCAAACTGCGCCAGTTTCAGAGCGATGACGTAGGTCTTGTTCTGTCCCTGAGAGCCCTCACGCTTCATCAGATGACCATCGAGCGTAAACTCCAAATCGTCGCGATGGGCACCATGCAACGAGTAACCCACAGCGAGGTCTTTCTGACGATCACGCTGAATCACCTCCAACAGCGGTCCACGCTGACAATGAGACACATAGCGCAACCCCACCCGTTCCTTGCCGCCAGAGATGTGTGCATAGTACTCCTGGAACAGTGGCACCAATTCGTCGACAAAGGCTGCACGCTTCTGATAGAGCACCTCACCGGCCTCAGCCATCTGTTCCTCCCAAAGCTGCATCAGCAGCATATCGGGTTCTTCCTCCATCTTGAGCAGTATGTTGCGCTGCTGGTGAGCATTATTATAGCGGCTTAGCGCCTCTATATATGAACGGTCGTACTGGGCAATGACCATATCCATCAGTTTGCGGCGCTCCTCACTGCCGCCCTCGATAAGTAACGTGTCGGCAGGCGATACCACCACCAGCGGTATCAGTCCGATATGCTCTGACAGTCGTTTGTACTCTTTTTTATTGCGCTTGAAATGCTTCTTCACGCCACGTTTCAAGCCACAAGACACGAGTAGTGGTGTATTGTCATCCTCATATTCACCTTCTATAAGTGCCACATCAGCATCGTGACAGATGACCTGTGAATCAATGGGATTTGATGCAGAGCGACAGAAAGACAGATAGTAAACCGCATCAAGAACATTCGTCTTGCCCATGCCATTCTGACCGATCAGGCAATTAATCTTTGGCGACAGCTCCAACTGAGCCTCGCGAATGTTCTTATAGTTGAGTATCGACAGCTTCTTGAGTATCATTTCGTGTGCAAAGGTACAAAATAATTCATAATTATTGATTCTTATTTCAAAAATATTTCGTACCTTTGCAGCCGATTTATGCCCTACAGACTAGAAAGAACAAAAAAATAACAATAAAAATGGCAAACAACAATCAGAACGCAGCTCCCGTACAGGAGCAGCAGGTCACCAAGACCGAGGCCTTCTTCGAGAAGTACCAGAAGACCATCATCGGCGGCGTAGTAGCCGTCATCGTTATCATCGTAGGCGTTATCCTGTTCAACAACTACTATCTCCAGCCACGCGCTGACAAGGCCAGCACGGAACTCGCTAAGAGCCAGGAGCTTTTTGACCAGCAGCAGTATGACAAAGCCCTCGTAGGCTTCCAGCAGGTAGCCGCTGACTACAGTTCTACCGATGCAGGCAATCTCGCACAGCTTTATATTGGCATCTGCCAGGCCAACCTCGGCAAGTGGCAGGAAGCCGTTAATGCGCTTGAGCAGTTCAGTGGCAAGGGTGACCAGATGATCAGTCCCGCTGCTGAGGGTGCACTGGGTAATGCATACGCCAACCTCAACCAGCTCGACAAGGCTGTTGAGCACCTGAAGAAGGCTGCTAAGATGGCTGACAACAACTCACTGTCACCCACGTTCCTCATTCAGGCTGGTGAGATTCTTGAGAGCCAGGGTAAGAAGGACGAGGCTCTGAAGCTCTATCAGGAAGTCAAGGAGAAGTACTTCCAGTCTATGCAGTACCAAAGCATTGACAAGTACATTGAACGTGCCAGCAACTAAGCTTGCTAATTGATCGATTACTATTATGGCAACTAAAAATCTGTCGGAATACAATGCCGCTAAGGTGCCCGATGCGTCGAACATGACCTTCGCCATCGTGGTATCAGAGTGGAATCCTGAAATAACGGGAGCTCTGCTTGACGGCTGTGTATCGACGCTTGAGAAACATGGTGCATTGCCTGAGAACATCCATGTAAAGACTGTTCCTGGCTCCTTTGAGCTCATCTATGGCGCCCGCCAAATGACCCTCAACGACGGCTATGATGCCATCATCGTGTTGGGTTGTGTCATCCGTGGCGAGACCCCCCATTTCGACTATATCTGTCAGGGAGTCACTCAAGGTATTGCGCGCCTCAACGCCACTAACAACATCCCCGTAGTCTTCGGACTGCTCACCACCGAGAACATGCAGCAGGCACAGGATCGTGCTGGAGGCCGCCTCGGCAACAAGGGCGATGAGTGTGCTGTTGTAGCCATCAAGATGGCAAAGTTCTAAGGGCGTATAGCATCGATATCATAGCAACCCTATAGTGAGGATGTACCCACGACGAGGTACATCCTTTCTTATTTCTACTAATTCATGCATCTAATAATCACTAAGAGATGAAAGTCATCATAGCAATAGACTCATTCAAAGGATGCCTCACGTCGCAAGAAGCCAATCAGGCAGCAGCCGACGGCATCAAGAGCATCCACCCCGATGCAGAGGTCGTTCAGGTAGCCGTCAGTGATGGCGGCGAAGGATTCATGGAGGCCTTCTTTGCAGCAATTGGTGGGCAGAAACAAGAAGTCACTGTATACGACCCATTGATGCGTCCTATCGTTGCCCACTACCTGCTCAAGGACGAAACAGCAGTGATTGAGATTGCTCAAGCCAGCGGACTGCCACTTCTTACCAAAGAAGAACGCAACCCAATGGTTGCAACAAGCTATGGTACGGGACAGTTGGTGGCCGATGCCGTAAGGAAAGGTGCCAAGCACATCATTGTGGGACTGGGCGGCAGTGCCACCAGTGATGCAGGCATCGGCATGCTTCGTGCACTGATTGACGCTTTCGCACGTCATGGTGAATGGGACGATATCGAGGCTTTGAAGTCTGTACGCTTTACCATCGCCTCAGATGTCAAGAATCCACTATGTGGCAATCAAGGTGCAGCTCATATTTTTGCTCCACAGAAAGGCGCTACGCCAGAAATGGTCGACAAGTTAGACGAACGGGCAAGGAAATTTGCCGAGGTTTCTGCCAGACATTTTGGCTACGACCGCTCTGGGCAGGAAGGGGCTGGGGCTGCAGGCGGATTGGGCTATGCTTTTCTTCAATATCTGAATGCTGACTGTAAGCCTGGCATCCAACTATTACTTGACACCATCCATTTCGCCGACATCGTAAAAGATGCCGACCTTGTCATCACTGGTGAAGGCTCTGCAGACCGGCAGACACTCATGGGCAAGCTACCGACAGGGATACTGAAACAGTCGGGTACCATTCCTGTTTATCTTATTGCTGGCCGAATCAGCGACAGGCAAGAATTGCTGAATGCCGGTTTCGCCCGTGTAGAATGCATCAATCCGCCTGGCATCACCCTCGAAGAGGCCATGCGCAAGGAGGTTGCCATGCAAAATATCAGGGAAACATTAAAACGGTAGTGGAGCTGGAGGGAATCGTCATCGACAAAGTCGCTTTGCACCTTCAGGTCAAAGAACCCTCACGAGGGTGAGACTCCCAGAAGCGAAACATTGTGGAGCTGGAGGGAATCGTCATCGACGAAGTCGCTTTGCACCTTCAGGTCAAAGAACCCTCACGAGGGTGAGACTCCCAGAAGCGAAACATTGTGGAGCTGGAGGGAATCGAACCCTCGTCCAAACAGGGAAACCATACGCTTTCTACATGCTTATCTTGGCCTTCATTTTCGTGCTGTGACAAGACCCAAGCCACCAATCACAGCCTTATTCCCTAATTTTCATCCACCAGTCGGGACGCCCGATGGACTATCTCCGAATTACCTGCACCGCTATACCTTTCTGACTCGGAACCACATCCGAAAGAGCGATGTCTCGTCGTCCTACCTTGTAGAACGATAAAGCCAGTAATCTACTGTACTTCGATTAGGCAGCGAGAGCGTACTTTGTTTCGCCAATTAATTGTTCGACCGAATGGATTATGGAGTTTACAGCCGTCACTCCGCATGCTTACGTACCATCTCGGCCTGCTGTCAAATCCAGTCAACCCCAAGAATAATGGAACGCATCCAATCTGCAAAGGTAGTGTCTTTTCCTGAAACCGCCAAATTATCAGCAACATTTTTTTTGCAGATAATAAAATAATGTGTACCTTTGCAATAATTTTGCAGAAAGGGAGTTACATATTTATATATATACTTGCAATTACTGACTAACAGATATGAAGAAGACCATACTTGTGGCACTATTAGCCATCTTCTCGATAGGTTGCATTTATGCCCAATCGACTATGAGTGACGACCAAGTCATCAAGTTCATCATGAAAGAGCATAAAGCCGGCTCGTCACAGCAACAGATTGTCACCAAGCTCGTACAGAAAGGCGTGGACATCGACCAGATACGCCGTGTTCGCAAGAAGTACGATCGCATGGAGAAAGGTACTGGCATGGGCAACGTCAAAGACAAGTCGATGACAGAGGACGAGGAGATTGACGCTCGTCTGCGCCGCAACAATGCCAAGGAGAAGGGCGAGCTCTCAACGACTGAGAAGCTCAAGGACGATAGGCTGAGCAGCAAGCGCAATGCCAAGAAGGAGAAATATAGCAAGAGTAAGCGCTATATCTCTGAGGACGAACGGGAGATGAAGACAGAGCTCGACGATTTCCTGCCCGACTCACTGGACCTCTACGACCGCATGGTCATTAAGAAGTATCTCCAAGACAAGGAACGTGAAGAAGGTAAGAGTGGCAAGAAAGTCTTTGGACGCGACATCTTCAACAATGAAGACCTGTCGTTCGAGCCCAATATGAATATTGCAACGCCCGACAACTACATCTTAGGCGCAGGCGATGCCGTATTGATAGACATCTATGGTGCCTCGCAGAAGAC
Source organism: uncultured Bacteroidales bacterium (assembly GCA_902799655.1). Classification (GTDB taxonomy): domain Bacteria; phylum Bacteroidota; class Bacteroidia; order Bacteroidales; family Bacteroidaceae; genus Prevotella. The sequence continues at coordinate 59,654 of CADCBH010000004.1, forward strand.
CATTGAGGCTACCGTCTCGCCCGATGGTTTTGTTGTTGCCGAGGGTTACGGTCCCATCCAAGTCGCTGGACTGACCGTTGCCCAAGCCAACAGTCGCATCCGCTCACAATTGGGTGCTCGTTACAGCAGCTCTAAGATACGCCTCTCCGTAGGCCAGACACGTACTATCGTCGTCAACGTGATGGGTGAGGTCAAGACACCTGGAACATATACGTTAGCAGCCTTTGCTTCCGTATTCCATGCCCTATATATGGCTGGTGGTCCAAACGACATCGGTACGCTGCGTAACATCAAGGTATATCGCAACAACCGCTTGGTGAGTACCGTCGATGTCTATGACTACATCCTCAACGGCAAACTCAGCGGCAACGTCCGACTGGGTGACAATGACGTCATCGTCGTAGGAGCCTACGACTGCCTGGTCAATGTAACTGGTAAAGTTAAGCGTCCGATGTACTATGAGATGAAGTCGACGGAGAGCGTAGGCACACTGATCAACTATGCCGGGGGCTTCACTGGTGATGCCTACCGCAAGTCAGTACGCATCGTTCGCAAATCGGGCAGCCAATATTCCGTACATAATGTCAACGAGTTTGACATGTCCTCGTTCCGCATGGCCGACAACGACTCTGTCAGCGTAGACTCTATCCTACCCCGCTACTCGAATATGGTGGAGATCAAGGGAGCCGTATTCCGTCCCGGCATGTACGAGATTGGCGACAACATCTATAGTGTCAAGACATTGTTGGAGCGAGCTGAAGGCGTCACCGAGGAGGCTTTCACCACCCATGCCGTCATGCATCGCATGAAGGCAGACCGCACGCTTGAAGCCCTGTCTGTTGACCTGCAAGGCATCATGGACGGCACAGTAGCTGACATCCCCTTGAAGAACGAAGATGTACTGTTCATCCCCACCCGCATTGAATCCCAGGTGGAGCAGACCATCGCCATACATGGTGAAGTGCAGTATCCTGGCACTTATAAGTATGCGGAGAATGAGACCCTTGAAGACTTCGTCTTGCAGGCTGGCGGTCTGAAAGAGACTGCCTCGATGCACAACGTGCTCGTTTCGCGCCGCATCAGCAATCCTCATGCGTTGTCAACAGACTCCATCCTCGCCCAGACCTTTAAGTTCTCACTGAAGGACGGCTTCGTCATCGACGGCCAGCAGTCATTCCGACTGATGCCCTTCGACGAGGTATATATCCGCAAGAGCCCAGGTTACTATAAGCAGCAGAATGTTACCATCGAGGGTGAGATCATGTTTGCCGGTGATTACACGCTCACCAAGAAGAACGAGCGCCTCAGCGACCTCTTCAAGCGTGCAGGTGGCGGCACCGACCTCGCCTACATCGAGGGCGCCCGCCTAGAGCGCAAGATCAATGAGGCCGAGCGCATCCGACTGGAAGAAATCTACCGTATGCGTAAGGAAGAGAAAGAGCGCATCATGCAAGAGACCGCCATCAACAACCAACGCTCTATTGGTGAGATGACCCAAGTGGTCAATTTAGAAGAAGTCACGGAGATTCCCGAAACCTACCCCGTAGGTATCGAACTTGACAAAGCCCTCAAGAACCCTGGCAGTGATGATGACATCGTGTTGCGTGAGGGTGACCGCATCGTCATACCAACCTATAACGGAACGGTGAAGATTGACGGTGAGGTCATGTATCCCAACTCCGTCGCTTTCAAAGAAGGAAAGAGTGCCAAATACTATATCAATCAGGCTGGTGGCTATAACCGCTATGCCAAGAAGAATATGGCCTACGTCATCTATATGAACGGAACAGTCGCCAAAGTCAGCGATGGTGCCAAGATACGTCCAGGCTGTGAGATAGTCGTTCCGCAAAAGGCCATGATCCGAAAGGCTGGACTCTCTGAGTACCTCGCCATCGGTAGCACCGCTGCCGCTGTTGCCACCATGGGTGCCACAATTGCTAACTTGTTGAAGTAATGTATCTTATGGAAGAGAGAAAGAAGATTATTAATATCAATATAGCAGAGGTCATTAAACTCATCTATACTGATCGCAAAAAGGTGTGTATCTACTCCTTTGTTGCGGGAGTTATTGGAGTGGCTCTGGCTTTCGGAACTCCCAAAATATATAAATCTACAGTTATCTTGGCCCCCGAAGAGTCTGGTAACGGATTCTCTGGTAGCATCTCGTCATTGGCTTCCATGGTTGGTATGAATATGAAGATTGGTCAGACAGGCGATGCATTATATCCTGAAATCTACCCAGACTTGATGAATTCCACCGACTTTCTTGTTGGTTTGTTCGCCATTAGGGTGACAAAGGACAAAACAGGCGAGACTTATACTTATCAAAACTACATACAAGATCATCAAAAGTTGGCCGTTAGCGATTATCCAAAAGCGATGATAGTTAATTTGATAGAAAAATTAAAGGATGAAGACAATCCCGGACCAGGACACAAGGTTGACCCATTCCGACTCACCAAGAAAGAAGATGAGGTTGCCAAGTCTATCAAAGAAAATCTTAGCTGTGAAGTAGATAAAAAAACCAATGTCATTACCATAACAGTTACAGACCAAGACCCACTGATTGCTGCCACTATAGCAGACTCCGTACAGTCACATCTGCAAGAGGCTATCACGGACTATCGTACCAAAAAAGCCCGTATAGACCTGGAATACATGAACAAACTTCTTACTGAAGCCAGAAAGCAATATGACAAGGCTCGTCAACTCTATGCCACATATGCTGATGCCAACCAAGAAGTCATGTTACAGTCGTATCGATCCAAGGAAGAAGACCTGGAAAACGATATGCAGCTGAAATACAATATCTACCAACAAGTTGTAGAACAGCGCCAGTTAGCTCAGGCAAAACTGCAAGAGCGCACTCCTGCCTTCACGATTATTCAGCGTGCAACTGTCCCTATCAAGCATAGTAGCCGTCCTAAGGTTATCACGCTTGCCATCTGGATGTTTCTTGGTTTCATGCTCCGCAGCGGTATGCTGGCATGGAGGAACCGCGAGAAATTCATTAATATATAATAGGGTGTAAGCCTCCAACTTTACGTTACTCTTGAAGAAACATCCATACATAATAGCCACTTTTATTGCCACGCTACTAGCTATAGCAGTGTGGTTTTGTACCCCTAAAGAGTACACTGCTATTACGAAGGTTAGCGATGAATACAAGGAAATGGATTTAGCCATTGCACTAAACCAAATGGAGGCAAACATCAGAAATTCATTGAGCAGTTCAAACAAGGGATTGAATGACATGGGGATTTATTGCAAGGTCCTTACTACTGAAGACTTTGCCCGTAACATCTCTCACAAATGGATTTCCAGTAAGAGGATGACCTATGGTGAGTATCTCGGACGAGCAGATACGATAGAAGCCATTCAGGATCGTATTAATTATAATTACAGCAACAAACAAGAGACACTTACAATAAGCTTTACCGATGGAAACTCTGTAATAGCTGCTCAAATGTTAGATAGCGTGACAGCACAATTACAATCCATCATCAATCAAAGACGCCAAGACATGGCTGACGCAGCATTGAAAAACGTTATTAATGAACTATCCGCTGCAAAGACAAAATACATTGACGCCCAACATGCTTATTCAATCTATGTAGATTCCCATTTAGAGTCATCAACTCAAGAGGAAAAGCAAAAAGAGATTCAACTTTCTAATGAAGTTAAGCTAGCCTATCAAAATTATAAGAAAACCATAGAATCACATACCCGACAACAAGCTCTCAAACAGCGATCTCAGTTGTCTTTTGCTGTCATCAGGGCAAACACTGTTCCTCAATCCAGCAACTCCAACTTCATTGGAATATGGATACCTCTTCTATTTATAGCCCTTTTGTTGACATTTTGGTACAGACGATTCATCTCTTGCACCCCCCATTGGTCTTTAGGAGGCTATTTCAGTCCGTGGACAATTACCATAGCTATTTGGACTGCCGTACTGATACTTATCTCCTCAACAGACATAATGGATCCTATCAGCAATCAGTTTTGGATTAGTTTCTGTATGTGGATTCCAATATTCTGTCTATCGTCTATTCTAACCTACAACCTGACTAAGGGCGATAGCATATCGGGGTTCGATACTATGCACCTAAACAAATCGTGGTATTATTTTTTCTTTGCTTTAGCACTTATTTTGACTCCACTATATCTTTATAAGACCTATACTATCATTTCAATGTTTGATACCAAAGACATAATGCTGTCTTTACGTCAATGGACTCTTTTTGGTGATAATTACGGATATCTAAACTATGCACAGCCCATTCTTCAAGCAACTTTGCTGATCTCTATTTGGAAGTTCAGAAGCGATGGTGTAAGTTGGTGGCATGCTATCATCCTTGTTACCGCCTTTTTCTTGTTCAATTTAGGCAAAATGGAGAAATTAGGAATGTTTTTTGGCTTTATTTATGTTATATATGTTCTATTTGAGAAAAAGGTGATTAAGATTCAGAACATTGCGATACTGGGTAGTGTTCTGCTGCTTGCTTTTTATTTCTTTAATCTCTCCCGTCAAGGCGAAGACAGTGATTATGCAAAGGAAGAGTCCTTGTTAGACTTTATTGGTATGTATATCATGTCGGGAGCTGTGGCATATGGCAAGTTACGTCAGAACATCTCTGACGTCTTTGGTCCAGAAACACTTAATACGTTTTATAGCTATTTCTATAAATGGATATTGGGAGAACAATTCAGCGGAGAAGGAATTGGGTTTAGAGAATTTGTTCATGTACCAATTTCAACGAATGTCTATACTATCTTTTGTCCTTTCTTCTGCGACTTCGGTCAACGTGGCGTAGCTTTTTTTGCTTTGGTTATGGGCACATTAAGCGGTTGGTTATATGCCATGTCGCGTGGAGACAGCCTTCTCTTTAGATGCCTGTATACAATAATTGTATGTGTTCTAGCCTTGCAGTTCTTTGATGAAATCTTCATTGTTTCTATCATGACCTATATCCATACCACTATACCCTTGGTATTAATGACCCAGCATCGATATATATTTTCAGTACACAGGAAAGACAGTGATTAACAAGCCAAATGGAATAGACAACCGCTCACGCCTGATTTTTCAGAACGTGTTATCATCCATTGTTATCAAGGGATGGTCTGCAGTTGTTGTGCTATTAATGGTACCATTAACACTGCGATGTCTTGGTGTGTACCAGAATGGCGTGTGGCTCACTATAAGCAGCATGTTAGTTTGGATTGACCAGATGGATATTGGCTTGGGTAATGGATTGCGTAATTATCTGACAGCATACATAGCACATGACGATCTTACCAAGGCACGCCAGGCAGTGAGTTCCACAATGGCTATGCTAATAACCATTATTGCGCCAGTTTCGTTATTACTTTCCTTATTGGTGTGGTTTGGAGATGTATATGGTTTCTTGAATGTTGAACCCAACTTAATACCAGAGCTACGAGTTGCATTGCTTTGCGCCATAGTACTTGTTTGTATGACGTTCGTACTCAAGTTTATAGGGAATGTTTATATGGGAATGCAGTTGCCGGCTGTCAATAATCTTCTTCTTTCTTTGGGACAGACATTGGCACTACTTATTACATGGTTGCTATTGGTCAACAGTAAAGCAACATTCCTGAATATTGTGATGGTTAATGTTGCTGCCCCTTTAATTGTTTATTTATTGGCATATCCTTATACCTTTTGGATAAAATATCCTTATCTGCGCCCATCAATACATTTTATGAATCTGCAATCAGCAATGCAGTTAGGCCATTTAGGAATAAAGTTTTTCTGGTTACAGATAGCTTCCATTATCCAGTTTATGACAGCCAATATTCTTATTTCAAAATTCTTTTCACCAGCAATGGTAACGCCATATCAAATAGCCTATCGGTATATGAGTTTAGTAATGGTACTTTTCTCTATTATCTGCATGCCTTTTTGGAATGCTACTACTGATGCCTACGAACGAAATGATATCGAATGGATTCGCAAAGCTAATCAGAAAATGACCTTTATGTCAGGGGGCATCTTTCTCTTGTTAGTTTTGATGGTAATTATCTCTCCCTGGATTTACGACATATGGATTGGCGACAGTTGCCACGTACCCTTTGGCATGACTATAATGATGGCAGTCTATATTCTTTTCATGGTCCTCAGTCTACGTTATTCCTACTTCCTCAACGGCATTGGTGCACTGCATCTACAACTCTATATGACTGTAATGACTGTTATTTTCATTCCTCTGGCATGGGCAGTAAGCCACTATAGCCAGAACATTATATGGTTTATGGCAGTCATGTGCATTTGTATTGTTCCTAGTATCATCACTAATATGATTCAATTTCATAAGATACTTAATGGTACTGCAAAAGGAATGTGGAGAATATAAATAATGTACACTTAAGTTTTTGTAACTGTGATGAATAATAAAAATACATATAACTTTAAAATGTTAGGGCTAGTAACGCTCTATAACGCTGATCCGCAGGAAGCGACTGCAAATATAAAAAGGTACATTGGAGATATTGATGCCTTAATTATCTGGGATAATTCGCCATTAGAAAAGAATTTACAGAAACAGGTTCTTGGAAGTTTGGCAAACGAAACGGAAAAGATCATTTGGCATGGCGATGGTCAGAACTGCTACATAGCCCCTGCTATCAACTATGCTTGGCACTATGCCGATGAACACGGTTTTGACCTGATCTTACTCATGGACCAGGATAGCCAATGGGAGAATTTTCCTTTTTATCGGAAGAAGGTTGAAGAGCATTTCTCCTCGGATACCCAATGTGCGTTCACCCCCTACATAGCAGGTGGTGATAAATGGCCAATTGTTGAAAAGGAACAACTAAGGCGTGTATTTATTACTTCTGGCACTGTATTAACTGTAAAATCATTGAATGCCATTGATGGTGCCGACCTAAAATTCCCTTTAGACGCCTTAGATCACGACATATCCATTAGGCTTCAGAAGGCAAGCTATAAAATAATATCCATTACTTGCTGCATTCTATACCACACGATAGGCACTCCACGACGCTCTAAATACTTAAAATTTTACACTCTCAATTATAGTCGTGAACGAATATATAGCATCACAAGGAGCCACCTATTGAAGCTAAGGAAGCACTGGGATTGGTTCACCTATAATGAAAAGCTGTTCATACTTAAGACCTATTTTATAGTACCACCAATACTCATGATTACCTCTGAGGCAGATAAAATAGGACGGCTACGCATGTTCTTCAAAGGCATTAAGGATGGAATTAAAGAACAACTACGATGACTGAACTGGTTTCTATAATCATTGTAAACTATAACACTTCGCAGCTTGTCGCTGACTGCGTATCATCAATAGTTACGAAGGTAAAAGGTGTCAACTATGAAATCATTGTGGTTGATAATGCCTCTTCCGAAGAGCAACTTCTATTATTACGCAATGATAAAAGGTTCACACTCTTAGAATTGGACGAGAACATTGGCTTTGGTAAAGCCAATAATGCTGCTGCAAAAATGGCATTAGGCGATATACTCTTTCTGCTGAACCCTGACACCATTCTAGTCAACGATGCTGTGACATATCTATACAACTACTTGCAAAATCATCCCAAGACTGGGATATGCGGCGGGAATCTTTTCGGAGCTGATATGCTGCCTACACATTCCTTTCATCGCATGACTCCATCGTTTATGTCGGAACTTGACTTCGCAACAGGCAAACTATATCGCCATCTCCGATATGGAAAGAATTCACAGTTCAACACAACGTCACATCCCTTTAGCGTTGCAATGATTACAGGTGCAGACCTTATGATAAGACGAGATGTGTGGAACCGTTTAGAAGGGTTCGACCCAGATTTCTTTATGTATTATGAGGATGCAGACATCTGTTTCCGTTGCAGGAGATTAGGTTTCGATGTGGTTAGTGTACCAACCGCCAGCATACAGCACCTTGAAGGGCACAGCTTTATGGAGAGTGAAGATCGTATTCAAAGAATTTTAATGGGACGGTTTGTATTCTTTAGACATCACTATACCCCATTTTATAATATGCTCTGTAACGGCATGAATATTGCCAGTTTATGGGCAGCTTCTTGCATATTCCAATTATTAGGGAGAAAAAAACAATCTCAGAAGTATGCTTTGAGGCTGAAAATTTATCGTGAACTTTATAACAAAAGAAGTGTTGTCATGCAGCTGTCCAATTATAACAGCATATAACACTGTTATAATTGAGGCTGCAGATGGGATGGATGGTGCCACAATGATAAAAGGGTATAAAATTGAAGGAATGGCAACAAAATACATTTTCCTACGTTATATTATTATAGCTACAAACTCATGGAAAAGATAAAAGTTCTTCTCATTCATCCCCATGCTGAAAGCTTGGCTGATGGTATCACATCACATTGTGATACTTTATTCCAACTTTTAGCAGACCACCAAGAAGTTTTGGTAATGAAACCAGAGAACTATCCGTATCGTAAGGTTAAGCTATTCAATGGTCTCTTTGATTTTACGAAACTCATAAAAGCTATCAGAGAAAGTAGAGCTGACATCGTTCACGTTCACGGATATACCACCTTACAAGTCGGACAGGCCTTGTTGGCAGCAGTCATCTGTCGGAAGAAAATTGTCTATTCTCCTCACTGGCATCCTTTTCAGGAACTAAACAGGCCATTCTTAGCCAAGATATTCTTTAACTTGACCATTGCTCCATTAGTTCGAATATTTGCAAGCTGCTGCGTATGCATCAATCATGAAGACAGCGCATTTATAAGAAAAATGGGCAAACCCGTTTACACCATTCCACATTGTCTTTCAGAGACACCCCAACCCCGACAAGCGACAAAAGCTACAGACAAAAAAAGAACAATACTTTTCGTAGGTCGCTTTGACGCAGCAAACAAAGGTATTGACTATCTGTGGCATCTGCCAGAAGGAGCTTATGAAATACATCTTGTGGGTAAAGGAAACATTACACCTCGCTCCGACATGCAGGTTCATCAAAACATCCCTAAAAACGAATTATATGAGCTTTACGCCCAATGTTCATTAGTGGTTATTCCCTCTCAATACGAAGCATTCTCTTTAGTCGCATTGGAAGCATTGTCGTTTGGCACTCCCGTAGTCATGTCCGACAAGGTTCGCATAGCTGATTATCTGGATGGAACTGAGGGTATTTCTATTTTTAAGTATGGTGACTATAATGGGTTCTGCCTTGCTGTACAAAACAGTAAGAATTTAAAAGTCAGCACCCAAAGAATACGCCAGATTTTCTCTAGAGAAACTGTACGCACCAAATATGCTAACCTATATTTAAAATCAATGTCATGAAAGTTTTTTTCTGCGATAATCGTTTGGGAGGGTTGCTTGGTTTCCGAATTGATATCATCAAGCACTTTATTGATAAGGGACATGAGGTTTGCCTCGTTGTTCCTCCCGCACGCACAGATTGGGATAAGGTCGGGGCTAAAACGCCCAAAGGGGTTCGCATCATAAATATACAAATGCAACCTTCTGGACAAAATCCTATTAACGATATACGTCTATTCTATCAATATCTCAAGATTTTCCGAAAGGAACGTCCAGATATTGTCATCAACTATACTATAAAGCCCAATATTTATAGTAGCATTGCTGCAAAGATGTGTGGTAGCCGAGTCTTCTGCATGTTAGCTGGTTTGGGTTATATGTTTGATGGTAAAGACCTTATGAAATCTTTTGGTCTTAAGCTATACCGATATGGGCTTAGCAAAGCAGAAAAAGTATTCGTACTTAACCAGATGAATTATGATAGAATCCTTAGAAGCAAAATGGTCTCTTCCAATAAACTACTATTATTGCGGGGAGGAGAAGGAGTCAACCTAAACGACTATTCATTTCAGCCAACAGATTATTCTAATGGCATAACATTTCTAATGGTTTCCAGAGTACTCTATGACAAAGGATATCAAGAGTTTGTAGAAGCAGCCCAACAAATTAAAGCTCAGTACTCAGAGATCAATTTTGAGATTTTAGGTCCATTGGCCTACGATAGTCCTATGGGAGTACCTAAAGACATCTTCGAGAGCGATCAGCGGAAGAAAATTTTCCATTATTTAGGAGTTGCGCCCAATGTTAGAGATTTTGTTAGTCGCCCAGATATTGTTGTTGTATTACCCAGTAAATATGGTGAAGGACTTAATCGTTCTTTGATGGAAGCCTGTGCCATCGGGCGTCCCATTATTACTACTGATATAGCTGGATGTAGAGAAACCGTAGAGAATGGCATCAACGGATATCTTGTACCACCAAATAATACAAAAAAACTCGTAGAAGCGATGAAACAATTCATAGGTCTTCCTCTTAATAAAAAGAGAGAAATGGCAGAGCATAGCCACCGAATAGCCAAGGAACGGTTTGACATTAAGAATGTACTGGCCATATATGATCAACTTCTTTCTGCTGACCATGTACAAATCCGATAAAACGCTTGCATATCTCAAGGGGAAATTATACCTTTGTCCCATCGTAAGCTAACATAGTTCCAACACACCTTCGATTTACCCAAGGAGTACCCCTATTTTTTGTACGATTAAGCTTCGTTTGGTAAACGTCTGATGTACGTTCATAAATCGGACAACAAACGAACAACAAACGGACAACAATCGAACAAAAGTGGGAGGAAGGTCGGAGGTAGAGCGAAGGTAAAGCGGAGGCAAAGCGGCGCAAAGCTAAGGTAAGTTGAAAAGAATTAGAGAAAAAAATTAGAGAAAAAATTAGAGAATAACGAAACAACATATAGCGATGAAAAGGAAAGGATCTGGCAAGGGACTGATGGTGGTAGGTAGTATGCGAAGAGATGGCATTACGACCTATATGAAGCAAGGCAGGATGATTGTGCGGTCTGCAAACTCCATGGAGCGACGCAGCAACACGTTGGGTCAGTTTATCCAACGGCAGAAGATGCGTCATTCCGTGGCACTGTGGAGGATGCTGAAGTATTGCCAGCCGATGTTTACGCAAGGAACAACGGCTTACAACAACTTCCTATCACTGGCCAACCGGTTGCCGGTGTTATATGTAGAAAAGGTACTGATGGAGCATACGTCATTCCTGATGCCGGGTATCCCTGTGAGTGACGGCACGCTACCGACGATTAAGCAGGAATTGGGTGAGGCGAACGGAATGCCAGCCCTTATTACCGACATCAAAGCCGACAATAGTTTGTATTGGACGAAATTGTGGCTATACACTGCCATTCAATCAGGTGAATATAGAGACATCCATGTGGAATTCAGGAAGCGTGAGGTTTCCTGGGAAGAAATGTCGCTGGTGGACAGTCATTATGTGCTGAAGGGTGATGAATTCAGCGACGAAAAAAAAGGTTGGGCACTAGTGCTGGTAAAAGGGGGACGCTGTTCACCGCAGACCATCGTTACACGGTGTACACAATACCTAGAGTTTACGACCAAAGAGGCCTTAGAGAAAGCAGCAAAAAGCTATGGCGGACTGACCAAATAATATTTGCATGTTGAATACAATAATCGGGATAGCATCTACGTTAAGTAGATAAAGAATAAGGATTGCATGATCATATATTTACTTGGCGCATTTATATTAAGTATGATTAGTGGGGCTGTCTTCACCCCAGCTATTTTGAACTACTGCCAACGAAAGAAACTCTACGACATACCTACCGAACGGAAAGTACACTCCAATGCCATTCCTCGTCTGGGGGGTATCTCATTCTTTCCGAGCATGGTATTGGCCTTTGCCATCTGTCTGATTATCATCTCAACACGGGGAGGCATCAATGAATCTTTCAGTACTTGGAGCCTGAGTTATCTCGCAGGTCTGTCCATCATGTATGCTGTAGGCATCGTCGACGACCTGATAGGTCTGAATGCCAAGACCAAGTTTACCGCACAGATATGTGCCGCGGCATTGATGCCCATGTCCAGTCTCTATATCAACAATCTCTACGGACTTTTCGGCATCTATGAGATACCCGCTATGGTGGGCATTCCACTGACCATCTTCATGGTGGTATTCATCGTCAACGCCATCAACCTTATCGATGGTATCGACGGGTTGGCAGCCAGCATATCATTGTTGGCACTGGGTGGCTATCTGATCTATTTCGTCCACTATCACGTCTTCATTCGGACCTACACTATCCTGACAGCAGGTATGATGGGGGCCCTCATCGTCTTTTTGTACTTTAACCTGTGGGGGAGCGTAGAGAAGAACAACAAGATTTTCATGGGTGACAGCGGATCACTGTCGCTGGGTTTCACACTGGCTTTCCTCGCCATCAAGTGTACCATGGATGTTCCTGCTATCTGGCCTTACCGTGATGAAGCATTACTGGTGCCAGTGACACTGCTGTTGGTGCCTATGGTTGATGTCGTCAGAGTGACATTATACCGTTTGCGCCACGGGAAGCCTCTGTTCGATGCCGACAAGAACCACATCCACCACAAGCTCATGCAAGCCGGCATGAACCAGCACCAGGCCCTGTTGACCATCATCGCCATCTCTGTGATAATGATAGCACTGAACAGTCTGCTATACCCGTCACTCTCCATCACGATGATTCTTGGCATTGACATCATCATGTACACGTTGTTCAACATTGCAATTAATATAATCATGAAAAGAGACAGCGCAAAGACATCCAAGAGGCTGATGGTTGCCGCCTTGCTGCTGGTTGCTGTGAGTGCCTCAGCACAAGACACGCCATCGACAAGCGTCACCTACGACCTGTCTTCAGAGATGGCAGTAGGAACGGGCGACCATACGGCATACCAGTTGACAGCCAATCGACACCACACGCTGGCTACAAGACCCAACACCGGTTATGCGAGAGCAGCAGTAGAAGCCGAGCATCCATTGTCTGACAAGTGGATGTTGGCAGGAGGCGTCGATATCATCGCTTCTGTGCATGCTGACCATAAGGCCTACCTCCAGCAGTTGTATGCCAGTCTGAAGTACGACAAGTTCTTTTTCGAGATAGGCAGCAGAGAGCACAATGCCATCTTGCGCAACGCGCAGCTGTCATCAGGTGCCTTTGCCAAAGGTACCAATGCCAAGCCCATTCCACAAGTGCGCCTTGGTACGACCGACTTCTGGACAGTGCCCTACACCAAGGGATGGTTGCAGATACACTTCGAGGGCGGCTACGGTAAGTTCCTGGACAACGGGTACCGTGAGGATGTCTTCATGAACAACGGACTCATCAACAACCACTATTCCACAGGAGCGTGGTATCACCAGAAACACCTTTATTTCCGCACCAATCCTGAGAAGCGTTTCTTCGTCACCGCAGGTATCGAGCATGTGGCACTGTTTGGCGGAAAGAGCTTTGAGCGCACCGCTGATGGCATGACCGTCAAAGAAAAGTCTGTCGGACTGAAGGACTTCTTCAAGGTCATCCTGCCTGTTGGCGACAAGAACTATTATGAGAACGACGCCATGGAGGACTGGGTATTTGGCAACCACCTCGGCTCGATGACCATTCAGGTGGGATGGAACATCAATAAGAACCATCTGGTACAGGTCTATCTTGACGATCCCTTCGAAGACGGCTCTGGCATGCGCAAAGGCAATGGCTGGGACGGGCTATGGGGCGTGGAATACACCAACAAGACACCTGGTAGGCAGTGGGTACGTGGTGCTGTGGTAGAGTACTTCCAAACCACCAACCAGTCGGGTCCGTTACACTACGACCGCGGTGACTATCCGGAACCGATACGCAGTCAGATTACTGAACTGGTAACAGGCGACGACGACTATTACAACCACATGTACTACGTCAGCTATTCCCACTACGGCATGACCCTCGGCAACCCGCTCATCACCTCTCCGATATTCAATGCCGACGGCTACAATGGTTTCCGTGACAACCGTGTCAGGGCTTGGCATGCAGCTGTCAACGGTGAGATTACCGATAACATCTCGTATCTGGTAAAAGGCTCCTACCGCGAAGGCAAGGGAACATACAAGGCCCCCATCTATCCCAAGCGTCACTCCTTCGACGCCATGCTGCAGGGAACCTATACCAAGGGACCTTGGCAGATGTCGGCAGCATGGGCCTTCGACAAGGGTAATGTCTTTGGCGACTGCTCAACGTTTAATCTCAAAATCAACTATCATGGCAAGATTCTGTAAACTCCTCATACTCCTTACATCACATATCTTCCTGCTCACATCCTGTCAGGAAGGTGGTAGTGCTGGCGACCTGTTCGGACAGTGGCGGCTGACAGACAGAGAAGATCTGTACATCTGTTTCTCAGGCTCTATCGCAGATTTCCGCAAAGCGGGTGTCCAGGAAGTCTATGCCAACTTCCAGCACGTGGGCGACAGTCTGTTCATGCAGTGCTCGTCTATTAAGAAAATCAAGGCTGACACCACATTCGTCGAGGATGACTTCGGGATGAAACCATTCACCAATATCCGCGTCAGGATTGATGCATTGGACAGCGACCGCATGCTGCTCAGCAAAGACGGCCAGCACTGGACACTTGAAAAATACTAATGTGCGATTCATGGAGAGTTCTACTTATATATATGATGGGATGAACGCTTTCGAGAAGGAAGTCAAACGGCTGTTTGACTTCTTGACAGCATTCGTATGCCTCATCCTCTTCTCCCCTCTCTTCCTCATCTGCTACATCGCTATCAAGCGTGGTCATGACGGACCAGTCATCTACGAGCAAGAACGTATCGGACGCTTTGGCAGACCATTCTATATCTATAAGTTCCGCAGCATGATAGTCGATGCTGAGAAAGAAGGCGCGGAACTGCTGCAACAGGAGAACGACCCCCGTCTGACCAATACGGGTAAGTTTCTGCGTGACCATCACCTCGATGAGCTGCCCCAGTTCTGGAATGTACTGGTGGGCGACATGTCGTTTGTCGGTCCACGTCCTGAGCGCAAATACTTTATCAACCAGATCATGCAGCACGACCCACGGTATGAGTGCCTCTACCAGATACGTCCAGGCATCACGTCGATGGCCACCATCTATAATGGCTACACCGACACCATGGAGAAGATGCTCAAGCGTCTGGACATGGATTTGGACTATCTGCGCCATCGTTCCTGGTGGCTTGACCTCAAGATTATTTTCCTGACTTTCGCGAATATCGCCTTCGGCAAGAAGTTCTAATCAAAATCATCTTTAGGGAATTTCCTCTACCAATGTAGGGAAAATCCTTTGTATCCCTTTGTTTTTCTTCCTAATTTTGCAGTGTGAAGAAGAACAAGATTGTCAAACTCTAAAAGATACAAATATGAAAAAGATGATGATAGCCCTCGTAGGAATGCTCGCGATAGCGGCATCGGGCAAGGCGATGAGTTACGAACAGGCTCGCAACGAGGCCCTGTTCCTGACCGACAAGATGGCCTACGAACTGAATCTGACTGACGAGCAGTATGAGGCTGCCTATGAGATCAACCTCGACTACCTGATGGGTGTGACGAGTTACGATGATGTCTATGGCACCTACTGGGAGCGCCGCAACCGTGACCTCAGCTATGTGCTGCTGGATGCACAGTGGCAGGCATTTATCGCTGCCACCTACTTCTATCGTCCACTCTATTGGAGTGACGGCTACTGGCACTTCGGTGTTTACGCCCGCTATCCGCATCGTCACTACTTCTACTTCGGACGTCCTGTATTCTATGCCAGCTACCGTGGAGCACATGCCTGGCACCGTGTGGGTGGACATGGCTGGTATCACAGCCGTCGCGACCACTTCCGTCCTGTAGGACGTACTCACTTCGGCATGCATGACCGTTGGAATCGTGGCGACTACCGTCATCACCATACCGGTGGCAATAGTCACCGTCCTGGTGGGCACATCGGAGGTCCTCGTACCAGTTCGACACGTACTACTGTAGGTCACGGCAATCACAATGGCTATGGTGGTGGCGGTTCGTTCGGACACCATAATAGCAACGGCTCCAGCGACAATAGTAGCGGTAGAGTTGGTAGCGGCCATCGCGGCCACTTCGGAGGCAGCCACAGCGGAGGCTCCATCGGCAACAGCGGAAGAGGTAGCAGCAGCTCAAGTTCAAGCAGCGGATCATTCGGAGGCAGCCGTAGTAGCGGATCATTTGGAGGTAGCCGTAGCAGCGGCGGATTCAGTGGAAGCCGTAGCAGCGGTGGATTCAGTGGCAGCCGTAGCAGCGGTGGATTCAGTGGCAGCCATAGCAGTGGTGCTACCCGTAGTAGCGGTTCTTTCGGAGGAAGCCATAGCAGCGGTGGAGGCAGAAGCGGTGGTGGTCATGGCGGTCGCCGTTAAAGCAACGTGATGAAGTTTTTCAGGCCACGCATACAATAATCGATAGAATAATCAAGTTATATCTATAAGAGCATATGCGCATGACCCATATCATATGAACCAGGCATCTATCATACAACTACCAAAGATCGAAGACCCCAGGGGTAACCTCTCGACCATCGAACAGTTTGAGAACGTGCCGTTTGAGATAAAACGGGTACATTGGATTTATGATGTTCCAGGTGGCAAAGACCGAGGAGGCCATGCCTACAAAGAGACCGACGAGTTCATCGTCGCCTTGTCAGGCAGCTTCGACGTCATCATCGACAATGGCATGGAACAGAAAGTCTTTCCGCTCAACCGTTCCTACTATGGTCTGTTAGTACCCAAGGGTCTTTGGCGTTGTATGACCAATTTCTCCACTAACTCTCTCGCCCTTGTGCTGTCATCGACAGACTTCTCTGAAGACGACTATATTTTTGACTATGAGGAATTTCAAACATGGAGGGCCCAGCATGGTTAGTGTTTTCGACTGTACGCTTCACGAACTGACTAAGTTCCACTATCCAGAGGGCAACCTGACGTATGTCTATCAGAACATCCATGTACCCTTCCCCATCAACCGCGTGTTCTACACTTACGACATTCCTGGCGGAGAAGACCGCGGTGCCCACGCCCATAAGACCTGTCACCAGCTGATTATTGCAGCCAGTGGCAGTTTTGAAGTTGAGCTCGACGATGGCACCAACAAGCGCACTGTGGCGCTCAACCGCCCCTATTTTGGATTGCATGTACCACCTGGCATCTGGGCTGCCGAACGAGGTTTCTCCTCGGGAAGCATTTGTCTGGTACTGGCTTCTGAAGGCTACCATGAGGATGACTATATCCGCGACTATAACGAGTTTCTGAACTACGTCAAGCTATGATTAAGTTTCTAGACCTTAAAGGCATTACCGATCTCTATTCAGAGGAGATACACCAGGCGGCAGCAGATGTTATCGACTCCGGATGGTATCTGCAAGGCGAGGCGAACATGCAGTTTGAGAGCCATTATGCCCAATATATCGGTACCAAGTATTGTGTGGGGGTAGCCAACGGACTGGATGCACTCATCTGGATATACCGAGCCTATAAGGAGATGGGAGTGATGAAGGATGGCGACGAAGTCATCGTACCTGCCAACACCTATATCGCTTCAATACTGGCCATCACGGAGAACAGACTGAAACCCGTACTCGTGGAGCCCGACATCCATACGTTGGAGATTGACGACAGCCTCATCGAACAGCAGATCACACCCAGGACACGCTCCATCCTACTGGTGCACCTGTATGGTCGTTGTGCCTATACAGAACGGATTGGTGCATTGTGCCAGAAATACCAACTGAAGTTGGTGGAAGACAATGCGCAAGCTCATGGATGCTGCTATGAGAACCGCCGTACGGGCAGTTTGGGCGATGCGGCAGGTCACTCATTCTATCCCACAAAGAATCTGGGAGCTTTGGGAGATGGTGGTGCAGTGACGACCAACGACCAGCAACTGGCTGATACCATCCGGACATTGGCCAACTACGGTTCACAACGCAAATATATCTTCCAGTATCAGGGTCGCAACAGCCGGTTGGACGAGATTCAGGCAGCCATCCTCGATGTCAAACTGCGCCATCTCGACGATGACAACCGCCGTCGTCAGCAGATAGCCCAGTATTATTATGAGCACATCGACAATCCACTGATTACCCTACCCGACAGACTACCCAACGAGCAAAACGTCTATCATATCTTCCCCATCCTCTGCGCTGATCGCGACCGTCTGCAACAACACCTTGCCAATCAGGACATACAGACCGTCATCCACTATCCCATTCCACCCCACCAGCAGGAATGCTACAAAGAATGGGCAGACATCAGCCTACCCATCACAGAACAAATTCATCGTCAGGAACTGAGCATTCCTATCAGTCAGGTGATGATCAATCAGGAGTCGGAAGCAGTGTCGCGGGCACTCAACGCATTCAAGTAAGTAGTTGAGGAAACCACCTGCTCAGCAGAGGTCGTCAGTATGCGCACCTCAGCATTCATCATGCGCTGAACCTCACGCATCGTACATCCCGCATAAACAGCAAGTATCGCTTTATTGATGATACCATGACCAACGGCCACCACCCTTTGACCTGGGTAGGTGGCCGTGATATATTTCAGGAATTCCGTTGCCCGCAGCAACAGCGCCTGCTCGCTTTCGATGTCGTCGGGCCATACCTCGCCCTTGAGGTCTGGGATGAAACGCCCCGTAAAGCCACCCCAGTCACGCTCCCGAAGAAGAGAAGTCGTTTTCACGGGCATCCCGTGAGGCGCAGCGATAATTTCTGCAGTCTGGATAGCACGATGCAGGTCACTGGCCACGATGGCATCAACCGATTCCGTCGCCAAACGCTGAGCCACCTGCTGAGCCTGCTCCCTACCCCGATCATTGAGACAGCCCTGTGTCTGCCCTTGCATGATCTGAAGTGCATTGTCTACTGTCTCGCCATGACGCACGAGGAAGATAATCGTCTCAGACATTGGTGACGATACCTTCGATGTAGGTCTTCAGGATATGGATGCCGGTCTTGTTGTCACCGCCCCAAGGGATAATCAGGTCGGCAAACTTCTTCGTAGGCTCTATAAACTGTTCGTGCATGGGCTTTAGCACCTTCTCGTAGCGGTCGAGCACCATGTCAACGGTACGTCCGCGCTCCACCACATCACGACGGATATTACGGATGAGACGGACGTCGCTGTCGGTATCGACAAAGATCTTCAAGTCCATCATATCACGCAGCTTCTTATAGTGCAGCGTCATAATACCCTCAAGGATGATGACGGGTTTAGGCTCAACATGGACGGTCTCGGGCAGACGGTTAGAGATGATGTACGAATAAGTCGGCTGTTCGATAGCCTGACCGTTCTTCAGCATCTTGATATGCTCGGTGAGCAACTTCCAATCGAACGCATCGGGATGGTCGAAGTTAATCGCCTTACGCTCCTCGTCGGTCAATCCCGTCGTATCGTTATAATACGAGTCCAAAGGTACTACTGCTGCACAGTGATGTGGCAGCACGCTGGAAATTCTCTTGACGACGGTGGTCTTTCCTGAGCCTGTTCCGCCTGCAATTCCAATAATATACATTTATTTTTGTTCTTTTACGACATATACCAGTGTAGGCAGGTGGTCACTATAGCCATTAAGCCATACGCCACCGGCATGGGTACGCAGTGTGCCGCCCTTATATCGACCTTCTTGCTGGAACAGATAGTCACGGCGGAAGATCTGAGCTTTCCAGTACTTCAGCGTCGAATAGTCCTTCTTGCCTTTCTGGTTGAGCAACGAGTGAGAAACGATAATCTGGTCGAAGAGGTTCCACTTGCCATCATACATCAGTGTACCAGTACCACTGGCATGGATATTCCAGAACGGGTTGAACAGACCGCCAGGCTTCACATCCTCCAGTTCGCGCTGGGCACCCAATGCTTTCGACATAGAGGGATCAGCAGGGTCGTCGTTCATATCACCCATGATAAACAGCTTCACATTGGGATCATCCTTCAGCAGAGAGTCCTTCACGGCACGAATCTGCTTGCCACCCAACTCACGATAGTAGCTCACAGCACCACGAGAAGGCAGGTGATTGACGATAATGGTCACATGCTCACCAGCCAATGTACCACTGCATACCAGGAAACCACGGGTTGCACGACGGGCATCCTCAGGCTTATCATAAATATAAGGTACGAGCTTCGTGTTGTTCAAGGTGAACAGGGCAGGATTCCACAGCAGACCGCAGTCAACACCACGATGGTCAGGACCTTCTATCAATACATACTGGAAATTGCGCTTCTTCAGAGGTTCTTCGTTACAGAGGTCTCTCAGACAGCCAGCATTCTCGACCTCGGAGACACCGATAACAGCAGCACCGACAGTAGGCAGTACGTCAGTACCCATCTCAGCCAACACGCGCGACATATTCTTCAGCTTGTTGCGATACTTCATGCCCGACCACTTGTTTCTACCTTCAGGCAAATACTCATAGTCGTTATGACCTTCATCATGAAGAGTATCAAAAAGGTTTTCAAGGTTATAGAAACCAATTCCATAGACAGAGAACTTCTTGTCTTGGGCTTGTGTGTTCATTGTTCCAACAAGGAACAATACAGTCATTAAGGATAATAGTTTTTTCATATTCGCTTAGATTTTTGGATTTCTTGTGGGCGAAGTTACGCATTATTTTTGAAAATCTATCATTTTTTCAAAAAAAAATTGCGAAAAGATACGTTTTTTTGCATTTAATTCATTAACTTTGCAGCAGAATCTTTGAGCCGAAATAATAAAAAACACATTTTAAAACTAACAATCTTATGCAGAAAAAGCTAAAATTAACCGTGTTGGCTTTATGTATTGCATCAACGGCCATTGCTCAGACGACCACGACAAATGATGTCACTGAGAAGGAAGAGCAGGCTGTCTTGAACGAGCAAGCCTTCACCTTCACGGAAGCACAATTGGGCGAAGATGACGACATGGCTCAGAGCGTGTCTATCATCTCATCGAACCAGAACATCTTTGCCAGTTCGGCAGGATTTCAGTTCAGTGCCGGCCGCTTCCGCTATCGTGCTTTTAATCAAAAGTACAATGAGATCTACATCAACGGTGCGCCGATGAATGATCTGGAGTCGGGCCAGTTCCGCTACGGACTGATTGGTGGTCTGAACCGTCAGACCAACAGCGGTCGTGAAGCCTCACTGCCCTTCGAGTTCAACAACTATGCAATGCCTTCGATGGCTGGCTCGAACAACTACGATTTCCGTCCCAGCCGTATGGCCACAGGGCAGTATGTCTCTATGGCAGGTGCCAACCGCAGCTATACCCTTCGCGGTATCTATACCTACAACACAGGTTTGAGACCCGACGGATGGGCATTCTCCGGAGGTCTGACCTATCGGTGGGCTCAGCGCGGCTACTCAAAGGGAACGTTCTACAACTCGCTGTCTTACTTCCTGGGGGCTGAGAAGAAGCTGAATGACGATCATTCTATCGCCTTCATCACTTGGGGAAGTCCCACGGAGCGTGCCTCTCAGGGTGCCAGCACCGACGAGATGTATTGGTTGGCTAACGACAAGTACTACAACCCCTATTGGGGCTATCAGGAAGGTAAGGTTCGTAACTCACGTATCGTGAAGGACTTCTCGCCCACAGTGCTTATCAACTGGGACTGGAGAATCAACGAGCGCATGAAGTTACAGAGTGCCTTGACTGGTCGTTACAGCATGTACAAGGGCACCAGCCTGCAGTACAACGGTGGTGAGAACCCCACTCCAGACTACTGGAAGCGCATGCCGTCGAGCTACTACGACGTTTTCTACGATGAGGCTGGTAATACTGAGGATGGTTACCTCAACTATTATCGTGCACGTACCTATTTGATGGGTAGTGAGGAAGCTCGCCAGATTGACTGGGATCAGCTGTACTACACCAACCGTCAGGGTAATCTCACTGGTCGCGATGCAGCATATTACATCTCAGCCAAGCACATCAACACTTTCAACCTCACACTGGCTTCTACCCTGAAGACTGAGCTGAGCAAGACCACTATGCTGAACATCGGTTTCTCGCTGAGCTACAACAACACCGCCCACTACAAGACCATTGACGACCTGCTGGGTGCCAACACCTATCACGACATCAATACGTATGCCCTGGGCAACTACGCTCCCGATGACAACCGTGTACAGTATGATGTTGACAACCCCAACAGAGTTGTGGGTGAAGGCGACAAGTTCGGTTACGACTACAACATCCTCGTCAACAAGGCTCAGGCATGGGCTTCTCTGAAATACTCCAAGGGCAGACTCGCCTCCTTTATTGCTGGTCGTGTAGCTGGTGTCAGCATGCAGCGCGACGGTAAGATGCGCAACGGTATCGCTGAGAGCCTGGGCTTCAGCTCGAAGGGCAAGAGCGGTACGGGTCGTTTCCTCGACGGTGGTGTCAAGGGCGGTCTGACCTACAACTTTGGTTCTGGTCATGTTGTCAGCCTCGGTGCCGGCTACGAGCTGAAGGCTCCTAACGCCAATGCCGTATTCGTTTCTCCTGAGATGACCAACGAGTTCTGCGCCAACATGAAGAATGAGAAGATCTTCAGCGCTGAGCTAGGCTATCAGTTCTCTACCTCTTGGATGAAGGCCAATATCAATGGTTACTACAGCGCTCTTAGCGACGTTACCGAATGGCAGAACTTCTTCGACGATGACATCAACTCATTCTCTTACGTGTCAATGACTGGTGGCAAGAAGGCCTACTACGGTGTAGAATGGGGTATGAAATTCTCGCTCACCTCTGAGTTCAGCGTCAAGCTGCTCGGTTCTGTCAGTGAAGCTAAGAACACCAACAATTCAACGGTTCGCTATATGAGCTCTACCAAGGGTGATTATTTCGAGGAAACTGTATTAAATAAGAACATGCGCGAGGCTGGTACGCCATTGTCAGTCTATGGCATCACGCTGAGCTACAACTCTCGTGGATGGTTCATCGACCTCAACGGTAACTACTACGACCGCATCTATCTGAGCTACTCGCCTACTTTCCGCTATGAGAGCACACTGCGCAACCGCGACAAGGCCGCTCAGGCTCGCGGCATCCCTGCAGAGCGCACGATGGATGATGACGGCAACGTGCTTCAGAGTGCACTCGACCAGGCCAAGGGTAAGGGTGGTTTCATGCTTGACCTGAGCATCGGTCGCAGCATCCGCATGAAGAAAGGACAGCTGTCGATCAACCTGTCACTGAGCAACCTGCTCAACAACACCAGCATCGTGACTGGTGGCTACGAGCAGAGCCGCAGTAACTACTCTATCAATTCTTCGACTGATGAGATTAGCACCAGCCGCCTCTATCGCTTCGACAAGAACCCGAAGAAGTACTATGCTTGGGGTATCAACGGTATGCTGAACATTGGATACAGATTCTAAAATACGGAAGCATTATGAAGACAAGAAATATTTTCCTTTTAGCGCTCACCGCACTGTTCGCCGTATCGTGCCACTCATGGGACGCTCCCGCTGACGGTGCTGGTATGGATCATTTTGGCAATAAGTTCATCCAGGCAACGAATGTCAAGACCATTGCCGAGATAAAATCGCTTTGCCAAAAAGAGATAGATGGTAATAGCCTGAGAGAGATTACGCAGCCTATGCAGATTCAGGGTGTTATCATTGGTGATGATGAGGGAAGCAACCTCTATAAACAACTCTATATTAAAGACGGTACGGGTGCGCTCTGCCTCAGCATCGACAAATCGGGTCTTTATACCACAGCAGGTGTTGGCCAGTGCATCATGGTTGAGCTTCAGGGCCTCTACGTCGGAGGTTATGGCAAACAGGGCCAGATTGGCGTGTCATATACCAATCCCACCAAGGAAGGTGCCACCCCTCAGATTGGTCGCATGAGTCGTTTTGTATGGGAAGACCACTACAAGCTGATACCTACTATCGACGGACTGGACGTAGTACCAATCCCTGTGAAGAGCTTGGATAACCTTGATATAGCAAAGGACTGCGGCAAACTCGTCAAGCTTTGCGGCGTCAAGATGAAGGATGCTGACGGTACCGCCACGTTCGCCCCCAGCGATGGCAGTGCCAAGCTGATTGGCGGTTGCGTCAACCGCGAGATCGACGGAAGTTCAAGCACTGTGGTTCGTACTAGCACCTACGCTAAATTTGCTAGCAAGATCATGCCTACTGAGAAGATCAACATCACTGGTATCGCTGCTCGCTACAACGACACCTGGCAGATTATGATTCGCACTCTGAATGACATTGAACCCTATAAAGGCGACGAGAAGACTATCGATGACTACGAAGAGGCTGCTCCTGCTGGTTCTGGTACCGTTGCAGACCCCTACAACGTAGCTGCTGCCTTGGAAAAGGCCAACCTACTGCCCAAGATTGAGAATAACAACGAGGCTAACGCATCTAACTCAATGGTTGATGTTGTCGTTAAGGGTTATGTGAAGACCATCTCGATTGATATCAGCTATGGCAACGCCACCTATTATATATGTGACAATGCTAAAGGCTTAGGCAAGGCTTTGGAGGTCTATCGAGGTCTAAGCGTGGGTAGTGCCAAGTTCAAGAAAAATGATGAAGTAAAGGTTGGCGACCTCGTTGTTGTACAGGGCACTATCGTTAACTTCAAGGGCACCCTCGAGTTCACTACTGGCAGCAAGATTCTCTCACTGAATGGTGAAGGCGAATCTGGTGGTGGTGATACACCTGCACCAAGTGCGACTTATCTTGATGTCACATTTGCAAGTGGTCAGGGTGATTTCACTATTGACGATAAAGAGAAAGGAAGTTTGACCTATGTTTGGACGCATGATTCAACTAATAAGTATATGAAAGCATCTGCATTTGCCAATAAAGCTGCTAATGCATCTGAGAGTTGGCTTATTTCACCTGCTTTCAGCTTGAAAAACGCTACTTCCCCAGTAATGACATTCAACAATGCATGTAACCAGGTAAAGACAGGTACTATCACTGACCATATCAAAGTGATGGTTTATGATGGAGCAAACTGGACAGAAGCAACAATTGCCAATATGCCTAATGGTACAAGTTGGACTTTTGTCGATTCGACTGTTGACCTCAAGTCTGTGGCAGGCAAGGAAGGCGTGAAGATTGCTTTCAAGTATGTAAGTACTACAGAGATTGCTCCCACTTGGGAAATCAAGACTGTCTCTATAAAATAATGCGATACTAATACTATTCGAATAACAAAAAAAACAAAATAGAATATGAAAAAGTTATATTATCTGATTGCGATGGCCCTCATGGGTCTCACATTCACAAGCTGTGAGGATGTGCCTGCGCCTTTCGGACAGCCACAAAACCCCAACCAAGGCTCAGAAGAGACTATAGATCCCAAAGGAAGTGGTACTACCGAAGCCGATCCCTTCAATGTTGCTGCTGCAATTAACAAATGTAAAGAGGTTGGAGAAGGTGGTTCCTCTGAAAAGTACTATATTAAAGGTATTGTAGTAGAGGAAGGTGTCATTCCTGAAGGAGATACTTATGGAAATATCACATTTAAAATTGCTGATACAAAAGATAGCAAAAAAGTCTTTATCGCATATCAGGTGTTTGGATCCGATGGAGGAAAACTACCAGTTGGATTCAAAGTTAATGTAGATGCGGAAGTCGTTCTTTATGGACCTGTTGTCAACTACAAGAATAATACACCAGAGACTCAGGGTAAAGGTGCAGCACACATCGTAACAATTAATGGAAAGAAGACTAGTGGTGATACACCTAGCGGTGGTGACACACCTTCTGGCGGAGACAGTGGCTCAAGTACTGGTAACATGGCAAAGTCAACAGACGGTTTGGTTGTATCATTCACAAATGCCAACGTTACTGGCTCAGACAAGGTGACAGTTGATTTCTCTACATTAAACTTAACCAGTGGTAACGAGATTCCAGAGATTACCCTTACTAATGGAACCAAGATTACTTTTGCCGCAAATGAGAATTCCAATCCTCCAAAGTACTATAATGATGGTGTCCGTATTTATGCCAAGAATAGCATGACTATTACTGGCAGTAAGAAAATTGCAAAGGTTGTTCTAAACTGTATCACCTATACATCAGGCAGTGGCGACGCTGCCAAGACGGTTAATGCCATAGGTAATGAGCAGATGTATGGTAATGCAGATGGCAATACCGTAGTAATTAAGAATGATTATACTCAGGCTAGTTCTGGTACCCAGCTTCGTTTCAAGACTATGGAAATCACCTTTGAAGGTGAAGGCTCTGGTGACACTGGCGGTGGAGATACTGGCGGTGGCGAAAGCAGCGTTGGCACTTATGCAAATCCTTACACTGTGACCAGTGGTATTGCTGCTGAAGGCGATGGAGCATCTACTAAAGTGGAAAAGGTATATATCAAAGGATATATTGTTGGTTGGGTAAGTGGTCAAACATTAGCAGATGGAGCTCATTTCGATGGTACTGCAACTGTTAAATCCAATATCCTTATTGCAGCTTCAGCTAGTGAAACCACTCTGGCAAATTGTATGCCTGTTCAATTACCAAGCGGAGCTGTACGTACAGGTATTAATCTTCAAGATAATGCAAGTTTCTATGGCAAAGAAGTCTTGCTTTACGGAAATCTTGAAAAATACTTTGGCGCTGCTGGCGTTAAGACAGTAACATATGCTGAAATTGAAGGAAGTGCCTTTGGAACTAAACCACAATAAAAACAGGGATACCCCTACATGCTAATTATAAGGCTGCAAGACCGAAAGGCTTTGCAGCCTTTATTTTGTAGCATCAATGCGGTTTTATTCCCAAGGTGGGAACGTTTTATTCCCAATCTGGGAATGTTTTGTTCCCAAGTTGGGAATAATTCTCTAGTACTTGTTTGTCAACAAGATAGGGTTATTGACAAATAAGGGCACCTTATTGGTAAATAAGAACGGACTATTTGGAGAGAGGTAGCGTCAAATGAAAAATATTCAGGAAACATTTGGTCAGTTCAATTTTTCTTCGTACCTTTGAGACTGGTCTCGAAGGTACTTCCGTTCGAAAAAACAAAATAAATCCAATTTTATTTGGTTTTTTGCTCACTTATTTGTACCTTTGCACCCGCATTTATGCACTTTAAGTAAATAACAGATATAAATTAACAAGTAAAATGAAAAAAGGTATTCATCCAGAAAACTATCGCCCCGTCGTGTTCAAGGACATGTCCAACGGCGATATGTTCCTCTCGCGCTCTACCGCAAAGACAAATGACACCGTAGAGTTCGAAGGCGAAACTTACCCTGTGGTAAAGATTGAAATTTCGAGCACTTCTCACCCCTTCTACACTGGTAAGAGCAAGCTCGTTGACACCGCTGGTCGTGTTGATAGTTGCATATGCCTTTGTGCGCGCCTTTACTTATCCTTTTAAAAACCTATAAAACACTAAATCCAATAACTATGAAACAACTAATTAGACTATTTTCAGCTATCACGCTTTTAGTCTTCGTAGCTTGCGGAGACGACGACAACAGCTACAATCTCAAAAAGGACACAGATCCCGCTCCAGTTCAACCCGACGCGCGTCAAGATGGAGGGCCAGACATTGCCAAATACAGTTTGGAATTCCCTGCGCTGAAAGGGGGTAACAGCGTTGTAGTTGTTCATTACGGCACTGTGAACGACAAGTTAGGGAAGAAGGACTACAACTACAGTGTAGAATGGGACACCAACATCCATGCCCAGCGCTGGAGTTGCTATAAGATGTATGCAGACAACTATAAGACTGGCTCACAGGTGAGCAGATACAATGCCACGAATGACGGAACCCTGTCGGCACAGTGTCAATATCCCAATGACCCTGATCTCCCTTCGCAATACCGTTTCACAAAAGATCCCTACAAAGGCTCTGGCTTCGACCATGGACACATTTGCCCATCGGCTGATCGTCAGCGTGCAACAGAAGCCAACTACCAGACCTTCTATATCACCAACATGCAACCGCAGAACAATCCATTTAATGCAGGCATCTGGGCAGATATGGAGAGTCAGGTTCGCACATGGGCAAATAACTTTGATACGCTCTACGTCTGCAAAGGCGGTACCATAGACAAGAGCGAGTGGATTCTGAAATATCTGGGAAGCGGAGACTATAAGATTCCTGTTCCTAAATACTTCTTTATGGCCTTACTTGGCAAGAAAGGTGCCAACTTCAAGGCTACAGGTTTCTGGATTGCCCAGGACAGTTACTCGTCAACTGCATTGAAGAGCTATGCTTGCAATATTCAGTCTTTGGAAAAGAATACTGGCATCGACTTTTTCTGCAACCTGCCTGATAACATAGAAAACGAAGTTGAAACCATCTCATTCTCAAAAATGGAAACAGAATGGACGTGGTTCAAGTAAAAAAATGTAAAACGCTTGGTTAAACCAAGGAAAAGTCGTATCTTTGCTCTGTAGCTAAGATACGACTTTTATTTAGACAAAAATATTACAACAAACAACACAATGAGAACAGTTTATGATTTCTCTGTCAAAGACAGAAAAGGAAAGGATGTTTCACTGAAAGAGTATGCCAACGAAGTATTGCTGATTGTTAACACTGCTACGAAGTGTGGCTTCACCCCACAGTATGACGAGCTGGAACAGCTGTACAAAAGCTACCACAGCCAGGGATTCGAGATTCTAGACTTCCCCTGCAACCAGTTCGGACAGCAAGCACCAGGTACCGACGAGTCTATTCATGAGTTCTGCAAGCTCAACTTCGGCACTGAGTTCCCACGCTTCAAGAAAATCAAGGTCAACGGTGATGATGCAGAGCCTTTGTACCAGTTCTTGAAAGAACAGAAAGGCTTTGCCGGCTGGGATATGGAGCACCCCATCGCTCACATCCTCGACGACATGCTGTCAAAGGCTGACCCCGACTACAAGGAGAAGGCTGACATCAAATGGAACTTCACCAAGTTCCTCATCAACAAAAAGGGTCAGGTCGTTGCCCGTTTCGAGCCTACAGAGAAGATTGCCAATATTGAAGCCCTTATCAAGGAAGAACTCAACAAATAAATGGAACACGTAAAATGTCTGATTATAGGTAGCGGTCCTGCCGGATATACCGCTGCCATCTATGCCAGCCGCGCCAATCTGCACCCCGTAGAATACAGCGGTATGCAGCCTGGTGGTCAGCTGACACAGACCACGGAGGTCGAGAACTTCCCAGGCTATCCACAAGGTGTGGATGGCAACCAGATGATGATGGACCTTCGCGAGCAGGCCGAACGTTTCGGTGCTGACATCCGCGACGGGAGCATCACTAAGGTTGACTTCTCACAACGCCCCTACCGCCTATGGGCAGAAGATGGTGCAGAGATTGAGGCAGAGACGGTCATTATCGCCACAGGCGCATCAGCCAAGTACCTCGGACTCGACGACGAGCGCAAATACAACGGACAGGGTGTATCAGCCTGTGCCACCTGCGACGGTTTCTTCTATCGCAAAAAGACGGTGGCTGTCGTTGGTGGTGGAGACACCGCCTGCGAGGATGCCTTATACCTTAGCGGACTGGCCAAGAAAGTGTACCTCATCGTGCGCAAGCCGTTCCTGCGTGCATCAAAAGTGATGCAGGATCGTGTCAAGGCAGCTGAGAACATTGAAATCCTCTTCGAGCACAACACTTTAGGATTGTTTGGAGAGAATGGTGTGGAAGGTGCCCACCTTGTTAAGCGCAAGGGTGAAGCCGATGAACAGCTTGTTGACATCCAGATTGACGGATTCTTCCTCGCCATCGGTCACAAGCCCAATACAGACATCTTCAAAGAGTGGCTGGATACCGATGAGGTAGGCTATCTGAAAAAGATTGATGGTACGCCACGCACCAAACTGCCAGGTATCTTCGTGGCTGGCGACTGTGCTGACCCTGTTTACCGTCAGGCCATCAGTGCCGCAGGAACAGGTTGCCAGGCTGCCATAGAAGCTGAGCGCTTCCTATTGGAAAACTAACTCAATCCCCCTAAGTTAGGGGGACATAGAGGGTCTGAACAAGCATTCCTTCAGACCCCACCTACCTCCCCTAACTTAGGGGAGATGAACTAAAAGAAAAACCCCGCTTCACAGCGGGGCTTTTCGATAAAAACTAAATTAATCAACCATAAACCTTAACCATTAAAAATCTCTTGTTTAAGACAAAAGAGTATGTAACTCTTAAGCGTCCTCAGGAATTCGCTAATTCCTTTGAACACTGCAAAATTACGATAAATAAAACAAATAGAGGTTCAGATAACGATAAATATGGTTTAATTATCGTTATTTCTACGTTTTTTCAACCTCAAATAACGATTTTCAAACCAAAATCACCCGTTTTAACATTTTTTTTGAGACAAATAGCCCAATTTTCAAACTGAAAACGGTACATTTGCTACAAAAAAAGGACAGCATATGACCATAACATCCATAATATTGCTCCTCACCACCCTCTTTTTTGCGGGATTTTGTAGTAGATTATTGCTACGACAGCGCTCACAGGATACACCTTTTGAGTATCCTGCCGGTTTAGTATTGCAAGTGAGCAACAACGATATTATGCAATATATCAAGAAGTCTGCAGCACAGATTGAGTCATTGATGAAAAAAAAGAATGTATCATTCAAGGTCAAGTGTGAGCCAGAAAGTATGATGGTATGGATTGACAACGAGTGGATGGACAAAGTCTTCGCACTCATTGTTTCAGATATTATGAAACGGATAGGACAA
The DNA here is from genome assembly GCA_902799655.1 of uncultured Bacteroidales bacterium. Lineage (GTDB taxonomy): Bacteria > Bacteroidota > Bacteroidia > Bacteroidales > Bacteroidaceae > Prevotella. Next base: position 90,216 of record CADCBH010000004.1, read on the forward strand.
GACGGCAAGGCAGGCATTGAAGCATATACCAATGAGCGCTATGACCGTATGATTATCCGCTTCTACGACAACGGAGAGCAGATGAAACAGCAGACATTGAGTTTCATACATTATATGGTCAATTACCACCATGGGCATATCACTGCAGATTACTCCAAAAAACAGGGTAATATAATCCAAATAGAACTGCCTATCACAAAGGAAGCCTATCCGACAAACTCTAAGGATCGCGCCGAATCGTCTGCCTTTAATATTCCCAACAATATTGAACTGCGCGTACCTACCATTGAATTACCTAATGATTATGAGGCAGGCAACGAGAGTATCCGCGAGATTATGCATACAGCTCCGCATCATGCTGACCAGCTCTTCCTGCAGCGAGCTGTCAAGTGTATCAATGAGCATCTGAACGACAGCGACTACGACCGACAGGCTTTTGCAACAGACATGGGCACCAGTATCAGTACACTCTATAACAAGATTCGCTCTATAACAGGCAAGAGTCTTACAACCTTCGCTCGCGACATCCGCATCAAGGCAGCCTGCAGGCTGGCCAAGGAGAATCCAGACCTACGTGTCAGCGACATTGCCTATCAGGTCGGTTTTAGGGATCCCAAATACTTCGCCACATCCTTCAAGCGTGTTACAGGTTTGCAGCCCAAAGAATATATCCAGAAAGTGAGAAGCGAGGTAAGTGAAGAAATGGGGGCAAAGCTAACGTTTAGTCAAACAGAGGGCGAGGAAGGTTAGCAGGCCATTTAGCATGAGCAATTCATAGCCAAAATGATAGTCGGTGTATTGTCCTACTATCAAATCCAGCACATAACAAGCAATGGGCGATGCTACACAAATGTATGGCACAACACGGTCATTGGCTGGTCGTTTCGTCAGCAAGCCAAAGGCAAACAGTCCCAAAAGCGGGCCATATGTATATGAGCAGAGAATATAGATGGCATCAATGACACTGGTGGAATTCAGGATGCGGAAAAGTAGGATAAACACAACAAATACCACTGCCATACCAATATGTACCTTACGGCGCAATCGCTCATCATTGGGTTTACCGCAGATATCAACACAGAAACTCGTGGTCAACGCCGTCAAGGCAGAGTCGGCACTGGAGAATGCAGCAGCCACCATGCCAAGGATAAAGATGTATGATGTAAGAGGGATGATGGAAGATGTCTGTTGAATAAATACTGTCAACAGTTCATCACCCTTGGCAGGTAATGCAATTCCTTGTTGTTGATACCAGAGCGTCAACAACACTCCTAATGAGAGGAAGAGCAGATTGGCAGGTACAAAGGCAACGCCATAGGTACACATATCTTTCTGGGCATCATGCAATGTACGGCATGTTAGGTTTTTCTGCATCATGTCTTGATCCAGACCTGTCATGACGATGGCAATAAACGCGCCACTCAGAAACTGTTTCCAGAAATACTGCTTCGAGAACCAATCGTCAAAGACGAAAACACGCGACAGTTCACTATCGCTGATAGCCGTCACCGCCTCCTGCATCGTCATCCCAAGTTCACCCATCACCATATAAATAATAAGGAGTAAGGCACCGAACAAACAGGCTGTCTGCAAGGCATCCGTCCAGACAATAGTCTTGATACCGCCTTGGCGGGTGTAGAGCCAGATAAGCGCCGTCATCACTATCACGACAAGAAAGAAATTGATTTTCAATCCGCTGCACTCCATCAATATCCAGCATACAATATAGAAGCGCACGGCAGCACCCGTCATTTTCGACAGCAGAAAAAATGAAGCGCCCGTTTGATAGGCACGTTTCCCGATGCGCTGTCCCAAATAGCTATAAATTGTCGTCAGATTCAACCGGTAATAGAGCGGCAGCAGCACAAAGGCTATCACCACATAGCCGACGATGAAACCCATACAGGTCTGAAGATAAGTCATTCCAATACCCGTCACCATACCTGGTACCGACACGAAAGTGATGCCTGAGATAGAAGCGCCTACCATGCCAAAGGCCACCAAGTACCAAGGTGAACGGCGGTCAGCCCTATAGAAAGTTTCGTTTGTTGCCTGATGTCCCGTCCATCTGCTGATGGCAAAAAGAAGAGCAAAATAGGCAAAAACAACAGCTATTGTCATCATAATGGATGCAAAGTTACAAAATAATTAAGAATTGAGAATTGAGAATTGAGAATTATTTAGTAATTTTGCAAGCGGTAATTATTCACCAACAACAAAAAACAATGTCAAAACAGAAAAAATTCATCCTCCAAGAGAGTGAGATTCCCACACAGTGGTACAACATTCAGGCTGATATGCCCAACAAGCCCCTGCCTCCCATCCATCCTGCTACCAAGCAGCCCTTGGGTGTTGACGACCTGGCACACATCTTCCCCCGTGAGTGCTGTGTACAGGAGTTGGATACAGAACACCGTTGGATAGACATTCCTGAAGACGTACTTGAAAAATATAAATACTACCGTTCTACACCGTTGGTAAGAGCCTATGCACTGGAAGAGGCTCTCGGTACCCCCGCACATATCTACTTCAAGAATGAATCGACCAACCCGCTGGGTTCCCATAAAATCAACTCTGCCCTGCCCCAGTGCTACTATGCCAAGCAGGAAGGAACGACCAATGTGACGACTGAGACTGGTGCCGGACAGTGGGGAGCTGCCCTGAGTTATGCTGCCAAGATCTACGGTCTTGACTGTGCTGTCTATCAGGTGAAGATTACCATGCAGCAGAAGCCGTATCGTTCCAGCATCATGCGCACCTTTGGAGCTGTCGTTGAGGGATCTCCTTCAATGTCAACCCGTGCCGGTAAGGACATTCTGACAAAAGATCCCACTCATAGCGGTTCACTGGGAACAGCCATCTCTGAGGCTGTTGAGCTGGCCACCACCACACCGAACTGCAAGTACACACTGGGTTCTGTGCTCAATCACGTAGGTCTGCACCAGACCATTATCGGTCTTGAAGCCGAGAAACAGATGCAGATGGCCGGTGAATATCCCGACATCGTCATTGGCTGCTTCGGTGGTGGCAGTAACTTCGGTGGAATCTCATTCCCATTTATGCGTCATAACATCCTCGACGGCAAGAACACCGAGTTTATCGCTGCCGAGCCAGACAGCTGTCCGAAGCTGACACGCGGTCAGTTCCGTTACGACTTCGGTGATGAAGCTGGATATACACCGTTGCTGCCTATGTTCACCCTGGGTCATAACTTCAAGCCCTCGAATATCCATGCTGGCGGTCTGCGCTATCACGGTGCCGGTATGATTGTCTCTCAGCTCATCAAGGATGGTCTGATGCATGGTGTTGATATTCCTCAGCTCGAAACCTTCGAAGCAGGTATGCTCTTTGCCCGTACAGAAGGCATCATCCCTGCCCCCGAGAGCTGTCACGCCATTGCCGCCACCATTCGTGAAGCCAAGAAATGCAAGGAAAGCGGTGAGGAGAAAGTCATCCTCTTCAACCTCAGTGGTCACGGCCTCATCGATATGCCAAGCTACGAGTCGTTCATCAAGGGTGACCTTCAGAACTACACCGTTACGGATGAAATGATTGCTCAGAATCTCGCTGAGATCGACAATCAATAAAATGAATAGAGGCTATTAAATGATTAGAGTGATGAACGGTTGTTCATCACTCTATATTTTTACGTACGCCAAAGTTCGTTCGGGATTCAGCGTTGATGGCGCGACTGGCCTGACGACTATCGAAATGGGTAGGACCTGTGATGAAATCAGGCACGTTATAGGAATAGAAACGGTCACGATAGAACTGGCGTGGATGGCGTTGGGGCAGCATAAAGGCCTTGCCGACATGTCCCTTTGCATCAACGTGACAGAAATAAGGTCGCGTGTAAAGACCGTCGTCGCGACGAGAACTCAGCACAAGCCAGCGTGAATTCGTACTCCAGTTGTGGAATGATTCCGTATCATCAGAATTTGCCTCTGTCATCGGACGACTCTCTCCTGTGGCAAGGTCGAGCAGATAGAGATCAGCTTCATGATGCCAGATGCTGAACTGTCCATAGTCAGAGACTGTGTAACAAAGGAACCGGCCGTCATAAGAGGGGCGAGGGAAGGAAACGGAAAACCCATCGGCATTGATAATGGTATCTATACGATTACCGAAAGTACCCGTAACAGGATCGAAATCGATGCGACAGAGGCTATAGTGAAGCGAGTCGAGCTGGTGGCTACCCTCTGGGAGGGCGTGGGCTGCACAGAAATAGAGTGAACGCCCGTCTGCAGAAAACACAGGGAAAGTCTCATAAATCGAGTCTTGTTTCAAAAGAGGCGAGAGCAGCAATTCATTTTTCTCGATATCATAAACCTGGAGATCTGAGGCTGTATCGAAAACCTCGATGCGGTTGCGATTAGCGATATGAAACAGTTGGCTCGTGGCATTGGTAGAATAAGCAATATAGCGTCCCGACGGATGCCAGTAGGGATAGACACAGAGGCCAAGCGTCTGATCGGTCTTGGTGTTGTATGCGGTAACAGGTCCACCATTCTGACGCAACAACGTAGCACCATGAGGGCCACGGATATGTAGGCTCATATTAGCTGGATTGCCTCGATTGAAGCTATGGCAGTTGACACAACCCTCAAACTGTGTATTCTCTATCAACGGACGCTCATCGAACGAAGATAGGTCTCGCTCGTAGATGCCCATCTTACTCCACACCTCATATCCTGGTTCTATCAAACGATAGCAGATGCCGTAGTCGATGCTGTCAGAGCTGACATAGATTGAAAAAGGGAGATAGGTATGCCATCCATCGTCAAACTTAGCAGAAACGGTCACAGTGAGCGAGTCGCAAGCATTCTGACCAAGCAGATGATGCCAATCGTCAAGGTCGAGGTCCAGTGATTCCTCACCTTGGCTATGCATGCTGTTTCCGTGGCGGTCGGTAATGACTGCATCAATAAGCAATGCTTTCTCATTAGCCATGCAGAAGTTGAGTGGTGCTATGTTCACGGGGATAGTGACACCAAGATAGTCGGGATAGATATCAGGCTGCATCTTCTCCTGCTTCGCGTCGCTGACAGTTTCTGTGCAAGCTATCAAGAGGTAAGAGGCAAGAGGTAAGAAGTAAGAGATGAGAAGGGTGTATATTGTCTTTTTCATTGCTTCTGGAGATGAAGTAGTAATCGGGTATATCTTTCGCGATCATTCGTCAGCATATAGTACGCTTTCAGGTACTCAAAGGCAAGACGATTGTTAGTATTGCTGAGGAAAAGGCCCTCAAGCATCTCAGGAGTGACATGGTCACTGAAGTAGGTATCTTCCTTATAGGCAAACTGGCGCAGGCGTCCGTACTCCGGGTGCTGAGCTATCGCCTCTTCATTACCCAACAGTTTCAGTGTCTCATTAGCCCATTCACGGTAAAAAAGCGTTTTCTGCAGTGCCGTTAGATATTTGCGTGACACTTCGTAGCTACCAATAATGAGGTTCGTTTGGGCCAATCGCTTATAGCATCGGGCACTTTTCTGGAAATCGAGGATAGCTTCCTGAGCCTCGAATACAGTTCGTTGAGCGACATATATCATACCCAACTGGTAGAAAGCCTCAGCTGTGGGGAGAGGACTGGTAGCATCACGCTCCACATCAGGTAATAGGCCTAAGATCCCGTTCTGGTTATATTCGAACAGGCGGTCGGCAAGCATACCGCGCATCGCCAACGCCAGATTCTGTACCGTCACACCGATTTGGTTGTTTGGTTTCTCGGCATTAACGGTTTCAATGATGCGATTCCATTGCTGGAAACGGGCCATAAAGTCATATTGCATCACCTTTTCTGCTTTGAAATTAGCATTCCTCCAGACAAGACTTCCCATGACTACAGCCACCAACAGGAACGTTAATCCTTGAACGGTAGACGTTGAAACATGAAACTTGAAACTTAAAACTTTGGACTTAAAGATATGAAGCACTAATGGGAGTATAACAGCAGAAAGCCATGCTACATAAAGCAGCGTAGGGAATACTGTCGGATAGCGATAGTAATGATTACCTCCCAAGGCTATCCAATAGAGTATGGGAAAGGTGACAAGAATCAGGATACGGCGCACCCAACCGCTTGGGACCATCACATACCCCCAAATAGCGAGAAGCGTCAGCAAAACAGCCCAAACACCACCCAACAACGCATTCTCGTCAAGCAGAAAGAGCCAGAGCAGAAACGAAGGGACGAAACTTAGACCGTATGACCATTGACCATTAGCCATTGACCATTGACCATTGACTAAACGGAGGGTTAGGAGCTGTATGGCGGAGAGTAGAAGAGCAATGATAACGGCACCTACCCAGGCATACAGGAAAAACTGGGTACAAAAGCGTCCCAACAGATCGGATACGCCACCAGGTAACTTTACAATCTCCCACACATAGGTGCTATCGAAGAGGAACAACTGATACTGTTCCTGATAATGCAGATGATGCGGATAGGCCAGTCCGAAAAAGAGGAAGACCGCCAAACCAAAAAGGAGAGTGTATAAACCCTGTAGGTACTTCATGTCTTTTTACTTCATTCTCAAATTACTCATCAAACACCTTGCTGAACTCATTGACGCTGATACGGACTGGTTCAACCATGAATTCAGGACGGTTATAGCACTTCAAGCGGAAAGTATTTTGTTCGGGATCTTCCTGCGGCAGCATAAACGCCTTTTCCACTTTTCCGTTATTGAAATAGGAGATATAGATACGGCTGAAGTTGCCATCACCTCGACGACTGGAGCACATGATCCAATGACCATTACTCGACCAAGATGGGTAACTGTCTGCAAATCCTTCGCTGTTAAAGCGAGAAAGATCAAGGCGTGTTCCATCATCTTGGCCCAGTGGCATACAAACGATGTCACCATCAGCATGCCTGATATGGAAACAGCCATACTGTCCCTCGGCAAACATCAGATAGCGTCCGTCGGGACTGATGCGTGGCAAAGTGGCGCTCTTGTTTTGTGAAGCTGCATCGTAGACGAGTTCCTCATCACCAAAGGCATGTGTTGCCACATCGAATGGTCGACGATAGAGATTATATTGTATCTTCGGGAAAGTAGATCTGATATCCTTGTCACGCAACTCTTCTGGAAGGGGGACTGACTTACAGTAATAGAGGAACTTGCCATCTGGAGACCATGTGGGATACACCTCTAGAAGGGTTGAATCGTTAGATACGATGCTCACCGAATCAGTCTCAACATCGTAGAGAATCAGGTCGCTCGCCTCATCATAAACCTCAATCTTATTAGGATTCTGGGTATGGAATCCTTGACGTGTCCTGTTGGTCGAGAAGGCTATCAGTTTAGCTTTAGGATGCCAGGCAGGATAGACACCGGAAGAAATGGTATAGTCACGCTTCATGTTGACCCTCGAAACCTTACCGTCGTTCACAAGAACCGTACCAGCATTAGAAAGACGCACATGAAACAGCATATTGTCTGTCTTATAGTTTTGATAGCTATGACAATTGATACACTGACCTATTTTATTATTATTCATGGTAATCTCGTTGTTGAAAATCTGAGTCTCTTCAAACGAACTCAGATTGCGCTGTGCAATCTCCATATAGGTCCATGCCACATACGAGGGTTCAATAAGACGATACGACACATACTCGTCAATAGCCTCTTTAGCAATATGTATTTCAAACGGGATAAATGATAGCCATTCACCCTTCTGCTGTCCCCAAACCTCGACTTTGATACTTTTGCCCTTCGAGGCTTGAAGTATCTCCTGCCATTCGGTCTCAGGAATCTGTACCTTTACACCATTGCCATAAGTCTGTTGTTGACCATCAGGCGTGGTAAAACGGGCTACACACTCATCATATTCATCTGCAGGGAGCATGAAGTTAAGCGGTGCGATATTACAAGGTACAGTAACATCACAATAATCCGGGAAGATGGCAGGCAAGCACTTAGTCTCTTTACATGAAGAGGGTACATCGGGATGACTCACACACGATGACAAGAGCAGACATACAACTGCCAGTATAGTTTCAATTTTAGACATACGCATTATAAAATTTTTCTTCCGAAGATGTTATACCACCAATAGGTATCTCCATATTCTTCTCGCATTTCAACACCAACCTTATCAATGGTCATACCTGGTTTGGCCTTGCTTTCCAAGGTTTCCCAGAACTGTTTGTAGCGTTCATAAGTCCCCTTTTCAACAGGGAGCATCATCCGTTTCTCTTCAGGAGCCTTATCCATAAACAGGATATATGCTTCCTGAGCATGTAAAGGGAATGTCTCGTCAAGGTGCAACTTCACATAGTTTCGCAGTGATGGCCAAAAACGACGTGAGTCACAGCGTAGCATGGCATAGAACAGTGCTTGTTCTGAAGCGACTTTACTATCAGACTCATACCAAAGGCTGATGCCATTGACTATATAACTCTCGCTATTCTCAACACCAGTGAGTTCATCAGGATAGCATTTCTGTAATTCCTTGATCTTCTCGGTAACCGGCGCAGGCTGCCAATTGCTTAAAAAAGGATGGTGATGTAGCAGAGCAGTATAACGTTCAAACAGTTTTTGATCTCCCGTAGCCAAGGCACAGCGCGAAAGCATCTTCAAATAGAAAGGCGAGAAACCGGCCTGTATGGCATTTTCAAAATTCAGTCGGATAGCCTCATTCATCATACCATAGTTATAATAGACTAAAGGCGATGCGATATCCAATAGACTGACATGAAGAGAATCCGGGTTGGTAAGATTCACCGCATCATTGCCCAATTTGAAAGAACGATCAAACAGGCCGCCTTCGTTCATTAAGGCAATATTCTTCAGAAATACCATGGTGGTGGTGGGCTTCTTATTCCCTTCAGAAATAGCCAAAACCCCCTTCCAATTATCGTCGGAAGCATAGCGCACCATACGCATTTCATCCATATAGTTCTGGTCTTGGAACATCTGTGTCCAAGCAAAACAGATGCCAGCGACGGCACACAATAGCGGGACGAGTGAACGTTGTAGGAACTTACCACACAATGGAATAAGTATAGAGACCACCCCAAGCAGAATGAACGGAATGGAAAGATGTTCAGCACTGTCAATCGGGGTTACGAAACGTGGAAATCCAGCCAACACCACATCATCGAATCTTAAATACGAATAGAACTGAGTATGCCAAATGCTTGCAGTCAACAAGAGTAAGAGTCCTCCCAGAAGTTCTCGCCAGGAGAGTTTACCAATAAGTGCAAGACATAAAACGAAAAGTAATGCAAACCATCCCAATACAGGATAGATACAAACACCCAATACATACCAGGCAAGGTGCCATTTACGAGGAGTGCTGCGAGCAACCCATAAAAGTGACAGCATGATGAGATATGCCACCGACTGCGAGAACCAATAGCCTCTGATTGTGGAGATATAGATCCAATAGCCCAAATCGACAACAGAGGTTAGCAGACAGGCTACAGGCAAGAGCATCAGCGCAGAGGCACTTCCCTGTAAACGGAATGTTTTGGCTCCCACTATATAAATGAGTACCCAGATAAGCAACAACACCCCAGCACCTACCACCGGCTCATAAAAGAGTTGGGTAAGCCAAGCACCTACATACTGCATCAAGCCAAAGGGCTTAGACATCAGCTGATGGAAGAACGGGGATCCGTAAATGAATTCAGAACGGTCGTTCGCCGTATATAGCACCTCCTTATTGAGGTATAACAGATATACAGCAAACAATATGAAAGTCAACAGACTCACATAAAGAATTATAGTTGTAAGTTTCTTTGAGCCAAAATCAAAGTGTGGCGTTGCAAAACTGATTTTTATCATCTTTTGGGTATAAAAGGCTGACTCATTTGATAGAGTCAGCCTATTATTGATTATATGTGTCTCACTATTATACATCATGTTTTGTCATGAGACACTTACACGAAACATCACTTAGTTACCGGTCTGATAGAAATGCCGTAACTAGAACTCAGATTGTCGTAGATGCCCAGAGAATTATACTGGCCATGCTGGAATATCAACATGTTAGGCATGTTTTCTTTGCCATTTACAGCTCCCTTTGAGCCATTCTGTTGCTCTGCCATTGATGGGAAATGATATGTACCATAGATCTCACCAGTTGCATAATAACCGGCATTTCCGTTTCCGTACCATTTCTCTCCATAACGATAACCTGCAGCAGGCAAGAATATATAGTTAGTATTTCCTTCTTTTTTAGAAGATACCTTATATCCATTACCTGTAAACTCCCATGTGCACTCTTCAAGCAACTCTTTGAATTGAGCGGTTGTTGGCATGCTCCAATTGTTGCCCCAATTAGCAGTAGCAGCATCAAATTTGGTGTCTGTTATAATGTTATAAACAGGAGCACCCGAAATATCACCACCGCTATAGTCTTTACGGCGTTCTACACCAAACTGATCCTTTATTGTAGCATAATTATTAGCTTTTGCACTCTCATAGAACTTAACTGTCTTAGAACCAATCGTATCAATAACAAGACTAGTACTCTTATTATAATCATACCTCTTGTAATAGTTTAACGTATCCTGAGCAGTTGGATTAGCGCTAAGTTTAAGTGTCTCCTTAATATTGGGGAGTCTTGTAATAAACTCAGAACCATCCCAATTATATACTAACTCAAAATCCATATTGGTAAGAGTTGCTTCAAGGAATCCTTTATTACCCTTGCTAATGACGTCATTCAGCTTAGCCTCTAAGAAAGCATGAATTTTGGCAACTTTCTGACAATCTAACGCAGCTCTTGCGGCAGAATCCAATTTTGTAGTATCACTAGGTATAAACGACAAGTCTATAAGTTTAGGCTCAGCGACATTAACGATATTTGTTGTATCGCAAATCGTTCCTTCCTTCTCAGCACTTTTGTACAAATCAAACAAATCAGCTAATGACGTTTGAGCTGTTACATCTGTGTATGTTAATACATCGCTTGGCGTAATCTGAGTTCCAGTGATATCACCCCATACGAAAAGGATACCATTATCCGTTTCTGAAGTTGCGCCAACATTCATATTAGCCCACTTAGTACCGCTGGTGAGTCCCAAATCTACAGCCTGGCCAGCAGTTTTGATGTTGCTTGCATTTGCTGTATAATGGGTATCTACAGTATTATCGGTAATCTCCTCACTACAAGCGACAAACACACTTGATAAAATAAGCGTGGAGACTGCGAGCTTACTAATATTCATAAAACTTTTCATTATAATAGATATTTTATATTATACATAAAGAACATATTATTCCTCATAATAGACAGTCTTGAGTGTCATAGAACCACTGTAGAGCATGAGGTCGAGGTCACGGCCTTCACCACCCTTAGCGCACTCATCAGCCAATGTCTGAGTGATTGGGAGTTCGTTCAGACCATTCACCCACTTCACATGGTCATAATAGGTGTTACTCCACCAACCATTCATAACCTTCAAGTCGAAATTGTCCGTTACGTCTGAAACGTCAAAGATTAGAGTCTTCAGGCCAAAGTAAACTTCATCAGGAATAGTGGGAAGATGTGCACCTTCTGTAGAACTGAAACGCATAGCTGCAGCGTCCCAAGCACCAGGTACGAACGGCAGTTGCGGATCCTCTGCCTTTTCCTCATCTGTTCTATTAGGATCGCCATAGATATAGTACTTCACAAGCGGGTTAGAGATGGCTTTGCACTGTACAGGATAGTCAACTACGAGTTCAGTACCGTCAGGACAGAGAGCTGTGAGCTTGATTGTATAGTCAGCAGGCACACAATCACCATTGCCATCCGTCTTAACAGTCATCTTCTTAGATGCAAAGTTACCTATCATTTCCTTACCTGCGAAACTCCACTTAGCATTGACAGGAGCAGATGTATAACAGGTAATAACGTTGCCGTTTAAGCCTTCTTTACCTTCAGCCACTCTATAGCCATAGTTTTTATAAATGGCTTTGACAGTAAGAGTGTTTGTTTGGTTATCTTTGATGTGCCTTAAAACGATTTTCGACACAACACCGTTCTTAACCTTGTTGCCAAAGTCACATCTATAGACTAAAACATTTTTGGGAATTCTCTCAAAAGTATTATCCTCACCAGTCAAAGAAACCTCCCAACATGTATCAGGAATAGCTTCACCAAAGTATAAGGCTACACTTTCGCAGTCTTTAACGTCAACGTTTTCCATCAAGACAATGGGAGTCAACTGAGTAGCTGTATATGTTTTCTGCTCAGCAATCTGAACTACCTTGTCGACAATAACTCTGGTCATTGCCTTGAGCTCGTCTACAGTGATGTGGCTGCCATTGCCGATATCCTCATGGGCAGGATTACAGCCGACAAAAGTGCATACTGCAGCGACAAGCAAAAATATTATCTTTTTCATATTGTTTACTTATTTAATATTAATAAAGAACTTTATATGTCCACTCATTCGCAGGTGTTTTATCATCCCATCCTTCGTTCTGAACCAAATCTCCATTCATCAGATTAATCTGAGACTGAGGCTTAGGCAGGAAGCCCTTAGTGGCTGCATAACGCTTAGTCCAAGAACACGTCATATGAGCCATTATGCTACCGCTCTTGCCTCTGACGGTAATAGACTTACCGGCCTGAGCCTGAAGAGCCTTAGCTGCGTATGAAGTCTCGCTATGACCGTCACAACCAGACCAACGGCGCATATCGTTAAAGCGAAGGCCTTCTAATGCGAACTCCCAACGACGTTCGTTCTGAATATTCTCCAAGGTGTATGGCGTCTCAGCTACACCAGCGCGACGCTGAACCTCATGCATGTACTGAGGATCACCAGTGAGTTCGGTCAACATCAGCAGAACGTCTGAATAACGCATCAGGTAATAGTCCTCGAAGTGGTCACCCTGCTGTTTGTTGTCAAGTGAGCTGCTGGTATAACCAGGAGCCTTACTCCACCATGAATCGTTGTCAGCAGCGCAAGCGTCAAGATTGACATCTGCATATTTCTTCACTGCTACACCAGACTCCTCACAGTCATCCTTCTCGTAAGTATAAGAAGCAACCTCTTTTTTATCATTGAGATTAATCAGACTAGCCTTCTTACGGAGGTCGGCATCGCTCCAATCAGCCCAAATGTTAACTGAAGGTGTGCCCTGACCCCAACCCTGGTTGAAAGGATAAGTCTTGTCGCGCTTACCATTATCGTTAGAAGCACCGTTACGAAGGCCCCAGAAACAAGAGAGGTAGTTAGAGTACATACGTGGATTATTATATGTACCACCAATTGCCCACTTAGAAGCATTCATAAACTGAATCTGGAAAATTTCCTCAGTGTTACCATTACCCATACCCGGCTGATCGAAGCAGTTTGAGCGCTTCATATCTGCGATATACTCATATGCATGACCTTTACCATCGTGTGCCTCATCCCAAAGCAGACTGTTAGAATACTGCCAGAGTGAACGGAAGTCCTCACAAAGCTTATAACCACCATTGGCAACAACATCCTTAAGAGCATTGACGACATCAGTCTTGGTCAACTTAGAGCCTTCGGGGCAACCCTCTTGTGCAACAAGCGTAACTGTAGTGTTCTCAGAGTCATTCTCTTTAGCAAGTTCACGAACTCCCTGATAGAAGCCTGCCCAGAACATCCATGCACGTGCTATAAATGACTCAGCAGTGTACTTATCAGCATGACCAGAACCATTAGCTCGTTCGGCCTTCATGAGATTCTTTGCTGAAACAAAGTCTGACAGAATCTGAGGATAAATAACAGTTTGAGCACTTACCTGTTTCTGCATATCAGCAGTAATCGTAGTAGAGGTAATCAAGGGGACATCACCATACAACTGAGTAAGCAAGAGCGTATAGAAACCACGCATGAAATAGCCTTCACCGAGCAGTTGTTTACGCTGTGCATTGTCCTTTCCACCATCCCAATTCACATTATCAATGGTTTCAATCTGGTTGTTGGCACGTGAAATACCACCATAGAGAAGAATGAAATCTGCCTCATATTGGTTACCACTTGCAGTTGTAAAATGATGCAGCGACTTGGCTACATTATCCTGCAAGCCACCACTTCCGTAGCAGTCATCGGACATGAGTGACCACCAATAGTAAGGATTATTTAATATATTACTATTATCACCACCGCCCAGCGTATTCATGATACTATAAGTGGCAGCATTCAAAGCCTCTACATCTCCAGGTTTACCAGGGAAGGTAGCAGCAGTCAACTCTGTAACGCGTGGATCAGTGTCCAGCATATCGTTACAAGCTGTAAACAAAGTTGCTGACGAAACAACTAATGCTGATAAAATATATTTCTTCATAATGATTTGTCGAATTAGAATTTAATACTTGCGCCAACCAAGAAAGTACGAGCAGTGGGGTAAAGACCCAGGTCAATACCAGAAGCCCAACCACTACCACCGGCAGCGTTACCAACCTCAGGATCGAGACCAGTGTACTTGGTGAAGGTATAGAGGTTCTGGGCCTGAACATAGAAACGAAGCTGCTGGAACGGGCAAGACTTCCACAAATTCTTAAAGTCGTAACCGAGTGTTACAGTCTTAATCTTGAAGTAGTCAGCATCCTCCATATAACGAGCAGATACCCAGTTGACATTCTCACTACCAGTACTTGAGATACGTGGCTCAGAACCTGAAGTACCCTCACCAGTCCAACGGTTCAATATGGTAGTGTCGTAGTTCTGATAAGGAGCATCACTAAATGAACGATAAGAACGCATAATCTGATGTCCAAATGCACCAGCACCGTTTACAGAAAAATCAAAGCCCTTATAGTTTACACCGAGGTTGATACCAAGCATGACATCGGGATTAGGATTACCAATTTCATGACGGTCGCAACTCTCACCTTCTGCGTAGGTAATCACACCATCACCATTCCAGTCGTCCCAGATGAGGTCACCGGGTTGTGCATTGTCGAGAACGGCCTGATTGTTTGCACGAGCCTGGTCAATCTGCTCCTGATTCTGCCAAACGCCACTGAATGACATACCATAGAAGTAACCAATGGGCTTGCCTTCCTCAGCACGATAGCAATACTCTGTACCCTGTGAAAGGACGCCGCTAGGACCATTGATATAGTGGTTATCGTTGGCGATACGTGTTACCTTATTCTTATTAGTAGCAAAGTTCACGCTTGCATTATAGCTGAAGTCTTTACCAATTCTGTCGTTCCAAGAAAGAGCAATTTCAATACCAGTATTCTCCACGTCACCACCATTGATGGCAGCAGGATTGGTACCATTGATAGCAATCTGAGGACCAGTAATCAGCCAGTCCTTAGTGGTCTTCTTATACCAGTCAAAGTTAACACCCAGACGGCTGTCGAGGAAACGTGCATCGAAACCGAAGTCAAGCTGCTCAGAGGTCTCCCAAGTCAGATCAGGATTCGGTACGATGTTAGCGTAAGCACCGACATTAGGACTACCAGCAACTGAAGTAGCCATATCAGAAGCGAACTTATAACCGCTGTCGTATGCCTCACCAGACAGAGCGATGGTTGCCAGATACTGATACTTGTTGATAGAACAGTTACCATTCTGACCCCAGCTTGCACGAATCTTGAAGAAATCCATCCAGCTCTTGGTACCCTCCATGAACTTCTCGTTGCTGACTACCCAACCTGCAGATACAGAGGGGAAGGTACCCCAGCGCTTACCGTCTGTAAAGATACTTGAACCATCAGTACGTAAGGTAAAGGTTGCCATATATTTCTCATTCCAGTCCCAAGTCAAACGACCGAACCAAGAAGCGAGGTATTCTTCATCATTGGGCTTGCCAGTGAGAGTAGCATCGGTAGCATTAACGAGTTTAACGTTTGAGAGCCATGCAGAATCCCAACCTTTCAGCGTTGCGAGCTGCTCGCCATAATTTACCTTGTTAGAACCGCCAATATTGGTACTCCAAGCGGTGCTCTGGAAACTCTGACCAACCATGGCACTAATCTTATGACCAGAAATAATAGGGAGATCGTAAGTAATGGTATTTTCAATAGAGAAATTAGTGCTCAACCAAGCACTCTGGTTTACGCTATAAATAGGTGATGTAGCATTACCATAACCAGAAGAACGTGGTTCGTTATAGTTACGATAAGCACCAGACCCCCAACTGTAGTTAAACTGAGAACGGAATCTCAGGCCCTTGATAGGCTGGACAGTTAAGAAAGCAGTAGCACTAGCATTGATGTTGCGGCTCTCAGCCAAAGAGTTAAAGCCACCCTTCTTCAGGTTTTCCCATGGGTTGCTGAACAAAGATGAGTTCCAGCCCTGACCATATTTAACTGTACCATCAAAATCCTGATAATAATAGATGTCTCCATTTTCAGCATACTGTGGCATGAGAGGAGTTGTCTGCAGCAGGCTGTGGATATAGCTCCAGTACATACCATCCTCAGCCAAGTCGTGGCTCTTGTTGTAACCAATAGAGATATTCTCACCGATGGTGATGGCATCGAAGTCCTTGACCCTCAACAGAACGTGATCGCTGTTGATACGGACTGTATGACGCTTGTAATAAGAAGCCATCTCAGCACCCATGATACCTTCGTTACCAGTATAGGTGTATGACATAGAGAACTTAGAGCGGTCTGAACCACCAGTCAAAGTCACAGAGTGGTTCTGCTGCAGGGCATTCTTATTCTCGAATGCGCCCCACCAGTCAGTACCTGTCCAACCGCTATTAACCTTGGTCAGAATGTCCTGAGGAACATAACCTGCCCAATCCAACTTCTGGCCAGAGGTATTGAAAGTGTACTCGTCTATGATGGACATATACTGCTGAGCATTAAGGAGCTGTGGACGCTTATAAGCGTTAGACCAACCGAAAGAACCATTGTAGCTGAGTTCAATCTTACCAGCCTTACCCTGCTTAGTAGTAACAAGAATAACACCGTTAGCAGCACGGGCACCATAAATGGCTGCAGATGCAGCGTCCTTCAGAATATCAATGCTCTCGATATCGTTAGGGTTGATGCCGTCAAGGTTGCCGCCTGCTACACCATCAATAACATAAAGAGGTGTAGAGTTACCAGTGGTACCGATACCACGGATGTAAACCTTGTAGCCCTTACCAGGCTGTGAAGATGACTGGGTAATCTGTACACCAGGAGTGCTTGACTGCATGGCTTCCAGAGCGTTGGTGGTGTTCAGTTTAGCGATCTCATCGCCCTTCACCTGAACAGTGGCACCCGTCACCAGTTTCTTCTTCTGCACACCATAACCGATGACGACAACGTCGTTCAACGTGGTGTTGTCCTCTTTCAAAGTAATGGTAATCTGACTCTTTCCACCCACGTTGACCTGCTGAGTAACATAGCCTACATAGGAGACAATAATTTTGGCATTTGAGGCAGCCTGAACACTGAAGTTACCGTCCATGTCGGTAATCGCTCCAGCAGATGTGCCTTCAACCTTCACTGTGGCGCCGATGATCGGTTCGCCAGACTCGTCGTTCACAGTTCCCTTAACCGTGCTCTGTGCGAATGCTGATGCAAACGGAATCGAGCAGAACAGGAACAACAAAACAAAATGTTTTTGTAGTGACCTAAAGTTCAACATACTTTAATAGTTAATAAATTTGGTTAGATATATAAGAAAATAATTAATGCGTTTTGGTCATTTGACGATGCAAATTTAATATTTATTTCGATTTGTTGGTTTTATTCATGTAACATAAACTTTGTGAAAAGTATCACAAATTTGTAAACATCAAAAAAGAGCCACATAATACCTCCGTATGGGGATTTATGCGGCCCTTTTAATCTTTTTTAACCTTCCGGTATTCCTAAGTTTATTTAAGCAATATCTATCTGTCGAGAGACCTTCACTTTCTCTTCCACGACCTTGGGAAGCTCAACAGTCAGCACACCATTGTCGACCTTAGCTGAGATAGCATCCTTCTTCACATCGTCGGGAAGAACCAGTGTCTGTTCGTACTTCGAATAGCTGAACTCACGACGCAGATAGCGTGTATTCTTATCCTCCTCCTTATGATCCTGCTTACTCTCGAGTTTGACGACCAGGTTACCCTCATCGTTAATATGTACGTTGAAATCTTCCTTCTTCATTCCGGGAGCAGCAAGTTCTACTGTGTAGGCCTTGTCTGACTCC
The DNA here is from genome assembly GCA_902799655.1 of uncultured Bacteroidales bacterium. Classification (GTDB taxonomy): domain Bacteria; phylum Bacteroidota; class Bacteroidia; order Bacteroidales; family Bacteroidaceae; genus Prevotella. The sequence continues at coordinate 108,286 of CADCBH010000004.1, forward strand.
TTCACATTGATTGCCGGCGCCGTGCAGTTGGCCTTAGGCATGTAATCGTTGTAAAACAAATCGTTAAACACTGAAGGAATCCAGTTGTTTGTTCTCATCATTGGCATCATAATCTTTACCTCCTAATTATATTTTAGTAATACATGTTATTTTTGTTTGAGTACCTTATGGTTCTCGACCAACATCATGCAACTTAGATGCCAATGCATATCTCTATGCCAACATGGCAGCACATCGTGCCAAAATGACATAATGCATATAGAATAGTTTTGAAGAAGGTTTAAGCCTGAGAGATTTCCTTTAAGAGCTGGAGCGCACTTTCAATGGTGGGGACATCAGTGAGAACCATAGAACGTTTGCCATTCTGTTCACGGAAATTACAACGTCGGGGGTTTTGAGCCACAAAGGAGAGAATATGGTCAAAAGCCTCACTCTGATAGAAAGGACTATCGTTCTGGCTCACGAAGTAAAGCAACATACGTTCCTGTTTCAACATAATCTTTTCACAGCCCAGTGACTGACCGATTCGACGAAGGGGAACAACTCGCATCAGTTCCTCACCGCAATGAGGCACCTGACCGAAGCGGTCGATTAGACGTGTACGGTAAGCTGCCACCTGTTCGTCGGTATGCAGACCATCGAGTTCACGATAGAGCAGCATGCGCTCGGCATCACTGGGAACATACTGGTCGGGGAAGTAGAGTTCCAGGTCAGACTCCAGAGTACAGTCGGCTACCCATGAATCCCCAGAGTTAAGGGATTGGGAGGCTGAAGAAGATGTAGAACGATGGTTCAGATCCCTGTCGCCACCCAAGTTAGGGGGCAAAGCTTCATTCTTTATCTCCACTACTGCCTGTTGGAGAATCTTAACATAGGTTTCGTAACCTAAATCAGCAATAAATCCAGACTGCTCAGCACCAAGAAGGTTACCAGCACCTCGAATGTCAAGGTCTTGCATAGCAATATGGATGCCCGAACCAAGGTCGCTGAAGTTTTCGAGGGCCTCAAGACGTCGACGGCTCTCGACGGGCAGGTCGGCCAATGGTGGCGCCAACAGATAGCAGAAGGCTTTACGATTGCCACGTCCTACTCGACCACGCATCTGATGGAGATCAGAGAGACCGAAGCGGTGGGCCCCATTTATAATAATGGTATTAGCATTGGGGATGTCAATGCCGTTTTCGACGATGGTGGTAGAGAGCAGTACATCGTAATCATAGTTGATGAAATCAAAGATGATCTTCTCAAGTTCCTCGGGTTTCATCTGTCCATGACCTACGGCGACGCGAGCGTCCGGGACGTACTTTTCTATCATCTCCTTGAGACGGGTGAGGTCATTAATGCGGGGATTGACGAAATAGATCTGTCCGTTGCGCGACATCTCGAAGTTGATGGCATCGGTGATGATCTCAGCTCCGAAGGTATGTATCTCCGTTTGAATCGGGTAACGGTTGGGCGGTGGTGTCTGTATGACGCTCAAGTCGCGAGCACCAAGCAACGAGAACTGGAGGGTGCGAGGAATGGGCGTCGCAGACATCGTCAGCGTATCAACATTCGTCTTCATCTGACGAAGCTTCTCTTTCGTCGAGACGCCAAACTTCTGTTCCTCGTCGATAATGAGCAGTCCAAGGTCACGGAACTTAACTGACTTGCTAATCAGTTTATGAGTACCGATGAGGATATCTACCTTACCGTCGGCCAAATCTTTAAGGATGGCAGAAGTCTGTTTGGTCGAACGAGCCCTTGAGAGATAGTCAACACGCACAGGTAAATCCTTCAGACGGCTGGAGAAAGTCTGGTAATGTTGATAGGCCAAGACGGTGGTAGGCACAAGCACAGCTACCTGTTTGGAATCACAGGCCGCCTTAAAGGCTGCACGCACAGCCACTTCAGTCTTTCCAAAACCCACATCACCACAGACTAGACGGTCCATGGGTTGCGCCCGCTCCATGTCAGCCTTCACATCATTGGTGGCCTTGAGTTGGTCGGGTGTATCTTCATACAGGAACGACGCCTCAAGTTCCTGTTGCATGAACGAATCGGCAGAGAAGGCAAAGCCACGTTCGCGGCGACGGGCAGCATAGAGCTTGATAAGGTCGCGAGCAATGTCCTTAAGTTTCTGCTTGGTGCGTTCCTTCATGCGCTCCCATTGTCCTGTACCGAGGTGTGAGAGACGTGGAGGCTGTCCATTGTCCTGGCCCTTATATTTAGATACCTTATATAAAGAATGTATAGAGACATAGATGGAGCCCCCACCCTCATAGATGATCTTGATCATCTCCTGATAGCCATCGCCCTGGGGCATCCGAACCAATCCACCAAACTTACCGATACCATGGTCAACGTGAACCACGAAGTCTCCCACCTCGAACTGCTGAATCTCCTTGAGAGTAAGTGCCACCTTACCTGAGCGGGCCTTGTCCGACTGGAGGCTATACTTATGGAAGCGGTCAAAGATCTGATGATCGGTAAAGACACATAGACGCAGGTCGTTGTCAGCAAAGCCCTCGTGAAGGGTCTTTTCTACAGAATCAAATTGCACAGAACCCTTTTCTGAGAAGATATCCTTGAGGCGTTCCAGCTGCTTGGCACTATCGGCAAGGATGCAGAGGCGGTAGCCGTCAGCAATATACTGCTCCAGCGACTGTTGCAGTAGGTCGAAGTTCTTATGGAACTGAGGCTGTGGAGAGATATGGAACGAGATAGTCGCATCTGATACGTCTGAAGGACGGTGACCCATTTCGATGCGACGGAAGGCAATGGCTTCACGGCTGAATTGCGAGGCACTCTGTAGGCGCGATTCCTTACGCATGGTTTCCATAATCTCATGCTGTTCCTGTTCGGTGGCACCCTCCAACCGCTCGGTAAGTGCCTGCTCAGAGAAGCCCGCCTGATAGATGCGGTCGATGGCATCGTGGACAAAAAGGAAGTCCTTAACGACTAGAATGGTATCCTCAGGCAGGAAAGAAAGGAAGCTGACGCGTTCTTCAGCTGTTGCCAGTTCTGGCACGATAGTTACCAGTTCACAGCGATCCTTAGAGAGTTGCGTCTCCACCTCAAAAGTACGAATGGAATCGATTTCATCGCCAAAAAGATCGATACGGAAAGGTAACTCACTGCTATAGCTGTAAACATCAAGGATACTGCCGCGGAGCGCAAACTGTCCAGGCTCATAGACATAGTCTACCTCGTCGAAGCCCAAGTCACGGAGGCTCTGGGCAGTAGCGTCAACATCGATGGTCTCAGATTGGCGAAGAGTAAGCGTCCGACTATCAAGGGTGCGCTGAGAGACGACAAGCTCTGCGAGAGCCTCTGGGTAAGTGACAACAAGCGTCGAGAGTGTGGCGATACTTTGAGATTTAAGAGCTGCGAGTTTCGACAACACTTCAGTACGAAGAATCTCGCTGGCGGCATCGCGCTGAGCATATTTGATAGCACGGCGATAGCTTGAGGGAAAGAAAAGAACCTCCTTCTCGCCCAGCATCTGCACAAGGTCGTGGTAGAAATAGCCTGCCTCGTCGGCATCCTGTAGAATGAAGAGCATGGCATAACCCCTCAACGCTGCAAAGAGCATGGGAGCCGAAGAGCCCATCAATCCATCAAGGAAAACAGTCTTTACCGAGTGATTATCCAGCGTCTTAGTCAGCGCACTGACCTGTGCCGACTGAGCATATCGTTTTAGAAGTTCTTGTATCGTCATAAGGAATTCGCATGCAAAGGTACGAAAAAATGAAGAATGAAGAATGAATAATGAAGAATTATTTGTACCTTTGTGGCGAAATAACGAAAATCATGCAATATGCACACAAGTGACAGCATCGTCATTATCCCGACGTATAACGAAAAGGAGAACATTGAAAAAATCATCCGAGCCATCTTTGGTTTGGAATTTGCAACGCCACACTCTGACCAACAGTCAGGGAAGTGTTTCCATATCCTCATCATCGACGACGGTTCGCCCGATGGCACTGCTGCGATCGTTAAAGGCATGATGGCTCAAGAGGAGTTTGCCGACCGTTTGTTCCTGGTGGAGCGTAGTGGCAAGCTGGGATTGGGAACGGCTTATATTGCGGGATTCCGCTGGGCACTGGAGCGCGACTACAGCTACATCTTCGAGATGGATGCTGATTTCAGTCATGACCCCAATGACCTGCCGCGACTCTATGCAGCCTGTGCCGATGAGGGCTATGACGTGGCCATCGGAAGCCGTTATGTCTCTGGGGTCAATGTGGTCAACTGGCCCATCGGCCGTGTACTGATGTCCTATTTCGCTTCGAAGTACGTACGACTGGTCACAGGTTTTAAGGTTCATGACACAACAGCAGGTTTCAAATGCTACCGTCGCCGCGTACTCGAAACCATCGAACTCGACAAGATACGCTTCAAAGGCTATGCCTTCCAGATAGAGATGAAGTTCACAGCCTATAAGATAGGTTTTAAGATCAAGGAAGTGCCTGTCATCTTCGTCAATCGCCGTGAGGGTACCTCAAAGATGTCTGGCGGCATCTTCGGTGAGGCTTTCTTTGGCGTCATGCGACTCCGTTGGGACGGATGGACGAGGAAGTATCCTTCACTTCCACAGACAAAATAACTATTTTTCGAAAGACATCTTGGATGTCTATTGATCGGGGTTCTCTACGAATCCCTGATATTCAGGAACCAGCGCAGACATCACCGAGTCGTACGCCTGGTTCATCGTTGCCTGAATGTTCTGAGAGCCCTGACCGATGGGATATACCGGCTGGTGGATGGTCAGCGACAACGGGTGCCACGTAGCAAAATGCCAGTCTTTCATGCGAGGCATCACATTGAATGACCCGTTGATTGTCAGTGGTACCACGGGCAACTGTAACTCGTCGGCCAATGCAAAGGCCCCCTTCTTAAACGTTCCCATATGTCCCGTAAACGAACGTGCCCCTTCAGGGAATACCACCACTGAGCAGTTGCCAGTTTCCAGAATATGCCGTGCATCCTCATACGTCTGGCGCACCTTCCCCACCCCGCGCTTATCAACCATGATCTGATGCGACTTACGACAGGCATAGCCCACAAATGGAATCTTGTTGATTTGGTATTTCATCATCCATTTGAAGTTACGACCCAGGAATCCGTATATCAAGAAGATGTCAAAGGCTCCCTGATGATTGGCGACAAAGACATACGACTGGTTGGGCTCCAGATGTTCGTGCCCCTCTACCTTGACGGGCAACAAGAAAACACGTGTGATGACTCGCGCCCACCACCGTCCAGGATAGTAACCCCAGTAGTGACCATCGCCAATGGTACATCCGACGCCTACCAACAAAGCCGTCCATATCGTCATGAGGATGGTTACCGGTAAGGCAATGATGACTTGATAGATGCAATAGAGAATCTTAAGCATATCGTTTATATCTTTTTATTTTCTGACTTTCAGCGTGATGACCACAATCTCACGAGGCATGCCAAGACGGAAAGGAATCAAAGCGCCTGCACCAGCAGACACATAGATGGCACGTGATCCTTCGTATGTCATCCCATTCCACTCATCATACGACAACGCCGCTGGTGACCAGCCAAACAGTGAGAACTGTCCGCCATGTGTATGCCCGCTCAGCGTCAGTTGGGCCTTACACTCCGGCAGTATTTTCTCGCGCCAACACGACGGGTCGTGCTGAAGCATCACAACAAATGATTCGGGTGCAATACCCTTCAAGGTTTTCTTAACATCACCACGGCGGGGCATCCGTTTCTTAGTACCCCAATTCTCCATGCCTGCCATGATAATTGAATCCGAACCACGACGGATGATGCGGTGGTCGTTCAGCAGCAGTGTCCAACCCATCTGCTCCTCCTGTTCACGTGTACGCCGGCAGTTCTCTTCCTTGGTGCTCTCGTCGGCATCCACATAGACGGCATAATCGTGGTTGCCCAAAATGGTGAACACGCCGTCAGGAGCACGCAGCTGACTGAGCACCCCTTTGGCTGCCGTCAACTCATCAGGAAGAACATTCTGTAGATCACCGGTAAAAACAATGGCATCGGCATGCTGGCGGCGGATGGTGTCTACCAGGCGTCGTAACAGTTCTGCGCGGCTACCAGTCATCGTACCCACATGGGCATCTGTAAACTGTACGATACGATAGCCGTCGAAAGCCTCGGGCAGTTCGCTACTCACAAACTCCACCTGTCGCACCTCCAGCGAAGAGAAACCCTGCGTCATGCCGTAGCCTACCAGCATCACTATCAGCAATGCCAAGGCAGTTCCTACCTGTCGGCCATAGCGTTTCGGCAACAACCAGCGGCACAGCAGGAAACTGATCATTGGAACAATGACAAATCCCATCAGCAGGAAAAACGGTATGGCATATCTGGCTATCATTTCTATTATACCTTATTATATATATTATAGTGAGGAAGCTAAAAACTTTCTCAAAACTTCTACCGGCAATCCCCGACGCTTGGCATAATCCGTCAGTTGGTCTTCACCAATGGTTCCTAAAGAGAAATAATGGGCCTGGGGATGCGCTATCATCAGACCCGACACACTGGCATGAGGCTTCATCGCCCCACTCTCAGTCAACCGGATACCTATCTGGTGCATGTCGATGAGATCGTTAATTACAAAGTTCAGGCTTGTGTCAGGCAATGAAGGATAGCCCACAGCCGGTCGGATGCCCTGAAACTTCTCGAGGTGAAGTTCCTGCATGGTGAGTTGCTCTTGGGGAGCATAGCCCCAATACACCTTGCGCACCGATTCATGGAGTCGTTCAGCAGCAGCCTCAGCCAGTCGGTCGGCCAGCAGTTGTACCATCATCTTCATATAAGCATCACCGTCAAAGTCTTTCTCCATACCGAGATCTACAGTAGTTGCGAAGAGACCTATACGATCATGCTCCGGATGGATAAAATCTGCCAGGCAGAGGTATTCGCTCCCTGCCTGCTGCTGGCGTAGCATCGGGATATGGTGTCCGTCACCCACCACAATATCATCGCCCTCACTATGGGCATCCATCAGTTCGAATACTGCATGCACGGCATAACGACCTGTTATCTTTTCCAGCACATTCTCAGCTTCCATACGCAGACGTTGTTTCTCATCCTGTGGCTTGTTGTGCATGCCCCAAGCATAGAAGAAATAGACCCAATTGACATAGGGAGCGACATCCTGAATATGGTAGTCAATCGTCATGAGTGGTTAAAGGTAATGGGCTCGCCAAGTACGTCAGCTACTTGGCCATCGGCATATACAGACTGTCCGTTACATAGTGTACGCTCTATACGCCATTGATATTCGTGTCCCTCCATCGGGCTCCATCCGCACTTGCTGAGGATGACGTCTCGCGTCACGGTCCAGGGACTCTTTGGACGTACTATGACCATATCAGCACGATAGCCTTTGCGCAAGAATCCACGACGCTCCACACCAAATAAACGAGCAGGATTATGACTCATCAGCTCCACCATACGTGTCATTGGTAATACACCATCGTCCACCAGCTCAAGCATGGTCACCAGTGAGAACTGCACCATCGGCATACCACTGGCAGCACGCTTGCATCCACCCTCCTTCTGTTCTAGAAGATGGGGCGCATGGTCGGTACCCACCACACTGATGCGTCCATCGGTCAGTGCCTGCCGCAACAGATACTGATCAACAGGTGTCTTGATGGCAGGATTCACCTTGATGCGGGCTCCCAATCGCTCATGGTCAAGCTGTGAAAAGAAGAGATGACCGACACAAGCCTCAGCAGTAATCTTTGTCGTCATAGTATCGTGGGATACAGAGTAAGGCTCCAAAAGTTCCAGCTCCTCTGCAGTAGACACATGGGCAACATGCAGGCGCGTACCATATTTCTTAGCCAGTTCAACCGCTTTTCTCGTTGATGCCAGACAAGCCTCCTCGCTACGTATCATGGCATGCAGTGCCACAGGCGGGTCTTCACCCCATGCCTCTTGCGCATGAGCCATATTCTTGTTGATAATGGCAGTATCTTCGCAATGGACCATCAACGGCAGTTTGCAATTCTTGAAGATGCGCTCCAATGCCTCCTGACGGTCAACGAGCATATTGCCCGTTGAAGAACCCATAAAGAGTTTGATGCCAGGAATCCGTGAGGCATCCAATTGTGAGAATGTATCGACATTGTCATTTGTCGCACCATAGAAGAAGGCGTAGTTCACATGGCTTTTTCCAGCAGCCAGCAGATACTTCTCTTCCAAGGCTTCCAGACAGGTCGTCTGGGGCATGGTATTAGGCATATCGAAATAGCTAGTGACGCCACCAGCTGCTGCTGCCCTACTCTCGCTATCTATGTCAGCCTTGGCGGTCAGTCCAGGCTCACGAAAATGCACATGGTCATCAATAACACCTGGCAATACGTAACAACCCGAAGCATCAATCGTCTCATCGAACGATGCTTCGGGCTGATGTGTGGTAATATCGGTGATAATGTCACCGTCAACGACGATATGGCCGTCGAAGACGTGACCTTCATTGACAATATGTCCTCCCCTAATCAGTATCCTCATGGCTTGGGCACGTTGGTCATCGGTGCGGCGGGTTGAATGGCTGTCGAGTCGGGCAGCTGTATCTCCATATCCTTTGTACCGTTCATACGGGCCTCATTCTCCTGAGCAGCCTGATAATAGTCTTTCACGTAAGGGTCATCCTTGAACTTCTGCGTAGCCTTTGACATGATGTCCTCAATCTGTGGTGTCAGCACCGGGTAGCGATACTGGCTGGTTACCATCATGAAAATGCCTGGGCCCAGCACATTGTCGAAGTTATCGACGATAAACTTCGTCACCATTTGGTCTTCCTCGGCAGCGATCTGTGCAGCCTCAGCAGACAATTGCTCATTAATAACAGCCTCATCAATACCATCGAGCAACATCTGACTCTGACGATGCGACAGCTCGCTCATACGGTTGGAAATCTGATTATGCTTATCTATGAATACATACAGACTGTCGTTTAACGGTGTACCGCTGACGCTCTGCATGGCATTATCAATCTTGATATTGATTTCACCTTCCTCCAACACAAGAGGCATGATGCTCTCGTCATCCATAAAAAGACTGACCATCTGGATGGTATCTAACAATCCATTAAACTGAAATTCACCATGAACCACCTCACAGGAGTCAATGCTCTTGAGCTCGTTACTCTTGAACGCCTTCAAATACAGTTTATTGCCATCCAACGCTGATACCGACGATGTACCCTTGACCTGATAGGTAGTAGCACATGAGGTCAGCATCGCTGCAACAGCAATCATCGAGTATAATATTTTATTCATAGACATGCTTTCATTCTGAAATCTACGACAAAATTACGACGTAATCTTGAAATAAGAAAAATATTTGCGCAATTTTAAGCATTTGCGCAAATATTTAGCATTATTTTGCCTCTTTTTCTATTTCGTTAGCAATTCGATGCCCTGCATACAGCTGCAAGATAGCTGCCACAAGCAATACAACGACCCAGTTGTTATGAACATATTTAATATATAACAGCTGGTTAAGTCCGAAGAAGTTTGACTGATTGGCGAGCATTAAGAGTCCGGCGACCAAAAACAGCACATCGCTAATGATCAGCATACGTCGCAGACGACGGATGGTGAAGTCGTGACCGTCATAGCGCTGGCGCAGTTGCATGGCCACAAAAAGCAAAGCTCCTGGGGCAAACACATAGGGGGCCCATGTCATGAAAAGGATGTTGGCTCCAGCACCTACCACCATCAGCAGACCACCGAGTAGCATCACTGCTACCTCCGATTTACTCAACTGTCTCATCGTTCAATATGCTTTTACCTGTACGCTCGTCATCACTAAGCACAAAGATATCTTCATTGTCCGCCTTCATAAAGTAACGCTCGCGCGCAATCTTCTTGATAGCCTTAGGATCGGTATCCAATTTACGGATTTGTGCTTGGTCAGACTTATATCGTTCCATATACATGTCGATCTCATCCTGGAGGTCATTGATGCGTTGCTTGTTAGCATAGTGATGCCAAATGCTGTTTTCATCAACAAAGCCCACCACAATGATACCGACAAGGGTTACCAGTATATACTTCAGTGCCCTGATGTGGTAAATCTTTAGCGCGATGTTCTTCAGTCTTTTCATTACTTCTTTGTATTTCGCCACAAAATTACGAAATATTTATTAATTATGTATGATGTTACCGAGATTTTCTTGCTTTGGTCGCAAAGAATTATGAATTATTTTGTATCTTTGCATCACAAATTCAAAATAGCAATGGAAGAATATATCGTTTCAGCCCGAAAATACAGGCCAACCTCGTTCGACACGGTGGTCGGTCAACAGGCGCTGACCACAACACTAAAGAATGCTGTCAGCAGTGGAAAACTGGCTCACGCCTACCTCTTCTGCGGTCCGCGCGGTGTCGGCAAGACCACTTGTGCACGTATCTTTGCCAAAGCCATTAACTGCTTGACACCTACTGCCGACGGTGAGGCCTGCGGACATTGTGAGAGTTGTCAGGCGTTCAACGAGCAGCGTTCATTCAACATCTTTGAGCTTGACGCAGCCTCCAACAACTCCGTAGAGCACATCAAGACACTGATGGAACAGACACGCATACCGCCGCAGGTGGGTAAGTACAAGGTGTTCATCATCGACGAGGTACACATGTTGTCAACGGCAGCCTTCAACGCCTTTTTGAAAACGCTGGAGGAACCGCCTGCACATGTCATCTTCATCCTGGCCACCACCGAGAAGCACAAGATTCTTCCTACCATCCTGAGCCGTTGTCAGATTTACGACTTTGAGCGTATGACGGTGCGCAATACCATCGACCACCTGAAGTCAGTGGCTCAGAAAGAAGGCATCCAGTTCGAGGAGGAAGCTCTTGCTGTCATTGCCGAGAAAGCTGATGGCGGCATGCGCGACGCACTGAGTATCTTCGACCAGGCAGCGTCGTTCTGTCAGGGCAACATCACCTATCAGAAAGTCATAGAAGATCTCAACGTGCTCGATGCCGACAACTACTTCCAGATTGTCGACTATGCGCTTGAGAATAAGGCCATGGAGATCATGGTTTTGCTCAACAGCATTATCAACAAGGGCTTCGACGGCGGGCTGCTTATCCAAGGGCTTGCCAAACATGTTCGAAATGTGCTGATGGCACGTGACGAACAGACATTGCCACTACTTGAGGTCAGCGACCAGCAACGTCAACGCTACCAACAGCAAGCGCAGAAGTGCCAAATTCCCTTCCTCTACCAAGCACTGCGCCTCATCAACCAGTGCGACATCAACTACCGCCAGTCGTCAAACAAGCGTCTGCTGGTTGAACTGACACTGATAGAGATAGCACAAATCACACAGCCTGACGAAGGCGTTGGCAGTGGGCGTAAGCCCAGAAGATTGAAATCCCTGTTTAAGCACTTGACGCAACAGACTCAGTCTCAGAAAGCAGCCCCGCAGGTAGCTGCTGCTAAGCCCGTTGCGCCTTCTCCGAAAGAAACGAGTGAGACTAGTTCAACCAGCCAAACTAGTCCTGCCTCCCCTGCCCCCTCAGCTCGTCCTCAGCTCAAGTCGGCCGTTAGCTACTCTTGGAAGAATCTCAAGCAGATGTCCCAGCCTAAGAAGATGTCGGTCATCCCCGGCACTCTCGCCGCCAACGACCCTAATGCTGCACCTAAAGACGAGGAACACCCGTTCACCCAACAAGACCTTGAATTGCAGTGGATGCTCATGTGCAACCGCATGCCTCAGAAGTTTAGCGGTATCGCTGCCCGCATGAAGAATATGAACCCCACGATAACGGAATTCCCCAATATCGAAGTGGTGGCTGAAAACCAAGTAGCGATGGAACAGCTAGAGCAGATTAAGGGTAGCATTCTCAGCACGCTGAAACTCTATCTTCACAACAAGTCCATCACGTTCTCATTGCGTCAGGCTGAGCAGCACGAAGTAGAGCGCATCCTTACGCGCCGCGAACAGTACGAATTGATGGAAAAAGAAAATCCCTCAATCGGTAAATTGAGGGAACTTCTAAGCCTTGAATTGGCCTAATCTAATTATATAAGTGTCATACCCAATTCCTTACATTCGGCACGCATATCGTCGGGCCAAATAGAGGCTTGTATCTCACCAATATGTCCCTTGTGCAATAGCACCATACAGAGACGGCTCTGACCGATACCGCCACCGATGCTCAATGGCAGCTGGTCGTTCAATAGTTTCTGATGGAAATACAGGACCTTACGCTCTTCCTTATCCTCCAGTTTCAACTGACGGAGCAGGCTCTCCTTATCAACACGGATACCCATTGATGACAATTCAAACGAACGGCCCAGTACTGGATACCATATCAGGATATCCCCATTAAGACCCTCATAACCATTCTCACCCATAGTTGACCAGTCATCATAGTCTGGCGCACGACCATCGTGCTTCTCACCATTCGACAACTTACCGCCTATACCTATTATAAATACAGCACCATACTTCTTGCAGATAGCGTCCTCGCGCTCTTTCGGAGTCTTGTCGGGATACATCTGCAGCAACTCTTCGGCATGTATAAAATGTATCTTTTCGGGCAGGAAAGGCTTCAACTGAGAATAGGTCTCACAGGTCAGATACTCCGTACGACGGATAGCCGCATAGATACGCTCCACGACATTCTTCAGGAAAGCCACCGTACGTTGTTCCTTCGTGATGACTGCCTCCCAGTCCCATTGGTCAACGTACAGCGAGTGCAGGTTGTCCAACTCCTCGTCGGCACGAATAGCGTTCATGTCGGTATATATACCATAACCTGGTTCTACCTCATTCTCGGCAAGAGACAGTCGCTTCCATTTGGCCAGCGAATGTACCACCTCTGCACGAGCGTCACCTAAGTCCTTGATAGGGAACGAAACGGCACGCTCCACGCCATTCAGGTCATCGTTGATACCTAATCCCTTCAACACAAACAGCGGTGCCGTCACACGGCGCAGACGTAACTCGGTAGATAGGTTCTGCTGGAAGAACTCCTTAATCATCTTGATACCTTGCTCCGTCTGCTTTGCACCGAGCAGAGGCTGATAATCGATCGGCTTAATCAGTTGACTCATCTTGTATATTTACTATTAACTTATTGACGATTTTACGAATTTACCTGCAAAGGTACTACTTTTAGCTTAATCTGCAAGCAAAAAGCCTAATTATTTTTGCAAAATGACACAAATCCGTGATTTCCGCTAACTTTTTGCGTTACCAAAAGCCCGTTAACAAATCATAATTCTTACAACACCGCCACACTTTTTTCTAAAAAAAGGAGCACTCCATTCTCCATTCTCAATTAAAATCATTACCTTTGCATCGCTTTCTTGATACAGGTCCCGTAGCTTAGCTGAATAGAGCGTCAGATTCCGGTTCTGAAGGTCTTGGGTTTGAATCCCAACGGGATCACGAAAGGTGACAGGCAAAATATATTCCTTTTTATTTTGTAGTTTGCTCACAAATATGTACCTTTGCAGGCAGTTCAAGGAAACAGGGGCGTAGCTCAGTTGGTTTAGAGCGCTTCAGTCACATTGAAGAGGTCATCGGTTCGAACCCGATCGTCCCTACTTATAAAACCTTTATTACCTTACTTGTTGTATGGGCAACGAAAAACAATATCAGCTTAATCCACATTGTCAGGAACTGCTACATCAGTATGAAGAGCATATCCCTATCTTCCAGCGCATGGAAACAGTGGCGTGTGACGCCATAGAAAAGGCACTGAAGGACTATGGTCTGTATGTCAACGCCATAGAGCACCGCATCAAGCGTCCCAACTCGCTGGCAGGCAAGCTACAGCTGAAAGGGCAGAAATATCATACGCTGAGTGATCTCACCGACCTTTTTGGTCTGCGTATCATCACCTTCTATACCGACGACGTGGACAAGGTGGCAGCTATTGCCAAGCAAGTCTTCGATGTGGACTGGAAAGAGTCTATCGACAAGCGTAAGGCCCACAACTTAACCAGTTTTGGCTATAACTCCCTTCACTATATCTGCCGACTCCCCAAGACGTTGGTTGACGACCCATCCATGCCCGATCTCAATGAGTTTCGCTTCGAGCTGCAGATGCGAACTGCCCTGCAACATGTATGGTCAACGATTGAACATGATATCGGCTATAAGGGCGAAGTCAAGATGTCCAGTGAGTATATGCGCCAGTTCAGCCGACTTGCAGGAACCTTAGAACTTATCGATGACGAGTTCAGCCGGCTGCGCACCACGATGAACGACTATCGCCGTAAGGTACAGCAACTGGTCAACGATGGACAACTTGATGAGGTGGCGCTCACCACCGAGTCGTTCCGCAGCTTCCTCAAGCTGAATCCTTTCGACCGTCTGAATCGTCGTATCGCTGCAGTCAACCAGGCTGAGATATACCCGACATCACTGATGTCGTTCCTGCCCGTTTTGCTACGTTTCCGCCTGGAGACCCTTGGCGATTTGCAGCATTTCATCGAAGAAAACAGTGAGGATGCCTATCAATACGCACTGGCCCAGTTGGCCATTACCGACCTTGATATTCTATCGGAGAGCATCGGTCTGCAGAGCCTCTGCATTGTCTGCGCATTAAAGAAAGGAAATGGCCGCGAGACCATCAAGCATCTTTTCGATGTGCTCTACGGTGCTTCAGAAAACAATTGGAGCATCGCAGACCTGGTCATTAGTCAGGCTGCGAAGCTCCCATTTATGCGTCAATAAGTCGTTTCGCCTACTTGGCGTAAGCTACTGAACGTGTTTCACGAATCACAGTAATTTTCACCTGTCCGGGATAAGTCATCTCGTTCTGGATCTTCGATGCTATCTGTCCGCTGAGTGCCTCGGTCTCAGCATCATCCATCTTATCGGCACCTACGATGACACGTAACTCACGACCAGCTTGGATAGCATAGGTCTTTGTAACACCTGGATAGCTCATAGCGATGGCCTCAAGGTCATTGAGACGCTTGATATATGCCTCGACAATCTCACGGCGGGCACCGGGACGGGCACCACTGATGGCATCACAAATCTGTACGATGGGGGCCAGCAGCGTCTGCATCTCCATCTCGTCGTGGTGGGCACCGATGGCATTGCAAATATCGGGTTTCTCCTTGAACTTCTCAGCAATCTTGGCACCATAGATAGCATGGGGCAATTCGCTCTCCTCATCGGGCACCTTACCAATATCGTGCAACAGACCAGCGCGCTTAGCCTTCTTGGGATTCAAGCCCAGTTCCGAAGCCATCACGGCACAGAGGTTAGCCGTCTCACGGGCGTGCTGCAGCAGGTTCTGACCATACGAAGAACGATACTTCATCTTACCAATGATACGGATCAATTCCGGATGGAGACCGTGGATACCGAGGTCAATAGCGGTACGCTTACCTGTTTCAATAATCTCATTCTCAAGCTGTTTCTTCACCTTGGCCACCACCTCTTCGATACGGGCAGGATGGATACGCCCGTCAGCCACTAACTGGTGAAGGGCCAAACGGCAGGTCTCACGGCGTACGGGGTCGAAGGCAGAAATAACAATAGCCTCAGGGGTATCGTCAACAACGATTTCCACACCGCAGGCAGCCTCAAGGGCACGGATGTTACGACCCTCACGACCAATCACACGACCTTTCACATCGTCGTTTTCGATATGGAACACCGATACACTATTCTCAACAGCCGTCTCAGTGGCTACTCGCTGGATAGTCTGGATGACAATCTTCTTAGCCTGAGCATTGGCATTGAGCTTAGCCTCATCCATAATCTCGTTGATATATGCCTGAGCATCGGTCTTGGCCTCATCTTTCAGCGACTCCACCAAACGAGCCTTAGCCTCGTCGGCACTGAGTCCTGACAACTCCTCCAGTTTGGCACGCTCCTGCATCTGCATCTTCTCCAACTCGTCCTGCTTCAGGGTGAGCAGTTTCTTCTCATTGTCAATACGCGTCTGCTGGTTGTCCAACTCGTTCTTACGGCGGCCCAGTTCCTCTTGTCGCTGATTGAGCGACATCTCGCGCTGCTTCAGCTTATTTTCGCTCTGCTGGATATGCTGATTGCGCTGCTGCACCTCCTTCTCCAGCTCACTTTTCTTGTTCAGGAACTTTTCCTTGACCTCCAATAACTTTTTCTCTTTGATGACTTCTGCCTCTTTTCTGGCAGCATCGACTATCTCATTATATTTCCCTTTGATGACAAAGCGGAAAATCAGAAAGCCACAGACACCACCCAGGACGAGGGCAGCGGCAATGGCAATAATCGCAACAATAATGTTCATAAATAATATATATATGTAGTGTTAATGATCTCTGAGCGCTTCTTCCATCTCGGTTGTCAGTCGGGCGAGAACATTATTATAGGGCGACGTATCATTCAGCGCATGCTCCTTCTGATACATTAGCGCTACGTCGATGAGTGTCATCAGCGCTATTGTATGATCACTTTTGCGCCCCTTGTATGCTTGTGCATAAGCATTATAGCGCTCAGTGATGAGCTTGGCGGCGGCACGATGATACTCCTCTTCGTCGCGTTTAACGACGACTTCTATCTCTGCGTCATAGACGTGCAGCCTGATATGTAATTTGTCCTGATTCTGTTCTGCCATGGCTTGTTTCTCCCGTTACTGACTTTCATCGCTAAGGATAGCAATGCACTTATTGACATCTCGTATTAGCTTCGACAACCGATCTTTGGCACCAGCAAGGTTGCCATCGGTAATCTCGATCATCTTTGCCATCTTCAGCGAGTCATAGTCATGCTGCTTCTGGGCCATCTCAGCTTTCAACTGACTGACAGTCTTCTCATTCTCGCCTATCATAGCATGAAGCTCCGCATTTTCCTTCTTTAATTCTTGGAAGCGGAGTAGCAGCTGTCGCAGACGGGTTTCGAATGTTGCTAAGGTTTTTTCGTTAGCAGTCATATACCTTTCTCACTTTGTTCTACAAAGGTAGGAATTATAATTGACAATTAATCATTGGCAATTGATAATTATTTTTTTTTAACGTTATTCCTTGGGTTTGGGCTCTTTCTTGGCGAGCATCACGATGCGGTACACAAAATCAGTCACCCATTTCTGTGAGTAGCCCAACTTCTGATTATACTGGCGGATAGCCACTACAGCCTTCAACACACCAGCATCGCTGAAGTCGTTTTTAGTGAAGATGTCATTGACCGTCTTTTCCGTCATCGTGTGGATGGCTTTTTTGAAGAATCCCGGCAGACGCAGTTTAAACTTCATCAGGTTACCCGTCAGCATCAGCAGATCCTGTGAGAATCCGCTAAACTGGTACATATAGGTCTGTATGTCCTGCGGTTTCTTGCAACGCTTGCGGATGCTCGCCTCTATTTCCTTGGTAAAGTCGTCATCCATGCTGTAGAGTTCTTTGAGCATCTTCTTACAGCGCGACTTCTCAGCCAATCCCAGTTTATTATTCTGCGTAGGTACCTTCAGCGTAGCCTTGAAGGTACGCAGGTCGGGCAGTGCCGCCAAATTGGTAATGCCGAGGTCGGCAGCCATCACAGACTGAAAATATACGCGAATAAGTGTCATGAAATCCTCCATGCCACCAACTCTCTGTTCCTCCTCTTTCTTTCCGAATAATTTACCTATCCAACTCATTGTTTCTAAAATTATGCCTGCAAAGGTACGAAAAAACGCGTGAAGGACAAAAGAATTCATTCTTTTTTCTTTCCAATTCAAAGAAAGTTAGTATCTTTGCAACAAAATCTTTGAAAGAATGACAGAAAAAGAGATTAAACAACTGCAGGCAGAGAATGCCGCATTGCGTGAAGAAGTATCCCGTCTAAAAGACGAGATGGTACGTTTAGTCAGTCGCAACCTCGACCTCTCGGAGCGTTTCGAGGATGACGTGACACTACGTCTGCGTGTAGCGGCAGCTCGGGAGATGATGGAGAACAATCTGAAGCGTCAGCGCAATGCCGACTTGCAGGACGATGGTCAACTATTGGCCATCATCGAGATGAAACTTGAACAAGAGCAGCCCCATCTGAATGCTGATTTCGACGGTGCTGCCTTGGCCGAACTGATGGGTGTCAGTCAAGAACGTTTGAGCCGCCTCTTCCACCACATGGCGCTCTATCGCACACCGAATGCCTATCTCGACAATCTGCGTACACTGACCGCTATGCGCCTATTGCGCGAGAAGCCCAATTATAATATTGCCACAGTTGCCGAAGAGGCAGGATTCAACAATGTGCGCACAATGCAGCGTAAGATTACTGACGCCATCGATATGACACCTGCTGAGTATCGCGCCCTCTTTACCCGCGACTTATAAAACGGCATCTTCAAAACAAACCAAACGAGAAAAATACTATGAAAGGTATCGTACTTGCTGGCGGTAGCGGCACACGTCTCTACCCCATTACCAAAGGTATATCGAAGCAGCTCATCCCCATCTTCGACAAGCCTATGATCTATTACCCCATCTCAACGCTGATGCTTGCCGGCATCCGTGAGATACTGATTATCTCGACACCCTACGACCTGCCCGGCTTCAAGCGTCTGTTGGGCGATGGCAGCGACCTGGGCGTACGTTTCGAGTATGCCGAGCAGCCCAGTCCCGACGGTCTGGCTCAGGCCTTTATCATTGGCGAGAAATTTATTGGCAAAGACTGCGCCTGTCTTGTTCTGGGCGACAACATATTCTATGGCAGTGGCTTTACAGGCATGCTGAAGCAGGCCGTAAAGAGTGCCGAAGAGGAGGGGCGCGCTACTGTCTTCGGTTATTACGTCAATGATCCCGAGCGCTACGGTGTCGCAGAGTTCGACAAGGACGGCAACTGTCTCTCTATTGAGGAGAAGCCCGCCAATCCTAAGTCCAACTATGCAGTAGTAGGCCTCTATTTCTATCCTAACAGTGTGGTGGAGATTGCCAAGAACATCAAGCCATCGGCACGTGGAGAACTGGAGATTACCACAGTAAACCAGACATACTTGGAGCAAAAGAACCTGCTTGTACAGACGCTACAGCGCGGATTTGCATGGCTCGACACTGGTACCCACGATTCACTCAGCGAAGCCTCGACATTCATCGAGGTCATTGAGAAGCGACAAGGACTGAAGGTCGCCTGCTTGGAAGAGATAGCTTACAAACGCAGCTGGATTAGTCGTGAACAGTTGAAGGCACTAGCTGAGCCTATGGCTAAGAACGACTATGGCAAATACCTGCTACGTCGTGCTGAAGAGAAATAAGCCAGTTAGTCACCAAACTGGTTGACGCAGTCTCGCAACGCCTTGGGATTACCCATATCGTACATTTTTCCGTTCAGACGGACACCTATCATGCCGCTCTTCTGGCGAACAGCCTCAAGAGCGGCTGTCAGTTCTATCTCACGCGTCATATCTCCATCCTCATCAGCCTTCTGAATGTCGGCAGCCAACTGTGCAAAGACCTCGGGGGTAAGGACATATTGCCCAAAAACGCTGTAATACTCCTTTTTACCTTCTTTATTGCGCACGCCAAGAAACTCTTCTGCATAACTGGCTTTGGGCTTCTCATTCATCACCGATACGTTCAGCACCGAACGTTCCTTGTTCTCCCAAACACCGCTCAAGATACCATAATGGCTCACCTGTGCCAGAGGCACGGTATGGATGCTCACCATCAGCTGGTTATAGTGTTCGTACTCCTCAATCATCTGCAGGGCACATGGTTTATTGGTTGTCGAGCGATAGATGGTGTCGCCCAGCAACAGTAATACAGGCTCGTTGCCAGCAAACTCAGCAGCCTGATAGACGGAATGTCCGAAGCCTCGTTTCTCATGCTGATAGACGTAGCGCAGACGTTTGCCGATATCCAGGATACGGTTTTCATACTCCTGAGCCTCAGGGTTAAGCTTATGCAAATGCTCCTCCGACAATTGGCGCTCAAAGAATTCGGTATATTGAAGGCGCTCCTCTTCAGAACCCAGCACCAGACAAATCTCCTCGACACCGCTCTTCACCAGTTCTTCCAATAGGATGAGGATGACAGGGCGCACCATACCGTCGGCACACGGAATTGGGAAGAAGTCTTTCTTCAGGGCGCGTGTAGCGGGATAGAGACGGGTGCCAAAGCCAGCCACAGGGATAATAGCCTTACGGACGGTATGTACAGGATGCAACGTCAGTGCATAGGCCCGCATACCTTGTCCGTTCAGATAGTCGATGAGTTGTTGCTGCGCGTCGGCATTGCGAGCCAGGAACTGTACCGAACCGTCGCCGTGCGAGCCCACACCCTTGCCACCATAGACCAGCGGTTGAATCTGAGGGTCCTTCAGAACCTCATGGAGTTTAGGTGCCCACAAGGCAGGCGACATAGGTGCCACATATTTATCAAACTTTTTCTCAGCCTCCGTCATCAGCGCACCAAGGGCTTCAGCATCACCATTGGCCATATAGCCGATGGCGCGGTTCACCATCTCATGGTTCCACTCTCCCAGTGCTTTGTGCAGATTACGTTCAGCCTCGTTCGAAGCAAAGGGGTACGACTTGTTCAGGTCCGACAGGATGCGGATTGTATCTTTAGAAGCGCACAGGTCAGCAAACACCCAGTAGAGAGGTTTCTTCACATTGAGGGTCTTGACTTCAATCTCATCACCGTCGAAAGTCATCAGATTAGGCTTCACGCCAAACGCACAGGCCTGATCCAAACGGCCACAGCGCGACGAAGTACGGAGCTCGCCAAGGTAAGCGATATTCATCTCACCCAGCGTATTCAGGTTGAGTTTATAGAGCTTATTAAAAGCACGGGCCACCAAAACGCAGATGGCTGCCGAGCTCGACAGTCCACTCTTCATAGGCAGTGTCATCTTCGTGATACGTATGCGCACACCACCAACCTTATACCATTCCAGCATATAGGAAGCCACTCCCGCACAATAGCAGAAGAAAGAGCCCGACTTCGCCACCGACTTCAGTTCAGCCTCATTCATGCGACAGGAGAAGTCGCTCCATTCCGAACTGATCTCCGGTGCATCACTATACATCTCAAAAATAGGCGATTTCTCCACCTCCGCATAGATACCTTGCTCGATACCTGTTACGATAGAAGCACCTGGCAGAATATCTGCATTCATCGTACGATAGTGACCAGCCCAGTCAGTATGCTCACCGAAAAGGCAAAGGCGTCCGGGGACAAATAAATTAATCATTGTATGAGTAATATTAAGATTGTTTTCATGTACAAAGATACGCTTTTTTCTCGTAAAAACGCATTTTTCCCTTAAAATATTTTGCGAAAAGGATATTTTTACTTACTTTTGCAGCGATAAACAAAAAAAAGTTAATAACTAAACAATATTGCCTATAGACGAAAACTCTACTTCATAACTATAAAACAAGATAGAAATGAAGAATTATGCAAGTTGTACCGACGAAGCGTTGGCACTGCTTTACATAGATGGAGACAATAGGGCATTTGATGAGTTATTAGCTCGCAATCAACAGAAGCTCTTTTCGTATATCATGTTCGTGGTCCGCGACCCCGAGATGGCTAACGACGTGTTCCAAGAGACATTCGTTAAGGTCATCTGTAAGTTGCAGGCAGGTAAATACACCGACTCAGGCAAGTTCTCTTTCTGGCTGACACGCATCGCCCATAACATTATTATGGACAACTACCGCGACCAGAAAGTAGCCAACATCGTTGAGCCTACCGCTGACAACGACCTCAACAAGCTACGTAGCGACAGTCTAATGGATCTCAACCGCGAGAACACGTATGTCAACGAGCAGGTGCTCGACGATGTGCGCCATCTGATGGATGCCCTGCCCGCCCCTCAGCGCGAGGTAGTTTTCATGCGCTTCTATCAGGAGATGTCGTTCAAGGAGATTGCTGAACTGACGGGCGTCAGCATCAATACCTCATTAGGACGTATGCGCTACGCCATCATCAACATGCGGCGCATGGCCAAGCAGCACCACATTCAGCTAAACATGGAGTTATAAAGCTCGCAAACCTCTGATGGTTTCTTCGGGATTCTTACTTCCGAAGACATAACTGCCTGCTACCAACACGTCGGCACCAGCCTCAACAAGGCGGGGAGCAGTCTCTTGCTGAACACCACCGTCAATCTCTATCAAGGCCTTCGAACCGCTCTCGTCGATGAGTTTATGAAGACGCTTGACCTTCTCAATGGTGTTCTCGATAAACTTCTGACCACCAAAACCTGGATTGACGCTCATCAGCAGTACCATCTCTACATCACAAATGATATCCTCCAAGACAGACACAGGAGTTGCAGGATTCAGCGTAACGGCAGCCTTCATACCAGCATTATGAATCTCCTGAACAGTACGATGCAGATGGGTGCAGGCCTCATAATGCACGTTCATCATCATAGCTCCCAGCTTAGCAGTCTGCTGGATGTAGTGCTCGGGATGAACGATCATGTAGTGCACGTCGAGCGGTTTCTTACATTTCTTTGCCACCGCTTCCAGCACGGGGAAACCAAACGAGATGTTCGGTACGAAGACACCGTCCATCACATCCAGATGAAGCCAGTCAGCCTCACTACGGTTAATCATCTCAAGGTCGCTGTCCAGATGCAGGAAATCAGCTGCAAGCAGCGACGGGGATACCATTGTAGCCATAATTCGGATTCTTTTGAGTGTTACACATACGCGCGAACTGTTTGATAAACAGAATCGTTGACGGGCTTGGCTGGAAATCGTTTTGTGTAGAATGTTGCATAGGCATACTTTTTATAAGTTGTTTCTATTTGAGAAACGTACAGCCCTACCCTTTTATTATCTCACTAACAAAATTTATTTTACGTGACAGTCGGCAAGCTGCTTCATACCGTTCAGAAAGTCAGCAGCCAGCATGCGTTTCTTGCCAGCCAGCTGCAGTTCTACAAGTTCCAGCAGTTCGTCGGCAGCAGAGACATAGAGCGATTTGCCCTCAACGGACAACGAGCCGCTACCCTGCCCTTTCCGTCCCGTTTTGCGGGTTTTGAAGATCTTCAGCACCGTTTCTTTAGCATCAGGAGTCACCAGCGTAGTCCATGCGCCTGGATAGGGACTCAGTCCGCGTACGAAGTCATACACCTGTTTAGCAGTCTTCATCCAGTCAATCTGACAGGTCTCCTTGAAGATTTTGGGGGCATTCTTGATGGCCAAACCATCAAGAACACTATCTTGGGCGATGGTTGCAGGATGGCCGTCGGCAGCGATGATGGCTTCGAGGGTCTCTATGCATATATGGGCCCCGAGGTGCATCAGACCGTCATAAACATACTCCACATCGGCATCGTCGGGAATCGGGAAATGCTTCTTCAAAATGATGCGACCTGTGTCGATGTCATGGTCGAGGAAGAAGGTCGTCACGCCGGTTTCCGTCTCACCATTGATGACCGCCCAGTTGATGGGGGCGGCACCGCGATACTGGGGCAGTAAGGCGGCATGCACGTTGAAGGTACCGTATTCGGGCATTGCCCACACCACCTCGGGCAACATCCTGAAGGCTACCACGACCTGCAGGTTAGCGCGGTATGAGCGCAACTGCTCCACGAACTCAGGGTCCTTCATCTTCTCGGGTTGCAGCACGGGCAGTCCCTTCTCCAGTGCATATTTCTTCACCTCCGAAGGCTGCATCTCTGTCTGATGCCTGCCCACGGGTTTATCGGGCTGCGTCACCACAGCCACCACGTTATACTCGTTCTCCACCAGTGCCTGCAAGGTTTCTACTGCAAACTCCGGTGTTCCCATAAAAACTATTCTTAAATCGTTTTTTGTCATGTCGCTATGTCGATGTTTCGAGATTTCGAAAAACTAATCCTGACTCATATCATGCACCATCTTGCGGTACATATCATACATGCGCTTTCGCGAGATATAGCCTTTGAGGTGACGCTCCTTGTCGAGCACAGGCAACCAGTCGGCCTGTGTGCGCTCAAAGGTGCGCATAACCTCCGCCATGGGTGTATCGTCGCTGAGCACGGCAGCAGGTTCCGACATCAGCTGCAAAGCGCTAAAGTGGTGGTACAGTTCCGTACGGAACACCACATGGCGTATCTTCATGATGTTGATCTCGCCCAACAAGGTGCCAGCGGCATCAACCACAGGCAGCACACTGTTGCGCGAACGGCTGATCTTATGAACCATCTGACCCAGTTCCATATCCGCATCAACAGCCTGGAAGTCACGATCTACTACCGAGTCGAGGCTCATCAGCGTCAGCACAGCGTGGTCGGTATGGTGGGTCACCAGTCGGCCCTGCTTAGCCAGTCGCATGCCATAGATGCTATGGGGTTCGAAAATTATGATGGTAAGATAGGCAGACACCGATACGATCATCAGCGGCATAAACAGGTTGTAGCCACTCGTAATCTCTGCGATGAGGAAGATGCCCGTCAGCGGTGCATGCATCACACCCGACATCACACCCGCCATACCCAGCAGGGCGAAATTCTTTTCAGGCACATAGATACCAATCTGGTTGATGTTCCACAAGCGGGCAAAGAGGAATCCCGTGAAGCAACCGATAAACAGCGACGGTGCAAAGGTACCGCCACAGCCGCCACCACCGTTGGTCGCAGAAGTGGCAAACACCTTGGTCATCAATACCAGGCCGAGATAGATGATAATATATTCGCTATGTCCGTAGAATAACGATCCGTCGAGTATCTGGTTCCAGTCGGCTTCGGTCTTACCGTTGAGCAGCAGGTTGATGCTCTGGTAGCCCTCACCATACAGTGAAGGGAACAGGAAGATCAATGTGCTCAGGATTACACCACCGATGAGCAACTTGATATACGGTCGCTCTTTGAACTTCGCAAAGACATCCTCGCAGGCGTTCATCATACGGATGAAGTATAGCGAGACGAGCCCACAGGTGATACCCAGCAATATCGAGGCTGGCACACGGCCCACCGTCCAGTCGCTGTCGAGGTGGAACGAGAAGAGCACGGCATTGCCGCTAAACAGGTAGGTGAAGCACGTTGCCGTTACGCAGCTGACCAGAATGGGCAGCAGCGACGCCATCGTCAGGTCAATCATCAGCACTTCCAGAGTGAACACCAGTCCTGCTATTGGAGCCTTGAAGATGCCTGCTATGGCTCCTGCGGCACCACATCCCACCAGCGTCATCAGCGTCTTGTTGTCCAGCTGAAACAGTTTACCCAGATTCGAACCTATCGCTGAGCCTGTCAGCACGATAGGTGCCTCAGCTCCCACCGAACCGCCAAAGCCGATGGTGATGGCCGAAGCAATGACGCTTGACCACGTGTTGTGGCCTTTCAGCCGCGAGCGGTTCGACGAGATGGCATATAGGATGCGTGTGATACCATGCGATATATTGTCTCTCACCACATAGCGCACAAAGAGTGATGTCAGGTAGATGCCCACTACGGGGTATACCAGATAGAGCCAGTTATATGAGTCGGCATGGAAACGTCCCGTCAGCAGTGCCACAATGGTATTAATCAGTCCGTGCAGCACGAAGGCTGCCACTGCCGACAACAGGCCTACCACGAATGCCAGTATCAGCAGGAACATTCTGTCGCTGACATTTGCCACGCGCCAGTCGTGTAACTGCTGCAGCCACCTTTTCGGCTGTTCATTGTCATTCGGATGATTCTCCATGATTTAGTTAGTCACAATCTTTTTTCAGTTTGCAAAGATAACTATTATTCCGTTAACATCCAAAGAAAAAACGAAGAATTAGTGTTTATGTGGTTCGTAAATCCAGGATTTGTCATCGATAAATCTAGGACTTGTGGCCTTTAAATCCTAGATTTCTTCTGACATTAGCACGGATCACGTTATTTTACGTAAAAATATCGTGTTTCTCAGATATTTTTCGTAACTTTGCACTTAGAATGATGGAAACCATAAACATCATATTGAAACAAAGATGAGAGAACAACTATTAACCTTGTTCTGTGCGATAAGCGCCATTGGCATGCAAGCACAGATTCAGACCAATGCAGGTGTTCAGTATCTGCAATGTATGCCCAAAGACATGTCGACTGACTTCAGCGACCTAAGTAACACGTATTTCCTGGCGGACTCGCTGATGGCGTTCGACAAGGACAAAGGCGAGGGACTGGTGCAATGGAAACGCTATCGACTGTCGCCACGTCAGGCTTTCAACCTTAATGGTTACTGGCCTGTCAGAATGCAGATGCTGGACTTCCCTGATGCAGCTTATGACAACGATCCTGCACTGAAAATCAAGGTAGAATGGATTACGCCAAGGACAGCGAGAATCAGGATGTTGACAACGCCCGTAGAGCCAAAGAATTCAGATGCTGACGATATCATGTTTTGTGAAGCATTTAAGACACGCAAGGGACCGTCACCGACCCGTTCGGAATACGGTAGCGTTGAGATTCAGCCGTACCCTTTCCGACTAATACTGAAGAATGCTCAGGGAAAGATACTGACGCAGACACGCCATCTCATCGACAACGACTCTACGCAGGTCAAGCTGTTGCCTTTCTCGTTTATCAAACGTGGTAGCGACAACTCGCGTTCCGTTAATCCTGTTTTCCTACTGTCACCTGGTGAGCGCATCTATGGCTGTGGCGAGTCGTTCACGTCGTTGAACAAGGTAGGGCAAAAGGTACACCTCAGTGTCACTGACCCACAAGGTCCTGAGACAGACGGCATGTATAAGCCTGTACCCTTCTACTTTTCGAATCGTGGCTATGGTATCTTCATGCACACGTCGGCACCTGTCACTGCCGACTTCGGTGCCTCATACATTGGCGCCCAGCGACTATTCATGGCTGACGAGCAGATAGACCTCTTCGTATTCTTTGGTGAGCCCAAGGATATTCTTGACGAATACACCAACATTACCGGTAAGAGTCCCATGCCCCCGCTGTGGAGCTTTGGCACATGGATGAGCCGCATCACCTATTTCTCGCAGGAAGAAGGTCTCGACATTGCCAAGAAGCTGCGCGACAACCGCATACCAGCCGACGTCATCCACTTTGACACGGGGTGGTTTGGCACTGACTGGCAGTGTGACTATGAATTTGCCCGCGATCGTTTCCCCTCACCCGAGAAGATGCTGAAACAGCTGGCTAAGGACGGCTTCCACACCTGTCTATGGCAGCTGCCATACTTCACACCCAAGAACCTTTTCTTCCCTGAAATCATTGATAAGGAGCTACATGTAAAGAATGCCACAGGCGGCATGCCAGTAGAAGATGCTATCCTGGACTTCACCAATCCGGAAACAGTGAGCTGGTACCAGTCGAAGATTACGAATCTGCTGAAGCAGGGTGTTTCTACCATCAAGTGTGACTTCGGAGAGGCTGCACCCTACAATGGTTTCTACCACAATGGTCACGGCGGACTCTACGAGCACAACCTCTATCCATTGCGCTACAACAAGGCGCTATGGGAGGCCGTAGAGCGTCAGTATCCAGACGAAGGCATCATCTGGGCACGCTCAGCATGGGCGGGCTCACAGCGCTATGCCCTTCATTGGGGAGGTGATGCTGCTACGAATAATATTGGCATGCTTGGCGATCTGCGTGGCGGTCTTTCTTTCGGACTCAGCGGCTTCTCATTCTGGAGTCACGATATGGGCGGCTTCGTGACAGCCTCGCCAGAAGACATCTATCGTCGTTGGCTACCCTTCGGATTCTTGTCAAGTCATACCCGTGCACACGGTGCGCCCCCGACAGAGCCTTGGCTCATCTCCGAGTCGTTCACCAATGCTTTCCGTGAGTGTGCTGAGATGAAATATCGCCTGATGCCCTACGTGTATGCTCAGGCCAAGGACTGTTCTGAGCGCGGCCTGCCCATGGTACGCGCCTTGCTGGTTGAATTTCCTCACGATGCTGGAGCCTGGCTCGTAGAAGACGAGTATATGTTTGGTTCGCAAATGCTCGTTGCACCACTTTTGGAGAGTGGCAACTGCCGCACTGTCTATCTGCCCCAAGGCAAGTGGATTGACTATCAGACGGGCAAGGTGTATGATGGTGGCTATCAGACTATTGAAACAGGGCATATTCCTGCCATCATCCTCGTCCGCGATGGCAGCATCATTCCTCACGCCCCCCTGGCACAACGTACTGACAAGATTGACTGGAATGCCATTGAGTTGAAGGAGTATAAGACTCAGGCCACCCATTGTACAGGTCTGCTCTTCAAGCCTGGTGATACCAAGATTGAAAGGATAGAGAAATAATTGCAAAAAGTGCTTCCTCGCTGTATGGTTACAGAAGGAAGCACTATGCGCTTGATAAAGTGATGATTATTCCTTTTTCTTATTGGTATCCAAGATTTTCTTGGCATCTTCACCTTCAGCGGCAGACTGCTCTTGGGTAGCCTGCTCTTTCTCCTGCTGCTTGGTAAGATAGCGCTGGTAACCATCTTCTATCTCTTTCTTCTTTTCGTCGGAAGAGGTATTGGTCAACTCCATATTCATGTCGTAGTACTTGTCGAACTGCTTCTTGACCTCATCGGTCTCTTCGTCGGAGAGCCCCTGCATGTCAGGAGTCAGACGCAACATGTAGCGTTGTTTTGAAGCGTCGAGTTGTGCCTTTGTAATCGAGACGCAGGCATCGACACCACTATTGAGCAGGTCGCGGCGATTCGCATCGACTTCAGGCATCGTAAAACGCACGAAGCGATAGTCTTTGTCCTGTTCCTCGATATGTACCGACTCACGGCTTGGCTTGAACTCAGGGTGTACTTCGAGGACACTCTGTGTGATGGGCTCAATGAGGTCTTCGTGGAGGGGATAAATCTCCATATACTCATCGGTAGGAATAGCCACCTTGGCAACATCCTCAATGCGTTTCTTCTCACCCTTGAAAGGAACCTCGACAGCCAGCAATGCAGCGGCCTCGGCCTTCACACAGAGATTCATCAAACGGAGGTTGAGTAAGGCAGTATATCCGCTGAGCACGTGATCGAACTCAGTCAGTGTCATCTCTAATTCTAACTTCATAGCCTCTCCTTCCTCATTATTTACCTGTGGTCTGCATAGCAGAATTGCCGGCATAGTTAACAGAGATGACCCCACCCCAGTTGCACATGCATTTTGCATTGTTGAGCAAGGCAGGGAAGTTGCAAACCTTGACCTGAGAACCAGGTGCCCACGGTGCCGTGATGACGGGCATGCAAGGCATGGGGGTCAGCACACCCATGGCTGCGGAGGTGGCAGAAGCCACTGAAGGGTTGGCCAACGACTGGCACATACCAAAAGGCGGGATATTGGCCCCGGGCTTATTATCCATGATGTTACCAATTGGCTTATTCTCTACTTTTGGGCGCGTAGGGTCAACAACCGAGAAGGTTGCTGGAGCCATTCCGAAGCTGCACTGCAGCATTGCGCCTGCGCAAACATATTGTCCCATATTCTGATATCGTTTATGTTATTAATTATTACAAATCTTTTACTGGATTGATGTCGTCGGTCTTGGGCACATCGGGTTTCTTACCCTGACTGGCAACAATCATACCGTCGGATAGATTATTTGACTTGATATTATCGCATTGGACGTTCTTAGCCTTGATATCCTTACCTTCGATATTGCCGTCGAAGGTCGTCTTACCACCAATCTTGGTATTGTCACCACCCATAGTGACTGAGCTGTCAGCAATCAGCGAAGCATTGCTATCATTGAGATTCACAGCCGACTTGGTGGTACCACCCACATCGTCGAGTACGGCCATAACGGCTTTCTTCTTACTAAACATCTTGATATTATCGGTTGCCACCATATTGAGGTTCGTACTAACAAAGCCATCTTTCTTATCCTTGAAGCCCAGGAAGATATCCTTGGAAAGCAACAGCATCTTGCTATCTGGTGAAATACCACTGGAGGCATATTTCGAAGTACGCTGAATGAAGCCGTTCTCATCGACCTGCAAATCAGTCTTGTAATCCTGAATATCGGTAGATTTCAATGAGATCTTCTGACTGTTGACACTGAACTTACCCACCGACTTGCCTTCCTGATTAACCGTCTTCACTTTCACCTTTTCGGCACGGATATTGACCTCGCTCTTGTCTGTCAACGCAGTCTCCTTGTATTTCTTGTCACCTGTCTGCTCCACATCAACGGCATCCATATTGATAATCTTCGACTGGATGTTGACAGTACCTTCAAGCGGAAATGCACCTGTCTTGAGCATATGAGTGTTTTCATCGTAGGTAGGATTAGACAGATTAGCCGTTGAGATATTCACATGGCGACCCTGAATAGTGACAGCACCTTTTTCCTTGGCTTCTGTGAGCTTGTCATCCTTGTCAAGCGAACGCACCTTGATGTCATTACCCTTGATGTCGATACCGGCACCCGCGTTGACACGGATGTTGCCATCGCCATCAGCTGAATGAATCTTGATACTCTCTGATGCCAACTTGATGTGGGTATTGGTAGTATTGGTCTTAAACGCGTCGGCCTGTGGCTGTTTACCTTTCTCCTTTTCTATACAGGAGAGCTGACGGTTGACCTCAGCCAGCTCTGACAGCTTGTCGGCATACTCGTTCACAATATTAAAGAAGGTAGGAATCTCAGCACGTAGTGACACCACCAGCTCGTCGAGGGCGAGGACATTGGTCTTGGTGAGGTCGGCATCATCGCCATTGAGATCTTTCTCCTTGGCAAGAATACCATTCATACGGGTGACACTATCGTTCATAGCTGCTTGCAACGCGTTCAGCGAGTTATTAAGCGTATTCTTTGCGTTTGTCTTCTGCGTCTTCAATTGGTCAATTTCCGCATCCTTTTTCACCTTCGACTTAGTGGCACCAATCTCGATGTTGGTCTCGGCATTGATGAAGACACCGTTGGCACCTCCAGACATGGGCAGGAAGATACCTTTCTTGCCGGCATCATGCTCAGGACTCTTGCTGTCGAGGACGATGCTGCGAGCCTGCGAAGAAATCTGCGAACCTTCATAGACGATGGCCTGCTTGCCGTCGATACCGGGGTCTACAGCCTTCTGGTCGATGAAAGGGGCCCGCATCTCAATCTTACCGCCAACGCCAGCACCATTGAGTTTGAGAGCACTGCCATTGACGATGACCGTACCAGCCTGCGACAACAGGTTACCGCTATTGTCGACATCGCCAATGATGATCTCGGGTGCAGAGATGATGATACGCTGCGGGTCACGGATATACTGGCCATTGGCTATCTCATTGAGGATATCAACCTTCATCCCCTCGACTTTCATTTTTACCTCGTTGACCTGTTCCAAGGTGCCATCCACCTTGCTCACAAATTCTTGTATGAGGTCTTTCCAGTCACTAAATAAGGTATTATCTACTGTCTTTGCCATAACAATCTAAGTTTAATAGTTCTTGAGAATTTCCTTGATCTCATCGACCAGTTCATCGTTGTTCGGAGAACTTGACAATGCGCCATTAACCATACTGACGGTTGTCTTACCGCTCTTATCAGAGAAGAGGATCTCACCCTGTTTGCAAGTATCCCAAATCTTGTTCTCGAACCAGTTTGATACAGGATTCAGATTATCCGTCATTGCATCTACAAAGGCATCCGCGGCAGCACTACCAATCTTTTCCAATGCACTCTTGGTCACACCGGCGTATTTTGCCAGATTCGTGCAATACTTGCCCCATTTGGCGTTGTCTGCATAGCTATTGTCATCAGAGAACGTGACGACATCGGTCTTATTAGTAGGATTCTGTTCGACGACTTGGACCTTACCGATGAGCTTCTCAAAAAGTTTGCGCTTGAATACCTTAGCACTATCCTTCACGCCGTTCTCGTCCTTGGTGAATTGTTCAGACTTGCTGATAATACCTGTCATCACATCGGGCAAAGACTTCTTGAGGACGTCCTTCAACTCCTTAACAAAACATTTCTCGTCGTCAACAAGATTTTCTTTACCATCTCGTACATTCGTGCAGTAGGTCAGCAATGTGACGGCAGCAGTACGGGCTCCATTTGCAGCCGTGATGATTTCATTTTTCTCAGCTTCCGTCGCAGCAGCTTCAAACGTGATCTTGTTGTCACCAATGGCAAACTCAGCCTGTTGGGAGAGCAATGTATTAAGAAAATCCTGCTTAGCAGGCCCCTGCAATCTAGGCTTTGCAGCATATTCCCCAGCAGCTACCTGCGTCTGATTGTACAATGTCCAAACCTCATTAACCCAGGTGTCAACCCTTGTATTGATATAGCTGATGGTGTTGATAAGTTTCCGTTTATCCACGTTTTCCTCTTCCATCTTCCTTAGGCCATTGACGCTATAGCCCTTGTTGGGAATCGAGGCATTACCACCACCAGCCATCAAAAGCATGTAGCGACCCGACTTGACGGTCATGGTGCCTGAAATAGGCTTTAGCAGTACGTCGGCGAGAGCACGGAACAGACTGAAGTCGGTTACTGGAGCGAGGTAAGTGCCTACCAGGCTGTCAACCGCAGAGCCAGCCACGGCTGCTAAAACATCGGAAGCTTCTTTCTTCTTTTCGTCGATAAATTTACCCGAGACGATTTTTACCTCGTTTCCTGCCTCGATAGAGACATTCTTACCCTTGATGGAGATGTCGCCATTGGGGGCAGAAATGGTAATACCTGTGAAGGCGTTGATGCCCACCTCACCGAACGGACAGCTGATATTGATCGTACGCTCAGTGGTCGATGCGGAAATTTTGTAGAACCCCCAGCGGTCGGTAAGCGTCATACCGCCAGACAGGCTGCTGTCGGCTCCCCACTCCAGGTTGCCTGTATCGACATAGCGGGCATACTTTTGAACAAGTCCTAGAGCCGGGACGACAGCCCCCATGAAGTCTGACAGCGTATCACCATCATCAAACTGGATGCTATGGCCCTTCTTCGAAGCAATGGTACGCTCACCCTGAGGTGCTCGTGAGGTCAGACGCTTCTTAGGCGACTTGGTACGGTTGGTAAAGAACGAGCCAAGCACATAGGGACGCTCGATATTACCATTTTCATAGTCGACCATCACCTCGTCACCTTCTGACGGCTGGAAATACATACCACCGCCATTATCTTCAGTATCATGAGGCGCAAAAGGCACCATCATACGAATCCACGGTGATGAGGGATCATCCTCTTTCTGCCACGGATAACGGATACATACACGTCCAAAGCCTAAAGGGTCTTCATTCTCTGCGACATAAGCCAGCTGTGGACCGGCAGACTTGACGGCAGGCAGAATGATGGGTGGGATGGCCAACTCGAGTGTCTCATCTTGATTCGTATTCTTATCGCTCTCCTCACCCTTCTTGATAGAGGCATAGTAGTGGGGTGACAGTACCACGCGCTCACCAATCTGCCAGTCTTCCTTCTGGGCATTCTGACTCTCACTCTTGATGACCTCATTGATTTCTACCACTATATAATGTGGAAGTGGCTTGTCGTCAGAATTGGATTCAGCAGACAGCGTGACGGTTTCACCCAGCAAGTGGGTCGTCTGAGTAGCACCAAGATTGAGGCTGACGAGATGCTCAGAAACCTCCTTACATCCACGATGAACGAACTGATAGAACTTGGCATTGAGGTTCTGCTGGTAAGAATAGTTCTTCTCCTTCACCTCCTTGGTGAGCAAAGAGCCATAGAGTGTGACACTATCAGTGCTCTTGTCGTACTGCTCACTGGCATGTTGGTTCTTGTCTTTACCGTCGTTCGTTTTAATCCACGCTTCATTGCCCTTATTGTTAAGCTGTTTGGCAAGGGAAAGAGCTGTAGTAAAGGCATCAAGGTATTTGGTTCCCAGCTGGGTAACCATACTTGTCCAGCTGCTCGCGCGGAGAGCCGAGTTGAGGACGTCTAAAAAGATGTTAGCCCCCGACTTACAGGTCAGTTTATACACATCACCAAACGAGTCTTTCGTGACAGAATTGATGAGATATTCGTCAACAGGGACTTCGTCGTTGAGGGCAAAGTTTTCCTTGGCATACTCACCAGCCGACACACCCATACCGTTAACATATACCCTCTCCTGTGCGGAATTTTGGAAGAGCAGCGTGCTATAGGTACTGTCGTCATAGCTAACGGTCAGGGCCTGATCGGGATTGATATTCTTGACATTGTCATTGGAAGCGGGTTCCTCAAGGCCCAGATGCAAGATGCCGTTCTCATAATAGAAGAATTCACCGCAGCGGTTAGCGGTACGGGCAACAAAGTCAAAGAAGCTCTCGTTATACTGTACCAGATAAGGCTGAATGAACTCGCGCTTGGCAATCTTATTATTCTCTTCACTGACGAGATACTCCAGGAAATGAAGGTTCTTGGTGTAATCAACATTCTTGGAAGTGAAACCTGCTCTCGTCAGAATACCCCTTTCCTCCTCATTGTCAGAATCCTTCAGAGCATTGGTCATAATATCAGCAGCCAACTTGCTATTGACGTAGGTTTTACAATAGTCGTCGAGCGTCAATTTATGATCGGGGCTGAAGATTTCCAAGGTTACATAAACATAGCGTCCGTCGCTAGCACGTCGGAACACCGGTAATGCCTTATATACATAATAATCCTTGGCAATCGTGACTTTGTCATCTGATAATGACACTGTCTTGCCCGAAAACAAAATGTTGAATTCATCACGAGTTGGCACTTTCTTGTCGGCACTGGTCGAGTTCTCTATCACTTGGACTGCTGCCTCGATCTTGCAAGGCTCAAACATTTTCTTATGATAACGCAGGGAGAGGAGTGTAAGCATGTAGCTACCCCCATCTATGGTGACTTTGGTCCCTTCGCTATACTTGATGACGATGTCGCCAATTTTCAATTGTACATGTTGTGGCGTCATAATAGATACTATATGTTTTATTAATAATCATCTTCGAATCCAGACATCGGGAAGGAGCTTGTAGTCTCCTCATCTTCTTCGAATTCAGACATCTGGTAGGAGCTCTTTGCATCGTTGCCAAGGGCTGCATCCTCCTCGTCAGTAGCAGCAGCACTGGAGGCTCGCTTGTTACAATAGCGCTTATAGGCCTCTTCGATTTCCTGTTTCTTGTCTTCAATAGTCTGACGAGCTATTTCCTGATGGTTCTTGAGCGTTTCTGCAAAGCGCTTTTTAGCAGCATCACCATCGACATCAGGCATGGCGAGAAGTGTCTCTGCGAGTTTGGCGGTATACTTGAGGCGGGTTTCCTCATACTGGGCCTTCACATCCTCATGACAAAGGTCAACCCCCTGGAGCAGTATGTCACGACGGTTTTTGTCGACATAAGGAACCTCAAGACGTAAATAATGCTGCTCGATACTATCATTATCGACCCTCTGGACTTGAGAGGCAACCTCCATCTTTAACTCTGGATGAACATCGAACACAGCCTTGCCGATATCCTTGAGGAATTCTTCATTCTTGGGATATAACTCAAAATGGTCATCATCAGGAATGGCTACGTCAGCAACATCCTCAAGATTGCATTCAGCACCATACGCTTCAACCGTCACAGGGATGAGAGCAACGGGATGGGCCTTGACCAACAGGTTGAACGAACGGATGGTCAGCAACCCTGTATAGGCGTCGAGGACTTTAGCGTACTCGCTATGGAGTTTCTCTATTTCGTATACCATATCTTATAATTCTGAATCTTTAAGTTCTTGTTTCGTGCAGGCTTTAGTAGAACCTTTCGCACCGGCGACAGCCATACCGTCGGCCATATTGGGACCAGCGACAGAACTAGAGCCTTTGACATTCTTGGCCTCAATGTCGGTACCGGTAAGCTTGGAATTGAGGTTGACTTCGCCTTGGATTTTGACACCGCCCTTGCCAGAAACGACTGCTGAGCCTTCAGTGAGGACATCAACACCGGCATCCTTGAGTTCCACACTGCTCTTAGCACCAAAATCAGGACCAGCAGCCACTGCGTTCTCCTTGTTACTATGAATCAGAGTTTTCTCGTTAGAGATGACATTGACAGTCTTTGCGGCCATCTTCTTGTTCTTGAAGCCAACATTGATTTGATCGGAAAGCAGCAGCATCTCGCTGTCCTTGGCAACACCCTTATCCTTGAGTTCCTGATGAACGACATTATTCTGGTCATCAACCGTCAACTCAGTCTTGTACTCATCGATATCGGAAGATTTCATGGAGATAGCCTTACTATTAACGCAGAACTTACCGCTTGCCTCGCCTTTCTCGTTATGGGTATTCACCTTGAAATTAGCGGTGCGTACATTAACCTGACTATCGGTCGCGAGCTTCGTCTCCTCAAGCTTGCCATCCTTCGTAAGATGCATATCAATAGCATCAAAATTAACAATCTTCGACTGGATAATGACAGTGCCAGTGGGAGTGAAGGTGGCCTCATCAATTTCACCCGTTTCCTTATTGAAAGTCGCCTTCGTATCCAACGTGCCGATGTCGACATTACGCGAATTGATATAGATTCTGCTCTGTGCATCTGTTGGCGGCAACTCGCCATTGGTAAGTGCAGAAGTAATCTGAATATTGTTACCTTGTAGTTCAATACCTGCTTTCTCATTCAGACGCCACTGATTGTCACCATCGCGAAGATTCAGCGATATCTTCTCTGACTGGATGTTGACAGACGTATCGTGGGCATCCTTCTTGAACTTCTCATCGTCAATCTTGCCGAGTTCCTTATCCTCATTCTCAAGACATTTGATACGGCGGTTGACCTCGGCAAGGCGCGTCAGACGGTCAATCATTTCATTGTAGAGCTGGTCGAAATTGCGCGCCACACTTTGCAAAGAAGTATGCAGTTCATCAATGGCCAATACATTGGCACGGGTAAAATCATCGGTGGCAGAATAAATCTTTTCCCTTTTCAGCGTACTATTAATACCCATCATGATGGGCGCTATAGAACGCTCAACATCAGCAATATCGGAAGTAAACTGCTTTTGCATCTTGGTGAGCTTCTTTTTGCAGTCTTCGATGGCTTTCTCCTTCTGCTTCTTCGATTTGACGGCCTGGATGTCGATGGCAGTATCAGCATGCAAAGTGATACCGGGAGCCGAAGGGGCGTCAAGGAATGTAGCGCCGCGACCTTCGGCCTCTTTGGGATTCTGGCTATCAAAAACGATATTGCGGGCTACCTGGGTGATAGAAGAGGTAGAGCCTACTATACTGGCAATGCCGTCAATGCCCGGATTGGCTGCGACCTCGTTGATGCGAGGAGCTGTGATGTTCACATTACCACCTTCACTGACGCCATCGACATTGATGCCAGTACCACATATCCTGACATGACCTCCACCTTTATAGTCACCATTGCGGTCGACATGACCGATGATAATCTCTGGAGCAGAAATCACGATACGCTTCTTGTCCCACAGATATTGACCTTCGTTGAGCTGGTTCATGATGTCACTTTTCACCTGCATGACTTCATTGCGGGCATGCGAGACCTCATCGAGCGTCGCATCAAGTTTAGCTTTGAATTCATCTGCAATAGCCAACCACTCTTCAAATATATTGTCTTTTGTATATGCCATAATCTATATACTATAGTCATCAGTTACAATTTGGCCAACAGCGACTTGATCTGTTCGGTAAATCCATCCTCATTGGTCTTGTGGTTCAGACCACCGTTCTCGAAGTTCATCGTCTCAGAACCTTCCTTATCGGAGAAGAGAATCTCACCATGCTGAAAATCGCTCCACGCCTTTCTGTCGGAGAGGGCTCGCAAGGCATTGACATTATCACGTGTCATCGCACGTGCATTATCGAATGCTTCCTTGGCGAAGCGGGTGACTGCCCCCATCTTTCCATCAACGCTCTTACCCGTCCATATTTCCAAGCACTGAATAAAGTTAGCCCATTCGCCGGCATTGCTGAAGCTATCGTATGAGCCCAAAGTCGTTTTGGCTGTCGACTCAACGGCCTTCGTCTCCTTGATGAGATGGAAAGCCAACATGCGCTTGTATTGGGAGCTAAGGAGCAGGAAACTGGTCGGTTCGGATGCAAATTTCTCTATTCCATCTGCGATATCGCTGATGGCCTGCGGACAGTTTTTGGCTAATACCTTCTTCAACGTCGAGGTACACTTGCGCTTATCATCTTTAGGAATGTCCTTATTGCCACTCTTGATATCCTTGCAATAATTCTGCAGAGCCTTGACAGCATCGAAGAGTGAAGAGGCTATGTTACTACAACGTCCTTTATCGGCGTTATCAGTGCCGTCCTCAAATTTCAGTATGCTATGATCGTAGGCAGCATCACTAAAGCACTTGCTAACAAAATTGTCTGCTGTCGGCTCTTGAATGACAGAACCACGATAGGCCGCCAACTTACTGAGGCAATCGGAATATTGGGAATAGATGCTATCAGTCCATTTGTCTACTACGGAATCAATCAGCATGATGGTATTGGACACGCGAATGCGTTCATCGACGACAGTATTGAAGATTCCCTTACCTGCTTCCGTTGTAGTACCTTTCAGTCCGGTAAGGGTATAGGCTTTATTAGGAATCATGGCATGACCCTTACCTGCCTCGATGCACATATAGCGATTAGATTTGATGGTCATGTTGCCTGCAATGGGTTTCAGCAACGTCTCGATAACGCTACGCACCAAGGTGAGATCGACCAGTTTGGCTAGCGTCTTTTCGACAGTAGCCTTGGCAATACCCATCAGGATGAGATCGCGTCC
Source organism: uncultured Bacteroidales bacterium (assembly GCA_902799655.1). GTDB lineage: Bacteria > Bacteroidota > Bacteroidia > Bacteroidales > Bacteroidaceae > Prevotella. The sequence continues at coordinate 146,794 of CADCBH010000004.1, forward strand.
GATGCTTTCACCCTTAGGCACATTCAGACCTGACACCATCTTTATCTCGTTACCAGCTTCAAGCGTGATATTCTTACCAGCAATCTTAACGTCGCCACAGGGGGCATTGATTGTAATGCCGGTAAAGGCGTTGAGACCGACACTGCCAAAGGGTGAATCAATTTTGATAGTACGGTTAGTGGTGGAACAGGATATATTGTAGATGCCCCACTTGTCTTTGATTGCCATACCGCCCGAGAAACATGAATTCATACCCTTGTCGAATCGCGTAAAACCAAGTTGATTGGTAAGAGGTTTAAGGAGATCAAGACCAGGAAGAGCACTGCGCAGGAAATCCTCGGCATTACCATTGTCGTCGAACTGTATGCAGTGGCCTTTGCGCGAAGCAATGGTCAGCAAGTCGCCAGGCTCCTTCTCGTGATTTGAAGGACTCCAAGAATGGAATACAGAACCACTACGAGGTGCCTTGGCACGTCGGGTGTAAAGGGCACCTATCACATAGGGATGCTCAATGTTGCCCCCCTCATAACCTACCAACACTTCGTCGCCCACGCACTGCTGGAAATAGAATCCACCACCATTATCCTCGGTAGTGTTAGGCGCATAGGGCGTCGTCATACGTATCCAGGGCGATGAGTCATCATCCTTCTTCTGCCAGGGATAGCGGATGCATACGCGTCCGAAGCCCTCAGGATCCTTCGACTCAGCCACATAGGCACGCTGAGGCTCAGACTTTCTAACCAACGGACACATGATGGGCGGACAAGGCAGTGATACTTCAACATCGTCAGTCTCCGAGAACATCTTGGTCTTGGTGTAATAAAGCGGTGCCAGCACCAATTGCTGTCCAGGAAAGGAATTATTCGTTCCGTCAGACTTGACCGTTTCAATAATCTCGACAACGATATATCTGGGTAATTGAGAAAGCTTTGACGTTGAACTATTGTCGTTCTTTTCAAGCTGACGTACGCTCTCGAAAGTCACGCGCTGACCCAACTTATAGGTAGTATTCTTTGTGCCTAAATCGATGCGAATAAGATGTTGACCGACGGTCTGGCATCCCTTGGAGACAAAACGGAAGAAAGTTTCGTCCAAATTCTGACGATACTCCTGATTGAGCGCCTTACTCTCCTTGGTAAGCAGCGAACCATAAAGGGTGGCCGTATAGTTACTCTTGTCGTATTGCTCGCTAGCATGACTCTGTTTGCCGTTGCCATCACTGTCGAGTACCCACTGGGCGTTGCCAATCTTGTTCTTCGTCTTAGCCTGGCCTTTGGCAAAAAAGACCATAGGGATGGCCAAACCTGCCACATAAGCCACGGCTCCAGCAATACCACCTGTGAGTAGGGAACCCATCAGTTCAGGAATGGCCTTCCATTTGGAAGGCACCAGTTCCTCAAGGAACGAGGAAAATTGATTCTTTTGGAAATTCATTCCGAAGAACTCGTCGAACGTCACCTCGTTGCGATAGGCATAATCGGCAGAAGTATAGCTGCCAGCTTTGTCGCCCATACCATTGACAGAGAAGTCTGCGACATCGACAACAGAAGGAGCAACCTCTTCGTAGCCAAACGAAAGTGCCTCGTCCTTGTTGATATCAACACGTCTATGGTTAGGAGTCGTGTCTTGTACCTCATAGTCATCAAGACCCAGATGCAAGATATCGTCCTCGTAATAGAAGTACTCACCGCAACGGTTAGCCGTACGAGCCATGAAGTCAAAGAAGCTCTCGTTATACTGTACCAAATAGGGATGGATGAACTCGCGGGACTTCACTTTTTTCGTAGAATCTGACTCTGTCTGGTCTTCATAGAGATAGTTGAGAAAGCGCAGCTTGCTGATATCCACCGCATCTTCAATGAACCCTACTTCATGAGCTATGCCTTTTTTAACAGCATCCATCAGAATATCTGCACCCAATTTCTTATTCACATACGCCCGACAATACTTGTCGAGTGTCAGTTTATGATCCGGGCTAAATATCTCCAATTTGATATAGACATACTGGCCATCACTGGCACGACGAAACATAGGTTGTACCTTGTAGACATAGTAGTACTGAGCGACATAACTCACGTCATCATACAGTGTTACCAACTTGTCCAGAAACAGTTTGTTAACGGCCTCGCATGAAGGTACACTCTTGTCGGCACTGGTCGAAGCTTCCTGCAACTGTAAGGAAACTTCAATCTTTCCTGGCTGGAACATCTTCTTGTGATAACGCAAAGAGAGGAGGGTGAGTCGGTAATCTCCACCTCCTACTTTGACAGACGTTTCTTCACTGTACTTAATGTTGATGTCGCCAATAGTTAAAACACACTGTTGGGCCTTCATAATGGTATCGACTAAAGGAGCATCTTATTTCTTACCGCGGAAGGAACTTTTAGCACTGTCGTTATGAGCAGCACTCTGGTTGAGTACAGAGGCACTATTGGACTGATTTTCACAATAGCGCTGGTAGGCCTCGGCAATCTCCTTCTTCTTGTCTTCAACAATGGTATTGATCATCTTCTTGAAATTGTCGGAGATAGAGTCGAACTTATCTTGGGCTTCATCAACATCCTGACGCGAACAGCCTCGCATCTCGTTCTTCATCTTCAGGGCATATTTCTGTTTGGCAGTGTCCCCCTGAGTCTTGCACTCATTGAAGAAGACCTCAACGCCGTTGTTAAGCACATCACGACGGTCCTTGTTGACTTCAGGCATCGTGAAACGCAAATAGCGGTAGTCCTTGCCGTTATCAAGCTTTGCCTTTTCCTCACTCATCTTAAACTCTGGATGAATTTCCATAATGCCTTTACTGATAGGGAGCATCAAGTCTTCGTGCAAAGGATAGACATCCAACTGATCTTCAGCACGTATGCCAACTTTGGCCACTTGCTCAATTTTCATCTCCTGACCTCTTACTTTAATGACTGCTGGAAGCAGGCAAGACGGGTCGGCCTTCACACAGAGGTTTATCAAACGGAAGCAAAATAATCCGGTATAACCTCCAAGTACGTTTTCGTACTCGCTGAGAACTATTTCAAGATCTAGTTTCATATTTATATGTTTTTAATTATTATTATTTCATCTGGATCAAAACATCGGTCAGCTGGTTTCCTAACGGTTTGACGCTGGCCTTCCTATCCTTATGTTTGGGACTGCTCAGACGCACGACATAGGTACGATTGATAGGCAGTCCAGTGATAATGCAGGGTGTAACACCCATGGGGATGTTGTCGATATAGATGCTTGCCCCTTCGATATTGCTATGAATGTTGAGCATGGCGACACTGGTCTCTGGAACAGCAAGATTCACCTCCTGAGGGAAACTGTCGGAGATCCACAAAGATGTGGCAACCGACTCGATGCTATCCTTTCTGGTGGTCACCAGATGGTAGCCGCCATCGAGTTTACCGCTCCACTGTCCGCGTCCCTTGGGTTCACGATCTACCAATATCTCTATATTGGCATCCGAGGTTATTAAGGTCACAGGGGCCTCTATCACTGGTGTGCTGGCCATCGCCTTGGCAGAAGCGGATAAGGGGGCTGCCGTTGATGACGATGTCGTCGTTGTTGTTGCTGGCAGTACTTTCTGCTGAGGTGTTACTGCTACTGGAGTCGTCGGCTTCAGTGGATGCAAGTGGAAATCCTTGCGGGTCAGTGTGACAACCTTCTTCTCAGCAGGTGACAGACTGATGGTCTCATCATAGCAGCAAGCCGTTCCAAGGAATACCGACAGGCGATGGTTGCCTGCCATCAGTCGCTGACTGGTTGCTTCGCCCTTTCCTATGGATTTGCCGTCAATATGGATGTCACCAGTGGGCCACTCTGTTCTGACTGTCAGGAAAGAATACTGGGGTTGCAGCTTGACATCGATGGTCATCTTTGCCGAATCGGCCAACTGGAAAGAATCGGCAACACTCTCATAGAAAGGAGCCTCAACCTGATAGGTGTGCGATCCGAGGGCCAGATAGAAGGAAGGATTGGTTCCTCGTACCAGAGTGACGGTAGAGTCGACATGTACGATGGCATTCTCTGGTGAAACCTTGAAGACGACCCACTGTTTCTGCAACTTATACTCCTTGGTAGCATCAACAGCAATCAAACGCGCCTTATAGTGCTTCTTGCGCTTGAGGTACTTGACAGGAACACGCCATGTGTATTGTCCGTAAGTAGCGTGTTTAATGGTAATATGGCGGGTCTTGGTAGGCACCTTCACCGTGATGATGCCATCGCCCTCCTCTACCTCGGCAGGCTCTTTGCCATTGGCCGTGAAAGTAAAGCCTTTCTCTTCAGTCATGAAGTCGATGATGGCTTTCTGCTTGTCAACGGTCACCTTGGAACGTTTCCAGAAAGGTCGCTTCAGACGAGTGAAATCCTCCACCGTCATCTGCTGTGCCTGTGTGGTCGCTACCATCCAGAGCGCCAGCATCATTACGACCCATCTTCTGAACGTCATGCCTATAGGGTATTATTCATTTCCGTCTTTATCTTTATCAACCTCCTCAGGTTTCTCGTCTAACTTCTCAGGGTTCGCGTTGCCTTGAACGGGAGTACCCATACCATCCTGTAGATTGCTACCTTTAAGCGTACCAGAAGCTGTGACATTCTTAGCTTCAATCTCAGTGCCTGTCAGCTTATCCTTGATGGTGGCTTTTCCTTCTACGGTCAACTCGCCAGACAAGATCGTCTTATCACCGCCCAACGAGGCTTTGCCATCCTTGAAGCAGACAAACGACTTCTTATCGCCGATTGTACCGACAGTAGCCATTTTCTTGTTTAACAGTTTGGTAGACTCTTCTGCCATAATCTGTACCATTTTGGCAACACGTTCCTTCGATTTCTTCTCGCTATTCTTATAACCCACAGAGATGTTCTCTGAAAGAATATAAGCTACGCTGTCTTCAGCCATGTCGCCACTCTTGTCTTTCTCGACGAGGAAATTACCCAAATCGTCTTTCTTCATCTCCTTCTTGTGCTCTACGTCGAGCGATTGCAGCTTGATCTTCTTGGAGTTGACTTTGAACTTACCCGTAGCCTTACCCTCACTGTCGTTGGTGCCGATAGTGACGTTCTCCGTATGGATGTTGAACGAGCTATTCATTGCCAGTGCTTTCTCTTCGAACTTATCCTTGTCGGTCTGTTCGTAGTTTACAGACTCGAAGTTTAGGGTTTTCGACTCCAGCGTTATCTTACCATTGGCAGCCAGCGGGTACTTACCAGTCTTGATCTTACTATTTTCATCATAGGTAAGATCATTGCTCTCACGTGTTGAAACCTTCACGTTACGAGCCTCGATATCTACACGTCCCTTTGCTGCGAGTTTCTCATCCTTCTCGTGGGTATGAACCTTGACATAGTTGCCACGGATATCGATAGCTGCCTCTGGATTGGTACGCCAGTTACCATCGCCGTCAACAGAATGGACGTTGATCTGTTCACCCTTAAGTGATAGTTTACTACCAGTCGTCTCTTTATCGAAATTGGCTTTAGCGCTATCAACTGCCGAATCCTCACTCGTAAGATTGGCCAATTCGCGTTCTACCTCTGCTAGGCGGGAAACATTATTAGCATAATCTATCATGTGCTTGTAGAAGAATGGGATTTTCGTCTTCAGACGGACATTAAGTTCGTCAATAGCGAGGATATTCGTCTTGCGCAGATCAACATCATCAGCTTCTAGGTCAGTCTGATCTTTCAAAATAGCGTCGAATTTAGTAATATCTTCATTAATAGCAGTTGCTATGTTGCCAATACTTGTTGTTAAATCCGATTTCTCCTTATTTAACGAATCCTTCAGGACTTTGATAGCCTCCTTTTTCTTGGTATTACCTAAAGTAGCGGCAACCGTGATGCCCTTCTCGGCAGAAATAGTGATACCCTCCGTTGCATTTGGAGACAAAAAAGTTCCCTTCTTTTGGGCATCAATAACGGGTGATTTGCTATCAATGAGGATGCTGCGAGCCTGTGAAATGATCGACGAGTTTTCATAAACAACAGCCTCTTTACCATCAATACCTGGGTCGACAGCTATCTGACTAATAGCATTGGCACGCAGATTGATGCTACCGCCACTACCTACACCATCAATGCCGAGTTTGCCACCACGGATAATGATTTCACCACCACCTTTCAGTTCACCACTCTTTTCGACATTGCCAATGATGATTTTTGGAGCAGAGAGTATAATACACTCATTGTCCCTGATATATTGACCACCGGTAGATTCATCAACTAACTCAGCTTTCAAGGCTGCAATTTGCTGTTTACACTTATGGATTTCATCTAAGGCATCATTGACTTTACCTTTAAAATCGAATACCTCTTTTTTCCAATCGGCCAGTATCGTATCTTTAAATTGCTTTGCCATAGTTGTCTACTCCTTAATTAAATATTTGCTAATAAGTCTTTCAGCTGCTTGTCGTAACCATCGACATTCGGGGTACGGTTCAGCACGCCATTGACGATATTGATAGTTTCATTCTTGCCCTTATCGGCGAACAGGATCTCACCTTGCTTGCATGTATCCCATACCTGATTCTCATTATAGGTGACGAAGGGGTTCAGATTTTTGGTCATACTCTCTTTGAATTTGTCGCCAATAGCACTGCTTACCTTACCTGCTACCGATAACGATTTATCATAGTCATCGAGCATTTTGACATACTTTTCCCACTTGGCATCATTACCATAGTCATCTTTGGATGAGAAGATCTCTGGAAGATTAGTGCCCTCCGGACATTGAGCCACTACTTTCAGTTTGCCAATCAATTTCTCAATCATCATGCGCTTAAGCTCTTTCTTGTTTGCAGCTGAACCAATGGCGTCTAATGAACTAGTGAAGTCCTCCGTCTTACCCTTGATCTTTCCGACAAATTCAGGGAACATATTATCGGCCAATGACTTACGTATCTGGTTCATCTCTTCACAGTATGTATTTGGGTCATCAGGGAATTCCTGTTCAGACCATTCTTTGACCTTATTAAGAAGGAATGGAGCTATTGGACGTGCTGCATTCAAAAAGTCTCTTATTTCAGTTCTATTTTCATTCGTGTTGTTTTCACTAAACGTCACGTCAGCCAATTCGAAATTTTTAGTCGAATTACAAAGAACCTCAAATAACTTGGTCTTGTCAGGTTTTGTCAATTTGTTGAAGTTCGGGTGACTCTTTACAGGATCAAGTGACTGTTTACAATTATCATATAAAGTAGCTATACTATTATACCATTCGTCGACCTTATCATTGATCTTTAAGATGCTCTTCGACAACTTCAATTTCTTGACATTGTCTTCGTCCTTCTTCTTCAGACCGTTGGCACTATAGCCCCTATTGGGGATAGCCACCTTACCACCACCTGCAGCGAGCAGCATATAGCGACCCGACTGGAGAGACATTGTGCCTGATACTGGCTTGCAGAAACACTCGAAAAGCGAACGAGCAAGACTCATATCAGTGAAAGGTGCCAATTCTGTGGAAACCAAATTGTCCACTACACCTTTAGCCAAATCACCCAGGGTGCCTCCATCGTGCTCCTTCTCATCGATATTCTTGCCCGAGACGATCTTGACCTCATTACCTGCTTCAAGAGTAATGTTCTTTCCAGCAATCTTGATGTCACCGTTGGGAGCCGAGATGGTAATGCCCGTAAAGGCATTGATATCCACCTTACCAAAAGGCGAATTAATAGACACAGCACGCTTGGTGGCCGATGCATCGATTTTATACAGACCCCACTTGTCGCAAATGGTTACGCCTCCAGCAAATACGTTGTCTTTTCCGGTGGGAATACCCATATCCTTGAAATCAAACGAAGTCAACTTGATATACTTTTCTATCTGCGAGACAGCTGGAACAATGCCACCAATGAAGTCGGTTACCGAATCGTCATCATTAAACTGGATAGAGTGTCCTCGCTGTGAGGCAATAATGCGTGAAGGCTTTGAAAGAGAACTTCTGCCAGTATATAACACACCGATAACATAAGGATGTTCGATATTGCCATTCTCATAGTCTACCAACACCTCATCACCCTGGTTTGGCTGGAAATAGAATCCACCCTTGCTATCGCCCGAGTCGTTGGGGGCAAAAGGTACTGCCATACGAATCCAAGGTGAGCATGCATCACTTTCCATCTGCCAAGGATAACGGATACAGACACGACCAAAGCCTTGGGGATCACCACTCACTGCAACAAAGGCGCGCTGGGTTCCTGATGTCTTGCTGAAAGGAACTATTCTTGGCGGACAGGGGACTGTCAACGTGGTGTCCGAATCGTTCACTTTGACGGTTGCTGAATAGCAGGGCATCAGTACGAGACGCTGTTCGATAGGCTCATTGCAATCGCTCTTCAGCACTTCCTCCACATCGACAACAATGTATTTGGAATATGCCTTCGGAGACTCTGAAGCCTCGTTGGCAGCGACGGTGGCCTTACTCTCGAAAACCACATACTGTCCCAGTGAGAATGATTTCTGCTGTGAGCCAACATTTACCTTTACCATCTTAGCAGAAACGTTGTCGATGGCCTTAGATACAAACTGGTAGAATTTGTGAGACAATCCTTGACGGAAATCCGGATTTTTCTTCTGATCTTCTTCCGTGAGCATAGAACCATACAGGCGAGCCGTCTTCTTGGTAGAATCATACTGTTCACTTGCATGCAGGTTGGCACCACTGCCATCAGTTGACTTCACATAGAAGTCATTACCCTTGCGGTTAGCCTTCAACATCTTGCCCGTTGCACTTAGCGCAGCATCAGCCCATCTTACAGCAAATTTGGAAATCATAGAGCTAACGCTTGACATACTCAGAATAGCATTCAGGTCTTTGCAAATCTCAGTCCAGGCATCAGTAAACATCGCCTCAGCAAAGGTCATAAAGCTATCTTCCTCGAAGTCCATCCCCAGATAATCCTCGAAGGGGAACTCGTCATAAGCGACATAGTTCTTGCTGCTATACAGTGTGGGGGACGACTCCATTGTGTTAACGAAACGGGTCTCAACATCAGAGATGACCGACGAACAGATGTTCTCGTAGTTAACAGAGAGAGCATTATCCAGATAGATGTCAACATCCTTAGTCTCAGGGGCACTATCGGCAGCCAAACCCAGATTGAGTTTGCCGCCCTCATAGAAGAAGAATTCACCGCAACGATTGGCGGTACGTGCCACTAAGTCGTAGAAGCTCTCGTTATATTGCACCAGATAGGGCTGCAGAAACTCGCGAGGCTTCACCTTCTTACTTTCATCCGACTCGCTCGAGTCGACATAGAAATAGTTCAAGAAACGGAGGTTCTTGAAATCCGTATTATTGGCTGTAAAGCCCGCCTTGGCCATGATGGTGTTGTCCGCCACACTCAGGATGTCAGACGACAACTTCTGGTTTACATACGTCTTACAGAATTTATTCTGAGTCAACTTATGATCCGGACTATATATATGGAGTGTCACATAGACATACTGTCCATCGCTGAGGCGACGGTATTCAGGACATACTGTATGGACATAGTAGCCTTCTGCCACTGTTGCCTTATCATCAGATAGTGTAACAACCTTCTTCGAGAACAGGTCAACAACCTTGTCAAGAGCTGGTGCTGTCTTCGTAGCAGACGTGCTAGATTCTTTCATCTGAATCTTAGCGATGATATGGCCAGGCGTAAACATCTTCTTATGATAACGAAGACTAATCAGTGAGAGTGCATAGCTTTTGCTGTCAATTTGGACGGTCACCTCACTGCTGTATTGGATGGTCGTTGCGTCGATTTTTAGATTGAGCTTCGATATGTTCATAGATAGAAATAAGGAAAAAGGTTAATTGTTACTAATGTTCAAAACCAAATGAGTGCCACTCTTGTGGACATAAGTCAACTCGCGGGCCAACAGCTTGACATTCATCAGAGCCTGTTGCTCGTCGTTGGCAGCGTGTTCTTCCACATCAACCACGTAGCCATCGACAACAATAGCACTGTCGAAATCCTTGAATTGACCATTATCGAATGATCCATTAAAGACAAAGGAGAAGCGGTCGGCAGCCAGTTCCTTTAATTTTTCGTAGAACAGGATCTGGTCGTTGCGCATCACTCTGATGCTGAAGTCGACAATCACATTGCCGGACTGTCCATAGACAGTATTAACTTCATTTCGACTCAGCTCACAGTTGTATGAGAATTGCTGGATGGTAAATCCCTTGCTCTGCGCAAAGCGGTCTTTTAAGACCACATCGTTAAAGGAAGAGTCAGCGAATCTAGCCAAGTCGCCACTAAATATCATTACCTTTATCTCTTTCATATCTTGATCTATTTCTGCCATAATGTGTGTGCCTTAAATAAAAATAGGTACGCGAACATTTGTAAACGAAATTATAGTTTTGGAAGGTTTTAAAGAAGACTATAGATGAGCAAACGATACGTTATCCATAGAAACCTTCTCTGGTACGATAGACAGGGTGAGCAGTCGGCGACTGTCTTTATCGATGTCGTAATCTTCCTTGATGGAGAAACACTGCGCATCTTTAAACTCAATCTTTCTGACCTCCATATTGCTGCTCACGGTAACAGGCAACTCATAGATCAGCTTTCCCGACATGATGCTGCGGTTGATATACCACTCATAGAAGGTATAGTCGTCCGTATCTGGTGCTATCACAGTCATCTCGATGCAATCACAGCAAGGAGCCGACTCAGGATTGAACTGATTGTAGCGTCGTACAAAGCGACAACGGAAATCAGCTACTTTGTACTGATACTGTGAGCCTGATAATGCTAATGTGGTAAGTAGTGCCATGGGTGCGTGTTTTTTATAAAGGTAGCCAGCCAGCGACGGGCTAACTGGCTACCTTATTGGTGAATATTACTTCCAGGGGTTCTCAAACTTCACGGGGCCGTTCTCAAGAGTCTGGCAAACTACCTCGATCTCCTCGAAATGCTCCTGACCGTCTTCCCAGCTCTCCTTGTAGTTGACGCAATAGTCCTTGTAGTTGACGCAATAGCATCCTGTGCCCTTCAGAGACTTCATCGTCGAACCATCAACGGTATTGAAGAATACAACTTCCATGTCGCGTGGATCGTTGGGAGCGAGCATCCACTGCAGCAACTGGTTGTTACCATCGTTCATAGCCTTGACTCGGATGGTGACGCGTCCGCCACGAGGAATACCTGCAATCTGTCCTTCACGATCGGTTGCCTGGTCAAACTTGTAGTCAATCATCAACACTTCTCTCTTCTCGAAATCCTTGACTGCCAACTGTACCGGTGTTACATTCTCTGCCATAATATGTTTCCTTTCTATTCTTTAATTCTTAACTATTATTTTTTAACTCTCATTCCGAAGCATTATGCCCATTCGTTCTCGTATTTCACTGAACCTACCTCGAGCTGCTTGCAGGTGATGGTGACTTCCTCGAAGTGACCCAACTTGTCTTCCCACTTCTCTTCGAAATTAACGCAGTAGCCATTGGTGAACTTGATGCTCTTCATAGCCTTGCCGGTCTTTGTCTCCAGGAAGTCGATTGAACCGTTCTTCGGCAGATTGCGCTCTGTCATCCAAGCGAGCAGATCAGGAGTACCATCGTTCAGAGCCTTTACTCGTACGCAGAGTTTACCACCGCGGGGGATACCGGCCATCTGGCCCTCTACGTCTGTTGACTGATTGAACTCGTAAGTTACCTTCATCACTTCACGGTCCTTGTAACCGTCGTTAAGCACTTTTTCGTCTAGTTCCAACAAATAACAACTTTTTCTTGGTTTTTAGTTCAGACAGTAAACTGCATTTCGGACAAACCAGGGGAAGACCCCCGATTTCTGTCCGAAATGCAGTGATTTTTATCTTATTCAAGGGCTGCCTGCTTGTCTTTCTTGTCAGCAGCAACCTTGATGATAAAGTTCTTGGCAGCATAGAACGGCGTCAAGGTGATGTCGCAGGTGATCTGCTTGGTGACAGGATCCTGGCGGGGCTCACCGATCTCGTAGTTCTGGAACAGGTTGCCATAGCCCTTGTACTGATTCAGGAACTCCTGAATCTTAGACTTCAGGTTCTTGGGGCTGTTGTATGGATCCCAGTTCTCGAGGGCTACCTCATGTACGAAGTTCATCAGCACCTTCTTGACCCAGTCGAACACGCGAACGATAGGATACTCCTTCATAGCGTCGAGGTCGCCGTTGTACAGAGTGGTGTTGTTGAAAGCCATCACACGGCCTTCGCTGTAAACCATCGGAATCACCTGGTTGTCCATCAGGGCAGCAATCTCCGACTTCAGCAGGTCGCTCTTAACGCCCTTCACGCCATCCAGTGTACCATACTTCTTACCACCGGCACCCTGTGCCATATTGGCGGTCTCGTTGTACAGCTTACCGCAGAGTGCAGCAGAAGGAGCGATATAGAATGCCTTTGTATCTTCCTCGTCGGTTGACATCTTCTCTGCCTCACGGCCTACAATCCAGTTAGCGCACATCACAACGTTCATCAGCTCCTGATCGCTGTCGCGATAGCTCTCGGTATTAGCCTGCAGGTCGTCGAATGAGTACTCGTCAGCATGGTCGGTGAGCAGCATCACCTTATACTTGAAGGCCATCTTAGCCCACTGCAAGAGGTCAACCTTATCGTTCAGCACAGCACCAGGAATACATACGAGACTGTAAGCATCCTTCAGGCTCAGGCGGTCGAAACCATTGCGCAGCAGGTTCTCTACCTCGTTAGCGAAACCAGAGTCTGCATCGGCGATGTCTTCCTTCACTACGTTGATGATACGCAGGTTCTTCACCTTGTCAGTACCGCAGGTCTTGAAGAATGAATCGAGCTCACGGTATGAACGCTCCAGATCCTTGGTAGCATAGAGCGCATCGGTGATACCCTGCTTCAGGACACCATTATACTTCTCCTCTTCCTGCTTGCAGGCATCAGCATAACCTGTAGCACTCTCAATATCTGACTGGTCGAGCAGTTCCAGCCAGCGGGTAATCTCACGAGCCAGGCCCTCTCTCTTGTCCTTGAAACGCTTGTCCTTCAGGAATATGTCCTTGGCTGCCTTGCGGGCAGGGTTCATATTGTCTGCATCGGGCATGAAGCCACGAATAGCGTTGAAGCCACCAAAAGCGGATAGCAGCTTCGATACGTCTTTACCTTTCTCTTGTAACTCGGCACCAGCCTGTTCAGCGGCCTGTGCTTTCTGCATTTCTGTATCTGCCATAGTGTTTACTATTTACGATTTTCTATATACTATATTATATATACCTTATTATATTATTGAGCAGCATTCAGCTCATCGAGCATTGACTTCAGCATCTCCTTGAGCTCCTCACGGCTACCCGACTCCTTCAGGATGTCGCGCAGTTTACGATTCTGCTCAATGCTCTTACGAATCTTCTGGTTGGTCTCAATCTTCATCTTAACGCCAGAGAGGAACGGGCTGTTCTCAACCAGACGGCCCTTACCGCCGTTGGCCTCGAAGTCGCGCAGCTCACCGAACTTCAGTGTCTCCTCAACAGCTCCACCTTCAGCGTCAGTAAAAGTAACGCCTACCTTCGGCTTAAAGTGCTCAAAGGCATCATTGATGTTCTGAACGTCCTCAACGAACTCAGGAGCACCAGCCTCTACATCTGTTGTGTACTGATCAATCATCAGTGTTTTGTTCTGGTCGATCAAACTCACTTTCGCACTGCTCTCTTCATCGGGAGCCATCGAAATGAAATTTTCTTTCATTGCCATAGTTGTAATGTTTTAAAGGGTTATTAATTATATTGATTTTTCGATATTTCGAGGTTTCGAAGTTTCGAGGTTTCGAGACGTCAGCTCTTGACGTCGAAGAGCACCTTGCCCTCTGCGTCAACATTGACGGTGATGTGGTCGCCTGATTTCACCTGACCAGCAATCATCATCTTCGAGATAGGATGACGGAGCTCCTTGCGGATAATGCCGATAATGGGACGGGCACCATACTGCTGGTTGTAACCTCTGAGGGCGATGGTCTCGCGAGCCTCTGGGGTCAGTTCCAACGTGATATCCTGCTCCTTCAACAGCTTCAAGAGTCCCTTCATGTGGATGTCGAAGATCTGCGTCACAGTCTTGTCCGTGATGGGCGAGAAGGGCACAATCTCTGTCAGACGAGCCAGGAACTCAGGACGGAAGTAGCCCTGCATAATATCCATCAGCTCGTTGTTCTCGGGAATCTGACCACTGTTGAACTTAGCCACGATATCCTTAGCACCAATATTAGAGGTGAACAGGATGAGTGCATTCGAGAAGTCACCTACTCGACCCAGACGGTCGTGCAGCTTACCTTCGTCGAGAATCTGCAGGAAGAGGTCGAAGACAGACTTGTGAGCCTTCTCAATCTCGTCGAACAACACAACAGAATAAGGTGTCTGACGAATCTTGTTCACCAGCAGACCACCTTCCTCATAACCTACATATCCCGGAGGTGCACCATAGAGCAGGGCCACCGAGTGTTCTTCCTTGAATTCCGACATATCAAAGCGCAGCAGAGCGCTCTCGTCACCAAAGAGGAATTCAGCCAGAGCCTTCGACAACTCTGTCTTACCAGTACCAGTCGGGCCGAGGAAGAAGAACGAGCCCATGGGCTGTCCCTTCTTGCTGAGGCCTGAACGGGCTTCGAAGACAGCATCGAGCACCTTCTTCACTGCGTGGTCCTGACCAACGACGCGCTTCTTCAGGGCTTCCTCACCACCCATCAGACGCTCACGTTCACCCGTTTGTACCTTACCCAAAGGAATACCCGTCTGCTTAGCAACGACGGCGGTCATATCCTCTGGTGTCAGTTCGGTATGCTGTTTCTCTGGGTCGCCAAGGTCGTTTTCAACCTTGACGTGAGCCATTGTACGGTCTATCAGGTCGATAGCCGAGGCAGGTAGCGACTTCTCTGTCAGATAGCGCTTGGCCAGACGGATGGACTCTATCATCACCTCCTCGCTGAGTGTCAATCCGTGATACTCTTCATAGGCAGGCATGATACCTCTCAGGATCTCCATCGTACCCTCATCGGTAGGCTCTTCGATGCTGATTTTCTCCACGTTCGACGTCATCTCTTTGTCCGTCTCGATGTTCTTGGTGAAGCCATCGATGCTGGAGGTACAGAGCAACTGCAGGCGACCCTTTGAGAGTTCGTTCTTCAAAATAGTCGAAGCACCAAACAGTGAACCCTGTTTGTCGAACAGCTTGTCAATCTTCTCGATGACGAGTACGGCATTGGGCAACGCCTCTACCTCGTTGATAATATTCTTGAAGCGATCCTCTACCTCACCCTTATACTGGGCGTCGCCACCCAAGGCTGCAGTGTCGAGTTCATAGGCAATGGCACCACTCAGGAAGCCAGGCACCTTGTCAGCAGCCAGTTCGCGTACAAAGCCATGAACCAGCGAAGTCTTACCCACACCCGTCTCACCTGTGATGAGCAGGTTGGCCTTGGTCTTACGACCCAAGATCTCATAGATGATACCTATTTCTTTTTCGAAACCTACCACATTGTCCAGATTTCCTGCACGAGCCATAGCAGTCAGGTCAGTGCAATACTTGCCCAGCAGGCCCTTGCCACCCTTGGCGGGTGTATTCTTCTTCAGCTCGGCACCTTCCATATAGGGTGCTTCCACATTGGCGCCGCCCATCTTGGCACTGATGTCAGAAGGTGTCAGCGGCAGTGTTTTCAACTGGTCGAAGGGGAATCCCACACCTGGTGTTACCAGAGAGGCCAGCACACAGACTGGTGTTGTCTCGTCGAGATTGAACTTCACCTTATAGTTGTCAGCCTCTTCCATCACGCTGATACTCTCATCACTTAGTTCGAGATCGCGCATAGGACGTACGGCACGGGGAGCCATCTGCATCTGCACATCAGCCCAATCCTGCAAATAGTAATAATCCTTATCCAACTCAGACTCAACAAAATGCACAAGTCCTACATCCTTATGAAGAACAGCCTTGAAAAGATGAGCGGGATAGATTGCATCACTACAATACTCTTCAGCAAACGAGTTTGCTATAGTTTTAATTTTCTCAATCATTGGCTTTAGTTAATGTTTGAAACGTAATAATTGGTTACAAAAATAGCAAAAATCCAGCTAAAAACACTAAGAAACTGCAATAAATCAATATGCGTTTGCTTTTTTTAACACACAAAGCCGTTATTGTGCCCTCTTCCAAGTCTGAGTCTCATAGAGAAAGCCGATGTAGCCGCGAACCTTCAGCTTGTCGCCATCGAGCCAGATAGAACATTTGTAGTTCTTACCATTCTTAGGATTATAGATGCGTCCGCCTTCCCATTTTTCCGATTTCTTGGTCAAACCAGAGAGGATATTGACACCCATCAGTTTGCGACTGCGCAGCTTTTCGTCGGTATTGTGAGAGTCTGTGGTTTCTGGACCTTTTTGTAGCCAAATAATCTTACCATTAATTTTACCACCAGCCTCATAAATCTCAACCTTTGCGTCACCAGACTCAGTCAGCCACTTTCCCATGATACCCTGTGAATAGGATGCTAACGAAACGATAGCAAGAACCATACTAAAAATTAATCTTTTCATTTTCATTTTCTATTAAAATATTATTACACATAGTTAATCTTCTTTTCCACATGCGCCATCAACCACACAAAAGGCAGTCATCAGGGCTCCCATATGCTCGATATATGCGGGATTTCTGATGCAAAGTTAGTGTTTTTATTATTTTTTTTACTATCATTCGTTATTTTTTTAGTCTTTGAGACGTTTTTTTCATTTATTTTATTACCTTTGCAAGCAATAATCGATAACCGGACTGCCTAAAGCAACAATGCATAGCACGGAGCAGACAGAAGAAATATTCGCACAACTGTCATGGTTTCAGAGAGACAGGGTCGATAAAGCCCGCGTGATGGTAGTGGGAGCAGGTGCCTTGGGAAACGAGGTGCTTAAGAATCTCGCGCTCTTTGGCGTAGGTCACATCACGGTGGTTGACTTCGACCATATTGAAGAGCATAATCTGACGCGTTCAGTACTCTTCACCCATGCCGATGCAGAGGGCAGAAGGCAGAAAGCCATCGTGGTGGCAGAGCGGCTTATCGAGATGAACCCAGCGATGGAGGTCGACGCCATCTGTGGCGACATCGCCTACGACGTAGGTTTAGGACTGCTGAGCACGATGGACGTCGTGATAGGATGTGTTGACAACCGGCTGGCGCGCTATCACATCAACAGGCTTTGCATGCGTGCGGGCATTCCCTGGGTCGATGGAGGTATCGACGGGTTGGAAGGCACAGCCCGAGTCTTCATGCCTGGTGAGAACTGCTACGCCTGCAGTCTGGGGCCGGAAGGTCTAAAAGACCTGGCTTACCGTATGCCTTGTGCGGGCATTGTCCGTCGTAACGAGTCTGCCGGACGTGCTGCCACAACGCCCATCATCGCCTCGATTATCGGAGCGGTAGAGGTACAGGAAGCGCTGAAACTCATCCATCGCGAACAGCTGGAGGCAGGAGCCCTTACCTCGCTATGCGGACGGATGTTCTGCTATGAGGGACAGCACCTGACGACCAAGTTCGTCGAGTTCAAGGCCTACGATGACGACTGTGCCGTACACGAACAGTGGACGCCTGTCGTGACATCTGACATCACCACGACGACAACGGTGGCTGCCAGCCTGCAGCAGTTGCGTGTGCTATTGGGCGACGACAACCCTCAGGTGACACTCAACGACTGTTTCGTCGACTTTGTCGAGGCAAAAGACGACGGCAAACAGGTGGAGGTGATGAAGCCAGGCAGAGCTGTGGCTGAATACTTAGAGACAGAAACCCCGTTGCGAGGCAGACGCTCCGACGAGGTCTATCAACATGAATACAGCGTGCTGGATGCCAGTTTCCCCTTTCAGGAGCTGACGCTGGCACAGGTGGGCATTCCACAGCAGGATATCCTGCACGTCGTGACCCGCCAAGGTGACAACTATATAGCAATGAGAGGCGCATGAGCAAAATCAATCAGAACTTGTCGGAAATCAGCGCGGAGGCACTGATCAACTACCTCTATCCTGAGCTGGAAGGCCAATGGAAGGTAGAGAACAGCGGTACCTTCTATCGCAACTATAACCGTGATGTGCTGAGCTACGACGAGGAGACCAAGGAGATACAAGTGGCGCGCGACGGCTTTCTCAAGCTGTTGCCACAAGGCATGCTGTTCCGCGACAACACGCTGAAAAAGGGAGAGCGCAACAGGAACATCCGCGAACAGAACCGCAAGATGCGACTGTTGAAGGACTTCTTCCAGCCCTTCGACACTTACGCCTTCCGCAACCGATTGGCTGTAGAGCGACAAATCTCAGAGTTGCTTTCCGACAAGCTCAACTACCTGCTGAAGACATATTTCCATTATGATCTGGAGGCTGAGCAGAACCCCTATATCAAGGAGATAGCGCCCATGCTGCCTTTCATCCACACCCTGCGTGGTGACATACACCTTGTGAGCAGAATGCTGAGTTCACTCTTTGAGTGTGAGGTCATTATGAAAAGGGGACGTTACAGCCAGACAGACAATACCCGTTACTGGATACCGTCCGTGCAATTCGAGCTCATCATCGAAAACCTCACCGCAGAGGAATATTGTCAGATGAGCGAAGACTTAGTGGGACTTACCGCCTTCCTACAGGAGTGGTTTCTCCCCTTCGACCTCAAGAGCATCATACGCATCAAGTGGCACGGAGAGAAGCCAGAGACTTCCG
This sequence comes from uncultured Bacteroidales bacterium, assembly GCA_902799655.1. Classification (GTDB taxonomy): domain Bacteria; phylum Bacteroidota; class Bacteroidia; order Bacteroidales; family Bacteroidaceae; genus Prevotella. Next base: position 165,469 of record CADCBH010000004.1, read on the forward strand.
AAGCTCTGGTGCTTGACTATAATGCAGAACTGAATAAATAGCAACATACTATGGATATTAACGCGAGAATCAACTGGAAGCCGGGCATGGAGCTTACCGCCCAGACTTTCCTCGACCAGGACGCCAACCTCGACTTCAGACAGCAGATGGCTATCCGTGCTGCCTTGGGCGACAACTGTATGGGTGTACTGCCAGGGGCACCGCTCAACTGTCAGGGTGCATTCTATACCAACAAGTTTGAGATAGACCGTCTGGAGTGTACGGCCATACTCCCCTCAGGCCAACTGATTCAAGTTGACGAGGACGTCAGTATCAATATTCCCATGCTCTATGGCGACGAGTATTACCTGACAGTAGGCTTCGGAAATAACAACCTGCCTTTCGAGCGTGATGGTGTTCCCTATATCAGACCGCAATACGTCTATGCCATCCAGACGATGGACGAGGTGAAAGCCAGCAACACGCTGCCTATCACCCATATCCTGGTGAGCGATGGTGTCTTCACTGTCGATACAGACTATATCCTCCCCTGTCTGCTGCTGTCTGCCGACAACCGCTTCGACGACTTCCACGAGCGCTATGCCGACCTGCTCTACTCGCTGGCAGGCCACGCCAACTTCAAGGAAGGCGACGGCAAGCGCGCCATGCAGCGCTACCTGTTTGTCATGAAGTCATTCGATATGCAGGGGCGTGTCGCCGACTTCGTCAGTCTCACCCAAGAGATTGCACAGGCTATCGACTACTTCATCATGAAGCCCAATGGTCGACAGGATGAAGAGATACCACGTCTGTGGATGGGCGACATATCAAAATGGCTGAAATGGTTTGAGAACTTCCTTTCCGGAGCAGTCACCCTGCTCGACGGCGTAGAGCTGGAAGACGACACCATCGACTACAATGCACTGCTGGCACAAGCCAAGAAGGAGCTCTACGAGCAGCTCAATCCCGAGTTGCATGAAAAACTGCTCCAGCAGATCAAGGAGGAACTGAGAGACGAACTGACCAGTTCGTTGAGCAGCAGGCTGACCGAGTATATGGACAACACCGTGAAGCCGGAACTGGGACGCATCCTCAGCAGCGAGTTGCATGAGAAACTCTATGAGAAGCTCTATACCGAGCTCTTCGAACAGCTGTTCAACGCTCTCTACGTGCCTGAGCAGAAAGAAAAGGAATTCATCCCCTTAATCTGAACCACTGATGAAAGGACTGATTACACCTATCGGCATCAAGAAGGGCGAACTCTTGCAGGCCAAGAGCGACAAGGAGGCCATCGACGCCTTCATGAACATGTTGCTGAACAGCACCTGCGGTGAGTGTCCTATCGACAGCGATTTCGGCTTCGTCTTCAACAACGTGCGCTTCGAGATATTCAATGAGCGCGAGGGCGTCCTCTATAATTCGCTACCCGATGAGGATGTCGATGAGGACGATCTCTATACCAAGAAGATCTCGGGAAACTCGAAAAACATCAACACCTTCGCCACAGAGCTGAAAACAGCCGTCGAGCGCTATGAGACACGTCTGGAGAACGTCACGGCTACGATGTCGTACGTCCGTGAGGAGCGCAAGGTGTATGTCACTGTTACGGGCATCATCAGAAGCACCCAGGAGAAATACAAGTATGATACGATACTCAATATTTGGAATTAGACATGAAACAAGAAGCATACGATACCAGACAACGGGCCAATGACTTGCTGAACGAGATTGTCAGCATCTGGAGACAGAGCGACCACGCCGACCAGCTGGAAGGCATAGAGCAAGACCCCGTATTCAGACTGCTGGTCACTGCGCTGGCCTACCAAGCCAACGAGAGCGATAGTGAGATAGAGCGCCTGAAACAGGATGTGCTCGATGAATATGCCCGCATGGCCACCCCCTATGAGGTAGGACATGCCATACCCGCTACTGCCATCATCGAGGCAGGCCTGCAGAACAGCATTCCTGAGAGCACGCTCACAGAGCAGAGCACCTTCTTCTTGGCAGATACAGGTTTCCAGTTCATGCCCTTGTTCCGTTCACGTGTCATCAACGCCACCATTGGCTCTGTGGTACGTCTCGATGGACGTCGCTGGAAGGTCACCCTGAATTTCCGCGAGCCCGTCACCGACCTGTCCCAGATGACATTTGCCATCAAGGACACCCGTTTCCAAGATGTCAGAATCTCCATCGAAGGACGTCCGCTGCCTCTGGTAAAGCCTTGGCAGAATGGCGACCTCCCCATGCAGAACTGCTTCTCGGTAGAATCCCTGATGTACAATCACGGACAGATGTATAATGCCACGATGACCGGTCTCGACCTGTATGCCCGTCAGAATGTGGCACTCGTATTTGTCAAGAGACACGAGGCGCGCAAGTATATCCCCATGGAGACAGAGTCGCTCGAGATGGTCTTCGACTTCACGGGCATTGCCCCCGACTTCGTATTTGACAAGAGCCACCTGTCGCTCAACGCCATCCTGCTGGTCAACACCCAGTTGAATACTGCCACGCTGTCATCGTCGTTCCCGGTTGTGCGTGTGACGGGATTTAGCGAAGCTGAACCTAACCAGCAGAAGAATCGCCAGTTCATGCACCTTTTGCCGCCTGCTAAGGAGCAACTGTTTGGAAAGACGCCCATCGAGGTACGCCGTGTAGCTGTCGACCGTTTCAACCAGGCTACGCTGCTGCGACTGATCAACAGTCTTTCCACCAAGTTCCATTCAGACTACTATGCCTTCCAGGAGCTGAAAGACATCAGCCTACAGAACATCTCCACCAATGTGCAGAAGGTGCTCACCAAACTATCGGCTGCTGTCCGACAAGATAAGTTCCGCACCAATCCCGGCATCTACCTGATGCTCGACCGCCGTGTGCTGGGCAACCATAACGTGAGTCTGGATATCGGCTACCTCACTACCGACGGCTCGTCAGTCAACAAGCTTCTCAAGAGCGACAGCAAGTTCGTACCTCCCGCAGAGTTCGACGCCAAGAGCATACGACAGATTGCAGACCCCGTCAACGGCTACGACGAAGTCAACAATGCCGAGGGTGTAAAGGCTCTGCTGCGCTACCACATGGTCACCAACGACCGCATTGTTACCCCTGCCGACATGAAGATCTTCTGCTATACGGAGCTGATGAACCGCTATGCCATCGTGCCCGACATGATCAGCAATATCTCGATAGACCATATCCAGCAGAACAGTCCATCGGGTTGCGGCTATGCCTTCTATGTCGAGATTACCCTGTTGGAGAACCCATTCGTCAAGCGTAACTTCTCCGAGAAGATTCCGCAAGCTGAGATGATGCTCAGGAAGAGGATGGAGGTGCGCAGCCCGAACATCTATCCTATCTATGTCAGCATACAGATGGAGCGAAGAAAGGAGAAACAACCAAACATGTACTGATTCAGTAAACAACAACGATAACAGATTACCACAATGGAAGAAAAAGATTTCCTACTGGACATCGTCTATAAGAACAAGACTGTCAAATTCCGCGTCGTCAATCCCAGCGCACCGCTGGAGACGCTGATGACCAATCTGCGCCACGCTATCGGCAACGACGGAAAGCTCATCTTCGACTTTCCATCGATTGATGCCACGGGAGCACCCCTCGACTACTTCTTTGGCAAGGAGGACCCACTGGTGCACGAGATCAGAGTGTTGAGACCACGCATCGGACATACCGACCAGACACTGGCCGACTATCAGGTGAACAATGGCGACATGGTCTATCTGATACCCGATCCGTTCCCAGGTTGATAAACCAATATGGATCATGATGGAGAGTAGTCAATACGAAGCCAGCAAGCTCAGTGGTCGCAACAGACGGCTGCTTTATGAGTGGCAGAAGTTGGAGGAGGGTCTCAAAGGCCGCCCCGACATCAACTGGCGCGTAGAGCGTACCAATGCCGACGGTCTGCCCGTCAGCTACCGCATCGACTACTACCAGCGTAGCATCTGCGGCGTTACCGACGTAGCACATCTCAACGAGGAAGGCGTGACCAACAAACCGCTCTATGCCGACCATTTCGTGATGATGCTCGACCTGCCCGCCAAATACCCCTGCGTGGACGGAGCGCCTGTGCTACACTTCCTCACCGCTGATAACGGCGAGGAGATGCCCCACCCCTGGCACCCCAACATCCGATACTTCGGAGCCTTTGCAGGCAGGGTATGCATCAATATGGTCGACACCTATACCGACCTGCTGTGGGGCGTCAGGCGCGTAGCAGCTTACCTGCGCTACGACACCTATCACGCCACACTGGAGGCGCCCTTCCCCGAGGACTTGCAGGTAGCCGCCTGGGTACGCCAGCAGGGGGAACCCAATGGATGGGTGAGAGTTGAACGAATAGAAAATTGATATAGTATATATGAAGAAAAAACATACAACGAGAAGCATCCGATGGATGAGGAGTCTGATGGTGGCTTGTCTGCTGATGGGCGCTACGATGGCCAAGGCACAGGTGGTCAAAGCCATTACCGTCGCCCAAGACTCAGCCTATACCGACCATCTGGCTCTCCAGAAAGACAACACCGATAAAGACCTGATGGTCAAGTTCGTGTTCGATGAAGGGAAGAACACCCTGACGGTAAGCCTCGTCTCTTACCGCATGTTATTCGTTTTCTGGAACGACACACGCTACAGACAGGCCATCAAGCGTCGCTGGATACGTACCGACGACCTGCCCTACGTTGTAACGTCGAACCCCACTGACCGCTTCCGACTGACCAAGGAGTGCCGTAATGCACTGCCTAAGCCCTACAAGGACTACATCTTCAAGAAGTGGATCTCGGTTGATGGTCTGCAGCCTGCCGAACAGGAGCTGAAGATGGTCAACGACTATATCGAGCAGACGTTCGACATCCAGGGCAAGCGCACCGAGGTGAAGGTCGAGCTGCACGACTTGTTCCTGATGGATCTCGTCAAGGAGAAAGGTGTCAAGCGCGGCTACGACATCAGTTTCGGACAAGACCTCAAAACTACGTATAACGTCACGATACAGCGCAATCCCTGCTTCGGCTTGGACGATGAAATCAAATCATCCCAAAACGCCCTGACAGCCCTGAAGAAGCAATTTAGCAACTTCAAGAAGCGCTATGGCAAGGGGACGGTATCGTCACAAGAGGGTCTGAAGGCTTTCCAGGAAATCAAGGCCACGATGACCGCCCAGTATCCGAAGAATACCGATTACAGCCCATGTCCCGACATCCAGAGTGCCCGCGACCAGTATAACCTCTATGTCGATTCCATCGCAGCCATCAAGGTACAAGTCAATGAAGCCGGTGGCGGTTTGGAGCTACTGGGCGGCAGCAAGGGCAGAGCACTCGACACCAAGACCATTCTGGCTAATGCCCGCCATCTGGATAAGATGACCTCACGTTGGCTCATCAGCAAAGACGAGTTGGAGCGCGAGGACTTGTCTCACCAGTGTGAGTCGCTTATCAAGGACACCCAGGTATTAATCAATGCCGGCAATCCCCAGAGCAGTGAGGACCAGAATGCCGTCAAAATATTCCGACAAGCCGAGAAATACTTTAAGAATTCATGCAAGTAATCAGACATATACTGTTGTTAGGAGCGCTCTCCCTCTTCCCGCTCTGCAGTGTGGCTCAGAATCTCGAGTCAGACTCACTCAACGTGGAGATAGAGAGCCGCATGATGCAGTATGCCGACGACCTCAACCAACTGGCCGTCATCTGTAACATGAACTTCACGTTCTCCAATTCGTCACCGCTCTCCACATCGTATGTCAATGTGCTCAACAGCAAGATGAAGATGGTGCAGGAAAGCTACAACGCCATAGACATGCGCTGGAACACCTTCACACAGGCCATGCAGGCTGACATTGCCGACAGCGAGAATCTGATGGAGCTCATGACACAGGTGCAACAGCTGAAGCAAATGGTGGCCGACACGCTGGCGTCGAAGAAACAGAAGGTTGACGCACTCGGAGACTTTGCACATGCCGAGGAGCTCCTCCTCAATCAGGACAGCACCTACAAGCGACTGTATAAGACAGCCTTCGAGTTGTCGCTTGTCTCCAAGCTCGCCCCCCGACTGGAGAAGGTCAAGGCCAAGGAGCAGGTCATCTTCGCCAACCTGCAGAGCAGCTACGAGAAGGCCAAGGCTGCTACGGCCCTTATGCCACAGCTGTCGTCACACATGGAAATCATTGAAGAGAAGTTCACCAACCTCAAGGCCATCTCCGAGAAGATACAGGCCATGGAGTACAAGCCGCTGTTCATTCGCCTCAAGGACTACCTGATAGGCTTTGCCTGCGTAGCCATCCTCCTGATGTTCGTCAACATGCTGTGGGCTAAACTTCAGGCACTGAAGAAGGCCCGCCAGTCGGCTAAACAGTATCAGGATATGATGCACAACAATGGCGGACAACAATATCCGACAATATAATCACGAGACATCTACATATATAATATAAGGACACCAATGGTACGAAAGATGATACACAGATACCTGCTGACAGCTCTTGCCGCACTCTGCCTAACGGGGTGCGACCAGATCACAGCCAATATGGACGGCGTTGACGACTACGACCAACTCTTGGAGGAGGTCAAGCCGAAGAAGAAGGACGCCCTCACCGTCAATAGTGTCAAGTTCTCGCCTGACCACAAGACCTTCACAGTAACGACGAGCCTGAACAGGAGCATCGGCTACAACGAGCTGCAAGACAGCACGGAGATCAGGTCTGAGGTGAAGGAGACCTACGACGGCATCCCTGAGAGCGTGCTGACGCGCCCACGACTCATCAAGATAGAGAATGTGATGTCAGAGATGATCAATTCGCACAAGATCATGCTCTTGGCGCTGGTCGACCTGACATTGCCCCAAAGCGACATCAACCATATTCGTGAGCACATCCTTGAGATGAGCACCGTCTTCAAGCACAACAACCTGTTCCTCGCTTTCATGCATGGCAAGACTGTCAGCGAAACCATGCCTGCTACCGACTACATCATGGACAACTACTTCGTGAAGGGAGCAGAGGACTATGTCTATCTCTACCGCGCCATCCTCGAGAAGAAGACAGAGATTGTCAACAGGTTAGGACCGTGGGCCAATGGTCGCCAGTGGGTGATGATCACTTTCTCCAACGACAAGATATACAATACAGAGACTGACGAGCCCATCGACCCCGACCACTACCAATTCGAGGAGGAACTGATCAAGAACGACTCCGTCAACAACGACACGTTTACGGCATTCTACTCCAGCATCCGACGCGGCGACCCCTCCGACGACATCCAGGATATGGGCGTCATCCGCCTTTTCTGTGAGAAGAGCGGTGGTGAGATGATTAAGAGCTACAACCTCATCTATTTCGAGGACCAGCTGTTCAAGGCGTTCAAACTGCCTGCCACAGACTACCGCTTCACCTTCGAGAACCCCGATGGTAAGGTCTATCGTGGCGGAGTACACATGCTGACGACCAATTTCTATAGCGCAGAAAACGACACCCTCATATCCTCCTTCTCAACGACTATTACTGAGGGCAACCCCTATAACCCCATCATCGTCAACGGACAGAGTCTGTTACAGGTCATTCCGCAGGGTATCCTGCTGGGCTTCGCCATCCTGCTGCTGGTCTATTTCATCATCCAGATGGTCATACCGCATATCAGCTATCGCATCTTCCTTAAGAAGTACGTGATGCGCTATACGGGCAACAGCATGAGTGTGCGCAACCACATGGTCCATGAGTCGTGCTACCTCTGCAAGGCGCCCTTTGTCATGGGCGAAGAGATTGTGGTGAAGTGCGAGCATACCATGCACAAGAAATGCTGGGACGAGAACGACTACCATTGTCCTGAATACAGCGACCGCTGCAAGCATGGTCACCACTATTACAACAGGGAATTCCTCTTCGACCACCGCAACGCCCCATTCTATCTTAACTGGATGTTGATGGCTGTCATCGCCGCCACTGTCGCTTGGACGCTGTTCACCATCATCGCACCCCATACCCGGCATGTATTGCCCTATTTCGGACAGAATATCGCCTTCTTCCTGACAGTGGGTATCTCGATCATGGCCATACGCGCAGGACATATCTTAAACAAGGTTATCGAAATCATCCTGCGCTCCGCTGTGGCAGCCATACTCAGCTATTTCATCTTCCGACTGTTCGACTACGTTGATGCCCTCTTCCCCATCCCAGGCATGGCATTCATCATCGACTGGATTCCGTGGACAGCATCAGGCTTCATCATCGCCTTGTGCGCCACCCTCCGCACCAATATCCATCTGCGCAAGTCGCTCATCATCATCAGCGTCATCATCGGATTCCTCTCACTCTATGTATGGACCCTGCTCTATGTCGAGATCAGGATGGACTACCGCGTACTCATCCTCTTCAGCTTTATCATCTATGCGATGATGCTGACCGCCTGTATCGCCAACATCGCTCCACGCTCACAGCGCTACTTCCTCAAGGTTGAGGGTGCCGTGAAGACGATGGATGTTGCCCTGTACAAGTGGTTCCGCAGCAATCCCACAATGAGGGTCACCATTGGTAAGTCAGTAGAGTGCAGCCTGCAGCTGTCGTGGGACATCAGCAGCGAACTCGCCCCCATCCAGGCAGAGATCACCATGGTGAACGAAAGGCTGTGCCTCAAGGCACTCGAGCCTGGCGTCTTCCTCAATGGAGAGCCCGCCCACCTCGACAAGGAGATCTGGTTGCGCCACGGCATGTCCTTCAACATCGGCAAGACGACCTTCACATACATTGAGAAAGACATTTAGGACAAGCAGACAGGAGCCTTGAGAGGCTCCTGTATTGCTTTAATGATGTCATCTTGCTGTTGACAGTTGACAGATGACAGTTAAAAAATAAGGCGGTTATAGACTGCTAAGGTAGAAGTAGATGTAAATATTTTTATTATATAATTATATATATACTATTAATAATTATATTAATATATAATAATATATATAATAAATAATATAATTAAATATATAATAATAATTCAATATATTATAAATAATAATAGAATAATAGAATCATGCTTAGTCAAGCTAAGATAAGCAAAAAGATGAGGGTGATTGGGCATTGTTTTTTAACTGTCATCTGTCAACTGTCATAACTGTAAGTATTTTGCTGCGAAATAACATAACCTTATGCAGAAATAACATGCCGTTGTTACGCAATAATGTAGGGTTATTACATGCCCGCAGGACCTCTCTATTTTTTTCTACGAATTCGAAGGAAGCGAAAAGGAGAAGAGACTGACAGCATCAATAAATGATGGCGGCCAGTCTCTTCGTCGTTATATGGACTCGAAGTCGATATCAGCAGACTTAGGGTACGTATACGGGGCGGATGGTCATGCCGGTACTACGGTCAATATTATTACTATGAATTGCCTCAGCGGAACCGAAAGCAAAGCAATAGCCAGCAGTTGTAGTTGATGAAAGCGTTGACAGCCAATAATTACCAAATGTATTTTGATCAGTAGCCGTACCAGCAGTTGTCGAAGATATTTTCTTACCCGATGCAGGAAGGAATATCTTATTGGAGGTATATCCTTCCTTTTTGCTTGTAATCAAATAGCCAGCAATGCCAGTATTCTGGTAATTGCTTTCCCATACACATGTGGTATTAGAACCATTAATCAGCTCATCAAATTCTGTCTTGGTTGGAATATGCCAAGCAGTGCCTCTGCTATTCGTAGCTGCATCGTCAGAAGCTTCGAGGTTTACATCAGCATTAGTATATTTCGTATATGCAGAACCGCTATAATAGGGAGTCTCTGCTTGAGTAAAGGTATAGGTATCAGTCGTGCTATGACCAGTAGTACCTGCCCAGTAATAGAAATCACCATACCCAGTTTCTGTAGTAGCACCGAGGTTTGTTTTGGCCCACTTGGTACCACTGGGAAGACCCAAGTCAACATACTCGTGATTGACGTCGATAGTCTTGCTTATATTATACACCCTAGCTATCAGAGTTGTTGTGCCGCCAAAGGGTATACCATATTGATTCTTAACCATGACCGAAGCACTGCTCAGCGTCTGAGTGGCAACAGGAGCAACAAATTTCAACACGACATCATCGCCACTCGTTTCTGAAGTAACACTACCAGTACCGCCACCTACGCCAGCAACAGATACTGTGCAAGGAGTACCCGATGCTGTTCCTGACACCTTAATGGTAAAATTCAGGAAAGCGGTATGCTGATTGAGCTCAAACGAATGGGCACCAAAAGTGCTTGAACCCGTGAGATAGCTATACTTCTTGACAGCCTCATTGACGGCACTTGATGGGCCATCGGCTACACAAATTGCTGTACTATAGTCGATGCCTGTAACTTTGCCATCACTAATCTGCACGCCTACATTTGAAGTGCCTACCAATGTTGCACTCAAGTTCGTAGCATCTGTGGGATCAGAACCTGTATAGGTCAGAGTTCCCTCGAACGTCGCATGATTTGTGCCTGCTCCACTTTTTAATTCCAGAGTACCCTTCAAGTCTGAATAACCTGCATCTGAAGACGATATATAGAGTTTGTCGCCTGTAGCGAAATAGATATCCTTGTTATTGTCAGCCACAGTAGCACGTGTAGCATCACCTACAGTAGCCGTATAGAAGATGGTTTTAACCTCGGGTTGGGGCTCGGGCTTCGGATCTGCATTAGAGTCGTCGCTACTGCATGCTGTCAGCATCATAGTGGCGCACATCATGGGCAACCACAGTCTTATCTGTTTCATTATACTTGTTTTCATATTGCTTGCAATATTAACTAATCCAAATCCGTTGGACCTTCCATCGCATTTATAATTCCACTAGCGCTTGTTTCTAACAAGCAACCCTGCTGTCTCATCTTGATGATGGACAGCTTAGGTGGTTGGTATTCTTTTCTTTTCATCATCGTAGAGCGCATTTTAATAGCCAAAAATGTCTTCGATAGTCAAACGACGGACAGGACCAATCTTGCCCAGAGACTCCATGTCGAGCTCCTTCTCATCACCAAGGATGATATAACGGTAGGGCTTGCGGGCAACCTGCTGCTGCTCGAAGCGGACGATATCCTGGAGGGTGACATTCTGAAGGTCACGATACATCTTCTCGTTGAGGTCGTAGTCGAGACCCATGCGCTGCATAGCGAGATAGAGGTTGAGGACACCCATCTTGGTGGTGCGCTGGCTGGCCAGCTGCTTGGTGACAGCCTCCTTGGCAATCTTGAAGGCGGCCTCGCTCTGTGGGATGGTGTCGAGAATCTGGTGGAACTGGCGTACGCAGTCCATCATCTTGTCGTTCTGGGTGATGATATGGGTGAAGAATGACTCCTTCTCGCCCTTCTTGCTGATGCGTCCGTAGTTGGCGCCAGCATTGTAGGCCAAGCCACGAGCCTCACGAAGCTCCTGGAAGACGATACCATTCATGCCGCCTCCGTAGTATTCGTTGAACACGGTGATGGTGGCTGTCTCATCGGGATTGAAGTCACGCTGCTCGTTGTGATACATGCGCATATAGATATTCTTCGCATCGTAAGGAGCAATCCATACCTCGTTCACGGGAGAGGTCTGCCTGGTGAAGGGCTGTCCATCGGGAACGGCCTTCAGCTGCTTAGGAGTCTTGTGCTGCTTGGTCAGAACAGACGACAGCTGCTTGGTGGTCATCGGACCGTAGTAGAGCACGGTATGCTGCAGATTGCAGAGGTCGCCCACCAGATTGAGCAGCTGCTGGGGATCTGCCTCGCGGAGCTGCTTGGCAGTCATGTCGTCGCGACGCATATTGTGAGGACCATAGACGCAGTAGTAGTAGAGGTAGTCGAAGCAGGTGCGCTGGTCGCTCTTGGCGTTGTCACGATCCTTGAGCACCATATCGACATACTGGTCGTACGACTGCTTGTCGGCTTTGGCATTGTGGAGAACGGTCTCCATCAGCTTCAGGGCCTCGGTCATATTCTCATTAAGACCCGTCAACGAGATATGGAGCACATCTGCATTGACGCTCACGCTATAGTTACATGCCAGCTTATAGAACTGCTGCTTGATGTCGGCAGCTGTCAGCTTGTCTGTGCCGACATAGTTGAGATAGTCGCTGGCGACATCGTAACGGTTGTCGTCTTCATGGCCGAAATCATAGCGGAATACCAGTGTGAAGAGGTCGTTATCCACGTTCTGCTTGTAAAGAAGGGGCAGACCTTTCTTCACCTCGGTCTTGGTCATATCCTTCGAGAAATCGACAAAGACGGGCTGGATGGGCTCCACCTTCGACTGCTGGATATCCTTCACAAACTGGCTCACCAGGTCGCGGTTGGTGGGAATCGGAGTGATGGCGGGCTTATCAATCTTCTTCTGCAAGGTATCGACACCCTGCGTCTTGAACACGGTAGCATAGCCATCCTTGAAGAAGCGGTTGGCGAAATCCACAATCTGCTGCTTGGTCATACCTGCCACACGCTGCATCTTGCCCACATTCTGCTCCCAGGACACACCATTGATGAACGAGCGCATGTGCTGATTGACGCGCCAGCGGTTGTTCTCGACAGCATGCTGGTACGAGAGCTTCATATTGTTGACGATGCTGGGCAACAGGTCGTCGCTGAACTTACCCTGTTTCAGATTATCCAGCTCAGCCAGCATGAGGCTGCGAACCTCCTCCAACGACTGACCGGGCTTGGGCTGACCAACCAGCAGGAACGACGAATAGTCCTGTTGGGTCTGCAAGCCCGTACCAGCACTCTGCACACGCATCTGCTGATTGAGGTTGAGGTCGAAGAGGCCTGCCTTGCCATTGCTCAGCATATCGCTGATAACATCAAGCGTATCACAAGCCAGCTCACTGGCTTTAGGTGCCAGCCAAGCCACCCATACCTGCTCGGTCTGCTTGCCAATGATAGTGGTGTCGGCAGGGGCCTTCAGCGGCTTCTGCTGGGGGAATACAGGCTGAGAGACATCAGCACCGGGCTTCCACTGTCCGAAATACTTCTCGATGAGGGCGATGGTCTTGTCGGGATCGAAGTCACCAGCCATACAGATGGCCACATTGTTGGGCACATACCACTTCTTGAAGTAGTTTTTGATATTGGTAATCGAAGGATTCTTCAGGTGATCCTGCGTACCGATAGTGGTCTGCGTACCATAGGGATGGGTAGGCGTCAACTTCTTGCCCAGCGCACTCCATATCTTGTCGCCATCATCGGTGAGGTAGATGTTATACTCCTCGTAAACGGCCTCCAACTCAGTGTGGAAACCACGGATAACCATATTCTGGAAACGGTCGGACTGCACCTTGGCCCAGTTCTCAATCTCGTTAGACGGGATATCCTCCGTATAGCACGTCACATCGTTGGAGGTAAAGGCATTGGTGCCCTGAGCACCAATGGCAGCCATCAACTTGTCGTACTCGTTGGGGATGAAGTACTTGGCAGCTACCTGCGACACACTGTCAATCTCATGGTAGGCCTGCTTACGCTGTGCAGGGTCGGTCAGCTTGCGATAAGCTTCGTAGCGCTGCTCAATCTCGTCGAGCAGAGGCTGCTCGGCAGCAGGATTGGTAGTACCGAACTGCTTGGTGCCCTTGAACATCAGGTGCTCCAGATAATGGGCGAGACCCGTTGTCTCAGCAGGGTCGTTCTTAGATCCCGTACGCACGGCGATATACGTCTGAATACGGGGTTTCTCCTTGTTTACAGAGAAATACACCTTCAGGCCGTTATCGAGCGTATAGATACGTGTCTTCGTGATATCGCCCGATACCGTCTGGTAATGATAGTCTTTAGCTTGTGTCCCCAATGACAGCGCTGCAAAGCAGGCAGCCATCATCACTCTGAATGTAGTTTTCATGTTTTACTTTTCTTTATTATTCTTCATAATCTATTTCATGATCCAGCTTAGAGATGAAGTCGTCGAAGACATCCTGATCGACATCACCCATTGCAAACTCCTTCTCGGCATCCTTGCGAATCTCGGCAATCCAGGCGCGACGGGCCTTGACATAGTCCTCACGGATGCGCTGTATGGCAGCCTCGTCGATTTCTTCGAGACCATAGTAGTCGAGAATCAGCTGGTAGGTCCATGTCCACTGGTATTCGCGGTAGTGGTCGTTGATCTCATCGAAACGGCTGAGTACCTCATGGATGCTCTCAACAGACCCGTTCTTGATATCCTCGAGCAGGCGCTGCTCCTCGCTGGCAGGCAGCAGCAGACCAGAGAGGTCGTTCCACTGTCCCAGTCCGATTTCACCTACAGACTTGCCCAGCCAATTACCCTTGACGGCACGCTTCAAGACGGCACCCATATAGATGCGCAGGGCGATATCGTAGTATTTGATACCCTTCTTCAGAGACGAGGCGTTGATGATATACTCCTGGAAGTTGTACGACGACACGTTGTTGCCACCAGCCTGACGCAGGTTTTCCAATATCTTCTTACCCTCGACAATCTCACCCACCGTGAAAGGCGACAGCCAGTCGAAGTTGATGATGCTCTTGCGCGAAGAGGCGGCACGCTTGTCGCGCTTGGGCCACTTCTTGATATCACGGTAGAGGCCCACCGTGGTGATGTTACGACCTGGTACGATATACATCGTCTCACCATAGGCCAACAGATAGGCAAAGGGCAGGCAACGCATGTCGGGATGGTTCATCAGCTTGCCGAAGCAGACGCTGAAGGCACCAATCTTGGCAGGCATCAGCACATAGGCACCAGAGGCCGTCTTCGTACCACGTTCCAAGACACCATAGTGCATGGGGCCCATCTTATAGGCATGGTTGGAGAAGTTGGTGTTGGAGCCAGCATTATAGAATGAGAACTCACCACCGATGAGCAGCGAGCTCTTATGGTGCGACGCTGAGAACGGGCCGCAGAAAGCAGCACAGGCCTCACCATTGGCCATAAACGAGTTAGCAAAGAACACGCTGGCCTCGGCAGTAAAGCCGTTGGTAATCTGACAGGCCTCACCCACGAAGCAGTCCTGCATCTTCACGGAGTTGGTGATAGAGCAGCCATTCGAGATGATGCTGTTCTCGCAGATAACACCCGTACCGATATACACGGAATCGTCTTTCGAGCTCAGGATGGTACAGTCACACAGACGAGCAGCACCATTGATCTCGCAGTCTTCCTTGATGACCGTATTGGTAATCTCCTTCGAGTTGATGATCTTCACGCCATTGCCTATCGTGCCTCGATCGGGCTGGGTGAAACGTATCTCCTCGTTGATCAGGCGCATAATACTGTCTTTCAGCTGTTTGTCCTTGAAATATTTCACCATGAAGGCAGCCAGCTGTGAGTTGAGATCGTGGAAGAGCACCACATTGCCATCGCCCATCTCGTTGAGGACGCTGATCAGATGGCCTTCACCAAAGGAAGCACCCTCAGTGGTCTCCATCGTCGAGATATTCGAGATATAGCAGTCGTCGCCAATGGTATAGTTGTTGATGAAGTTGCCAACCTTCTCGATGAGACAGTTGTCGCCCACAGTGACATTGCGCAGGGTGGCATCATTGATACCAGAGTGTTTCACAAAGCCTTTGGACACTTCCACCTGCTTCTCGAAGACACCCAGTCGGATGTCGCCATAGAAGATGACACGATGGAAGTTGTAGGGAGAAAACTCCTCAGCGACCTTTACGCGCTGCCAGTCTTCAGCCCAACAGCTATTATTCTCGAGGACCTGTATCTCCTCGCTGGTTAAATGTCTGTAGTCTCTCATAAATTGTATGGTGTTTTGGTTCTATTCTTCTACTTGATAGAGGAAATCGTTGTAAGGATACTTCTGCACGTGCAGTTCACGCACCTTCTGGTAAAGCACCTCACGGAGTTCATCGATATTCTCTTTCTGCTTGGCAGAGATAAACAGGCAGTCGCCCTGCATCTTGGCCATCCACGTCTTCTTCAGGCTGTCAAGAGAGATATTCTCACGCGTAGGAGGCGTGAGGTCATCCTCATCTTGAGGTGTCCACGTGTAGGCATCTATCTTGTTGAATACCAACATCGAGGGTTTATCGGCACAGCCTAGGTCGCCCAGCGTCTTCTCAACGACAGTGATCTGTTCCTCGAAATCGGGATGTGAGATATCGACCACATGCACCAGCAGGTCGGCCTCGCGCACCTCGTCGAGGGTTGACTTGAACGAGTCCACCAAGTCGGTAGGCAGCTTGCGGATGAAACCTACGGTATCGGCCAACAGGAACGGCAGATTGTCGATGACCATCTTACGAACAGTGGTGTCGAGCGTAGCAAAGAGCTTGTTCTCAGCAAAGACATCACTCTTGGCCAACAGGTTCATCATGGTCGACTTACCCACATTGGTATATCCCACCAACGCCACGCGGATGAGTCGCCCACGGTTCTTACGCTGGGTGGTCTTCTGACGATCAATCTCCTCCAGACGCTCCTTCAGCAAAGAGATACGCTGACGGATGATGCGCTGGTCCATCTCCAACTGAGTCTCACCAGGTCCGCGCAAGCCTACAGAGCCTTTACCGCCACCACTACCGGAGCCACCACCCTGTCGTTCCAAGTGGGTCCACAGACGTTGCAGACGGGGCAGCATATAGCGATACTGCGCCAGCTCCACCTGTGTCTTGGCCTCAGCGGTCTGGGCTCGCATAGCGAAGATATCGAGGATGAGCGAGGTGCGGTCAAGAATCTTCACTTTCAGTTCAGCCTCGATGTTACGTATCTGCTTGGCTGACAGCTCATCGTCGAAGATGACCATACCCACGGGTTCGTCAAGGTCTTCCTGTTGCTTGATATATTGCCTGATTTCTTCCAGTTTTCCCTTGCCGACATAGGTCACCTGACTGGGGCCCTGAACCTTCTGCGTAAAGCGCTTGATGGTGACGGCACCTGCTGTATCTGCCAGGAATTCCAATTCGTCAAGGTATTCTTTTGTCTTGGCCTCATCCTGCTGCTGTGTAATCAGTCCGACCAGCACGGCAGTCTCGGCTTTGGCTTCAGAAATCACGAATTCTTTCATACGTACATAATTATTATGGCTGCAAAGGTACAAAAAAAACACAATTTATAATGCATTATCCATAAATTATTTGTACTTTTGCAATCGATTATACAGAACTAAAAGAATAAAACCTTATGAGAGTAATTATTGAATCTGACTATCAAAAGATGTCACAATGGGCTGCCGAGCATGTCATTGAGCGCATCAATGCCTTCCAGCCCACCAAGGAGAAGCCCTTTGTTCTGGGTCTTCCCACCGGATCTTCACCCGAAGGAATGTATGCCTGTCTGGTAAAGGCCAACAAGGAAGGTCGCGTATCGTTCAAGAACGTGCTAACGTTCAACATGGACGAATATGTCGGTCTGCCTGAGTCACATCCTGAGAGCTACCACTCGTTCATGGCCCGCAACCTGTTCGACCATATAGACTGTCCCAAGGAGAATATCCACATCCTGAATGGCAACGCCAAGGATCTGGCTGCCGAGTGCGCCCACTATGAGGAGATGATTCGCGAGGCTGGTGGTATCCACCTGTTCATCGGCGGTATCGGTCCCGACGGCCACATCGCCTTCAACGAGCCCTACTCATCACTCACCAGCCGTACTCGCGTAAAGACGCTGACAACAGATACCATCATTGCCAACAGCCGTTTCTTCGACAACGACGTCAACAAGGTGCCCAAGCTGGCACTGACCGTTGGTGTAGGTACTGTGATGGATGCTCAGGAGGTGATGATTCTTGTCAACGGCCACCACAAGGCACGTGCCTTGAAGGCTGCCATCGAGGGCGCTGTCACTCACGAGTGGACTATCTCTGCCCTGCAGATGCACCAGCACGGCATCATCGTAGCCGACGAGCCCGCTACTGACGAGCTGAAAGTCGCTACATACAAATACTTCAAGGATATCGAGAAAGACAACCTGATCTAACGATCAATCCTCGTTCTCTAATACTTCGGGGGGCGGCACATTCTTCATCATATCGGTGTAGGCGTTTTTAAGTTCGCTACGGTCGATAGTGATATCACGACGAATGGGCCGTCCCTCGTCTTTGATACAATGGGAGAAGAGCCACTGGTAGGTCTTCTTCAGATAGAATACACGCGCTGGGGCGCCATGATTGGCACCCTGCCACCAGTCGTAACGCAGACGGCTATCATTATGAGCCGCCTCCAAAGCGTTCACCACCTTCTTCGACTCTTTGATATTGACAGCACGATCGGCAGTGCCGTGGATAATCCACAACGGAACCTGTCCCAAAGGCTGGACATCACGCAACGTGCTGCCACCACACATGGCTAATGCTGCGGCCACCTTCTCAGGATAGGTGCCGGCAAAGTCCATCGTGCCATAGCCGCCCAGCGACATACCCAACACATAGATACGTGTGGAGTCGCAGGCATAGTGCTGACGCGTCCATTCCAACACATCGTTAATCTTCTTGGGATTCCATGAGCCACTAGGATTCTGGGGTACGATAACCAATGCCGGAATCTCGCGACCTCTGACAATGGCATCAAGCGGCCCATAGCGACGCGAGCGATTGATGTCGCGTCCGCAAAGGCTGGCACCATGCAGGAAGATGACTACAGGGGTATTCTCTTGGGAGAAATAATAGTCCCCAGGCTGATAGACCCAGAAATCATATCCGCCAGGTATCACACCCCGATGGGCGGTCAGGAAGTCGTACTGGGCTACAGACGTCAGGGTCATAGCCACCAGACATATTGTCAACAGCAAGATTCGTTTCATGGGGTCAAAGTTACGAAGAAATCTGGTAAAAGCCAAATAATTAAGTAAAATTAAAGCGGACAGGGTGTCTTACCCTATCCGCCTTCGTCTTAGTAGTTAGTTTGTCGTAGCGTTATCTGATCACAGCCTTTTTGCCGTTATACCTTTTTCTTTGCTGCAAAGTTAGTGCATTTACCTGATATGTGCTTTAAAAAGATGCGAAAAACATCCGTAAACGTTTTCATAGGGAAAGATATTTGTGCATGATGCATGATTAATTATTAATTATTTAGTACCTTTGCACCCATGAATCAGTTATCAGACTATGAAATTATGGCTCCTGTGGGGAGCCGCGACTCGTTGGCAGCAGCCCTGAAGGCTGGTGCAGGGTCGGTATATTTCGGTGTGGAACAGCTGAATATGCGTTCGCATTCGGCTAATCACTTCACGATTGACGACCTGCGCGAGATTGCCGCCACCTGCGAGGAACATGGCGTCAAGTCGTATCTGACTGTCAACACCATCATCTATGGCGAGGATATCGAGCTCATGCACCAGATTATCGATGCTGCCAAGGAAGCACGCATCTCAGCAGTGATTGCCTGCGACGTCGCAGTGATGCAGTACTGTCGTCAGCAAGGCGTTGAGGTCCATCTTTCCACACAGCTCAATATCTCGAATATCGAGGCACTGAAGTTCTATGCGCAGTTTGCCGACGTCGTGGTACTGGCCCGTGAACTGAATATGGATCAGGTGGCTGACATCTATCGCCAGATTGAGGAACAGCATATCTGTGGACCTTCAGGCCAGCTGGTACGCATCGAGATGTTCTGTCATGGTGCACTGTGCATGGCGGTCAGCGGCAAGTGTTATATGAGTCTCGACAATACGGGACGTTCGGCCAACCGCGGTGCCTGCATGCAGATCTGCCGTCGCTCGTATGTCGTTACGGATCGCGAGACGGGTACGGAACTGGAGATTGACAACAAGTATATCATGTCGCCCAAAGACCTGAAGACCATCCGCTTCATCGACCGTATGATGACATCGGGTGTTCGTGTCTTCAAGATAGAAGGTCGTGCGCGAGGTCCCGAATATGTCCTGACTGTGGTACAATGCTACCGCGAGGCCATTCAGAGCGTGCTCGACGGCACCTTCACCGAAGACAAGAAAGATGCTTGGGACGAGAGGCTGGCAACGGTCTTCAACCGCGGATTCTGGGACGGCTATTATCAAGGTCAGACGTTGGGTGAGTGGAACAAGAACTACGGCTCCAACGCCACCGAACGTAAGCAATATATCGGCAAAGGCGTGAAGTACTTCTCACGTCTGGGTGTTGCTGAGTTTACGGTAGAGGCCGATACCTTCAGCGTGGGCGACAAGATGCTGATTACAGGTCCGACAACGGGTGCCCTCTACGTGACTGTTGACGAGATTCACGATGACATTCAGTCTGTACAGACGGCCCAACAGGGTACACGTGTCAGCATCAAGGTGCCCGAGAAGGTGCGCCCCTCGGATAAATTATTCAAGATTATCAAGTCGTCATAAAACGAAATATCGAAAAAGAAGAAGAATATGAGCATTAATGACATTCAAGACGAGATCATAGAAGAGTTCTCTGGCTTTGATGACTGGATGGACAAATACCAGTTGCTGATTGATTTAGGCAACGATCAGGAACCCCTGGATGAGCGTTATAAGACGGAGAGCAATCTGATTGACGGCTGTCAGAGCCGCGTATGGCTCCAAGCCGACTATCACGACGGCATTATCGACTTCACGGCAGAGAGTGATGCGCTTATCGTCAAAGGCATTGTAGCCCTCTTGATACGCGTACTCAGCGGACAAACGCCCAAGGATATCCTCGACGCTGACCTTTACTTTATTGACCAAATCGGTTTGAAGGAGCATCTCTCACCTACCCGCTCGAACGGACTGCTGGCAATGGTGAAGCAGATGCGCATGTATGCACTAGCGTTTAGCGCGAAGAGCTGACTCTCCAGTTGCTATCTTCTGAAGATAGTAGTCGCGGAAGTCACTCCATCGATAATAAGGGGCTATGTCGCTCGAGAAGGGCAGCGTAGCCTCTCTTTCGTTGACGAGCACCTTGACAAGCGGATTGCGGTCTTTCTTGTTCTTGCGATAGAATACCAGCTGTAAGTTGCCTGACATGGGGTACACCTTACTGGCCCACCACCCTTTCTGCTCCAACGTTGTCAAGTCTGCCGTCTTATAGTCGTAACCATTAATACCCATCAGACAAACCAACGGCATCAAGACGGTCTCATGGCCGAAGCGTAATGAGGCGCCATGTTCCTTGCTATTGATGATGCTGTCTGCCTCATGAATGATCTGGCGCAACAGACTCAGCTGCACGTACGGCTGCTTGGCACCATTCAACTCAAAGAATCCCGATTGGATGTAGCTATACACGTTTTCTATCTGCCAGAACAGATGAACATCTTCGCTGGAGAAAATATCCAACAGAGGATTGGGCAGTGAGCCGCGGTTGGTATTACGCTGGATGATAGCAGCCTTACCAAGATAATAAGGCAGCCACACCTTGTCAACATGGCGATTCACATAAGCGGTATCATTGAACAGTTTGTTCAAAAGATCGTAATGACTCCAATGGGTGATAATGAATTTATTAAAAAGTTTCTGGACACGAGGGGACATCGCACCATCGCGCAACGTCTTGTCCTGATGGTTCAGATACCACATGTCGCTATAGCTATTCTGCATGCTAACCTGGAGCTTGGGGCGTTCCTTCACCAGCTGCAACACAAAAGAGCCCATCGAGAGCACACAGCGCGTAACAATCGTACTGCGAGCATCGACAAAAGCACCATTGCTGAATACCTCCGGATAATTCTGAAGCATACGATGGGCAATGGCAGACTGCTGACGCTTACCGATATCCGTAAGGTCACCCCAACGACCCTCTGCATCCGCCAAGTTCAGACGCATCTCGCGATAAGCCATCTGCCCGAATGCCGTCAACTTACCCAAAGAGTCGGCATCATGCAACATCTTGGTAGGCAACTTATAGGCTTTCATATCACTCAGATAGCGAGAACCATGACGACCATAATGGCTGATATAAAAGGGCTTATAACCCTTGGGCGCTGGGGTCTGCTGGGGCAGATTCTTGTCAGGATAGAGCCCATAGCTACCTGCTGCGAAATTGCGGTCTTGCTCAATCAAAGAGAAAGCAGACTGGGCCATACTCCGCAGCCCGCCAGCCAACAACAGGGCGGCCATCAAAAGGAGACGTATCTGTTCAGTTCTCATAAGCATCGAGTTTCTTGAGGTAATAGTCGCGGAAATCACTCCATCTGTAATAAGGCGCTTGACTGCCGGGCAACGGCAACGTCACCTCATTCTCATTGAGCAGCACCTTGAAGAGCACATCGCGGTCGTTTTTATCACGGCGGTAGAAGATAAACTGCACATTGCTGGCCATCGGGAAGATGCGATAATTGGCCCAACCCTTCTCTTCCAGCAGTTCCAAGTCATCAACAGCGACACCAAAGCCATTGATGTCGAGCAGACAGACCAATGGCATCAGCACCGTCTCATGACCAAAGCGCAACTGGACATTGGTCTTGGACTGAAGAATGCAACTGTCTGCATCGGTAATCAACTTGCGTAACAGATTGCGCTGTGTATAGGGCTGTACACCACCATTGACAGGACAAGCGCCATAGCCTACATACCAATAGACGTTGCCAGCCCTCCATATGCCGTAAATCTCATCAATGGTAAAGACATCGAAGAGCGTCACCTCCTTGCCCAGTTCCGTACCAGGCATGATGGCAGCGACAATCAACAGCTGACTACCAAATTCTATACTATTCACATGATCTCTGACATAGACGCTGTCGTTGAACAGCAACTGTGTCAGATGATTATTCTTGATATAGCGTTCTTTGTATTTCTCAATGATATCTATCGACGCCTTGTTCTTCTTCAAGGCAAACAGGGGCTTATCTTGATAGTTGAGGAAATACATGTCGCGATGGGTCGCATCTTGATGGATGTTCAGGTGGGAATTGATTCTGAGCATCTGCAACAGCATATTCTCCATCGACAGCACACAACGTCCCACACCCGTACTACGAGCATCAATATCGGCCGCCCCTTGGAACACTTCGGGGAAACGAGTCATCATGCGCTTGCCTATCTCCTGCTGCTGACGGGCACCCAATGGCGTCAAGTCACCCCAATGGTACTCAGCATTCTTGCGGATGCGGTCAAGGCGCATCATCACATCATGGCCCAGAGGGGTCAACTTGCCAAGGCTGTCTGCTTTCGAAAGCGTCAGATAAGGGGCATTATAGATGCTGGGCTTGCTGTGGAAGCGGGAACCATGACGACCATAATGACTGATATAAAAGGGTTTCATACCCTTGGGGGCTGGTGTCAGCTTCTTCTGCAGAGGACCAGGATAAGCCATATAGTTGCTGGACGACAATACAGGATTCTGACGAATCTCCTCTAGTACTGTCTGGGCTTGAATTCCGATAATAAAGTTAGTCCAAATAAGGGCCAGCAACAATTTTCTCATAAAGTATTTGCGTATTCCTGTGCAAATTTAAGAAATTATTTGTATATTTGCAAAATAAAAGACAACAAAATGCATTTTTTATGGCAAAGAAGCAGTTATGGCATGATGATTACTGGTTGCTTTTGATGCAACTGTACCTGCGCAAACCAGTCGGCGTAAAGCCTATGTACAGCCGTCAACTGGTGGAGTTGAGCATGGAGCTACACATCGCTCCCCAACAGCTATTTGCTCGCATGTGCGAGATTGCCAATCTCGAGACACCTCGTATTGAACGTATCTGGCAGGATTACAGTCGTAATCCCAAACGTCTCAGCAGGGCTGTCCAGCTGTTACGCAATATGATGGGGTTCAACAGCGGTGGCATTTTCTACGAAGGCGTAGAAGTAGAAGAGACTTTTGAGCGTGACTTCCGGCCACTGCCTGAGGATGAGCGATTGCTACCCATCATGCTCGTACTCATTCTGGACCTCTATTTTCGTCTGACACCTATTACCATGGTTGCCGAGACGCCAGAGGTGCAGCAGTTAGCCCGTCTCATGCGCATCCCCGTTTCACTGGTGGTCGATGTGATGGACGTCTTTCAGCATTGCGATCCCTACCTGAACCGCCGCGACATCACCTTCAATCCGCTATTAGCGCATTGCCAGCAAATATGGAACCGCTATGGCAATGCCGATACCCGCCAATTGGCATCCTATGCCGAACAGTTGAAGGAATACTTCAAATAATGTGCCATTTTTCATACATTATTAATTATTATTTTGTAATTTTGCACCCCGAAAATGGCACAGGAACAGATACAAGAGCAGCGGTTGACGCAGGAGCAACGGTTAGCGCAGACTATCACTCAGCAGCAGTTGCTGCAGGCACAGTTGATAGAGCTGCCTATCACGCAGCTCATGGAGCGTGTCACTACTGAGATGGATGACAACCCTGCATTGGAGGTGTCAACCGAAGATCCTGTTGCTGAGGAGTTCCAAGAGCATCTGGAAACGTCTGAAGGCGCAGAGGGGGCAGAAGACGACTATGAGCGCGAAGAGCGCCAGTCGGCATTGGATGCCGCTTTGGAGTCGCTAGGTCGCGACGATGAGGACTTGCCTATTTATCAAGGAGGCCACTCCATTCAGGAGGCGCGCGAGGATATGGTATATGGTCAGTCACAGTCGTTCTATGACCAGCTGAACGAACAAATGAATATGACTGAGCTGAGCGATGAGGAGCGTAACATCATGGAGTACCTCATTGGCTCGCTTGACGATGACGGCCTGTTACGCAAGCCTCTGCACAGTATAGCTGACGAACTGGCCATCTATCACAATCTCGACGTCACGGAACAGCAGATTGAACAGGTGCTGATGCAGTTGCAGGAATTCGACCCTGCAGGTGTCGGTGCCCGTTCGTTGCAGGAGTGTCTCCTGCTACAGATAGCTCGTCGAGAGCCGTCGCACCTGAAGGACCTGATGACGCAAACAGTGGAGAACTATTTCGAGTTGTTCACGAAAAAGCACTGGAAGCGTCTGCAACAGGTATTGCAGCTGACCGACCTACAGGGGGAGATGCTCATCAAGGAACTGCGCAAGCTCAATCCCAAACCAGGCAATGCCATGGGTGAGGTCGTGGGACGGAGCATTCAGCAAATCACGCCCGACTTCATCATCGACACACAGGATGACGGTACGGTGACATTCTCGCTGAACACTGGCGATATCCCCGAACTTCATGTGTCGCAGTCGTTTACTGACACGCTCAACGAGTACCAGACCAACAAGGAGCACATGAGCCGTCAGATGAAAGAGGCACTGCTCTATACCAAAAAGAAGGTCGATGCCGCACAAGGGTTTATTGAGGCCATCCGTGTACGTCGTCACACGCTGACCATCACCATGCGCGCCATTATCCAATGGCAGCACCGCTTCTTTGAAGATGGTGACGAGGCATCACTCCGCCCGATGATATTAAGAGACATTGCCGAGAAGACGGGACTGGCACTGAGCACTGTGTCGCGCGTCTCTAACTCCAAGTACGCACAAACCCGTTGGGGCACCTTCCCCCTGCGCTATTTCTTCAGCGACGGCTATCGCACGGCTGAAGGCGAAGAGTTGTCTACTCGTGAAATCAAAACGGCACTGCGCGACATCATAGATACTGAAGACAAACAGAAACCACTGAGCGATGACGCCCTGAAAGAGCTACTGGCTGAGAAAGGATATCCTATTGCCCGTCGTACGGTAGCCAAATACCGCGAACAGATGGGAATACCAGTAGCACGACTACGTCGATAAGAGAGAGAGATGAGTTATGAAAGTTGAGAAAGAAATGAGACGAGAGAAGCAAATCATCCTTTCAGCACGCATTATGAGCATGCTGTTTACGCCGTT
Source organism: uncultured Bacteroidales bacterium (assembly GCA_902799655.1). Lineage (GTDB taxonomy): Bacteria > Bacteroidota > Bacteroidia > Bacteroidales > Bacteroidaceae > Prevotella. Next base: position 191,071 of record CADCBH010000004.1, read on the forward strand.
CTATCTGCCCATGGTAGGACTGATTGCCCTCTTTTCATTCAGTTATATGAGCATCTTCCCATGGGCCTATAAGTTGCAGGTACTCATCATGGTGTATCTGTTCACCATCCTGATGCCTACCGTGATGATTCACCTCTACCGTCGTTATCAGGGCTGGAACCTCATAGAGCTGGGCCATCGTGAGCGCCGTATGGTACCATACATCATCTCTATACTCTGCTATTTCACCTGTGTCTATGTGATGGACAAGTTACATATGCCACACTTTATGGGTGCCATTGTAGTGGCTGGTCTTCTCGTACAGATTGTCTGTGCGCTCATCAATGTGTGGTGGAAAATCTCTACCCACACCGCTGCTATCGGCGGCATGGCCGGAGCCTTATTCGCCTTTGCCGAGTATCTGGGATTCAACCCCGTATGGTGGCTCTGTCTGATATTCATAGTGGCAGGCTTGGTAGGTACCAGCCGTATGATTCTGCGTCAGCACTCTCTGGGACAGGTCGTCGGCGGTTTCTGGGTGGGCTTCGTCTGTGCCGCTGTTGCCATCTTATTCCTCTAACTCGAAATATCGAAGCATCGAAACATCGAAATATCGAAACATCGAAATATCGAAACATCGAAAATCAAAATAACATGAAACCAATCGTAAGCATTATCATGGGCAGCACAAGCGACCTGCCCGTTATGGAGAAAGCCTGCAAGCTGCTCGACGAGCTACAGGTACCGTTTGAAGTCAACGCACTCTCAGCACACCGCACACCATCAGCTGTTGAGGAATTTGCCCGTACGGCTAAGGACCGCGGCCTGAAGGTCATCATCGCTGCTGCAGGTATGGCTGCAGCACTGCCTGGTGTCATTGCCGCTTCTACCACGCTGCCTGTCATCGGCGTACCCATCAAGGGCATGCTCGATGGTCTCGACGCCATGCTCAGCATCATCCAGATGCCCCCAGGTATCCCTGTTGCCACTGTTGGTGTCAATGGTGCGCAGAATGCTGCTATCCTCGCTGTAGAGATGCTTGCCTTGAGCGACGAGGATATTGCCGAGCGACTGGCCGCCTACAAAAAGGGATTGGTGGCAAAGATTGTAAAGGCCAATAAAGAACTAGCCGACGTAAAATATGCATACAAGACGAATTAGCTGTGTGGCTCATGTAGGCCAACTCACCATAGGTGGCGACAACCCCATTCGCATCCAGTCGATGGCAACTGTCGATACGAATGATACGGAGGGATGTGTGGCTCAAGCCAAACGCATCATTGATGCTGGTGGCGAACTGGTTCGCTTCACGACACAGGGTACCCGCGAGGCAGAGAACATGAAGAATATCTCCGCTCGTCTGAAAGCCGATGGCTACACTCAGCCCCTTGTAGCTGACGTGCATTTCACAGCCCATACTGCTGATATCGCTGCACAGTACTGCGAGAAGGTACGCATCAATCCTGGCAACTATGTCGACCCTGGGCGCACCTTCAAGCATCTGGAATATACCGATGAGGAGTATCAGGAGGAGCTGAAGAAGATTGAGGCCAAACTCATACCTTTTATTCATATCTGTAAGGAGCACCATACCGCTGTACGCATCGGTGTTAACCACGGTTCTCTATCCGACCGCATCATGTCGCGCTATGGCGACACCCCCGAGGGTATTGTAGAGAGCTGTATGGAGTTCCTGCGCATCTTCCGCCGTGAACAGTTTGATGATGTCGTCATCTCCATCAAGGCGTCGAATACCGTCGTCATGGTCACCACCGTTCGCCTGCTCGTCAAAACGATGGACAAGGAAGACATGCACTATCCCCTCCATCTTGGCGTGACTGAGGCTGGCGAGGGCGAGGACGGCCGCATCAAGAGTGCCGTTGGTATTGGAGCCCTGCTCACCGAAGGTATCGGCGACACCATCCGCGTATCATTGTCTGAAGAGCCGGAATGCGAGATTCCCGTGGCCCGTCAATTGGTTGACATGATTCCAGAGTGTACCCGTCTGCGTGAGGAGGCTGAGGCCAGCATCAAGGATGACACCATCACACTGGCAGTGGAGGCGCCCGATTACGAGACACTACAACTCAAGGCTGCCATGGCTGTAGGTGCCTTGCTGATTGATAAGAAGGCTACGAAACTGGTTATAACCAGTCCCTCTAGTTTTTCTAGTTCTACTAGTTTAACGAGTCTTTCTGATGCTATTCTCCAAGCTGCCCGCATCAAGTTCACCAAGACCGAGTATATCTCGTGCCCTGGTTGTGGCCGTACACTTTACAACCTGCAAGAGACGATAGCCCGCATCAAGGCTGCCACCAGTCATCTGGTAGGCCTTAAGATTGGCATCATGGGCTGTATCGTCAACGGCCCTGGCGAAATGGCTGATGCTGACTACGGCTATGTGGGAGCTGGCCGTGGCAAGATTTCGCTCTACAAACAGAAGGTGTGTGTAGAGAAGAACATACCCGAAGAGGAGGCTGTCGACAAACTGTTGGAACTCATCAATAACGACAGGCTCTCCAACGATTAGTACTTATCATCATAACAAACTACACTATGAAACGAATCAAATTTGTATTAATGACAGTGGCGTTGCTGTTCTTGACATCAGCAACGCCCAACAAGACGACCACCATCTTCATTATTGGCGACTCCACGGCTGCCAATAAGAATATCTCTGGTGGTAAACAGGAACGTGGATGGGGCATGATGTTACAAGCCTGTTTCGATGCGGAATACATCTTTGTGGACAACCATGCTGTCAACGGACGCTCGTCGAAGAGCTTTATTGACGAAGGACGCTGGGACAAGGTGCTTGAGAAAATCAAGCCAGGCGACTATGTCATCATCCAGTTTGGTCACAACGACGAAAAGGCTCAGCCCGCCCGCCATACTGATCCTGGCTCGACTTTTGACTACAACCTTGCCAAATATGTACGTGAGACGCGCGAGCATGGCGGTATTCCCGTCTTGATGAATAGTGTGGTACGCCGTAACTTCATGGTCAAGGCTCCTGAAATTGCTGATGACGAACTCCTGCGCAACAGCACCTTCAAAGATGGTGTGAAGATGATTGAGGGTGACAGTCTCATTGACACCCATGGTCTCTACAAGGAAGCACCGAAAGATGTGGCACGCCGTATGCATTGCCTCTTTGTCGATGCCAACAAGATTACCCACGACCTGGAACAGGGGCTTGGCAAGGAAGAATCCAAGAAACTGCATATGTGGTTTCTGCCAGGTACTGAACCAAGCGAGCCCAATGGCAAGCAGGACAACACCCACTACAACATCTATGGTGCAACGAAAGTAGCCAACCTTCTGGCTGATGCTCTCTGTGAGGAAATTCCACTTCTGAAGAAATACCGCAAATAATATGAGAGGGCTGCTGATCCTTGCCTGTATCGCTACCTGCTGTGCGAACAGCTGGGGACAGGGACGTGAGAAGTACGAGTTCATGCGCAACCTACCCGTCTATGCCGACTCGCTGATTGCCGATATGACTTTCCCATTAGCATGGGGGCATAGCGACATCACCGACTTCGATGTTTGGAAACGTACGGCACGTCAGAAGGTGTTCGACTGCATGCTAACTCCACCCCCTGCCCATGCCAAAGGATATGATGCCAAAGTACTCTTCGAAGAACAGCGTGACGGTTACCGAGCCCGAAAGATAGAAATCCGTTTGTCACGCTACTACACCGTTCCTGCCTACGTACTCATTCCCGACGGCAAAGGTCCATTCCCTGCCATTAATATCCTTCACGACCATGGCGCACATCTCTTCATTGGCAAAGAGAAAGTGATACGGCCCTTGGCCTGTGAGGACTCTACTGTCATCAGAGATGCCGAGGCATGGGTTGCCAACTACGATGGTCAGTTCATGGGTGATTATCTTGCCAGGCATGGCTATGTGGTATTCTCTACCGATGCGCCCATGTGGGGTGAACGCGGACAGAAGGAGGGTCCCCGACGAGACCGCTACGACATGATTGCCGGCAACATGATGATGTACGGCATCGATCTCTCAGCCTATATGACCTACGATGATATCGCTGCCACTGACTATCTCGCTTCAATGGCTGAGGTGGACGCTTCGCGTATCGGTTGCACGGGATGGTCGATGGGTGCCTATCGCACTTGGATGCTTGCAGCCCTCAGTGACCACATCAAGGTTGGCGCTGCCGTCTGCTGGATGGTGACTACCGACGAGCAACTCACCTTTAAGTATAGGAGGACAGAAAACGGTGGCTTTGCCAACTGTCTTCCAGGACTGCGCCGATGGCTCGACTATCCCCATATTGCCAGCATTGCCTGCCCAAAACCGATGCTCTTCATCAACGGCTCTCAGGATAAGCTCTTCCCAGTGCCTGGCGTTGAGAAGGCCTTCCGTATCATGCATGACACATGGCGTAGTCAAGGTGCTGAAAACGCGCTTACCACAGAGCTTTGGGACATTCCCCACAGTTGTGGTAAGCGCGTTCAACAGCGTGTCTTGGATTTTTTCAAGAAACACCTATAGACGACACGGGCGTTACTTGAATTTCACACCCATATTATAAAGGATAAAGCTGTAGATGTCGGCTTGCTCTTCAAGAACTTTTGCAAGGGGTTTTCCACCGCCATGCCCAGCCTTGGTATCAATGCGGATAAGCACGGGGTTAGTACCCGAATGGCACTCCTGCAGGGTGGCAGCAAACTTAAACGAATGGGCAGGTACCACACGGTCGTCATGATCGGCTGTGGTAACCAACGTTGCAGGATAAGCGGTACCAGGCTTTAAGTTATGAAGGGGCGAATAGCCTCTCAGGTATTCGAACATCTCTTTCGAATCCTCGCTGGTGCCATAATCCGAAGCCCAGTTCCAGCCAATCGTAAACTTATGGTAGCGCAACATATCCATGACGCCCACCTGTGGAATGGCGACACGAAACAGGTCAGGACGTTGGGTCATACAGGCACCCACGAGCAGACCGCCATTGGAGCCACCAACAATAGCCAGCTTTTCCTTCGAAGTATAACCTTCACTAATCAGCCATTCAGCTGCACTGATAAAGTCGTCGAAAACATTCTGTTTCTGCATCTTCGTACCTGCCAGATGCCACTCCTCACCATACTCACCACCACCACGGAGATTCACCTGCGCATAGATGCCACCATTCTCAAGGAATGGGATGCGTGAAGCTGAGAAGCCTGGACCCAGCGAGATATTGAAACCACCATATCCATAAAGGAATACAGGATTCTTGCCATTGCGCTTGAGACCTTTCTTGTAAGTCAGGAACATCGGGATACGTGTGCCGTCCTTGCTCTGGAAGAAGACTTGTTCGCTGGTGAAGTCATTGAGTTTAAAGGCCACTTTTGGCGAATAGTACAGAGTACTCTTGTCGTTCTCTATATCATAGCGGTAGATGGTACCGGGCTGGGTAAAAGAGGTGAAGGTATAGAAACACTCAGGCTGGTCCTTCTTACCACTGAATCCCACACTTCCTACGGAAGGCAACGTCACCTTATGACGCAGTTTGCCGTCCAGGCCATAGACGTAGGCATGGTCGGAAGCATCCTGGTTATAGGTCAGGACGAACAGTCCGTTGATAGCACTGACACCATCGAGGGTGAAGTGCTGTTCCGGCACGAGTTCCTGCCAATCACTCAGTCCAGGATGACGCAGGTCAGTCACCATCAGTCGTCCCTTAGGAGCCTGATAGTTGGTATACAGATACAGCTTGTCGCCTTGTGTGAGTACAGGACTGTATTGGTAGTCCATGTCAGAGGTCATCTGGATAAACTGCGAATCCTTCTGACGCAGGTCCCTGACGAAGAGGGTATTGCCAGCACCGGCACCACTCTCATAGAGATACATCACCGTCTCTTCCTCGTTGACCTCGACACCATAGAAACGTTTGGGCTGGGCGGGATTCTGGTAGAAGAGTACGTCGGCAGACTGTGGGGTACCGATTTTGTGGTAATAGATCTTGTGTACCTCGTTCACATGCGAGAACTCCTTACCCTTGACAGGTGCGTCGTAGGCGCTATAGTAGAAGCCATCGCCATACCAAGCCGCCCCACTGAACTTGGCCCACTCGATATGGTCGCTGGTGAGCTGACCGGTCTTGAGGTCTATGACATAGAACTCCTGCCAGTCGCTGCCCGATCGCGAGATGGCATAAGCCGCCCATCTGCCATTGTGCGAGAAAGAGAGGCTCTTGAGTGCTACTGTTCCGTCAGTACTCAGCGTATTGGGATCGAGGAATACACGCTCTTCACCTCCCAATTCGTCCATCTGATAGATAACGCTCTGGTTCTGCAATCCCGTATGCTTCGACACATACCACTTCCCATGACGCTTATAGGGTGCTCCGCTTGTATCATAGTTGACCAGCTGCTGCAGTCGTTTGAGCAGTTTCTCACGGAAGGGAATACGGCTGAGATAACCATTTGTTACCTGGTTCTCTGCCTCTACCCATGCCGCTGTCTGTGCACTGGTATCGTTTTCCAACCATCGGTATGGATCTTTGACGTCAGTACCGAAGTAGCTATCTACTGTGCCGTCCTTCACGGCATGAGGATATTGAATGTGTTGCGCCATAGCTGTTGATGCGGCGATTGTAGCAAGAATCGTAAAAAGATATTTCATAAGTATGTGGTTTAAAGGTTCTTCTTAAAGCAACGGTGGCGGCGCACCTGTGTGGCTTCGAGATACTGCCACTGCGACAGTACGCCGTCGTTGGTCTCCATCTGCGGTCCTGTGACAGCCCAACTGAAACCGTAGTTCTGGAACTGGCGGATGAGGTCGTCAAAGATCAGTGCGTTAGCACCTTTAGCGCGGTATTCAGGCAGCACACCGATCAGCAGCAAATCGACAGTGTCGGTCTTGTGCCATTTCAGTATCTTCAGCAGATGCCACCATCCGAAAGGCAACACTCTGCCATCGTGGGTCTTCTGCAGTGCGCGCGAGAACGAAGGGAAGGTGATGCCGAAGCCTACCATCTTGTCACCATCCATCACTGCCGTCACCAGATTGAGGTCGGCAATCTTGATATAGTCGTTGACCAGCTTGTTGATTTGATGGTCAGAGAGCTGGCTAAAACCATAGAGGTCCTTGTAGGTCTCATTCAGAAGGTCGAACACCTTATATCCCCAACCGCCATCAACCAATTCCTTGCGAGAGAACTTATGTACACGCAATCCATAGCGTTTGCGCACCATCTCTGTGATCTTGGCGAACTTGTCAGGCACCACCTCAGGCACCTTGACGCGCATCTCTACCCAGTCGTTGGCCTTCTCAAAGCCTGCCATACGTTCCAAGTGCTGCGGATAGTAGGGGTAGTTGTAGTTGATATACATCGTCGACAACTCATCGAAGCCATCGACGAGCATGCCTTCGCGATCGGTATCGATAAAGCCCATCGGCCCCACCATCTCGCTCATGCCACGAGCCTTACCCCACTGTTCTACTGCATCAAGCAGCGATTGCGACACCTCGGTATCATCGACAAAGTCAAACCATCCGAAGCGTACCTGCCTACTGTTCCACCGCTCATTGGCGCGGCGGTTGATAATGGCAGCAACGCGGCCCACGGCTTTCCCGTCTTTATATGCCAGAAAATAGGCAGCCTCACAGCACTCGAACGAGGGATTCTTGTCGCGCCTCAGTGTTGCTATTTCATCGAAAAAGAGGAATGGCACTGCTGCGTCATTGCCTCGGTATAAATCGTAGTAGAATTGGACGAACTGTTTCAGTTCCTTGCCTGTTGTGACCTCACGAATTTCAATCATCGTCGTTTCACCTAGTATTATTTTGTTTTTTTCAGCATGCAAAGGTAAGACAAATCGTGCTAACCACCAAATTTATTCGACATATTTATTAAAGGCCTTCAATGTAGTCGTATAGCTTTTTGTAAAACGGGTGATGCGTCATCGTGGTAGCGTCGCCGAGAATGATGAGTTTCATACGGGCACGGGTGATGGCGACATTCATACGACGCAGGTCACGCAGGAAGCCTATCTGTCCCTCATCATTCGAACGCACCAAAGAGATGACAACGACATCGCGCTCCTGCCCTTGGAAGCCATCAACGGTATTCACGCTGATATACCTTCGGAAGGGTTTGAAGAACTCTTGTGTCTTCAGCAAGTGGCGCAGATACTGTACCTGGGCACGATATGGTGAGATGATGCCAACATCGATACGCTCGTCAAGGAGACGCTGTTTACCTATCTTATTAAAATAGTGTTGCAGCGCCAACAGCGTCAGCTCTCCCTCTGCCTTATTGATGCGTCCAAAGCTCTCGCCGACGAATTCTTCTTTAAACAATGGTCCCCGATTGCTGTCAGTCTCCTTGTCGTCACCATTTACCTCAAACTGTGACGTATCTATCCACGTGATAGGGGTATCGAGGTCAAGAATGCTGCGATACCTCACCTCAGGGGCACTCTCCACCTGACCGCCATAGAAGTAGTTGCTGGAGAAGCGCATGATGTCGTCATTCATGCGATATTGTATCTTCAACAGTGTGACGGCTTCGGGATGCTGTTCGACGATACGCTCCATGAGGGTCTTGCCCAACCCTGCTTTCAGGGCGGCAATGCTCTTCACCGTAGGAGGCAACTGACAATGGTCGCCAGCCAGGATGACACGCGAGACGCGACGCATGGGAATCCAACAGGCAGCCTCCAGAGCCTGAGCAGCCTCATCAATAAACAGGGTACCAAACTTACGACCATCCAACAGACGGTTGGCGGAGCCCACCAGTGTCGAGGCAATGACGCGGGCCTCACCAAACAATTCGTTGTTGATGCGTATCTCCAACTCAGTGGCACGACTCTTCAAGCTCTCCACTTTCTGATGGTATTTCTCGTCACCACGACGGCGATGACTACGCAGGTCGCGCAAGGCCTTGCGGATAGCCCACAGCTGAGCATAGTCCGGATGGGCCTCAAAGCGGCGCTCGTAGGTGAACGACAGCATCTTGTCGTTGACACGCGTAGGATTGCCAAGACGCAACACGTTGATGCCGCGATCCACGAGTTTCTCGGAAATCCAGTCGACAGCCATATTGCTCTGGGCACAGACGAGCACCTGACTCTCACGCATCAGCGTCTCTCGGATAGCCTCAACCAAGGTCGTGGTCTTACCCGTTCCTGGAGGGCCGTGGACGATGGCCACATCCTTGGCACGCAACACCTCGTTGACAGCCACCTCCTGGGTGGCATTCAGATAGGGAAAGTGCATCGGCGGAAAGACAAACGTCTCAGGTTTCTGACGGCTATAGAATAAGTCGCGCAAATACCCCAGACGCCCCTTGCCCTTGATGGTACGATCCAGCGCCTCCATCATCAGACGGTAGCTGGTCTCATCAAACGACAGCTGTACGCCAAGACTCTCAGCACCCTGCAGGTCGATAATAGATGTATTGTCAGGAACGACGATCACCATGCGATCGCCATCGACATAGCTCACTGTACCCGTAAAGCGGAAATAGCGGATGGCTTTGGGGCCAGAATCACTAGGCTCAACGGTAAAGAACTGTGCTGGTCTGCCAAACTCGAAGTTATGTTCGATGTCATTATCTGCCTGACGTACCACTTCCACAGCCAACTGGTTGAGCGAATTGTAATAGCTCTTGCTCACTTTAATGGGCCACCAGGCATCACCACGCTTCACTTTCCGCTCGATACCGATTTGCTCAGTTTGCTGACGGAAAGTCTCTTTCTCAGCCTGATACTCCAGTTGGAGCAACAAGCGCTGCTGTTCTAATGCCTGTATAGGTGATGGTTGTTGACTCATGATGATGCAAAAGTACGAAGAAAAAAGGAAATATCGGTGGTTCTTTGTTTTTTTTTCGTATCTTTGCAACATATTATGAAACATCTGCATCCGTTATATTCCGACAACCCCAGGCCCGAGCGTTTCACCTACCCCTTCTGCTACGAGCCTCATCCACTGTGCCAGCAGGCTGCCAAGGAGGTGCAGACGTATATCGGCAGTCATGGGGAGATTCTGGAGGATGCCAATCGCGGTAAGATGTTTGGCGTGCTGGTGGTGGAGCATGAAGGAGCCTTGGCTTTCCTCGCTGCCTACAGTGGTCTGTTGGCAGGACGCAACGACTGGGAATACTTTGTACCTCCCGTCTATGACGCCCAACAGCCTGATGGCTATTTCAAGACAAAGGAACGGGAGATTTCTCAAACATCAGCCATCAAACATCAAACATCAAAACAGATGTCCCAGGAGCTGCAGACGTGGCTGTTCCACCAGTATCAGCTACTCAATGCGCGAGGCGAGACGAAGGACCTGGTAGATATCTGGCAAGCGTATTACGACCGGCCGAAGCTCAGACAGAAGTATCCGCTGCCTCCAGGCGGTACGGGCGACTGTTGTGCGCCCAAGCTCCTTCAGTATGCCTATCAGCAAGGGGTGAGACCTGTCTGTATGGCAGAGTTCTGGTGGGGGCAGCCCACCAAGGAGGAGTTGCGTCAGCATCTCAATTACTATCCTGCCTGCAGGGGCAAGTGCAAGCCAGTCCTGACATGGATGCTGCAAGGGCTTGATGTCGATCCCGACCCTGAGCTGCAAGGTTTTCAGAAGATGGAACTTCCCATCGTTTATGAAGACCAATGGCTATTGGTTGTCAACAAGCCCAGCGGCATGCTCTCTACCCCAGGACGCATTGAGGACTACAGCGTAGAGACTGTCATGCGCCAGCGCTATCCCGATGCCGTCATTGCCCATCGATTAGATATGGGCACCTCTGGCTTGCTGATTGTGGCGAAGTCGATGGATAGCTATCGTCCATTGCAAGAACAGTTTGTGAAACACCAGGTGAAGAAGAAATATGTGGCGATGTTGCAACCCCTTCCCCAGCCCCTCCCGAGGGAGGGGAGCAAGGGTACCATCTCGCTGTCTCTCCGTCCTGACCCCATGAATCGCCCTCGCCAAGTCGTTGATATGGAGCACGGCAAGCGGGCCATAACCGATTACGAATTCCTTTCAGACCTTCCCCTCCCCCGGGAGGGGTCAGGGGAGGGGTTCCTCGTCGCCCTCTATCCGCAGACAGGACGTACCCACCAGCTCCGCATCCATTGTGCCCACCCAGATGGCCTAGGATGTCCCATCGTGGGTGATGAGCTCTATGGTACAAAGGGCGAACGGCTGATGCTGCATGCAGCAGAAATCTGGTTTACACATCCCGTAACAGGCGAGAAGATGCACCTCGCCTCACCTGTGCCTTTTTAAAACATCAAACATCATACATCAAACATCACACATCAGATTATGGTCAAGCATATTATTCTCTGGACATTGAATCCAGAACTCTCCGAAGAGGAGAAGAAGGCCGTCAAGGCAGGTATCAAGGCTGGTCTGGAAGGACTGGTAGGTAAGGTCCCCGGACTCATTGACGTAAAGGTACACATCGATGGTCGTTTGGCTTCGTCGAATGCCGACGTGATGCTCGATAGCACGTTGGAGAGCGAAGAGGCTCTGAAGGGCTATGCCGTCCATCCCGAACATTTAGCTGTTGCCAACGGCAAGGTTCGCCCCTACACCGTCCAGCGTTCGTGCCTCGACTTCGAAATCTAAGTCATCGCATATATATTCTGTTTCTCAAGGAGTAACATCTGTTTCTCTCACATCAAAGAGGCACTGCGAGGTTACTTCTAGCTTTTTTTGTGCCTTCAAGTCAAAAAAATTAAGATAGTTTCTTCTATATTCAAAAAAAAAAATGTATATTTGCACCATGTATAGATTATAAATAGTTATGAAGCGAAACATTTCCGTTTTATCACTGCCATTCTTCTTTTTGATGATGCTCGTAATACAGTCGCAAAAAGCAGAAGCTGCCTCGTTTATCAAAGATAAACAGAATTACACCGCACAAATGGCGGGCAAGGATGCAATCACCTTTTCATTGCCCACCTTCGACTACTGGCGTTTGTCGGGCAATGTCTATGTGACCGATGACAGCTATATTGAAGCCAGCGTCGATGGAACCACGAAGAAGATCTTCTGGTGGAAGAGCGAAGGTTCCGAGTGGAGTGACAGGTCGTGGGCTTGGCCTGAAGACTATGGTACGTTCATCGTGATACGTGAACACTATGGCAGTGAATATGACAACTGGACGCTGAAACCAGGCGAATGGTCGAAATTCATGCTGGGTGCCGATTTGGACGACAGCGACCACAAGACCATGAAGGTAAGATGGCAGGTGCCCTATGAGTGGCAGGGTAAGAAGATTAAACTGCGGGCCAACGTCGTATGTGATGAGGCCACTGGTAGGGACCCTGCTATGGACATCAGTCTGGGTGAGTTTGAGACAGCCCCGCCACCAAATGTAAGTGTCGTGCTGATGGAGCCCATGTTGGCTTTCACCAAAGAGCATGTCAACGAGATTATCATGCCCTATACTGTCACAGCCCGTAAGGTGAACAGCATGAAGGCTTGCTATACAGACCGCCTTACAGGCAACAGCAAGGAGATGACCATCAGCAATGCAGGACTCTCCGGCTATATCTACATACCTGCCGACAGACCGCTAAAGGATTTCTATTTGAAATGCAATATTGTAGATAACGACGGCAACACGCTGGACATAGAGTCGGCGCACGTGAAGATCCCACCTCTGCATCAGGCCCTCGACCTGACTTCCGTATTACAGGACAATGGGCATGTGGAGCTAAGTTGGCGGGTTGAAGCCCCAGAGCTGGAGGATATTGTCGAGACAGACTTCTGGGAAGTGCAGCGCAACCTCACGGGCAGCACTCAGGATGATGACAGCCACTGGATGACCATCGGACAGATTAGTTACGAGGCGGGACGGGAGAAGTATTCCCTTACTGACGAAGACTACCTGAACAACTTCCAGGGGAAAACGGTATGTTACCGCGTCCGCCGTATGGCAACGTCAATATGGGGATGGAGTGAGGGAAGCGGCAGGAAACTCTGCCAGCAGACCACTGCCCTTTACCTGACGCAGATGTCCTTCGGAAAGGTGTCTAAAGCAGCCGACTGGGGTAACGACTTCCAGCATAGTGTCAACATATCATGGACTCCCGGTATGGGAAAGTTGGGCTATCTGTTGGCCAAGAACGGAAAGATTTACGATAATGCGCCAAGTGCCATGAATGATGGCGGTGGCATCTGGGGTGTGGTGGTATGCACGAAACCGCTTATAGCCTGGTCAGCCCAACGTGTCTCGTGTTCGGTATTGACCAATGATGCCGACTACTACAAGTCCTTCTACAAGGATAACTTTATGCAGGATGGGATGGTTCCTTCCCAATACCGTGCCGTATATCCCGACTACTCGTATCTGACCAAGATTGTCAGAGGTTATGGCGGTCAGATACCTGATGCGCCGAAGACCAATGCGACTTTCACGGTATCTCCATTATCTGATATTCTGGACGACCTTGCGCCTTACGGCATTGATGGTATCAGAAACAAGAATCTCTTGATTGACCAAAACACGGTATGGGCATTTAACATGTCGGGTACGTTGTTCGACCCGTACACCACAGCCACCTCCCTGCCTTTCCTGGCAAGAGGTTGGGTGGTCTATGACGGCAAGGGCAGCAGCAGTATCTGGGACCCGCGTGCTAAACTGCTGCTGTATATAGACATGAAGAACGATGCCGGAGAGATTGTTGCCACAGAGTGCCGCGACCTTTCTGGTGATACGGCAGTCATCAACAAAGGTCAGTACACACTGGAGCTTACTCGTCAATGTGTAGATTACGACTTCCGACTGGTGATGAAGCGCGGCACGTCGCCGTTGTATTTCCATGAGACGGATGCCGACAGCCTTGTGCTGAAGATAGAGAAGGGGGAAACAGGGGCCGATGCCGTCTATAAATTCATGAACCTTGACAGCATTGCTGACCTTGTAGCCAAACAGCAGCAGAGTAGCGTGGAGCTGACCTGGAAGAACACGGGAGGCAATCACGATTACTATCGAGTGCTGCGTCGCGAACACGGCATCTCCGATAGTGAACCGTGGGACACCATAGCCTCAAGTCTTACCCAGCAGTTCTATATCGACAAGACAGTCCGCTCACAGCATGTCTATGACTACCGTGTGGAGTCTGTGCTGCAGTGCGAGGGCTTTAAGGTGAATGGCCAACTTGTTACGGGCCAGTGTGCTCCGACGGGTATGGTACGTGGCTATGTGCGTCTGGCAGACGGCACTGGACTGGGAGGTCTTACTGTAACGGCAACGCCTGTAGGAGACATCAAGAGTGCTGAGATAAAGACAGCAGTGACGGATTCTACCGGCTACTTCGAGATAAGCGGACTGATCTATCAAAAGGAAGGCAGCTACCGCATCAGCGTGGCATCAATGGGCGATGCGGGCAGTTTCGATCCTCAGACTGTCAGCTTTGACGAGGATGTGAACCTGCGCAATAATTTCATCTTCACCATCAACACCTATTATAACTATAGCGGTCATGTCTATTACGAAGGCTCCACCATACCCGTTCCTGGCGTACAGTTCCGTCGCGACGGCATGCTGATGGTCGATGCCAACCAACAGCCCATTGTCACCGACAACCAGGGAGCGTTCTCGTTGAGCATCCCCAAGGGCACACACCGTGTGCAGGCCGTGAAGGAGGGGCATCGGTTCAAGAACGACGGTTACCTTCAGAACCCCGATTCGCAGACTGGCGACCTACGTGACTACAACTGGACAAAGGATGTCAGTTCGGTACGCCTGTGGGACCAGACACGCGTGCTGCTGCATGGACGTGTGGTGGGTGGCAACAATCAGGGATTGCTGCCGCTGGGACAGTCGCTATCGAAGAACAATCTGGGCGACAGTCTGAAGATCGTGCTGATGCTGGAGGGCGACAACACCTCGTATATCGTGTACGACCCCTTTGATCCGTCGAAGAAAGAACGTATCGAAAAGGTAGTGCACGGCAAGACAGACACCACCAATGTCTTCAGCAACCACAGAACCATCAACATCCATCCTGACAACAAGACGGGTGAGTATGAGACATGGGTTTATCCCGTGAAATACAAGGTGACGGAGGTATCGGCAACGGGCTATAGCACACTGTTCCAGGAAGGGAAGGTTGGCGAGACACTTGACCTGACCAACCTGCAGTTGGGCGATACTGCTACGTACAGCCGCATCTACCATAGCGTGCCTTCACTGGATGTGACACAGTTCAACTCTGGCAATGAGCAGTACTTCGGTGTGAAGCAGTACCAGAGCCAAGACAACATCGGCAATAAGTCGATGATTCAGCTTTGGGACAAGGAGAAAGGCTATGCCTTCGGTGTACCAGTGTTCATGGCAGCTTCTCCCTACGGTTGGATGTTACAGGCCGTAGAGCGATACCATTATAATAACGACATCCGCCGCGAGGCTGATATTGTACAGTTGAAGGGGGGCAAGGTCACCTTCATCAACGGACTGGTGAGTGCCACTACGGTGGATGAGGTAGAACTGGACAGCCTGGGTGGCGGTTCGTATGTCTTCACACCGCAGAATACAACCTTTACGCTGAATAACGACCAGGCACAGAAGACGGTGAGCATTACCCTGCTATACGATGGTACTCACTTCGATGTGACTCCCATCAAGGGTTATGTGATGGCCAGCATGCCTAAGCCGCAGGGCAGACGTGTCATTACCAAGGGTACTCCACACCTGATAGATATCCTGCGCGATCCCCCAGGCGGCAACAGCTCTGCCTACCTGGATACTGGGTCTAAGCTGAGTTACTCCTATTCAGCCAATATCGATGCCAGCATCGGTTTCGACATCTCAAAGACTACAGGTACCAGTCTTAGCAACTACCAGGGCGTCATCGGTATGGTGGGCGTTACTGGCACAGAGACGGGTCTTATCAACGAGGCTGAGACCAAAAAGAACTTCAGCTTCACACTGGCCACCTATTTCGGATGGTCGTGGAACTACAGCTATAACTTTGATGTAACCGAACGCATCCAGACATCATCAGGAAAGAAGATGGTAGGTGCCCCCGCCGACCTGTTTATCGGTATGACGGAGAACATGATTATGCAGGATGCCATAGCGGTACGCGTGATACCCGACAGTGTCTATCAGCTGTTGACGACACACCAGGGAGGCACTTTCAAGGCCAAGGACGGCAGCACCATCAACGTCAAGGTGGGTACTATGACAGAAATTGCCAGAGGTACTGATGCTACAGGCCAGCCCGTTCACCTGATTCGTGACGAGGTACTTGGTGTCTCCTCGGCTATCAGCTCCACTTTCATCCACTCGCAGTCTCATATCGAGAAGGAGTTGCTGCCCAATCTGATGAAGATACGCAACAGTCTGATTCTGCCTATGGGTACCGATGCAGCCTACGCACAGGCACTGGCCGACAAGCAGGGCTTCTCGTCGTATGTGAGCCTTGTAGATAATAACGACAAGACCTTTGCGCTGACTGATGACAAAGGAAAGCCCACGTATGTGCAGTATGTTCCCAAGGGTGCCTCGCAACAGAATGCCCGCGACAGTGTTCTCGCCATCAACAACGAGGCTGCCGCCTGGCTGCGCTTCCTCGCCATCAACGAAGAACAGAAGCTGACAGCCACTGACTTGGTCAAGAACTACAACTTCGACGGCGCTGCCAGTGTGCAGTATAGCGAGAGTTTCAGCTGTGGTGCCGACCGCACACGCTATCTGCGCTGGCCCATCATGAACGGCTTCAGCGGTGCTACATCAGCAGTCCTCGGCTCGCTTGGCAATCTCTTCGAGAAAATCCTTTCCAGCGGCAAGGTTACGGGTGACCCACAGACGTTTAAAGCAGCCGACGATGCTGCCATCGTGGATATCTCTTTCGCCGGTCAGGCCATCAAGTTCAAGTTCAACCCTATCCTTGGAGTCAACCTGAACGACAACAACGGTATCAAGGAGTCGTGGAGCAAGAATGTGGGCTTCACCCTCTCAGCACATACCAAGAGTACGCTGAACGTAGATGTCTATCGCACGAAGGGCAACGTCTATGACATCAACGTGCGCGACCTGGCAGACAACGCTTTCTACCAGATTACCAAGGAGAACCTGGACAATGTCAGAAACGGCAAGACGATTGTCAACTTGAGTTCAAACTCTACCAGCTTTATGGACATCATGAAGACACCTGTCTATAGCAGTCTGGTCTATCGTACTCGTGGTGGAGCCACACTCGCTCCGTACGAGGACGAGCGTCTGTCAAAGTACTATAACCCCGGTAGCGTGCTGGATGCCAAAACCATCGAGATCAATAAGCTGCGCATTTGGACCGAGCAGGCATCGGTGAGCAACGTCCCCTTCGACGAGCCTGCCCGCTTCACCCTCTACATCGCCAACGAGAGTGAGATGCCCAACAGCACCACACCTTATTTCAAACTCTGTATCGACAACGACCACAACCCGAAAGGAGCCAAGATCATGGTTGACGGTAACGTGCTGAATGGTGACGGCTATACCGTGGCCCTTACGCCTAACGTGGTATTGACCAAACAAATCGAGGTATATCCAGGGCAGGACTTTGACTATGAGAACCTGGCCATCTGCATCCTCGACCCAGACGACGACCCCCGCGTGTTCAGCACATTCGTTTCTGCCCACTTCGTGCCCTCTGCCGGTAAGGTAAAGGTGACCGCACCTGGTGACAAATGGGTGGTGAACACCGAGAGCAGTTACGATGCCAAGCGTCAGGGCTACTACCTGCCTGTACGCATCGAGGGCTTCGACGTGAACTATCGCGGCTTCGACCATATCGAACTGCAATACAAACTCTCGACACAGGGCGACAAGGACTGGGTGAATGTCTGTTCGTTCTATCATGACAGCGAGCTGATGGCTCAGGCGTCGGGTGTTGTTGACAGTATTCCTTCCGATGGTGCCATCCAGACACGCTTCTTCGGCGAGACAGACCCGATAGAGCAGAAGTACGACCTGCGTGCAGTGGTGTATTGCCGCTATGGCAATGGTTTCCTGACAGCAGCGTCGCCCATACTGAGCGGTATCAAGGACACGCGACGTCCGGTGCCGTTCGGCACGCCACAGCCCCAGAACGGCATTCTGGGCATTGGCGATAATATCAAGATATCTTTCTCAGAACCTATTGCAGGCAACTATCTCAGCAGCATCAACAACTTTGAGGTGCTGGGTACGCCCACGAGCAAAGACCTTTCACTGTCCACCCAACTCGGCTTCACTGGCGACACATGGGCCATTTCTAAGTCGAACTGTAACCTGGAGGGCAAGAGTTTCACTGTCGATGTCATGCTCAATCCCGCCAAAGCGGATAAGAATATGATTGTCTTCTCGCATAACGGCTATTACGATGGTGCCAGCTTTGGTCTGACTGCCGACCGTCGCCTCATTGCACGCATCAAGGAACAGGAGGTGACAAGCCAGCAGCCCATCCCATTCAACGGCATTCGCCAGGTGGCCTATACCTTGGAGCAGGAGCCCGACTCGATGCTGTTGTCACTCTACGACGGCAGCAGTCTGGTAGGCCAGAAGCGCATAGCCGGTGTCTATCAGGCTAACGACCAGCTATGGATAGGTTGTGGCGGTGACGAAACGTTCTCGAACTATCAGGGTGAGATGCTGGAGTTCCGCCTATGGAATCGCAGTCTCACAGCTGCCGAACTGGGCGAATACGGTCAGAAGAAGCTGACGGGCTATGAGCACGGTCTGGTCAACAACTATCCGATGAACGAGGGGTCAGGCAACTACTGCTATGACATTGCGGTAGGAGCTAACGATCTGGAACTGACCGCCCCTGTATGGAAGCGTCCTGACGGCATCTCGATGCAATTGGACGGTAATGAGGGCATTCGCCTGCAACCCGACCGTTTCAGCCGTACCGACTATCAGGACTACACGCTCATGTTCTGGTTCCGCACTGCCGACAAAGAGGCGACACTCATGGCCAATGGCGAGGCAACGACCGAAGCCGACGCACGCAATCATTTCAATATCGGTTTGCGTGAAGGCAGGGTGGTATTCCGCTCGGGCAACCGCGAAATCACAACCGACAGCGAGGTCAACGACAACTCATGGCACCACTACGCCATGACCGTTTCGCGAAGTCGCAACGTGGGTAACATCTACTTGGACAAGAGTCTGGTGCAGTCGTTTGCCGTCGATACTCTGGGCGGCATCATGGGCAACAATCTGGCTCTGGGCGCAACCTATACTACTGCCACCACCTGCAATCATGTGCTCAAGGGCAACATCGACGAGGTTGCCATGTTCGAGAGCGTATTGCCTCTGAATATACTGCAGACCTATAACACCCAGACGCCCACAGGTCGCGAGACATCCCTCATGGCTTATCTCGACTTCGGACGCTCTGAGCTGCAGGATGATGGTACCCAGCGACTCATGCCTACAGGTATCAGTCTGAAACGCTATAAGGATGCTCAGGGCAACATCATTACCCAGCGCAATGATACCCTCGTAGCTCAGTCGGTGATTGATGCCCATGCCGACCGTCAGCAGTATGCTCCAATGACCAATACCCGTAAGCTCGACAACATCCGCTTCAGCTATGTGGCCGACGGCAACGACCTGCTGATCAATCTTGACGTGCCCGACTTCCAGATAGAGAAGAGTAATGTTCATGTGACTGTGCGCGACGTGGCCGACCTGAACGGCAATACCATGGCAAGTCCGCTCACCATGAACCTCTATGTTTACCGCAACCCGCTACGCTGGAATGTCAAGCGCGTCAACCGCACGCTCGATTATGGAATGGGCGACACCTTCACCGCTACCATCCAGAACCAGAGCGGAGAGCAGCAGTCCTTTGAGCTGCGCGACCTGCCCTACTGGTTGAAGGCTTCGAAGACACAAGGTGTCATCAGTGCCCTTGACGAGGAGGTCATCACATTCGAAGTGTCACCATACGTCAATGTCGGTTCTTACAACGAGGTGGTATCACTCATGGGCGATAACGACATGAACGAACCGTTGACGATGACCATCACAGTGACTGGTGAAGAACCCGAATGGACAGTGAGCGATGAACTGAAGCACATGAACGGACTGATGCACATTGTGGCACGCGTCAGCATCAACAAGCGGGTATCTAATGACCAGCGCGACATCATGGCAGTATTCAGTCCTTCGCAGGAGGTGATGGGCGTGGCACATATAGATGTCAACCAGACTGCCAATGCCAACGAGGCACTTGCCTACCTCACGGTATTCGGCAATCCCAAGCAGCACACACCGCTCAGCTTCCGATTCTACGATGCATCAACTGGCAAGACGTATATGCTCTACGAACAAAACCGCAAGAGCATCAGCTTCTATGCCGACTCTATCATGGGCAGCAGCGCCCAGCCTGTCGTGTTTGAGAACATGGCCGACGAGGTGCAGACCATCGACCTGGCAAAAGGTTGGAACTGGGTATCCGTCGGTGTGGCACTCGACGACTCTATCAGTATTGGCAATCTACTAAATGGATCTGCTAATTGGGAAGATGGCGATGCCATCGAAGTCGTGAACAAGGGGAAAGCGAATGTCATCTACTGTAGAAAGGCCAACACGCCCCTGGGCTATAAGTGGGACAAGGAAAACCAGTTGATCGATTTAGACCCCAGAATCATGTACCGAGTCTATTCCAACAGCGACAAGAAGGCCAATATATGCGGCAGCCCACTGCTGACTGACATCAATGTCCACCAGGGATGGAACCGCATAGGTTTCCTCTCCACCATCAATCTGCCCATTTCCCAGGCCATGAGCGAATATGCCGCACAAGGCAGCGAGGGTGATGTGCTCAAATCGCAGAATGCCTTTGCCGTACTCAGTAAGAACGGCAGTGGACAACTCGTCTGGAAGGGTTCTCTACTCTATATGGAGAAGGGAAAAGGATACATGCTGAAGCGCAAAGCTGACACACCGGTATCTTTCTCTTACCCACTCTATTATAGCGATAGCCAGTACACAGGTTCTCCAACGAGTGCCAGCATACCACGAAGGTACGATAGCCACACAGCCACTACGATGACCATGGTGGCAAGGGCCGAGGGTGTCGAACTACAGCCAGGCGACCGTCTTGCAGCCTATGTCGATGGACAGTTGTGTGGTGTGGCTGAAAACGGAGCCGACGGTACGTTCTATCTGAGTATCGGCAGTGCTGAAACAGCACCACTGTTGTTCTGCATAGAACGTGACGGACAGACCATAGCTGCTGTCAAGAACGGCATGAACTATACTGCCGATGCCATGATAGGTACGCCCAACGAACCTACCGTCATCAGCTTCGTCAGTGCCGAGCACTACAACGATGGCTATTGGTACACATTGCATGGACAGCGGTTGGAAGGCCAGCCTCAGCGACAGGGATTATATATTCACAATGGTAAAGTTGAAATCATAAAACGATGAAGCATTATATTTGCAACCAAGTTGCAGAAAAGATTTCATACCTTTGCACCCAGAAACAATAAAACACTAGGATATGGGACACGAACATCATCACGAGCATCAAGGCGAATGCTGTTGTCATGAACATCATCATGAGCATCATCATGAGCATCACCATGAGCACGGACTGCACAGACAGTTGGGAATCATTGTGATAACGGTGCTACTGCTTATAGGATCAGTAATCATAGAGAAGACAACGGCACTTGCCACATGGCAATTGCTGTTGGTTTACCTTGTACCTTATTTGATAATAGGCTTCGGCACATTGAAAGAAGCGGTAGAGGGACTGATGGAGGGTGATCCCTTCAATGAGCATTTCCTGATGGCCGTAGCTACCATAGGTGCTCTCTGCATTGGCTTCCTGCCAGGTGCTGAGACGGAGTTTCCAGAGGCTGTCTTTGTGATGCTTTTCTTCCAGGTGGGCGAACTCTTTGAGGGCTATGCCGAAGGGAAGAGCCGCGAGAGCATTTCTCATCTGATGGATATCCGTCCGGATGTAGCCCATATAGAGGTAGGCGATGAAAAGGCAGAAAAGCAGGAAGTGACAGTCAGTCCTGACGAGGTGGCTATCGGTTCTACTATCGTGGTGCGTCCAGGCGAGAAAGTACCCTTGGACGGAGTCGTCGTTAGTGGCGCCTCATCGCTGAACACCATGGCGTTGACGGGTGAGAGTGTTCCCCGTGAGGTTGGCGAGGAAGACGAGGTCATCTCTGGCTGTATCAATATCAATGGGGTGCTACGCATCCGTACTACAAAGTCATTTGGCGAGAGTACCGTTTCGAAGATTATCCGACTGGTGGAGGATGCCGGCGAGCATAAGTCGCAGAGCGAGACATTCATCACCCGGTTTGCCCGCATCTATACCCCTGTAGTCGTGTTCTTGGCAATCGCCATTGCGTTGTTGCCACCATTGTATGTCTCTCTTACCTCAGGTCTCTCCTTTATCACCGCTTTCCCCACCTGGCTGTATCGTGCTTTGATGTTCCTGGTGGTCAGCTGTCCTTGTGCATTAGTCATCAGTGTGCCCCTGTCCTTCTTTGGCGGCATTGGCGGCGCTTCGCGTAAGGGTATTCTGGTGAAGGGTGCCAACTATCTGGACCTCTTGGCAAAGGTGGATACGGTGGTGTTCGACAAGACGGGTACCTTGACGCATGGACGTTTTGCCGTGGAGGCTGTACATCCTTATACCACCCATATTTTGCACATGGCTGCCCATGTGGAGCACTTCACGACTCATCCCATTGGTGCAGCCTTGCGCAATGCCTTCCCCGATGAGGCTATCGATGGTTGCGAGGTGAGTGATGTGGAAGAGTTGGCTGGTAAGGGCATACGCGCCAAGGTAGGTCAACAGGTGGTCTGTGTGGGCAATACGAAGATGATGGATGCCGTCGGCGCCAAGTGGCATGCCTGTGATGGAGATACGGGCACCATGATCCATGTGGCTATTGATGGAGAATACGCGGGACATATCCTCATCAACGATGTGGTGAAAGAGGATAGCGAAGAGGCTATTGCTGCGTTGAAGGCACTGGGTGTGCAGAAAACCGTGATGCTGACGGGCGACCGTGAGGATGTGGCACAAAGGGTGGCTCATCAGTTGCGCCTGGACGAATATCATGCTGAACTGTTGCCAGCCGACAAGGTGCAGCTGATGGAGAAACTGATTTCAGACACGCATACTATAGCTTTCGTGGGCGATGGTATTAACGATGCTCCCGTGTTGGCTCGTGCCGATGTGGGCATTGCTATGGGCGGGCTGGGTAGTGATGCTGCTATAGAGGCCGCTGACGTGGTGCTGATGGACGATTATCCCTCGAAAATTGCCACAGCCATCCGTATAGCCCGTCGCACACTGGCCATAGCCCGTCAGAACATCGCCTTTGCCATTGGTGTGAAGGTTGCCGTCCTGCTGCTGGCTGTTGTCGGACTGGCTACCATGTGGCTTGCAGTCTTTGCCGATGTGGGTGTCACAGTCCTGGCTGTCCTGAACGCCATGAGGGCGCTGAAGGTTTGAACCGGTTGCTCACGACTATAAAAGATAGTCATTTTCTTGAAATTATCAAAAGTTTGATAATCAAAAGTTTGATAATTTAATAAAATGGCTACAAAAAAAGCCCTCCCGCCTCGTTGGAGCGAGGCGGGAGGAGTGAGAAATACCAGAGTCGCGACAAGAACGTGGCCTTCCTCATGCACTCCACCGGTCACCACCCCAACGGTTCAGAGATTGATGCCAGCATCATATACGCAGACTACTATTACATAGAGGCGCTGTTGAGACAGAGGGAAGTAAAAGAATAAAAAGTAATATCAGCGCTAACAACAAAAAGAGGCTGCAATCAGTGGATGCAGCCTCTTTTCTCTATTGATGGTAATTACTTTTTGTTCAGTGCGAGGTCGATAGCTACAGCGATAGCTACGGTAGCACCTACCATTGGGTTGTTACCAATACCCAGGAAGCCCATCATCTCAACGTGGGCAGGAACTGAAGAAGAACCTGCGAACTGAGCGTCAGAGTGCATACGACCCATGGTGTCGGTCATACCATAAGAAGCGGGACCAGCAGCCATGTTATCGGGGTGCAGGGTACGACCCGTGCCACCACCAGAAGCTACTGAGAAGTAAGGCTTGCCAGCAAGCACGCGCTCCTTCTTATAGGTACCTGCTACGGGGTGCTGGAAACGAGTGGGGTTGGTAGAGTTACCCGTGATAGATACATCTACGTTCTCCTTCCACAGAATAGCGACACCCTCGCGAACATCGTCGGCACCATAGCACTTTACCTTCAGACGGCTGGGGTTGTTGCCATAGGGAACCTCCTTAACCACCTTCAGCTCAGAGGTGAAGTAGTCGAACTGAGTCTGTACATAGGTGAAACCATTGATACGGCTGATGATCTGGGCAGCATCCTTGCCAAGACCGTTCAGGATAACACGAAGTGGCTTCTTACGAACCTTGTTGGCCATCTCAGCAATCTTGATGGCACCCTCGGCAGCAGCGAAAGACTCGTGACCAGCCAGGAAGGCGAAGCACTCAGTCTCCTCGCGGAGCAGACGGGCAGCCAGGTTACCGTGACCCAGACCAACCTTACGGTCGTCGGCTACAGAACCAGGGATGCAGAAGCTCTGCAGACCGATACCAATAGCCTCGGCAGCATCAGCAGCAGTCTTCACGCCCTTCTTGATAGCGATAGCGGCACCACAAACGTATGCCCACTTAGCGTTCTCGAAGCAGATACGCTGAGTGTCCTCACACATCTGGTAGGGATCTACACCAGCCTTTTCACAAATCTCGTTGGCCTCCTCGATAGAGTTGATGCCATTCTCCTTCAGAGCAGCAAGAACCTGGTTGATACGGCGCTCCTGACTCTCAAACTGTACT